>ONFE01000004.1 GCA_900316985.1 uncultured Prevotellaceae bacterium
CACCTCTTCCCATTCCGAACAGAGAAGTTAAGCCCGCCATCGCCGATGGTACTGCAATGCAATGCGGGAGAGTAGGTAGCCGCCTTCTTTATTTAACAGAGAGAGTCCTGGATTTCGAAAGATACCAGGACTCTCTTTTTTTTACCTTTTTAATACAAATCCATCAGAATGTTTGTAAGTTAAAGATAAAAATACTATCTTTGCACTATCTTTTTATATTAAATAAATATCAGGTGATTTTTTTATTCTAACTTAAATAGGTAAAGATATGAAAAAAGTATTAGTAGCCATCATGGCAATGTTTTGTTCGATGAGCAGTTTCGCTCAGTACAGCAGTGGCGGTTTTTCTCTTGACGAGGAGAATATCTACTGGGGTGTTCGTTTCGGTATGACTGCAGCCTCTTTGAGTGGTGACCTTGATGCTAGCTCCAAAGTGGGTATGACACTTGCAGGTGTTGTTGGTCTTCGTCCTTCCGATAATACACCAGTGTTTATAGAAAGTGGTCTTTATTATACGGAGCGTGGTGGTAAGAATGGCACTTATGATGTTGTAAAACGAGCTCCAGAGGGTTCTGTTACCCGTGTTGGTTATAATATTCTTGAGATTCCTCTTACTATTAAGTATGGCTTAAAAGTTTCTGACCAAATTGCTGTCCTGCCATTCTTCGGACCTTATTTCTCGTATGCGATTTCTGGTAAGACTAAACAGACAGTGAAAGGTACAACTGAATCTGAATCGGTTGGAACCTTTGATGAAAAAAAAGCATGTCATGGTGGTTTGAATCGCGCAAGCATGGGCCTCAAACTTGGTGTTGGTGCAGAGTACAATAAGATATATCTTGAATTAGGTTATCAGTTTGGCATTACAAACATAGCAAAAGAAGAGAACTTCTCTGGCCGTAGTAATGCCTTCTTTGCAAACATTGGTGTTAACCTCTAACTTTTATCATAACACTTGGAATCCCTTCCTGCTTGCAGGGAGGGATTTGTCGTTACAGAGAAGCAAGTGCAATATTCTTGCAAATCTTCCGTTCCTTAATTATGCAATGGACTGACCAAATCCGCTCTGTTAAGATTATTCTCGTGGTGGCTGCTATAGTGATAGCGGTGGCAAGTCTTGTGGTCAGCCATTATCTGGTGAGTGATTTGGCCATAGAAGAGAGAAGTAAGATGAGTGTATGGGCAGAGGCCATGCGTACGCTGAATCTTGCAGATGAAAATACCGATCTCAATTTGGTATTGAAGGTCATTGATGAGAACAATACGATTCCCGTTGTGGTGACTGACAAACAAGGAAATGTGCAGACATTCCGAAATGTGGATTTGAAAGGGAAAACATACGAGGACAGCCTTCAGATGGCTGCTTCTATTGCTGAGAAGATGTTTGCATCCGGGCGTTATATCCGCATTTTTATGGAGGACAAGAAAGACTATATCGATGTCTGCTACGATGAATCGGTAATGATCAAGCGTCTGAATGTCTATCCCATCGTGCAACTAGGTGTGGTAATGATCTTTGTGGTGGTGGCTATTTTTGCCTTGCTTACTTCCAAGCGGGCGGAGCAGAATAAAGTATGGGTGGGACTCTCCAAAGAAACGGCTCACCAATTAGGAACGCCCATTTCAAGTCTGATGGCATGGACGGAGATACTGAAAGAAACTTATCCTGACGATGATTTGATTCCTGAGATGGACAAAGATGTGAAACGTTTGCAATTGATAGCGGAGCGTTTCTCAAAGATCGGTTCTTTGCCCGAGCCAGTACCTTCCAGTTTGATAGAAGTAATGAACCATGTGATAGACTACATGGATCGCCGTACCTCTCACAAGGTGAAGATGGAAAAAGTATTTCCGCCGCAGGATATCATCGTTAAAATCAACGCATCGCTTTTTGAATGGGTTATCGAGAACCTTTGCAAGAATGCCGTGGATGCCATGGAGGGCTCAGGGCGCATCACACTTTTCATGCAGGACGAAGGCGACAAGGTGGCCATAGAAGTCAGCGACACGGGTAAGGGCATCAAAAAAAAGGATGTCGGTAATGTGTTTAAGCCCGGTTTCACCACGAAGAAGCGCGGCTGGGGATTGGGACTTTCGCTTGCCAAGCGCATTGTTGAAGAATATCACAAAGGACATATCTACGTGAAAAGCAGCGAGGTGGGGAAGGGCACCACCTTCCGTATAGAACTTCCGAAATAAAGAATTGCTTTATTTGTTTAAGACGTTGTTGAAATCGTAGCTAATTCAGATTATTGCACACGCTGGGGCACATTGTGCGAAAAAGCTGATTCTCAATGCGAAAAAAAGAAGTTGCGGGTTAATTTCTTTTGAAATTCCTTTGTTTTTTGCTCACTTCTTTGTACCTTTGCACCCCAAAGTGTGGACTTGAAGCGTCTTCACTCGGATAGATTATGTGTAGTTTAGAGTCCTTAAAGATAGACTTGAAAGGTCTGAAGGAAGGCGCGACTGCCTTGGAATACGACCTTGATGATGCCTACTTCGGGGCGATAAACGGCTCTGAAGTAAGCAGGGGTAATGTGCATGTGTCGCTGTCTATACGCAAGACTAACGGCTTTTTTGAACTCCTGTTCCATACGGAAGGCACGGTAATCGTTCCTTGTGATCGCTGTCTCGACGATATGGAACAGCCCCTTGCGGCTGATAATCGCCTGACAGTTAAACTCGGAGCCGAGTATAACGAAGACGATGATTGGGTAATCATCGACGAGAATGAGGGAATCCTCGATCTCTCCTGGTTTATCTACGAATTCATAGCCCTGGCCATTCCCATCCAGCACGTTCACGAACCTGGCAAGTGTAACGCTGCTATGATAGAGGCTCTTGAAGAGCATTCCGCTGCCCGAAGCAGTGATGCGGATGACCAACAGAGCATTGACCCACGCTGGGAAGCTCTTAGCAAGTTGAGAGCAAAGAGCGAAGAGTGAAAACTCTTCCGTACAGAAAAAGTAAATTATAAATTTAAAATAGTAAATTATTATGGCACATCCTAAAAGAAGACAGTCAAAGACTCGTACACTGAAGCGTAGAACTCACGACAAGGCAGTGGCTCCCACACTGGCAGTTTGCCCTAACTGTGGTGCATACCACATCTATCACACTGTATGCCCCACTTGCGGTTACTACCGCGGCAAGATTGCTATCGTAATGGACGAAGCTGCTGAATAATGAGCAAGATTAACGCAATAATCACAGGTGTTGGCGGATACGTGCCCGACTATGTTCTCAATAATGATGAACTGTCGCGTATGGTTGAGACCAATGACGAGTGGATTATGTCGCGTGTCGGCATTAAAGAGCGCCGAATTCTTAATGAGGAAGGTCTGGGCACGAGTTATATGGCCCGTAAGGCTGCCAAGCAATTGCTCCAGAAAACAGGAACGGATCCTGACAGCATCGATGCCATTATCGTGGCTACCTCAACGGCAGACTACAAGTTTCCCAGTACAGCCTCTATCGTGTTGGGCAAAATTGGCTTGAAGAATGCCTTTGCCATGGATTTCTCAGCTGCTTGTTGCGGATTCCTCTATACACTTGATGTTGCCGCCGGCATGATTCAGAGCGGTCGATATAAGAAAATCATCGTCATCGGTGCCGATAAGATGTCATCGATCGTTGATTATCAGGACCGCCAGACTTGTCCGCTATTCGGTGACGGTGCAGCTGCAGTGCTGCTTGAGGCTACAGAGGAAGAGAATATCGGTGTGATGGATAACTATTTCCGTACAGATGGCAAGGGCTTACCCTTCCTTCACCTGAAAGCAGGTGGTTCGGTCTGTCCTCCATCCCATTTCACGGTGGACCATCGTTTGCATTACCTCTATCAGGAGGGACGTACCGTGTTCCGTTATGCCGTAACATCGATGAGCGATGATTGTGTGCTGATTGCCGAGCGCAACGGTCTCAACAAAGACAACATCCGTTTCATCGTTCCTCATCAGGCCAATATCCGCATCATAGAAGCCGTGGCAAAGCGTCTGGAATTGCCGATGGAGAAGGTGATGGTGAATATCGAACATTTCGGTAACACAAGTGCAGCCACTATCCCATTGGCTCTTTGGGAGAATGAACCTTTGCTCAAGAAAGGCGACAACCTGATTCTTACAGCTTTTGGCGCCGGATTTGTCCATGGCGCGAGCTATTTGAAGTGGGCTTACGACGGAAAGTAAAGAATAATCGCAGATTACGCAGATTACACAGATTATTGGGTCTTTCTGATCAATCTGCGTAATCTGCGTAATTTGCGGTTTTTAATTATTTGATAATATGCATAAGGCAGGATTCGTTAATATAGTGGGAAACCCGAACGTAGGAAAGTCTACGCTTATGAACCAGTTGGTAGGTGAGCGTATTTCAATTGCCACGTTCAAGGCGCAGACTACGCGCCACCGCATCATGGGCATCGTGAACACTGATGATATGCAGATAGTGTTTTCGGACACTCCCGGTGTGCTCAAACCTAACTATAAGCTACAGGAATCGATGCTCGCATTCTCTGAGAGTGCGTTGGCCGATGCCGATGTATTGCTTTATGTAACCGACGTCGTAGAGAATCCAGAAAAGAATATGGATTTCTTGGCGAAGGTGCAGAAAATGACTATACCGGTCATTTTGCTTATCAATAAGATTGATGAGCTGCAGAGTTCTCCGAATATTCAGAGAAAACAGAAAGCGCAGAGTTCTCAGGAGAGTCTTACTGCAATTGTCGAGAAATGGCACACGCTGCTTCCCAATGCGGAGATTCTGCCCATTTCGGCAAAGAACAAGTTCGGCGTGGACATGCTGCTTAAGCGCATCAAGGAACTGCTACCCGAGAGTCCGGCATATTTCGATAAGGAGCAACTTACCGACAAACCCGCCCGCTTCTTTGTTTCGGAAATCATCCGCGAGAAGATTCTGCTCTACTATGACAAGGAGATTCCTTATAGTGTGGAGGTTGTGGTAGAGAGCTTCAAGGAGACGGAAAAGAACATCCACATCCGCGCAATAATCTACGTGGAGCGTGACTCCCAGAAGGGAATCATCATCGGCCATCAGGGTGTGGCGTTGAAGAAAGTGGGTGCGGAGAGCCGCAAGGCCTTGGAGCGTTTCTTCGGCAAGAGTATCTATCTGGAAACCTATGTGAAGGTGGATAAAGACTGGCGCTCTTCGCAGAAGGAGCTCAACAACTTCGGATATAATCCCGAATAGTTGCTGTGCTGATGGATAAATAAATTAGAAAGAAAAAGGAGAAAAGATATATGGGAAACTTAGTAGCCATTGTAGGACGCCCCAATGTAGGCAAATCCACATTGTTCAACCGCTTGACCAAAACCCGTCAGGCTATTGTCAGCGATGAGGCTGGAACGACACGTGACCGTCAGTATGGACATTGCGACTGGAACGGACGAGAGTTTTCTGTGGTGGATACCGGTGGATGGGTTGTTAATTCGGACGATATCTTCGAAGAGGAAATCCGCAAGCAGGTGATGGTGGCCACCGAAGAGGCCGACTTGCTGCTGTTCCTTGTCGATGGACAGAACGGCCTGACTGATTGGGACAGTGATGTGGCGAAGATTCTGCGCCGCACGAAGTTGCCAGTTATCCTTGTTGTAAACAAGGTGGACAACAATGAAGACCTCTATGTTTCCGGCGAGTTTTATAAGTTGGGCCTAGGTGATCCCATATGTGTCAGTGCTGCTACTGGTTCGGGAACGGGCGATTTGCTCGACCTTGTTTTGGAGAAATTGCCCGAGAAGAGCGGAGATCTGCTTGAAGAGGGTATTCCCCGCTTTGCCGTGGTGGGCCGTCCCAATGCGGGGAAAAGCAGTATCATCAACGCTTTTATCGGTGAAGAACGTCATATTGTGACCGAGATAGCCGGTACCACCCGTGACAGTATCTATACCCGTTACGATAAATTCGGCTTTGATTTCTACCTGGTGGATACCGCCGGTATCCGTCGAAAGAATAAAGTCAGTGAGGACTTGGAGTTCTATTCCGTGATGCGCAGTATCCGTGCCATTGAGAATTCCGACGTCTGCATCCTGATGCTCGATGCCACCCGTGGCATTGAGGCCCAGGACATGAATATCTTCCAGTTGATACAGAAGAACCAGAAGTCGCTGGTGGTTGTGGTTAACAAGTGGGATCTTGTGGAAGACAAGTCGCAGAAAGCCATCAAGTATTTCGAGGATGTAATTCGCGAGCATCTGTCGCCGTTCAAGGATTTCCCCATCATCTTTGCCTCGGCGCTTACAAAGCAGCGTATCTTCAAGGTGCTGGAGACGGCCAAGCAGGTCTATCTCAACCGCAAGGTGAAGATTGGAACGTCGAAACTTAATGAAGTGCTGCTTCCCATCATCGAAGCTACGCCACCGCCAAGCATCAAAGGTAAGTATATCAAGATCAAGTATATTTCGCAGGTTCCCGACACGCAGATTCCCACCTTTGTGTTCTATGCCAACCTGCCGCAGTATGTGAAGGAGCCTTACCGCCGGTTCTTGGAGAATCAGATTCGCGAGAATTGGACGCTGACAGGTTCGCCCATCAATGTGTTTATCCGTCAGAAATAAAATACTCGCCTGAACCTTCCCTTCATGGCATATCCTTCAGCTGTTATATGAGAAGAATCCTTTATTGCATTGTGGCTTTGCTACTCGTTGCCTGCGGTGACGGGAAGAAGCCCGACTTTGCCGCCGCCAATGCTGCCAAGGACTATTATAATTTGTTGCTGGAAGGGAAGGCTGATGCTTTTGTGGACAAGATGGATATGCAGGACAGCATTCCCGAAATGTACCGTGAACAGTTGGTTGCCAATATCAAGATGTATATGGCCCAACAGCAGTTGGAGCATCGTGGTATCAAGAAAGTGGAAGTGCAGAACTGTATTAACGATTCCCTTCAACCCACGGCACAGGCTTTTCTGATGATTTGCTATGGTGACAGTACCGTGGAGGAAATAGTCGTTCCGATGGTGAAGCGCGATGGCAAGTGGCTGATGAGGTAAGGCCTTTTAAGGATTCCCTACTTTTTCTTTCATCTCTTCCTCTTTTACTTTCTTGAAGAGGTCAGAGGCGAAGATGAAGTCGTTGAGTTTCTTGTTCGTGGAAGTCATGATTTCATCTTTGGTGCCGTTCCATGCAGCCGTACCCTTATAAATAAAGATGATATTCTCACCAATGCCCATCACGGAGTTCATGTCGTGGGTGTTGATGATGGTCGTTGTGCTGTATTCTTGGGTGATGGAGTGTAGCAGGTCGTCAATCACCAAGGAAGTCTTGGGGTCGAGTCCGCTGTTCGGCTCGTCACAGAAGAGATACTTTGGATTCAGCGCGATGGCTCGGGCAATAGCCACGCGCTTCTGCATACCGCCGGAGAGTTCGCCCGGATACTTCTGCTGGGCTTCAATCAGATTCACACGGTCCAGGCATTCCTGGGCTCTCTTCACCCTTTCCCTGTAATTCATCGAAGAGAACATATCCAGCGGGAACATCACGTTTTCCAATACCGACATGGAGTCGAACAGGGCTGCACTCTGGAAAATCATTCCCATTTCACGCCGCAGCATCACTTTCTCGTTCTTTGTCATGGCCACGAAGTTGCGGTCGTCGTAGAGAATCTCTCCCTTTGTGGGGTCGAGCAGTCCCACGATATTCTTCATCAGCACGGTCTTTCCGCTTCCGCTCTGTCCGATGATGAGGTTGGTCTTTCCGTTCTCGAAGCATGCGTTGATGTCATGCAGTACTTCTTTGTCCTCGAACGATTTGTACAAATGGTTTATCTGGATCATGACAGTAACTGCGTTAGGAACACATCGGAACAGAGAATAAGCACAGAAGAATTGACCACAGCCGTAGTGGATGCCTTACCTACTTCCACGGAACCACCTTCCACCGTATAGCCGAAGAATGATGAAACGCTGGCGATGATGAAGGCAAAGAACAGGCTCTTGATGATAGACATCCAGACAAACCACTGGTTGAAGTCGTGCTGCAGGCCTAGGGTCAGGTCGTCGGGAGAGAGAACGTGGCCAATGTAGGCCGTTGCGTAAGCGCCAAGGATACCCATGCCCGAAGAGAAGATAACCAGGAACGGCATCATGGTAATCAGTCCCATGATTTTGGGGAGTATAAGGTATGATGCCGAGTTCACTCCCATGATTTCCAGCGCGTCGATCTGCTGTGTCACGCGCATGGTTCCTAATTCGGAGGCAATGTTTGAACCTACTTTACCTGCCAGTATCAGACACATGATACTTGAAGAGAATTCCAGCAGCATAATCTCGCGGGTGGTATAGCCGCTCACCCATCGCGGCATCCAAGGGCTCTGGATGTTGAGCTTCATCTGGATGCAGATCACAGCTCCGATGAAGAACGAGATGAGCAGCACGATGCCGATGGAGTCAACGCCCAGCTGCGCCATCTCTTTCACGTATTGTTTCCAGAACATCCGGTAGCGTTCGGGACGCGAAAACGTGCGTCCCATCAATACGAGGTATCTGCCCAGTGCAGCAAGCCATTTATAGATGAACATAGGTCTCTGATGTCAATTTGTGTGCAAAGTTAGTGAAAACAGATGAAAAAGCAAAGTTTTGTTTTGATTTTTGCGAGAATTGCACTAACTTTTCATAAGTAAAGGCTGCATTCGGGAATCCCAAACAAAAAAGTTCTTTTTTCTTTTGTTATTCCGCTCATTTGCTGTAACTTTGCAACCAAATTTGCAAGTAGATGGAAGACGAGTTGTTGAACGACAGTGAAAAATTCACAAAGACGGAAGGGTCGATGACGCTTCGCACCGAAGGACTGGTGAAGCGATACGGCAAGCGCACGGTGGTCAATGATGTCTCGATCAACGTGCGGCAGGGCGAAATCGTTGGACTGCTGGGTCCTAATGGTGCCGGAAAGACCACCTCTTTCTATATGACAACGGGTTTGATTATCCCTAATGCCGGCCACATTTATCTGGACGACAAGGAGATAACCAAATACCCCGTCTATAAGCGTGCTCGAGCCGGTGTGGGCTATCTGCCCCAGGAAGCTTCCGTTTTCCGTAAACTCAGCGTGGAGGACAATATCATGGCCGTATTGGAGATGACGGGCCGTCCCCGCGAATATCAGCTGAAGAAGTTGGAGTCGCTCATCAAGGAACTCCGCTTGGAAAAGGTCCGCAAGAACCTCGGTGATCGTCTTTCCGGTGGTGAACGCCGCCGTACGGAGATTGCCCGCTGCCTGGCAATCGATCCTAAGTTCATTATGCTTGATGAACCGTTTGCCGGTGTGGACCCCATTGCCGTGGAGGATATCCAGCATATCGTGTGGCAGTTGAAATATCGCAATATCGGTATTCTTATCACGGACCACAATGTACACGAGACGCTTTCCATCACAGACCGTGCTTACCTGCTTTTCGAAGGCCGCATCCTCTTCAAGGGTTCTCCCGAAGAACTTGCTGCCAACCCCATTGTGAAAGAAAAGTATTTGGGACGCGATTTCGAACTCCGTCAGAAGGACTTCCAGTTGATTGACGAAGAAAAACGCCGCAAAGAAGCCGAAGAAGCCGGGTAGCTTTTCCATGCTTTGTTTCCAAAGTCTGGAGGCGATAGTTCCAATGTTTGGAACCGGCAGTTTTAAAGTCTGGAACTGTTAGTTCTAAAGCCTGGAACCAGTAGTTCCAATGGGTGGAACTGTAGTTGATGCAGAGTGGCAAGGAAGTGTGTACGTTTTATTTTGGCCCTTTCATGTCTTCGGAAGAGGTTAAAAAAACAAATTTTTCCACATTATTTAATGTAATTAGCGAATTTCTTGCTACCTTTGCATCCCAAAATGCAAATTAACAATTAATTAGATACAAAACAAGATGAAAGTAACATTCGAGAATGCCGACAAAGTGAATGGCTTGATGACCATCACGGTAGAGGAGGCAGACTTCAAGGAAAATGTCGAGAAGACACTGAAGAATTATCGTAAGAAGGCCAATGTGCCAGGTTTCCGTGCAGGTCAGGTACCAATGAGCCTGATTAAGCGTCAGGTGGGAACCAGCGTGAAAGTGGATGAGATTAACAAGCTCGTAGGCCAGGAGATCTACAAGTATGTTCAGGAGAATAAGATTCAGATGCTGGGCGATCCCCTGCCTTCTGAGAAGCAGCAGCCGGTGGATGTGGAGAAGGACGCTCCCTATACGTTCGTCTTCGACATTGCCGTGGCTCCTGAATTTGAGATTAAGTTGAGCGGCCACGATAAGGTTGACTACTATACCATCAAGGTGGACGACAAACTGATAGACCAGCAAGTGGATATGTATGCCAGCCGCGGCGGTCACTACGACAAGGTGGATAGCTATCAGGAGAACGATATGCTGAAGGGTGATCTGCGCGAACTGGATGCCGAGGGCAACACCAAGGAAGACGGCATCACCGTGGAAGAGGCCATTATGCTGCCTAATTATATTAAGGTGGACGACCAGAAGAAACTGTTTGACGGTTGCAAACTGGGCGACATTATTACCTTCAATCCCAAGAAAGCCTATCCTGAGAACCTTGGCGAGATCAGTTCGTTGCTGAAGGTGAGCCGTGAGGAGGCTGAGAAGATTGACGCTGATTTCTCTTATCAGATAACCGAAATCAGCCGCTACGTGAAGGCAGAGGTGAACCAGGACCTCTTCGATCAGGTGTTTGGCAAGGATGCCGTGAAGGACGAGAAGGAGTTCCGTGAGCGTATCGCCGAGACACTGAAGGCCCAGTTCGTGGTGGACAGTGATTTCAAGTTCATTCAGGACTTGCGCGCCCATTGCGAGAAGAAGGTGGGCACGCTGACATTCCCCGATGCCTTGTTGAAGCGCATTATGCTTAACAACAATAAGGACAAGGGTGCCGACTTCGTGGAGAAGAACTACGAGATGAGCATCAAGGAACTGACTTGGCACCTCATCAAGGAGCAACTCGTGGCTGCTAACAATATCAAAGTGGAGGATGCCGATGTGAAAGAGGCAGCTAAGGAAGCCGCCCGCGCACAGTTTGCCCAATATGGAATGAACAACGTGCCTGATGAGTATCTCGAGAACTATGCTGAGGATATGCTCAAGAAGAAGGAATATGTTGACAATCTGGTGGATCGCTCCATTGATCGCAAACTCACCGAGGTCCTCAAGAATGTGGTGAAACTGAACCCGAAAGAGGCTACTCTCGAAGAGTTTAACAAGATGATGGAATCGAAATAACATTTTTTAGGAAATATTTTTTCCTCCAAACAAAGGGTTATCCGTTTTTTTTCTTATCTTTGTATTAAGAAAAAGGCGGATAACCTTTTTTGCGCTTCTTTGAGCGAAGCAAATGATAAATGATAATAGAAAAACGAGAAAGAAAAAAATGAATGATTTTAGAAAATATGCTACGCAGCATATGGGAATGAGCAGCATGGTGCTCGATGATGTTATGAAAGTTCAGTCACAGTATCTGAATCCCTATATATTGGAGGAACGCCAGTTGAATGTGACGCAGATGGACGTGTTCTCACGACTGATGATGGACCGTATCATCTTCCTTGGCACACAGATTGACGACTATACAGCCAATACGTTGCAGGCCCAGTTGCTTTATCTGGACAGCGTGGACCCCGGTAAGGACATTTCCATCTACATCAATTCTCCTGGTGGAAGCGTGACGGCCGGTCTCGGCATCTATGACACGATGCAGTTTATCAGCAGTGACGTGGCCACCATCTGTACGGGCATGGCTGCCTCGATGGCTGCCGTGCTGCTCGTAGCTGGGCAGGAAGGCAAGCGTTCGGCACTGACTCATAGCCGTGTGATGATACATCAGCCGCTTGGAGGCGTGCAGGGTCAGGCCAGCGACATGGAGATTGAGGTGAAGGAGATACAGAAGTTCAAGAAAGAACTCTATACCATCATCAGCAATCATTCGCACACTCCGTTTGAGAAAGTCTGGCAGGACAGCGACCGCAACTATTGGATGACTGCCGAGGAGGCTAAGGAGTATGGTATGATTGATACCGTGTTGGTGAAGAAACAATAAGGATTGAAGAAGTAAAGGACTAGGAATTTGTGGTAAAGAAAGTCTGTAATTTCTGCGGGAGAAGTGAGAGCGAAGTAAAGTTGCTCATAACGGGACTGAACGGCTATATCTGTGAAAACTGTGCCGAGCAGGCCCATGATATTGTTGTGTCAACAGGACTTCTGAATAATGACAGGGAATCGCGGGGCGATAAGCCTTTCAAGATGAAGAAAGTGCCCAAGCCTCGCGAGATTAAGAAATATCTCGACGACTACGTTATCGGTCAGGATGAGGCTAAGCGGTTTCTTTCTGTGGCTGTCTATAATCATTATAAGCGCCTTCAGCAACCTTTGTCTGACAAGGGCGTGGATATAGAGAAGAGCAATATCATTATGGTGGGCTCTACGGGAACTGGCAAGACATTGCTTGCACGTACCATTGCCAAGTTCATCGATGTGCCCTTCACCATCGTGGATGCCACGGTTTTCACCGAGGCTGGCTATGTAGGTGAGGATGTGGAGAGTATTCTCAGTCGCCTTCTTCAGGTGGCTGATTACGACCAGGCTGCCGCTGAGCGCGGGATCGTCTTCATTGACGAGATTGACAAGATAGCCCGCAAAAGTGACAACCCCAGCATTACCCGCGACGTATCTGGAGAGGGTGTGCAGCAGAGCCTGCTTAAGTTGCTGGAAGGCTCTATTGTGAATGTTCCCCCAAAGGGTGGGCGCAAGCATCCTGATCAGGACTATGTGCATCTGGATACCCGCAATATTCTCTTCATCTGCGGTGGCGCTTTTGACGGCATAGAGCGTAAGATTGCCCAGCGTCTGAATACCCATGTGGTGGGTTATAGTTCCGTGCAGAATATCCGCAAAATTGATAAGGGAGACTTGATGAAGTACATCCTTCCGCAGGACTTGAAGTCGTTTGGCCTGATTCCGGAACTGATTGGTCGTCTGCCGGTATTGACTTATCTGAATCCGCTTGATCGGGCGGCGTTGCGGAGCATTCTCGTGGATCCCAAGAACTCCATTGTCAAGCAGTATGAGAAACTGTTTGAGATGGATGGCGTGAAACTCACGTTCACGGAAGAAACGTTGGAGTATATCGTGGATCAGGCTGTGGAATACAAGTTGGGTGCCCGAGGACTCCGTTCCATCGTGGAGGCCGTGATGATGGATGCAATGTTTGAAATACCGTCAAAACGTGTAAAAACATTTGATGTTACTCTTGAGTATGCAAAAGAGCAGTTGGACAAAGCGCATTTGCAGAAATTGGAAAGCGCTTAGCTGGCTATTGGATGAATTCTAATGATTAAACGATAATAATATAATTGATGCCTAACGAAATTGACCTGACCAAAAAATTGAAGCAATACTTCGGTTTCGATACCTTCAAAGGAGACCAGGAAGCGATTATCCGGAATGTCCTTGCAGGTAACGATACCTTCGTTCTTATGCCTACTGGTGGAGGAAAGAGTCTGTGCTATCAGTTGCCCTCCTTGATCATGGAGGGGACAGCCATCGTCATTTCGCCACTGATTGCCCTGATGAAGAATCAGGTGGATGTCATCAACGGCATGAGTGAGGAGGAGGGATTGGCGCACTATCTGAATTCTTCTCTCAACAAGGCCGCTATCGACTTGGTGAAAGAGGATATACTTTCGGGTAAGACCAAACTGCTCTATGTAGCTCCCGAATCCCTGACGAAGGATGAGTATGTGGATTTCCTGAAATCGGTCAAGATCAGTTTCTATGCCATTGACGAGGCCCACTGTATTTCGGAATGGGGACACGACTTCCGTCCAGAGTACCGACGTATACGTCCTATCGTGAACGAGATAGGAAAGGCACCAATTATTGCACTTACTGCTACGGCTACCGACAAGGTACGAACGGATATAAAGAAAAGCCTCGGCATATTGGATGCTCAGGAGTTCAAGAGCTCGTTTAACCGCCCGAATCTGTATTATGAAGTAAGGCAGAAACCAGGCAACGACGATGCCACCAATGCACAGATTGTGAAGTTTATCCGCCAGAATCCTGGTAAGAGTGGTATCATCTATTGCCTCTCGCGTAAAAAGGTGGAGGAACTGGCCGCCGTGCTCTGTACCAATGATATCAAGGCTGCGCCCTATCATGCTGGCTTGGATTCGGCTACCCGTAATAAGACTCAGGATGATTTCCTACAGGAGGATATTGATGTCATCGTGGCCACTATAGCCTTTGGTATGGGTATCGACAAACCCGATGTGCGTTTCGTGATTCATTATGATATCCCCAAGAGTCTGGAAGGCTATTATCAGGAGACGGGACGTGCCGGACGTGATGGCGGAGAAGGCAAGTGTGTTGCTTTCTATCGCTATAAAGACCTCAAGAAACTCGAGAAGTTTATGGAAGGCAAACCCGTTGCCGAACAGGATATCGGACGCCAGTTGCTGGCAGAGACGGCTGCCTATGCCGAATCTTCGGTATGTCGTCGTAAGATGCTGCTCCATTATTTCGGCGAGGAATATCCGCAAGATAACTGCGGCAATTGTGATAACTGCCTGCATCCTAAGACGAAACAGGAGGCGAAGGACGCACTTGCCGTCGTGCTCCTTGCTGTTCAGAAGTTGAAGGAAGATTTTCGTTCCGACTATGTGATAGACTTTGTCACAGGTCATGCCACGGATGATATTGTCGCGCACAAGCATGATCAGTTGGAAGAATTTGGTTCCGGTGAGGATATGGACGACAAAATATGGAATCCTGTTATCCGTCAGGCCCTCATTGCAGGTTATCTGAAAAAGGATGTTGAGAATTACGGCTTGCTGAAACTGACTTCTTCCGGAAAGAAGTTCCTGAAGTCTCCTGAGTCGTTCATGATTGTACTCGATAATGAGTTCAGCGATGACGACGATGATGAGACGGTAGAGGGACAGGGCGGTGCACTTGACCCCACACTCTTTGCCATGCTGAAAGACCTGCGCAAAAAGGTGGCCAAGCAGAAAGGCGTTCCTGCCTATGCGGTGTTCCAAGAAGGTTCATTGGAGCAGATGGCCACGGTCTATCCTGTCTCGCTCGAAGAGTTGCAGCAGGTTCAGGGCGTGGGTGCCGGCAAGGCCCGCAAGTTTGGTAAGGAGTTTGTGGAATTGATCAAACGCCATTGTGAGGAGAACGATATTGAACGTCCTGAGGATTTGCGTGTCCGTACGGTGGCCAAGAAGTCGGCCGTGAAGGTGAAGATTATCCAGAGTATCGACCGTCAGGTAGCACTCGACGACATCGCCAATGCCCAAGGTCTGGAGTTCGAGGAATTGCTCGATGAAGTGGAGGCTATCGTTTATAGCGGAACAAAACTCAATATCGACTATTTCCTGGAGGAAGTGATGGATGATGACCATGTGGATGACATCTACGATTATTTCTCAGAGAGCGATACCGATGACCTTGCCACAGCTATGGAAGAACTCGGTGACGACTATTCGGAAGACGAAGTGCGTCTCGTTCGTATCAAGTTCCTTTCGGAAGTGGCCAACTGATATTGTTTGTAATCCACGTTAAATAGAATTAATCGTAACGATAAAAATGTGAAAGGTTTGCTCATATGACGGAAAATGTGTATCTTTGCACGCAATAAATTTTAAAGTACACTATGGCATCATTTGTTGCAGACAGAATTGTGATGGACGGTCTCACGTTTGACGACGTCCTTTTGATTCCCGCTTATTCAGAGGTACTGCCCCGTGAGGTAGAGTTGAAAACCAAGTTCTCTCGTAATATCGAGTTGAATATACCATTCGTGACGGCTGCTATGGACACCGTCACGGAATCGGCTATGGCTATTGCCATTGCCCGTGAGGGTGGCATCGGTGTGATTCACAAGAATATGTCTATTGAGGCTCAGGCCCGTGAGGTGGCTATTGTGAAGCGCGCAGAAAATGGTATGATATATGATCCCGTGACGATTCAGAAAGGGCGCACCGTACAAGATGCACTGATGATGATGTCGGAATATCATATCGGCGGTATTCCCGTGGTTGACGGAGAAGGCCATCTCGTTGGTATCGTGACCAACCGCGATTTGCGTTTTGAGCGCCGTTTAGATAAGAAGATTGATGAGGTGATGACTTCTGAGAATTTGGTGACTACCCATCAGCAGACTGACCTTGATGCGGCAGCAGATATTCTTCAGGCCAATAAGATAGAGAAACTTCCCGTTGTGGACAAGGACAACAAACTGGTAGGCCTGATAACTTATAAGGATATTACGAAGGCTAAGAACAAGCCTATGGCCTGTAAGGACGATAAAGGCCGTCTGCGCGTGGCTGCCGGAGTAGGTGTAACGGCTGATACCTTTGACCGTATTCAGGCTTTGGTGAATGCAGGTGTGGATGCCATCGTGATAGATACGGCTCATGGCCACTCGAAAAGCGTGATAGAAAAAGTTCACGAGGCCAAGAAAGCCTTCCCCAACATTGAGATGGTGGTTGGTAATGTGGCTACGGGCGAAGCCGCCAAGATGCTTGTTGATAACGGTGCTGATGCCGTTAAGGTAGGTATCGGCCCGGGTAGCATTTGCACCACTCGCGTTGTGGCTGGTGTGGGTGTTCCTCAGTTGAGTGCCGTATATGATGTGGCATGCGCCCTGAAAGGAACTGGTATTCCCCTGATTGCTGACGGAGGTTTACGTTATAGTGGTGATATCGTGAAAGCCTTGGCTGCTGGTGGCTATTCCGTGATGATTGGTTCTTTGGTTGCCGGTACGGAAGAAAGTCCTGGTGATACCATCATCTTCAATGGACGTAAATTCAAGAGTTATCGCGGTATGGGCTCGTTGGAGGCAATGGAGCACGGTTCGAGCGACCGTTATTTCCAAGGTGGTGTAAAGGACGTGAAGAAACTGGTGCCCGAAGGCATTGCAGGTCGTGTTCCATATAAGGGAACCTTGCAGGAAGTCATTTATCAGATGACCGGTGGCCTGCGTTCCGGTATGGGATATTGTGGTGCTGCCACTATCGAGGACTTGCACCACGCCAAGTTTACGCGTATCACCAATGCTGGTATCTTGGAGAGTCATCCCCACGATATTTCCATTACCAGTGAAGCTCCTAACTATTCACGGCCGAATGAATAAGTACTAAGAGAAATCTATATATTAGGAAAATGAAAGTTTTTCAGAAAAAAGCAATAGCAATGATGACCATGCTCCTTTGCGGGGGCATGGCTTTTGCACAGTCAGGCGATCCTGTGATTATGACGATTGCAGGTCAGCCGGTTCATCGCTCTGAGTTCGAGTACTCTTATAATAAGAACAATGCAGAAGGCGTGATTGATAAGAAGACCGTTGATGAATATGTGGACCTTTTTATCAATTATAAATTGAAGGTTCAGGCTGCACTGGACGCCAAACTTGATACGATGAAGTCGTACCAGCAGGAGTTTCGTACTTATCGTGACCAGCAGATAACCCCTTCGTTTGTGACCGATGAGGCTGTAGAGAAGGAAGCTCGTCAGGTGTATCAGAGTACGAAAGATGCAATAGGGCCACGTGGCCTGATCATGCCGGCGCATATATTGGTGCTTCTTAACCAGAAAGCCACGGATGCAGAGCAGAAGGCAGCCAAGGTGCGCATCGATTCTATCTATCAGGCTTTGAAGCAAGGTGCAGATTTCGCCGAATTGGCTAAGAAGGTATCGCAAGATCCTGGATCGGCTAAAAATGGAGGTGTGTTGCCTTGGATAGGTCCGAACCAAACCTTAAAGGAGTTTGAAGATGCGGCCTATGCTTTGAAGGTTGGCGAGATGTCACAGCCTGTGCTGAGTCCTGCCGGATGGCATATCATCATGATGAAGGACCGTAAACAGTTGGAACCGTACGATTCTCTGCGTTCTGACATTCTAAAGTTTTTGGAATCCAGAAACGTACGTGAGCGTTTGGCTGAACAGGCCGTAGATTCTGTGGCCAAACAGCGTAGTATTTCCCGTGAGGAACTGCTCGATGAGCGTTCTGCTGAACTTCAGGCCAAGGATGTGGAACTGGATAATCTGGTTCGCGAGTATCACGATGGCTTGCTGCTATATGAAATTTCAAACCGTGAAGTTTGGGAAAAGGCTGCCAAAGACGAGATTGGACTGGCTAACTATTTTAGTAAGAATAAGAAAAAGTATAAATGGGATGAGCCCCGTTACAAGGGCATGGTTTATCACGTGAAGGATCAGGCCGACGTGAAGGCTGTGAAGAATAGCGTGAAAGGACTTGATTTCAGCAAGTGGGCTGATAAGCTCCGCAAGACCTTTAATAACGATTCCATTATCCGTATCCGCGTGGAGAAAGGAATCTTCAAGAAAGGCGATAATGCTTTCATCGACAAGATGGTGTTTAAGGTAGATAAACCGGTGACAGCCGTAAAGGATTATCCCATTGATGCCGTCTATGGAAAGTTGCTGAAGAAGGGGCCTGAGGAATATGAGGATGTGAAGGGACTCGTCACTGCCGATTATCAGGAAGAACTGGAGAAAGCCTGGGTGGCCACATTGCGCAAGAAATATCCGGTGCAAGTCAATCAAGAGGTAGTGAAAACCGTTAATAAGCATTAGGCGGATTACGTTTTTTAGTATGAGAAGAAAGACTATATTGACTGTTGCATTAGCGTTGGCACTGGCCATGGGTATTAATGCCCGTGGACCGATGCTGCGTATGATGCAGCAGTACGACTCACAGGCTAATGACTCAGTGCCCAAGGTGCAGGAAGAAGTTCTCAATGAGGCCAGTATCGTGGACGAAGTCATTTGGGTGGTGGGTGATGAACCTATCCTTAAGAGTGATGTGGAGGCGATGCGTCTGCAGGCTGAGGTGGAAGGTGTCCATTTCCAAGGAAATCCCGACTGTACGATTCCTGAGCAGATAGCCGTACAGAAACTCTATCTCCATCAAGCTGCCATCGACTCTATCGAGGTGACAGAGGCTGAAATCAACCAGAATGTAGAACAGCAGATCAACTATTGGCTGCAGATGGTGGGTGGAAGTAAGGAGAAACTTGAAGAGTATCGTAAGCAGACTATAGCCCAGATGCGCAGTTCTATGCACGACGATTTCCGTGATCGTCAACTCATCCAGAAGATGCAGGAGAAACTCGTAGAAGATATTAAGGTGAGCCCTGCGGACGTACGTATGTATTTCAAGGATCTGCCCGAAGACAGTATCCCCTTCGTTCCTACTGCAGTTGAAGTACAGATAGTGACGCTTACCCCTCGCATCGAACAGGAAGAGATTAACCGTGTGAAGAATGATCTTCGCGACTATACCGATCGTGTGAATCGTGGCGAGACCACTTTTGCTACGCTGGCACGTCTTTATTCAGAAGATCCGGGATCAGCCCGTCAGGGTGGTGAACTGGATTATACCGGTAGAGGTATGCTCGATCCGGCTTTCGCTAATGTGGCTTTCAACCTGACTGATCCTAAGAAAATCTCTAAGATTGTGGAGACGGAGTTTGGATACCATATCATCCAGCTTATCGACAAGCGCGGTGATAAAATCAAATGCCGTCATATCCTGTTGAAACCTCGGGTTTCATCGGAAGCATTGGAAAAGGCCCAGCACCGTTTGGATTCTATTGCAACGGATATCCGTGCGGGAAAATTCTCTTTTGATGAGGCTGCTTCCTATATCTCTGACGATAAAGATACCCGCAGTAGCAAAGGCTTGATGGCCAATACGTCGGAAGCTGGACGCACCAGTAAGTTCCGTATGCAGGATCTTCCTACCGAAGTTGCACGTGTAGTGGATACGATGAAGGTGGGTCAGGTCTCAGATGCTTTCCAGATGATCAATTCCAAGGGAAAGACCGTTTCGGCCATTGTGAAACTGAAGAGCAGGATTGATGGCCATCGTGCTACCATTACGGAAGACTTCCAGGAGATGAAGAATGTGGTCCTTCTCAAGCGTCGTCAGGCTTTTCTTAAGGAGTGGGTGAAGAATAAACTGAAGAATATCTATGTGCGGATGAATGACCGCTATAAGGATTGTCAGTTTGAATATGAAGGTTGGATTAAATGACCGATCAGAAAAGAACATACCGGCATACAAGCGGGCATAGAATGGCATTAGGGCTGATTCTATGCCTGTTTGGACTATGCCTGGTTGTTGGTTCTCAGGCAGCACGCAAGAGAAAGGCACCCAGAAAAAAGGTTGATGAACGCGTCTATCTCAATCATGCAGACCGTCTTTCTTACGACCGTTACGGTCGGAAGCCTGATGCCCAGATTTTGAACGGCCATGTCAGCTTTCGCCATAAAGGAGCTACGTTGACCTGTGATAGTGCCTATTTCTTTGAAGCCAGTAATTCGTTTGAGGCTTTCGGACATGTGAAACTGCGCCAAGGTGATACATTGACCTTGTTGAGTGACTATGCTTATTATGACGGCAACGAACAGATGGCACGTGCACGCCGTAATGTGATTCTTACACACCGTGGAACCAAACTCTATACCGATTCTCTCGATTATGACCGTCTTTACAATCTTGGCTATTTCTTTGAAGGCGGTAAGATGGTGGATAACAAGAATGTACTGACCAGTGACTGGGGAGAATATGATACAGAGAGCCGTGAGGCAGTGTTCAACTACGACGTGAAACTGAAGAATCCCAAGTTCTATCTGGAGACAGATACCTTGTATTATGATGTGCGTACTCGGGAGGCTCATGTCGTGGGTCCTTCCACAGTGACGTCAGGAAAAAGTGTGGTGAAAACGAAGGAGGGCTATTATGATACCAATAATGATAAGGCCCGCTTGTTTGGCCGCAGTTTATTGGTGGATGACCAGAAGGAAATGATAGGCGATAGTCTGTTTCGTGATGAAAAGAAAGGTACTGCCGAAGGCTTTGGCAATGTCATCTATAAGGATAAGAAGAATAAGAATGAACTGTATAGCAACTATTTCTGGTACGACGAGAAAGAAGGCTATGCCTATGCTACTGATAAAGCAATGCTTGTGGATTATTCTCAGAAGGATACGCTTTATCTTCATGGTGACACATTGAAGATGGTCTCCTATGATATGAATACGGATTCCGTATGGCGGAAGTTGCATTGTTATAATAAGGTGAGGATGTATCGAAAGGATATACAGGCTGTATGTGATTCGCTGGTCTATAATTCCAAAGATTCTGTCATGACTATGTATAAGGACCCTATCGCATGGAATGTGAACCGCCAGTTGCTCGGTGAGGTCATTGAGGTGTTTATGAAGGATTCTACCGTGGAACATGCTCATATTAATGGCCAGGCACTCTCTATAGAGAAGATTGATGAAAAAGATCACTATAACCAGGTCTCCTCAAAGGATATGTTTGCCTATTTCATCCAGGGGGATATCTATGAGAGCGATGCCATTGGTAATGTCCAGACAATTTATTATCCCATCGACGAGAAGGACAGTACGTATCAGGGCTTGAACTATCTCGAGACTGACACGATGAGAATGTATCTGCAGCAACGAAAGTTACAGCGGATTAAGACAAATAAAGCTTCGGGAACCACCTATCCTATGACCCAGATACCGCCTGACAAATACCATCTGTCTCAGTTCGCTTGGTTCGATTATGTCCGTCCACTTGACAAGGATGACATCTTCGTGTGGCGTGGAAAGAAGGGCGGTACGGAACTGAAGGTAATCAAGAGAAAGGAAGCACCGTTGCAGTCTTTGAAGCCGAGAGAGCAGGAAGAACCAAAGCAGGAGGATACAGAGAATAATGAGTGATATCATACAGGTATTGCCTGATAGCGTTGCCAACCAGATAGCAGCTGGTGAGGTGATTCAGCGCCCGGCCAGTGTCATCAAGGAACTGGTTGAGAATGCTGTGGATGCCGACGCCGATACTATCAACGTCATTGTGGTTGATGCCGGACGAACCTCTATTCAGGTCATAGACAATGGAAAGGGAATGTCGGAAACAGATGCACGTCTTTCCTTTGAGCGTCACGCTACATCCAAGATACGCAAGGCAGACGACCTTTTCGCTCTTCACACAATGGGATTCCGTGGTGAGGCACTTGCCTCTATTGCCGCTGTGGCTCAGGTTATACTGAAGACGAGGATGGCAACCGATGAAATAGGTTCGCAGATTACTATTTCTGGTGGCAAGGTCTCTTCTCAAACTCCAGTTTCCTGTCCGGTAGGAAGTAATTTCTCTGTGGAGAATCTGTTTTATAATGTACCGGCGCGGCGGAAGTTCCTGAAGTCGAATGCCACGGAACTCAACAATATCCTTCAGGCTTTTGAACGTATCGTCCTCGTGAATCCGCAGATACATTTCACCCTGCATAGCAATGGGGTAGAGGTGTTCAATCTCCGTGCGGGCAATCTCCGCCAGCGTATCATTGATGTTTTTGGCAAACGCTTTAATCAGGATATCCTTCCTGTTGAGGTGGAGACTACCATTTGTAAGATTACAGGATTTGTGGGGAAACCGGAATCTTCCAAGAAAAAGGGTGCCCATCAGTTCTTCTTTGCGAATGGCC
The DNA here is from genome assembly GCA_900316985.1 of uncultured Prevotellaceae bacterium. Taxonomy (GTDB): domain Bacteria; phylum Bacteroidota; class Bacteroidia; order Bacteroidales; family Bacteroidaceae; genus Prevotella. The sequence continues at coordinate 22,515 of ONFE01000004.1, forward strand.
GTTATATGAAGCATCCGTATTTCCACAAGGCGGTGCAAGGTGCTTTTGAACGTCTGGTTCCTGTAGGTGAGCAAGTGCCCTATTTCATCTATCTGGAAGTGGAGCCCGAGAATATAGACGTTAACATCCATCCCACCAAAACGGAAATCAAATTTGAGGATGAACAGACTATCTGGCAGATACTGAGAGCGGCCGTGAAGGAAGCAATCGGTAAGTTCAATGATGTTCCTTCCATTGAGTTCGATACGCAGGGGAAACCCGATATTCCCGTTTTCAATCCGGGGGCACCGGATGTGTCGGCACCGAAGATAGATTATAGCCCGGAATATAATCCTTTTAAGGCGAATCCTCGTTCTTCTTCCCACAACAAACCGGTTCCTGCAGACTGGATGGAGTTGTATGCCGGTGTTCAACATACTCAACAAGAACAGAATCTGTTTGACTGTCCCGATCCTTCTGATGAAGACATCACAACCTCTGCTTCTATCATAGAAGACAAGTCGCCGGTTCATTATCAATATAAAGGACAGTATATCATGACGGCTGTCAAGTCGGGTCTTATGATTATTGACCAGCATCGCGCGCACGTACGTATATTATATGAGGAGTATCTGCGGCAAATGGAGCATAAAGAAGGGTGTGCCCAAAAACTCTTGTTCCCGGAAGTCGTGCAGTTGTCTATGTCCGATGCTGTGACGTTGGAAAATCTTTTACCTGAGATGACGCGTTTAGGCTTTGATCTGTCGAATCTGGGAAATGGCAGTTTTGCAGTTAATGGTATCCCCTCCGAACTGGAAGGAGTCAATATGGATGTCCTTTTGCATCAGGTGGTGGCTTCTGCAGAGGAGACTTCCTCGGTGGTAGGGGCGGATGTCTATCATTCTTTGGCCCTCTGTCTAGCACAGCATGCTGCAATACCTTATGGGCAGGTTATGGGAAATGAAGAGATGGATAATCTCGTTAATACACTTTTTGGGTGTTCCAACGTCAATTATACACCTGATGGGAAAATCATTATTTGTATCCTCAAACAACAGGAAATAGACCAGTTAATGGGGTAAAAAACTGCATTTTTATGATATATGTTAAGAAATTTTAGTTTTTTTGTGTATTTTCTTATGAAAAATTAGGTGGGATTCAAAAAAATATATTATCTTTGTGCCGAAATTTCGAAGTTTGTAGAATAAAATAGATAATTAATTATTGATTGTTAAATTATAAAAGTTATGAAAAAATTTTTAATCGTTTTGGCTTTGGCCAGCGTTTCACTGACAGGTATGGCTCAGGACGAGCCCTCTCTGAAGTACAGTGTAGCCACTAATTCTTTCTGGAGCAACTGGTTCGTCCAGGGTAACTTTGCTTACACTGCATTCTATTCTAATGAAGAGAAGCACGAAGGTTATGCTAAGAGTCCTTTGAAGGATTTCCGTCGTGGCCTTGGTTTCTCTGTTGCTATTGGTAAGTGGTTTACCCCTGGTATCGGTCTGCGCACGAAGTTCAATGCTATGGACGGTAAGAGTGTTATTTCGACCAATGCTGACGTTAACAAAATTAAGTATTGGAATCTGCAGGAGCAGGCTTTGCTTAACTTGAGCAACCTCCTTTGCGGTTACAATGAGAACCGTGTTTGGAACTTCATTCCTTACTTCGGTGTAGGTGTTGCCCGTAACTGCTCTTACAACACTTATGAGTTGGTAGGTAGCGCTGGTATCCTGAACACCTTCCGTGTGTCTAAGCGCGTGGCTATCAACCTCGACCTTGGTTACAACCTCTGTGGAGACGATTTCGAAGGTATGGAGTACGCTTGGGGCCGTAACTTGGACGCTGCTCACGATCGTTGGTTCACTGCTGAAGTTGGTCTGACCCTCAACCTGGGTAAGGCTACTTGGAACAAGGTTCCCGATGTTGACGCTATCAAGGCCCTCTCTCAGAGCCAGATCGACGCTCTTAAGGCTCAGCTCGCTGACGCTAACGCAGAGAACGATCGTCTGAAGAACCTCCTGGCTAACCAGCCCAAGCAGGTTGAAGTTCCTCAGTCTGTTAAGGAATTCATCACAACTCCTGTATCTGTATTCTTCAACCTCGACAAGACCGAGATTGCTGAGCTGAAGGACCTCGTAAACGTTCAGGCTCTTGCTAAGTATGCAATTGAAAACGACAACAACCTCCTCGTAACAGGTTATGCTGACAGCGCAACCGGTAGTGCTCCTCACAACCAGGTTCTGTCTGAGAAGCGTGCAAAGCGCGTTGCTGACGAGCTCGTTAAGATGGGTGTTGCTGAGAGCAAGATTTCTCAGGAGGCTAAGGGTGGTGTTGACATTCTGTCACCTATCTCTTACAACCGTCGTGCAACTGTTCAGATTGTTGACTAATATTTGCATATTCTTCGCAATAAGAAGATTTTATAATAAAAAATCCGCATTTCGTTACGAGATGCGGATTTTTTATTGTACCTTTGTCTGCAGATCAAACCTCTAATTTGATTTACTGTATGATTTGGAACCAGAACATCGAGTGTATGGATCGCGAGCAACTTCGCGAGATTCAAAGTATCCGCCTTCGCAAGATGGCTGATTATGTGTATCACAACTCACCCTTCTATCGCCGTAAGTTTCAGGAGATGGGACTCGAGCCGGGAGACATCAAGGACATTGATGACATCGTGAAACTACCGTTTACCAACAAGTTGGACCTTCGTGACAACTATCCTTTCGGACTGGCTGCAGTGCCGATGAGCCAGATTGTCCGCATACATGCTTCTTCCGGAACGACGGGCAAGCCAGTTGTCGTACTTCACACGCGCAAGGACTTGGCTATGTGGACGGAGAGCATCTCACGTGCCTTTACATCCTATGGGGCAACGAAGGATGACATCTTCCAGATATCTTATGGCTATGGTTTGTTTACCGGTGGCTTGGGTGCCCACGACGGTGCCACGAATATTGGTGCGAGCGTGATTCCCATGTCTTCAGGTAATACACAGAAGCAGATAACTCTGATGCATGATTTCGGTGCTTCTGTGCTTTGTTGTACGCCTTCCTATGCGATGTTTTTAGGTGAAGCCTTGCAGGAGTCTGAGTGGCCCCGAGATGAGTTTAAGTTGAAGATCGGCGCCTTTGGCGCAGAACCCTGGACGGAGGAGATGCGTGGTAAGCTTGAGTCGACACTGGGTATCAAGGCCTATGACATCTATGGACTCAGCGAGATTGCCGGTCCTGGTGTGGGCTATGAATGTGAATGCCAGTGTGGTACGCACCTGAGCGAAGACTATTTCTATCCGGAGATTCTGGATCCCAATACGGGCGAGCAATTGCCAGAAGGCACCTTGGGTGAACTGACGTTTACGCATCTCACGAAAGAAGGTATGCCGTTGCTCCGCTATCGTACCCACGACCTTACCGCCTTGCATTATGAAAAGTGCTCCTGTGGACGTACATTGGTCCGTATGGATCGTATTCTGGGCCGTTGCGACGATATGCTGATCATCCGCGGCGTCAATGTATTCCCCTCTCAGATTGAGGCTGTCATTCTGTCTCTGCCTGAGTATGAACCTCACTTCCTGCTGACCGTTGACCGTGTCAACAACACCGATACCTCTGAGTTGCAGGTTGAGGTGAAGGAGGAATACTACAGCGATGAAATGTCCGTCTTGGTGGGCCTTCAGAAGAAACTGGAAGCTGAGCTCCGTAGTGTTATCGGACTTGGCTTCAAGGTACGTCTCAGTGAGCCCAAGAGTATTGAGCGTAGCACGGGTAAGGCCCGCCGCGTAATAGATAAACGACAGTTTAAATAGTTCCTAAAATTCTAAAATATGAAAGCAAAACAATTATCCGTATTCCTTGAGAACAAGGGTGGACGCCTGATGGAAGTAACCGCCGAGCTGGGAAAGGCTGGTATTAACCTGTCGGCAATGAGTATTGCAGACAATAGCGACTTCGGTATTCTCCGCTGTATCGTCTCTGAGCCTGAAAGGGCTTACGATGTGTTGAAGGCTGCCGGATTCGCCGTGAAACTGACAGATGTCATCGCCCTGAATTGTCCCAATACCAGTGGCGCCTTGGCAGTGGTGCTCCAGTATTTGTCCGAGGCAGGCGTGTTCATCGAGTATCTGTATTCTTTTGCTGCTGGGAATGTGGCACACATCGTCATCCGTCCTACAGATCTGGATGCCTGCGAAAAGATTCTGGAGGCAAAGAAAGTTGACCTCATTGCCGCCAACGATCTCTATAAGCTCTGATATCAATCGCCTTTGAGGACATAAGTATCGGGTGTTCGCACTGCCCGATTCTTCAAAAAACAAAAAAAGTGATGCAAAAGTTTGGCAGTTTCAAAAAAACTCCGTACCTTTGCATCGCTTTTCAAAACAACGGGCGTTTAGCTCAGCTGGTTTAGAGCATCTGCCTTACAAGCAGAGGGTCGGCGGTTCGAATCCGTCAACGCCCACCAGCATTCCCCGCACCTTAAAGAGTTGTGGGGATTTTTGTTTTATTAAGGGAATTATTTATGAAGTCTCAAAAAAAACATGTAATTTTGCAGGACATTAAAGACAATAGAGACAAGTAATACGTATTAGTTGATATTTCAGTGATATGAATTTAGATTTGCTGACCGCCATCTCACCTGTCGATGGCCGATACAGAGGCAAGACTGAGAAGTTGGCCGATTATTTTTCCGAATTTGCACTCATCCGCTATCGTGTCCGGGTAGAGATAGAGTATTTCATAACGCTTTGTGAACTCCCCCTGCCGCAGCTCCAGTCGTTCGACCAGAGTCTGTTTGACCGTTTGCGCGATATCTATCGTAAGTTCTCGGAGCAGGATGCCCAGCGGGTGAAGGATATTGAGAAGGTGACTAACCACGACGTGAAAGCCGTGGAGTATTTCATCAAGGAGCAGTTCGCTAAGATTGACGAAGAATTGGCTAATACCCAGCATCCAACACCCATCACCCAATACCAGGAATTCATTCATTTCGGACTTACTTCCCAGGATATCAATAATACCAGTGTACCTCTTTCTATCAAAGAGGCCCTGTCGGATGTCCTTATCCCGCAGGTGGAAGAACTGATTCAGCAACTCTCAGCTTACGCCGAAGAATGGAAGGATGTGCCGATGTTGGCCAAGACGCACGGGCAGCCGGCTTCTCCTACCCGTCTGGGAAAGGAGATTATGGTGTTTGTGTATCGTCTGCAGCAGCAGTTGGAGTCTTTGGAAAAAGTTCCTATGACGGCTAAGTTCGGCGGAGCTACCGGTAACTTCAATGCCCATCGCGTGGCTTATCCGGCTTACGACTGGAAAACTTTTGGTAATCGGTTTGTCAGCGAGAAGCTGGGACTGCAGCGTGAGCAATATACGACTCAGATCAGTAACTACGATCAGATGGGTGCTGTCTTCGATGCCATCCGTCGTATCAATACCATTATCATCGACCTCGACCGCGATTTCTGGATGTACATCTCTATGGAGTACTTCAAGCAGAAGATCAAGGCTGGCGAGGTGGGCTCCAGTGCAATGCCTCATAAGGTCAATCCCATTGACTATGAGAATTCCGAGGGTAATCTCGGCATTGCCAATGCCATCTTGCAGTTCTTGGCGCAGAAATTGCCTATCAGCCGTTTACAGCGCGACCTGACTGATTCCACCGTGCTCCGCAATATCGGTGTGCCCCTCGGTCATACCGTTATCGCCATTCAGAGTACATTGAAGGGATTGCGCAAGTTGATTCTCAATGAAGAGAAGTTGCAGGAGGACCTTGATAATACCTGGGCTGTGGTTGCCGAGGCTATTCAGACGATTCTTCGCCGTGAGGCCTATCCGCATCCATACGAGGCTTTGAAAGCACTCACCCGAACCAACAAGCACATGACCGAGGAGACCATCCACGAGTTCATCCAGCAGTTGGAAGTCAGTGACAGTGTGAAGGCCGAACTGATGGCCATTACCCCCAGCAATTACACCGGCGTATAATGAAAGTGCCGTCAGGTGTTTCGCAAAAAAGTATCGATAAAAATCCTTGACCTAAGGGATTAGGTCCATGTAGAGTTATATATTATAGTATCAATTATTTAAAAGTTAAGAAAAATGTCAGAAGATTTAGAGAAAAAGACCGATGGAATGTCTGCTGAGCAGGACAACGAGAATGGCCGTGAAGGTTACCGCTCGTCTTATTCCAACTATCGACCCCAGCAGGGACGCTCTCCACGTCCTCGTATTCACACACAGCGTGCTTACACGCCAAGACCCAACAACAATGAAAGTGAAGGCGGTTTCCGTCCGGAAGGCTTTGGTGCCAATCTCCAGTCGGAGGCTCCCCAGCAGCGCAGTTATCAGCCTCGCGGTGGCTATCAGCCTCGTCAGCAAGGTGGCTATCAGCCTCGCCAGCAGGGTGGCTATCAGCCCCGTCAGCAGGGTGGTTATCGTCCTAACTATAATAATAACGATGAGGGTGGCTATCAGCCTCGTCAGCAGGGTGGCTATCGTCCCCGTTATAATAATGATGGTGAGCAGCAGGGTGGCTACCAGCCTCGCGGCGGTTATCAGCAGCGTGGCGGCTACGGCCAGCAGCAGCGTGGTGGTTATCAGCAGCGCGGTGGCGGCTATGGCCAGCAGCAGCGCGGCGGTTATCAGCAGCGTGGTGGTTACCAGCAGCGCGGCGGCGGTTATAACAACCGTGGCGGCTACGGCCAGCAGCAACGCGGCGGTTATGGTCAGCAGCGCGGCGGCTATGATCCCAATGCCAAGTATTCATTGAAGAAACGTATCGAATATAAGGAGGAGAACTTCGATCCCAACGAGCCCGTTCGTTTGAATAAGTTCCTCGCCAATGCCGGCGTTTGCAGCCGTCGTGAGGCTGATGAGTTTATCCAGGCTGGCGTGGTGAAGGTCAATGGTGAGGTGGTTACCGAACTCGGCACCAAGGTGCTCCGTACGGATGAGGTGATGTTCCATGATCAGCCCGTCACGTTGGAGAAGAAGGTGTACGTACTCCTCAATAAACCCAAGGACTATGTCACCACCAGCGATGATCCGCAGCAGCGTAAGACCGTGATGGATCTCGTGAAGAATGTCTGCCCCGAACGTATCTATCCCGTAGGTCGTCTCGACCGTAACACCACGGGTGTGCTTCTGCTTACCAACGACGGTGACCTGGCTTCCAAGCTCACGCATCCAAAGTTCCTTAAGAAGAAGGTCTATCACGTATATCTCGACAAGAATGTATCCGCTGCTGATATGCAGCAGATTGCCGAGGGTATCGAGCTGGAGGATGGCGAGGTGCATGCAGATGCTATCGAATATGCCAAGGAAGACGACAAGTCTCAGGTAGGTATTGAGATTCATTCCGGCAAGAACCGTATTGTTCGCCGCATCTTCGAGAGCCTTGGCTATCGTGTCATCAAACTCGACCGCGTGCAGTTTGCCGGTCTTACCAAGAAGAACCTTCGTCGTGGCGACTGGCGCTTCCTCACCGAGAAGGAAGTTGACATGCTGCGCATGGGTGCTTTCGAATAAACAGTAATAGAAATGAAAAGAACAAAAGTCATTGATGTCCTTCAGGACACCGAATATGGCAAGAAAGTCTGCGTGAAGGGCTGGGTGCGTACGCACCGCAGCTCAAAGGCTGTGGACTTCATTGCCCTCAACGATGGTTCCACCATCAAGAACGTGCAGGTGGTCGTTGACCCTGCTGTTGTTGAAGAAGAAAAACTCAAACTCATTACGACCGGCTCCTGCATCTGTGCTGTCGGCACCTTGGTAGAGAGCCCCGCTCAGGGACAGGCCAGCGAAATCCAGTGCGAGAGCATTGAGATTTATGGCACTTGCGGTGCGGATTATCCGATGCAGAAGAAGGGACAGAGCTTTGAGTATATGCGACAGTATGCTCATTTGCGCCTGCGCACCAACACCTTTGGTGCCGTGATGCGCATCCGTCACAATATGGCGATGGCTATCCACACCTATTTCCATGAGCACGGATTCTTCTATTTCCACACACCGCTCATTACTGCCAGCGACTGTGAGGGAGCAGGCAATATGTTCCAGGTGACCACCAAGAACCTCTACGACCTGAAGAAAGACGAGGATGGGAAGATTATCTACGACGATGATTTCTTCGGTGAGCAGACTTCGCTGACCGTTTCCGGACAGCTTGAAGGCGAGCTTGGTGCAACGGCATTGGGTGCTATTTACACCTTTGGACCAACTTTCCGTGCCGAGAACTCCAACACCCCTCGCCATCTGGCAGAGTTCTGGATGATTGAGCCCGAGGTGGCCTTCCTCAACCAGGAGGAACTGATGGACCTCGAGGAAGACTTCATTAAGTATTGCGTTCGCTGGGCTTTGGAGAACTGCAAGGACGACCTTGAGTTCCTGAACAAGATGATCGACAAGGGCCTTATCGCCCGTCTGGAAGGCGTGCTGAAGGAGACCTTCGTCCGTCTGCCCTATACCGAGGGTATCAATATCCTGCAGGAAGCCATCAAGAACGGCAAGAAGTTTGAGTTCCCCTGCAACTGGGGCGACGACCTCGCTTCAGAGCATGAGCGCTATCTCGTGGAAGAACATTTCAAGAAGCCAGTCATCATGACCGACTATCCTGCCAGCATCAAGGCCTTCTATATGAAGCAGAACGAGGCTCAGGGCGAAGGCTCTGTGGGTTATCAGGGCTGCGCTGCTCCCGGACGTACCATGCAGGGCACCGACGTGCTCTTCCCCCAGATCGGTGAGATCATCGGCGGTAGCGTGCGTGAAGAGAGCTATGAGAAGCTGATGGCCGAGATCAACAGTCGTCAGATGGATACCAAGACCCTCTGGTGGTATCTCGATACCCGCAAGTACGGTTCATGTCCTCATGCCGGCTTCGGCCTTGGCTTTGAGCGTCTGATCCTCTTCGTCACCGGTATGCAGAACATCCGCGACGTGATTCCCTTCCCCCGTACCCCCAAGAACGCAGAATTCTAACTATATCCTTAAAGAATTCGCACAACAACAAACCCTTCACTGTAATCGGAACGCCCTGTTCCTTAACGCGTTACAGTGAAGGGTTTATAGACCCACCCCCAGCCCTCCCTTTTTGGGAGGAATCCGTTTCTAAAAGTTTGGTTTGTTTTCATTCATTAAGTGTTTGCTTACACTCTTTGTAAGCAAAACATCATCTACTGTTTATAAATCTATTATCTATTGCTCCTAAATCTATCATTTATTGCTCCTAAATCTATCATTTATCACTCTTCGATCTATCATCCATTGCCCATCAGTCTATCATCGAACGGAAGTCAAAGTATCATCCATTGCACTTCATCTGATGATACATTGAAGACCATTCTATCATCAAGTGAAAGAAATACTCTAGAGAATCCAAGACAACCAATAATGCTCTCCCTCCCTAAACAGGGAGGGCAGGGGTGGGTCTTCAGTCTGGGTCTCCAGTTGGGTGGGTCTCTCCTCAAACCCTTCACCGTAAAGTTCTGTGTATGAACTCGTTTCTTTCATTGTTGAATAGTTTGATAGTTCGTCAAACTTTCTATGTAAGCATCACACAGAGTGAATGGAGTACGCAGAGGGATTAATATAAAGGGAGTAAAGACTGCGGAAAAGAAAAAAATAACTCTGCGCACTCCGTACACTCCGCATGAGGAAAAAATTAACGGCTGCAATTCCTTGGGAGGAACTGCAGCCGTTGCTATTTGCGGAATATTTGTTCTGTATTACTCAGCAATACAGATAGACACGCGGTTCAGGTCGTTCTCCTCGAACGGCTGTACCTTGTCGCCGTAAGAATCGTAGGTGATACGGTTCTCGGCAATGCCGTAGTCCTTCTTCAGGGTGTTCACCACCACGTCAGCACGCTGGGCAGCCAGACGGGCGTTGATGCGCTCGTTACCCGTACCCTTGTCAGCATAGCCGCTTACTACGACCTTAGCCTCGGGATACTTGTTCAGGTACTCAGCAATCTCCTTCACCTTCTGCATCTCAGCATCGGTGATCACGGTAGAGTTGATGGTGAAGAACACATCGCGACGGATCTGCTCCTTCTTCACAACAACAGGCTCCTGCACATACTTGTAGATGGTGTCATACACTACCACGTCGCGATACACGTCCTTGGTCTCAGTAGCACGGGTCTTGCCCAGGTTGATGCGCAGACCGGCCAGTGCGTTGAAGTACCAGTCGGGGTTGTCAGCCTTCTTAGAGTTGTACTTGTCGCCGAGGATGTTGGCGTTACCTTCGAGCAGCAGGCTCACGGCGTCGCTCAGGCGGAAGCCGAGCTGCAGACCGCCACGGCCGAACGGCCGAACCTTTGTACCGTCCCAGAGATATTCAAGTTTGTAATCATCAAGTTGCTGAACATTGGCAGCAATGGCATTGGCCTCGTCATTCTTCCAAGCAATGTTGGCACCACCACCTACAAACAGCACAACAGAAAGGAAGCGGTTGGGGTTCCAACCACCAATCAGATTGGTCATGTCGAACATCAGGTCAAGGCCTGGAGCCACGTAGTTCCACTTGTAAGTGTAAGTGAAGGGATGCTGGGCATAACTGTTCCAGCCACCCTTACTCTGCCAGCCATTAGCCTGGATGCGGGCAGCAAACCAAGGATTGAACTGGTAACCGATGCCGAGCTGTACGTTCGGAGAAATCAGATCCTTGAACTTGGCCTCACCAAGGGTGTACTGAGCACCACCCTGCAGCGTGATGAATGCATGGCTCTTAAACTTTGTGGTCACGTCCTGGTGATCCAACTCTTGCACAGTGCGCTGGTCAACACGGTCAACCACCTTCTTGGTCTGTGCAGTGGCGCTCAGACTCGCGAATGCCAGAGCAGCCACTAAATACGTCTTTAAACTTCTCATAATTTTAAATATTTAAAATGAATATATTTATTTAATGATAATTTTACGCCCGTTCTTGATGTAAATGCCAGGCCTTGATATTTGATTAATATGCTGTCCGGCCATATTGTAGGTTGCGCCTGTTACTTCGGCGGTCTGGATGTTACTTATGCCTGTAGTTTTTTCAAACTTGAAGGTGTAGCTTAGGTCATACTTGAAGACCGCAGCATTCAGTTTCAGATACCCTCCAGGAATCACTACCTTGTAGGTACCGGTAGTGGTTATCGCCGTTTCGGAATCCACTTGTACATAGATTTCCTTTTTCTGACCGCCTAGATAGAGCTTTCCTTGGCCCACTTCATTGCCGAGACTATCGTAAATCTTCACAATCTGCGTGCCTGGTGTTTGAGTCAGGTTCGTAAACTCGTAGTCGTTAAACCAGAGTGTGATGCGATCCAGTCGTCCGTCTTTCTCTATTGCCGTCACCGTGACGTTTGTAGTTTCTTGCTGTCCACCTTCTACGGTGTATTCGAAATACATCTCGTCATTGTGATTGTTGCCTGCACTGCCCAGAATGAAAGCCTGTTCGGGGATGATGAGCCTGTAGTAACCTGTCTGGGTGACTTCTTCGTCCAGCGTGATGACGCATTGGTTTAACCTCGTCCTGTTACTGTCGGTAGAGCCGCGTCCACTCGTCACGGTATTACCGTTTTCATCAACGACTTTTACCACACTCTTGGTGCGGTTGTGGGCAGCAGCATCCCAGTTATTGAAAGTAATGGTAAACTTATCCAGTTTTTTCACGGTTTTTCCGTCTGTAGGGCTGATTGTCACACCGTAGGTAGCCATTCTGTCGGCCACGGTGTATGCCACCCACATTTCCTGGTTGTCAAGCATACGTTCGCCCAGTCCGAAGACACCTGCAGGAATGTGCAGATAGTATGTGCCTTGTTGGCGGATGGCTGATGTGAGAGTGAACGATGCCACCAGTGGTTCTTCCTGAGCCACGCCCAACTCGGAGGCTTTGATGCTTTCTATCACTGTTTTCTTGTCGCTCTTGTAGAGCGTGAGTTCTGCTTCGCTGTTATTGATCACCATTCCTTGATCGTAGGTAATGTTGATGCTTTCCAGTTCTGTTATGCTGCCTTGGGCCGGATAGAGTGCCAGCGAAGGATATCCGATGTTGCAGATATAGGTGAATTCAAAGTGTGAGTCGTTTTCCATACTCGTATTTCCTTTCACCACGTTACCGTTGGCATCCACGGCATATACCATGATTTTGATTTCGCCAGTGGCGGTCTTCATAACGTTGGTAGGAATAATCAACTGATATTGTTTGGCATTCTGCTTGTAATCGACTATCTGTGTGAACTTCTGCCGACTGCCGTCTGATGCTACTACGCAGGAGCGTTCGGCATCAATTTTCACTGCATCGCTGAAGAACATGAATATGTTGTTGTTGAGTTCCGTTAACAGTTCACTCCCGTCAGTGGGCGACAGGGTTGACAGTATTACGTCGCTGTAATTATATTCCACGCCGTCGCCTTCGTAAGTTACCCATGCTGTGCCCGTCACGTCGCTCTTCTCGCTTTGTTCTGAATGACCTTCCACCGTCAGTTGGTAGAGGTGTCCTTTCATGAATTCGATATTGCTGTAGAACTTCACCATCCAGCGTCCTTCCTCGTCTTTCTCGGTGGTGTATTCCTTATCCACGATGTAGTCTGTCGTCAGACCGAGTTCCTTCTTTTTTAGGTCAATGATACTGATGCTCATGCCTTGGCTCTTTTCGTCGAAAGTTGTGGTGAAGGTCAGCGTGCTTCCTTTCACGAATCCGGCCAGTTTGCTGCCTGCTTCAGGATCTATGGTCAGTATGCGGTCTTCTTGGGGCTCGGTGACGGTGCCTTCCTCGTTGCTGGCTTGAAGGTTAGTGGCAGCACAGAGCATCACGGTGAGCAGGATGATGGAGTAGAGTTTCTTCATATCGCGTTTAGTATATATAGGGGTGTCAGTTGTTTCTATAATTAGTCTCTACCGTTCTGGTGCCCACGGTGAGATACCATACGGAGTCGATGCGCACGGGATTGAGCGTTGCCTCCACGGTGTTTGGGCGGTTGTCGCCTTGAGGCTTCTCAAACAATGTGATAGTGTAGCGCACCTGTGTTTCGCTGTCGTTATAGAGTAGCATACTCTTGATGGTGTAGTCGTTTACGGGGAAAGCCATGACTGATTTCCTGATTTCGTTCTTGCGGGCTTCCGAAAGTGGTTGTGCCTCATGGTTCTTCACCTCGTAGAGCAAGTCGAGGGCACCTTCCACGTTGCCGTTCTTCAGTTCATCGAGATATTGTTTTGCCAACTTCAACAGCGTGGTCGAATCAGCTGCCGTCCGGCTCATTTCGAAGTCAGTACGCGGATCAGATGGTACGATGACCTTGTCACTGGCCTTTTCTTTCTTGCCACCGCACGAAACGGCTCCCATGATGAGGGCGAGCAGCAAAAGTGCTTGAAATGATCTTTTCATCTTTTTGTTTTGATGTGTCTTTTGTAGTGAAAGAGGGGGGTGCCCTCCATTTGTATGGGCACCCCCCTGAAGGTTATCTTTACATACAGTTTAATTTGGCTTATTTGTGTCCGTGAGGAACAATCAGCACCTTGAATGTCTGAGTCAGTTCGCCGAAGCCATACTTCACCTTGACGGGGATGTAAGCCCAAACGTCAGCCTCGATGTTTGAACCGCCGTTGTTCTTGAATACCAAGTTCGGGGCTGTGTAGGTCATTGAGAGCACGATGTTACCATTGGTCTCATCTGAAATCTGCTGTGCAGTCATACTCTGGCTGTAAGACAGGCTCTTATCTGGCTTCACGCTGCCATTGGCACGCTTGAAGGTGTACTTGATGTTTGCTTCATCAACTTCGAAGCCCTGTACCTCATAGTAATCCCACAGAGACTTGGTGTATTTGCGCTGCTCTTCGGGATAAGTATTGTCGGCCTCTTCTGATACGAGGTATCCGCGGAAGTCGGTCAGTGTCCAAAGACCTGTGCAGTCGAGGATGTCACCTGATACCACACCATCCTGCAGTTTGTCATCAATCTCGCCACCGTTGATGCGCAGAGGCTCTACGAGGTAGATCTTATATTTCAATACAGGGATGTAGTTCCAGTTGTTCAGCGTAGCCCAAACGGTCATGTTGATAGGCTTTGTGTGGGTGCGCTCAGGTGTGACAGTACCGTCAGAACCAGTGATGTCGTTCTGAGACAATGGGTTCAGCAGGCCTTGGTTTGCAGGATTGTTGTGATCAGCAAAGAGGCGAGCCTCCTTGTGAGCGGGATTGCCGCACCAAGACACATGATCTTGATCCCAGTTCAGTTGCAGTGCCTGGTCTGTACCCTTCATCAGTTTATAAGCTACGAAAGTAGCGTAGGGATCTCTGGTTGTGTTGCACCATACACCGCCACTCTGCCAAGCACCGCCATTGATGTTGACGGAAGATGTGGTATAGTTGGGAGCATAGCCAGTCATAGACTGGGGCAGGTTGAACTGCAGATCCCATGTGCCGCACTCTGGAATATCCTTTACGATGAACTGGCGTACACCATTCACCAATTCGTAAGTGAAGGCGTTCATCAGGTTATTGTCATACACGCAGTAAGCCAATGTCTGTGCAGGAGTGTTGAACTGTACGGGCAGAACGTCATGCTCTTCACCCACCTTGTTGCTAAGCCAGTACTGGTCGTAGTAGCCATTGATTGAAGGCAACTTAGGCAGTTTGATGGTGAAGTTCCAGTTGAACCACAGGTCAGGATACTCTGTAGGCAGACTTGACTTGAATGTTACCTTGGCGGTGAAGGTCTTCGTGTCGCTGGCAGAGCTGTTATACACGGTCTCAATGTCACCAGCGTTCAGAATCCACTGGGCAATCAGGGCATCACCATGTACGTTGGTAGTCTGTCCGATAGTGGGCAGGGCATTGAAGGTTGTGCCTGAGGCAGGAGCGCTTGTCTTCTTTGGTGTACCCCAGTTTGTGGTCCAACCGATAGCCTCCTCAATGTCGGTAGTGTATATGGCCTTGAAGTCAGCCTGTGACATACCCTGTGTGCGAACCTTGGCATAAACCTCGTTCACAAACTCTTCCCAGAGGAATTCAGCGGTTACGTCATCACAGCCAAGCACGGCCTCAGAGTTCTTGTCAGCCAACTGGACGGCTTCCTTCTCGTCCATAGTCCACTTGATCTTCAGATAGCGCTGGTCAACGAGCTTGTTATTGTTAACATCCCAGAGTTCTACACGAACGATAGGCTCTTTGCCCACCACGGCTTGGTTGTCGGTAACACCAGCAGGGGTCTTTGAAGAAATTATACCCTCAGGAGTAACCACGGCAAACTTCTGCTGATCGGTATTGTTGTCGGCAGCATTCTTATAAGTAGTCGTGGGGATGGCGAAGCGGAACTCCAGACCATAACTCTTCAATTGTTCCTTGGTAATCTGGGTGTCAGAGATGTTGCGGCTATAGCAGCCAGTCACAATCTCGGTCAGGTCGAAGGTCTCGTTGTAATTGATCTTCTTGCATACCAGTTCATCCTGGTCCACGCGTGAACCCCAGATAGTTGTTGAATCGCTGTAGTGGTGCATTGCGGCGTTTCTTACATCCCAAGGCAGTGCTGCAATACGTGGGGTGATCGTCGTCTCGACCAGACGAGAGTTCTCTGAGTAGATGTCGGCTGCCTCAATGCCCTTTTCAGCGTCAGCCTTGCGCGGAGTCTTTAGGGCAACAATGTAGATATTGTTGTTCGAAAGGTTCAGTGAAGATGTAACGTTCTTCTTTAGTTTTACGGTCAACAGGCCGTTCTCGTAAGACTTGATACCATTGAACATTACAGGAGAGGTCTGCAAGACATTGGCAGCTGCACGGGTTTCAGCGATAGCAGCCACGAACTCCATGTTTGCTTCATCGATGCTCTCACGCTTTACTGTTGCGGGGTTCAGGCGATAGGTCGCCTCTGTTTCACCGTTGTCAATGCGAACCACCTGAGCACCGCTCTGAGATACCAGTCCGCTCGTTCCAGGCTTCACTGGAGTATACTGCAATGACAAGAACTCGATAGCCTCAATACCATCCACATAGAGGGCAGGAACCAGTGCGATGCTGTTCAGCTGACGCAGCACGAGCACGGTCATAGCGTCCAGATTGCTGTTGAAGCCGGCGATGTCCTCTTGCAGTTTCTTTACTTTATCCTGCAGTTCTTTGATGGTGCCGTCGGTTGCGAAGTTCTTCACCTTCTCTTTCAGTTCGTCAATCTGCTTCTGGTAGTCGGCATCCTTGATGCTCTGATACTGGCCTTTCAGCGTGTTGATCTGTCCTTGATAGTCGGCATCTTGCAACTTCTTAATTTCTTCGCCATACTTCTCGAAGGCGGCCAACTGAACTTTGAGGTTGGCTTCCAGAGCCTCACGGGCTTTCACTTCATCGTCCAAGTCGCCGCGGAGTGTCTTGTAGTCACCTGTCAGCGTCGCAATGTCTTTCAGGGCACCGTTAACGTCAGTGCGGAGTTTGCTGATGGCATCGTTAGCTGTTCCCAACTGGGTCTCCAACGTTGCCACCTTACCGGCAAGGTCAGTCACCGTCTTGGCATCAGCCTTCGCTGCGATGGCCGTCTGCAATTCTGACTTAGCAGAATTCAACTGGTTGGTCAAATCTGTCTGCAGGGCAGTCAGTTTCGGCGTCAGCGCATCAATCTGTGTCTGTAAGTTATTGATGTCGTCATCATAGTCCTTACAAGACGTCACTGTGCTCGTAACAGCAAATCCAAATGCTGCTAAAAGCAATGCACTTAAAATTTTCTTTTTCATTAGACTAAAAATTAAATTAAACTATAAAAATATATTGTACTTAAATTCAATCACAATTATGCGCTCTCCCGTGGGGAGATTGCACTTGAAATAAAGTCGTATTTAAGATGTTTTTGTAAGGCTTCGTTTCTAAATAAGTGCAATTCGTCTATCTTTCACTTTTTGTGCTTTGACTCCAGAAAGTTGATAATTGAAGCGTTGGTTTCATCTATGATGTCTGCGTCTATCTGTGCTAGATATATTTGTGTGGTGCGTTCCGAGGTGTGCCCCATGCTGTCGCTGATTATCTGTAGCGGTACATTCATCCGTTTGGCAGTGGAAGCCCATGAATGGCGGGCAACGTACATCGTGAGCGGATCGGGCAGTTTTAGCTTCTTGCCGATGGCCTTCAGCCGGTTGTTAAGCGTGTGTTGGCTGCGCTTGTATTGCTGATACTCATTGCCTGAGCTTTTTCTGACCAATGGCAGCAGGTAACCATCGCATTCTTTGGCATATCGGTTCACAATTTCCTCCAGCTGCGGCTCCCATCGGATACGTATCAGTTGGCCTGTCTTTTTGCGTTGATAGGTCAGAACGCCGTTTCGGATGTCGCTCCTGCGCAGGTAGCACATATCTACAAACGACATCCCCCTCGTGAAAAGACTGAAACGGAACATGTCCAGGGCGAAAGTCGTGTGGCGGTTGCTGCTCTGAATATTGAGCAGCATTTTCAAGGCATCGGCTGGCAAGGCTCGCTTCTTCGTACGTTCCATGCCGGTAAAAACTTGTTCAAACAGAAGCTGGCTCTCGCACATTCCCTGCAGTGCTGCCAGCCGATACACGGCACGCAGTCTTCTCATATAGAACGAACAGGTATTGCGCGACAATCCCTTTTCTTGCATCCACCGTTCGTAGCCCTTGATGATTTCTGCGTTGAGTTCCCCTGGAGTTATCGCTTGAGGATAATACTTCATGAAACTGCTCAGCGTGCTTTCGTATGTCTGCGCCGTGCGCACACGGCCTTCACGCCTTAGTATGGCAGCCTGATTCTTGAGCATTTCCTGCAACGTGATGCCCTTGCGGGCTTCATGGCCGCCTCCGTTGGTCACCATTCCTCCTAACCGGATCACAATGTCACTCGGTTGGCATTCCAGCCAAGCCTTTGAGATTTCAATTTTGATAGAATTCATAAATCATAGTTTTGAAGTTAAACAGAAGTATAATTGTCGATATTGAGTAGAATATGCTGTTGTTTAGACTCACACTGGGGGCGAATGTGCAATGCCGGAATCCTTTGAGAATAGGCATTTCAGCTCCCTTTGTAAGCTTTTGTGCGAATAATCTGGGCAAAATTACCCTTATTTATCAAGAATAAGCGACTCTGCGCGAAAAAGTTTGATAAAAATTTGGAAAATAAATGGGAAAACACTAATTTTGCATTGATTTTAAAAAAACTACGTATATGATTATGAGAAGAATTTCATTAACCCTTAAACCCAGTGATGCCTATGAGAGATGACCCATTTATGCTTACGCGCGCGCGTATATATTAATAAGGTGTATATAGCGCAAGTGCAAATCTCTGGTATGCTCTGGTTATAAAACGCCCGCAACACCTTATTTTAAACGAGAAGTGGCTTAAATGTTAAAATTTGTGCTTTTTGTGAAAAAATATTGGAGATTGTTTGCGCAATATAATAATTAAGCGTATATTTGCACAAAATTACTGTATTCTCCCCACGGGAGATTGCATAATTGTGAGAGAATTTAAGAATATATATATATTAATTTAATTTAATTTTTAGTCTAATGAAAAAGAAAATTTTAACTTCTTTGCTCATGGGTGCATTCCTTTTTGCGTCCACGAGTATGATTACGTCTTGTAAGGACTATGATGATGACATCAATGACCTGAAGGCGTTAGTTAATGCTGACAAGGCTGCCCTCGAGCAGGCTAAGTCTGATCTGCAAGGTCAGATTACTTCGATGCAAGGCCAACTTTCTACCCTGGATGGTAAGTTGACTACGCTTGAGAACGAGGCCAAGAATCATGCAACCAAGACAGAGTTGAAGGACGCTATCGACGACGTGAAGGGTCAGATTTCTGGTCTTGAGGCTCGTCTGGGAACTGCCGAGACAACTCTGAAGAACCTTAACACTCTTATCGGCGGTGAGCTCACCGGTGATTTGAAAGGCATGTCCTACAAAGATGCTGTGATGAAGGTTTATGGTGATCTGGAGTCTGTTAAGACCAATTTGGGTAGTGCTCTTACTGACATCGATGGTTTGAAGAAAGCCCTCAATGATCCTAAGACTGGTTGGAAGGCTGTTGATGCCGACTTGCAGCAGCAGATCGATGCCATCAATAAGTATCTCGGCAAGTATGGTTCTACTGATCCTACGGTTACTAAGCAGCTGGAAGATCTCCGTGCTCAGCTTAAGCAGATTTCTGAGAATGGTTACGACGATACCGCTATTAAGAATGACATCGACGGCTTGAAGAAGCAGATGAAGGACCTGAATACTGCCATCAACGAAATCAAGGCTAGCATCAACGTGCTGAACGTACTCGTACAGCAGCGTCTGCGCAGCCTCGTGTTCATTCCCGATGCATATTATTGGGGAATTGAGGCTACCAGCTTCAACTATCTCGATGCTTTCCAGTACACTCTGGCTGCTACCGATTACGAAACGAGGGAAGTTCGTGGTTATGAGTATGGTAACAAGAAGTATGATGACCGTGTTTCTGACGACGCTCTGATGCAGGCAGGTTCACGCCTCGACCACAGCGCTGCTAATAAGGAAGGTGGCCGTTATGACAGCATTCAGTACACCAGCGTGATGGACCTCTGGGCTAACTATCACCTGAACCCCTCTGATGTTATCATTGACGATATCACTGACGTACAGGTTATCGACGCTGATAAGGACTACGTGCTGACTCGTGCTTCTGAGGCTAAGATCACTACCAAGAAGGATAAGGACGGCAAGAGCATCTATAAGATTAAGGACGGTGTGATGAGCGTTCAGCTCGACGTCAAGAATCCTGACAAGATCAAGAGCGTGCTCAAGGGTCTCCAAGGCTTGATTTATGGCGAGCAGATCAGCCCGAACATGCCTGCTGGTACTACTGCTGCTACTCAGGAGAAGCCAATGGTTACCATCTTCGCTACTCAGGCTTATCTGCAGGGTGAAGGTGCTAAGGAAGATACCATCATCACTTCTGACTATGCTACGCTGTATGCTGATATCTACAGCAACATTCGTCTGTCTCACAAATATTCTACCACCGCTAACCCAGTTCCTTTCACTGGTGTTCAGAATGCACACTGTGGTTATTGCGCTCTCTATGCTAATGACAAGATTGCTGATAACGATAGCCTCCACCTGATGGCTACCGTACACGAGGCTACTGTCTTCGCTCCTCAGGATACCTGTAACTGGAATGAGACCCTCGACCTCCGCAAGCTCGTGGAGACTCACTGGGACAATATCTCTGGCATGCACGAAGTGGTTCCTGCTGACAAGATGGAAGAATATGGTCTGACCTACAAGTTCGAACTCACTGGTTTCTATAAGGGTAGCAATACTACTTCTGAGTCTGCTCACGCTGCTATCAACCCCGAAGATGGTTACACCTTCCGTCCTCAGATGGTTGAGCAGGGTACTGGTAAGCAGCAGGCTTATGGTGCTGAGCAAGGTATGCAGACCGTTGGTCGTACTCCTGTTGTTCGCGTATCTCTTGTTGACAAGTATGGTAAGATTCTGGACTACGGTTACATCCGTATCCTGATTACCCGTAAGGGCCCAGATTATTCATATCTTGAAGTGAAGTATGATGGTAAGGGTCAGTCTTATCTTGATGAGTGCGAATTCGAGGCTGAAGGCTATCAGGTTTACAAGACCACTTGGTATCAGACCGAGTATGACCTGTACAAGCTCGTTGGTATGGCTCGTGAGGACTTCGAGAATGTCTATGAGGAAGAGCCTGTTAAGGCCGGTGATGATTACCAGCAGTACATCAAGAAGGATGGTAAGTGGGTAGAGTGCGATGAGGATGAAATCCTTGGTACACTGACCAATACTCCTGACCTTACTGATCCTGAGACTCACACTCAGTCTAGTACTTTGATCTACGAGCTCACTTCTGAGGATATCGATGCTCTCTATGCTCAGTGGACTAACAAGAAGGCTGAGAAGACCTTTACCGTGGAGCGCGCTTACAAGTATGCACCTAACACTACTGGTTATAGCGACATCTATGTAGTATTCACAACGAAGGTGACCTTCAAGCCAATGCCACAGTACAGCGCTACTATCGACTGGTCTAACCACAAGACTGAGAAGTACTGGTATGTGAAGAACTCTGCTGAAAAGGCTGACGTTACAAAGGATGACGTAACATACGAACTCCACACCAACGTTCCTGCTGTTGAGGATGAGCTCCGCGCTGATGCTGACTCTCTGACCAACCTGTTCTCTACCGAGTTCCGTGGTAACGACGTAATCATCGCTTCTATGGTGAAGAGCACTCAGGAAGGCTTCGATGCTTCTGACTGGATCTATACACTCGTATTTGATAAGTCTAACAATGGTAAGCAGTTCAAGGGTAACGACGGTAAGACCTATGTCCTGAGTGTATCTGCTGACGGTAAGAAGTTGCTGGCTAAGACTGGTACACGTCTGCCTGAGGTTATCGCTGAGCTCGTTCTGACTGATGAGTCTTATGCTGGCACGGCTGCCGAGGCTGACTATACCATGGTTGTTTACAAGCACGGTACTGCTGCTGAAGCTCTGCTGAACTACGCTTCTCACAGTGAGTTCAACGACAAGAACGATGCCGTTCTGAACAACACGCTGACCGCTATCATCGGTGTTCTCGCTAAGAACGAGTGCCAGGAACTGACCCTGAGCAACAAGACCTTCAACGTACGCTTCCTCCGTCCGATCGACGTTCTGAACAAGGATGCTGAAATTGAGGATGCTTCTACTGACGGCATGCAGATCATCAACCTGCTTGAGCTGGTTGACTTCAAGGATTGGCGTGATGCTTGGAAGGGTGCTAATCCTGGTGGATCTTACTACACCTATTATGGAATCACGGGCGTTTACGTAGGTGATGCTGAGGTTAAGCTCGCTGACGGTGAGGCTCTGAGCTCTATCGATGCTGTGAAGGCTAACCTTGACCATAAGGGTATGGAGCAGCTCAACAACATCACCAACCAGCTCGACTTCATCTACAGCTCTGACAACGGTGGTCAGTTGATCTACAAGAACGTAAGTTCTACTGTACAGACCTTCGAGCTTGAGATTCCTATCCGTGTTGAGTACATCTGGGGTAATCTGTACACTGTTGCTACTGTAACGGTGAACAGAACTCACCACAATGCCAAGGCTAACTAATTCGAACAGAATTTATAATCTATACAAAAGGGGAGGGGTGAGAACTCCTCCCCTTTTTCTCAACTAACGAAAATGTACAATAAGATTAACGTCATTATAGCCATCCTTGCTCTCTGCCTGGTGGCCTCGTGTAAGAATAAGAAGGTGGATGATAGCCAGCGTCAAAGCGAGTTTATCAAGCCTGCTTCCATGAACTACTCCCATGAGGATACCATGCGCATCAACCAGTTGATGGAAGACTATGTCGCAGGATTTGCTGCCAAGGACTATGACCGAACGGCTAATATGCTCTATAAAGTGGTCAATGATACTGTCTATCCTTTTTCTGAGAAAGAGAAGGAAAACTATAAGAAGGCTATGGCACAGCTACCGAATTACGGTTGCAAAATGAAGAGTTTCATCCTTCATAGTGACAAGAACAACGAAGTGGCCTTCTATGTGCAGATGGTTCCAAACGGTGATCTCGAAAAGGAAATCGGCGTTACCACGCTGACTTTGAATCCTGTTGTCAAGGATGGCAAATGGTATCTCACCATCCGCGATAAGCATGCCGAGGGCGTGAAAGATGTTTATAAGGATGAATAACATGATAAGAGCATGGTTCCTGGTCGTGATGGCGTCTGCCTGTCTGCTTTGCGGATGTAAGCAAGATCCAGCCATGCTGAAGGTGAGTACCAACGAAGTTGACTTCGGAACAATCCGCCTGCAGGATGGAATGGTCCAGCATGTTGACATCGATTGTGAGAATACTGGCGACAAGACGCTGCGATTCAAACCGGTATTTACCGACTGTTCCTGTACAACGGTGACCCTTCCTGCTGATACACTGAAAGGTGGCGAGAAGATGACGGTCAGCATAGACGTGAACTATTTTGGGTTTAGGCCAGGAGACCATCATTCTACTGTCAAGCTCTTGACCAACTCCAAGGGAGGTACCGAAGAGATTGTACTGAAAAGTAAAATTGTACCAAATCAATAAATATTCTACATGAATTCTCGAACGAGTCTTTTATGTTTATTACTGTTGAGCATTCTGCTGGTTGCCTCGCCTGTTCAGGCTGACAATCAGGAGAGTGTTTTGATGATTGTACAGAAGGGTGGTAAGATAACCTACGTGGATCTCAATGAGAATCCCGAGATAACCTTCTCTTCTGATTATATTTCTATTTCTACCAAAGAACTACAGTTCAGTTACGACGATGTGGAGGAGTTTACCTTCCAGATGGAGTTGCCTACGGCTATCTCCCAGGTGGAGTCACCTTCTTCGCTCGTATTTTCCTTTACGGATGCCAATACCATCCGTGTTGCGGGATTGGCTTCTGCCGCCGGCGTCTTTGTGAGTTCGCTGGACGGGAAGCATTTTTCTGTTCCTATGGAACAAACCGGAAACGAAATTTCTCTTCATCTGGCATCATTGCCACATGGAGCCTATATAGTAGTAACACCTAAACAGTCATATAAGTTTATTAAGAAATGAAGAAACTCTATCTCATACTTATGTTTGTAGGCGTAGTGCTCTCTGGCTATGCCCAGCGCAAAGCACCCGCTGCAGACATCCGTACGATTACTATACATCTTACCGATGGTTCTACTATAGAACGCCCGGTGTGGGAAGTGGAGAAGATAACCTTCGGAACTTCCGAGAACACGCTCGAATCTACTGCACCCGACGCCGCCGTTGACCTTGGTCTCAGTGTGCAGTGGGCTCCTTTCAACTTAGGTGCTGCTAATGCTTCAGAACCCGGTTTCCTGGTTGGATGGGGTGATGTTACAGGACGTAACCATTCTACCGATTTGAAATATTATCCCACGCTGACTCCCGACGGACATATAGTCAACACCAGTTACGACTTGGCCAAGGTGATGTGGGAGGACAAATGGCGTATGCCTACCGATGGGGAAATCAATGAACTGATTACTCAGTGTGACTGGGAGTGGACGGAACAGGATGGCGTGAATGGATATCTGGTGAAGTCACGTACGAACGAAAACAGTATCTTCCTTCCTGTAACGGGTGTTCGTACAGGAGATGTAACTGGTGAGGCCGATATGGGCTATTATTGGTCAGGAATGCTTTCTGAGAATAAGACCAATGCCCAGATGTTAGGACTGACCGAAAATACCTTTACTATGACCGAGATGGAGCGTTATCTCGGTATGGCCATTCGTCCTGTCTATGGCGACTATAAGCAGAAAGTAGAGGTAGCCATTAATGAGAATGGGGTTACGAAAGTGGCAGAAACAGTTTCCGTACCACTGATATTCACAGGAACGCTGAGTTATGTTTCTGATTATGGTGTGGCTTATGCTACTTCGGAGAGTACGCTGAACGTACAAGGCAATAGCCGTGTGAACAAGTCTGGTGTCCCCAATGAGACGACCACAATCACCGTGGGTGGGCTGGAGTCTAATACTACCTATTATTTCAAGGCTTACGCCGTGACGGAGGGTAACTATGTGGAAAGTAACGTGATTTCTGTCACTACCGACGCCAAGTTCCCCATTCCTGATGCTGTAGATTTGGGCTTGAGCGTGAAATGGGCTAAATGGAATATGGGCGCCAGTTCCGAATACGAGGTTGGTGGCTATTATGGTTGGGGCGATCCTACCGGAGACATGATGTCGTGGACCAGTTCTGACTATGCCAATGGCTATACGAAAACCACTATCTGTGGTGATGCAAATTATGATATAGCCACCGCCAACTGGGGTAAAGGATGGCGTCTGCCGAAAAAAGAGGAGGTGGAAGAACTGATGGAGAAGTCCACGATTACAGCAACAACGCAAAATGGCGTGGCTGGTTATATGCTCACTTGTAACGGACAGTCTATCTTCCTTCCCAAAGGCGGATACGAGTATAGTAACAAGTTCTATTATGACAACTACTCTATGTATTGGACTGGCGAGACAGATAGCCAATTGCACCCTTACGAACTGGCTATCTATAGCAAGACGCAATATGCTATTGTTGCCAATAACAACAAGGCAACCCACATGCTGATCCGTCCGGTATATGATGGTGGCGGTTCGTCTGGTGGCGGCACCTCTTCCAATGCATACGATAAGTATGCGGTGGATCTGGGTTTGAGTTCTTTGTGGTCATCGGTGAATTTGGGTGCTACGAAGAATACGGCTGCTGGCAAGTTCTATGCATGGGGTGAGACCAAAGCCAATACCAGTTTCAAGAAAGAAGAATATGATTATTACGATGCCAGTTCAGATGCCTTCGTGAGCATAGGCAATGATATCAGTAATACGGAATATGATGCCGTAAAGGCAGCATGGGGTGGTAAATGGCACATGCCTACCTATTTTGATTTCCAGGAACTCAACGAAAGATGTACCTGGGAGAAAACCACGGTAAGCGGCGTGAATTGTTACAAAGTGACTGGCCCTTCAGGAAAGTTTATCTATTTGCCGATGACAGGTTATTATTCATCAACGAGCACCGAACCGGCATATTCAACAACCAAAGCCCGCTATTGGGCTGGGACGCTTTATACGCTTCCTACGGCTGATCCCACACCTAATGCGTATGCCTATGCTTATAATCTAGATATCAACACGAATCCTCAGGATTCCCAGCCCAATAAATACTATAGGTACTATGGTGCTGTGATTCGCCCGGTAAGAACGAAATAATGTTGAACCAAAATATATTATATTCATTTTAAATATTTAAAATTATGAGAAGTTTAAAGACGTATTTAGTGGCTGCTTTGGCATTCGCGAGCCTGAGCGCCACAGCACAGACAAAGAAGGTGATTGACCGCGTCGATCAGCGCACTGTGCAAGAGTTGGATCACCAGGACGTGACCACGAAGTTTAAGAGCCATGCGTTCATTACACTGCAGGGTGGTGCTCAGTACACACTCGGTGAGGCCAAGTTCAAGGACCTGATTTCTCCGAACGTACAGCTCGGCATTGGCTACCAGTTCAATCCTTGGTTCGCTGCCCGCATCCAGGGTAATGGATGGCAGAGTAAAGGTGGTTGGAACGGATTCTGCGCTACTCAAGGCTCTGCTCCTTACACCAACACTTACAAGTGGAACTATGTGGCTCCCGGCCTCGACCTGATGTTCGACCTGACCAATGCTTTCGGCGGATGGAATCCCGACCGTTTCCTCTCTGTCGTATTGTTCGTAGGTGGTGGTGCCAACATCGCCTGGAAGAACGACGAGGCTAATGCTATTGCAGCTAACGTGAAGCAGCTCGACAACTACAACCTCCAGTACATCTGGGACGGTACAAAGGTTCGTCCGTTCGGCCGTGGCGGTTTGCAGCTCGGTTTCCGTCTGAGCGATGCCGTGAGCCTGCTGCTCGAAGGTAACGCCAACATCCTCGGTGACAAGTACAACTCTAAGTATGGTGACAACCCCGACTGGTACTTCAACGCTCTGGCAGGTCTGCGCATCAACCTGGGCAAGACCAAGACCACTGAGACCAAGGACGTCTATCGTGACGTGGTTGTCTATGACACCATCTACAAGTACATCCAGGAGCCTGTTATCCCGAAGAAGGAGCAGATCCGTCGTGATGTGTTCTTCACCATCAACTCTACCGTCATCACTGACGCTGAGATGCAGAAGGTGAAGGAGATTGCCGAGTACCTGAACAAGTATCCCGAGGCAAAGGTCGTAGTTAGCGGCTATGCTGACAAGGGTACTGGTAACGAGCGTATCAACGCCCGTCTGGCTGCCCAGCGTGCCGACGTGGTGGTGAACACCCTGAAGAAGGACTATGGCATTGACGAGGGCCGTATCACCTACGATTCTTACGGCGACAAGGTACAGCCGTTCGAGGAGAACGACCTGAACCGTGTGTCAATCTGTATTGCTGAGTAATCAGTAAACATTACGCAAATAGCAACGGCTGCAGTTCCTCATGGAATTGCAGCCGTTATTCTTTTGCAGATATATCAATGATCAATTCGGGTACAAAGTAAATTACTTTGTTGTTCATTTAACCATTGGGAGGCGTTCGATTACCCATCACTTGCGGCACAAACTATATTACTTTGTTCCCCCTGCGGTGATTCTTCGTTTTCTTCCTTGACTTCCTCTGTTTCTTCCGGGGTAATAACCTGACCGTCTTTCAGATGGATGGTGCGGTCCGTAATGGCAGCCAGTTCCTCGTCGTGGGTGACGATGACGAAGGTCTGTCCGAATTTGTCGCGGAGGTCGAAGAACAGCTGATGAAGTTCGCTCTTGTTCTTGGAGTCGAGACTGCCGGAAGGTTCATCGGCCAGGATGACTGCGGGATTGTTCACCAATGCGCGAGCCACGGCTACACGCTGCTTTTCACCACCGGAAAGTTCGGCGGGTTTATGATGTGCGCGGTCTGAAAGTCCCATGAATGACAGCAGTTCTTCCGCGCGCCGCTTGGCTTCGCTGTGGCCCTTTCCTGCAATATAGGCGGGAATCATCACGTTTTCAAGGGCAGTAAACTCGGGAAGGAGCTGGTGGAACTGAAAGACGAATCCGATGTGCTGGTTGCGGAAATCGGAAAGTGCCTTTTGTGATAGGGTGGTGGTGTCGATGCCATCTACACTTACGGAACCGCTATCGGGCTTATCGAGGGTTCCGATGATTTGCAGCAGGGTGGTCTTGCCGGCTCCCGATGGGCCGACGATGCTGACGACTTCGCCTTTCTCAATATCGAGTGAGATACCTTTCAGTACCTGCAGCGAGCCGAAACTCTTTGTTATATCTTTTATATGTATCATATTTCTCTGTCTATTCTATTCACTCTGTGTGATGCCTTTTCTTCCACCATTCGCGGAGCAGGGCATAGGCACTGGTTTCCTCACGCTTCTGCGGAGCCGTGAAACTCATCACGTTCAAAGGCTCGCCATACTGGTCGGGGAAAATGATCATCAGATTCTGCCGCTGATAGAAACGCTGCAGTTCTGCAGGCAGTTTCTCGAAGGCAGTCTTGTAACTCACCGTTCCCTTACGGGCCGTGATGACCACAAAGAGATGATCGTCGTTGATGGTCTGTGCCAATTGCGGCAGTTGGTTCCAGTGAGGCATGGCCTGGTAATCAACCCGGATATCGGAATGCTGGTTCTGGATATGCTGGTTGATGAGGGCCAGCGTGTCCTGACGGCCATGGAACTGAATGCGGCATTCCAGATTACCGGCCAGTCGGGCCAAACGGTCTATCCATCTGTGGAATCCCGGTTCAAACTCCGCCCTTGAAGGAACGGCCACCTGTATACGGCGGATGGTATTGAGGGGTTGCATCACCTTGACGATGATAATCTGACGGTTGAGTTCCGTGAAGAGATTCTCGGTGAAGATGCCCCAGAAGGAATCCTTCTCATTTTTGGGCTCGTGGAGTCCGATGATGATTTCACTGGCCTGGTATTCCTTGAAGGCATGCACGATGCCGTTGGCGATATTCGTAGCAATGCGGCTCTGCGTCTGCATCCTGACATTGGCAGCGGAAGCCGCTTTCGTGGCTTGTTCGAGCAGCTGGCGACCCAAAGCCTGGTTTTTCTTTACCTCAGCGTCATCGAGCACCACATTCAGACCGATGATACCGCGGTTCAGACGCTCATTTCGCATCAGGATGGCCAGCGTGACCAGTGTGTTGCTGTTGCCGTGGTATTTCAGCGGCAGCAGTATCTTCTCGTCGTCGCCCGTTTTGTCATCTTCGTTGATGATGTTGTCCTCAAGCACGATTTTCTGCGCGGCAAACTCCGTCATCAGGGAAGAAATGACGCAGGTGAAGAGTATCATCATCACCACACCGTTGAGCATATCGGCATCCACCAGGTAGCTGCCGTCGCCGATGCTGAGCTTCATACCCACCATCACGATGGCAATGGAGCCTGCTGCGTGGGCGGAGGTCAGACCGAACATCATGTGCCCATACGATACAGGCATGCGGAATCCGATGCCCGCCAGGTAGCCGGCCACCATCTTTCCGACCGTTCCCATCACCACCATGATAACAACCACATAGGCGGTGTGCCAACTCTCAAAGAGCACGCCGATATTGATGAGCATTCCCACACCAATTAGGAAATAGGGAATGAAGATGGCATTGCCGATAAACTCCAGACGTCCCATCAGCGGGGAGACACGCGGAATGTAGCGGTTGAGCGTGAGACCGGCAAAGAAGGCGCCAAGTACACCTTCGAGTCCGATAAACGACGTGATGGAAGCACTGAGGAAAAGGATGGAAAGGATGAAGATAAACTGCGTGACGGCATCACTGTATCGCTGCAGGAACCAGCGCGTCACCCTTGGCACGATGTATACCATACCCGTCAGATAGACAGCCAGTTTCAGCAACGGTAGGAAAAATGTGTAGAAAACCGACGGTGAACCGTTGGGAGTCTGCATGGCATGTACAGCCCCAACAATAAACGAAAGACTGATGAGCGCCATCGTCAGGGCAATCATCGAGGCACCCACGGAGAGCGTGACGGCCCGATGGCGTTGCAAACCGTATTTCGTGACAATAGGATAGGCTATCAGCGTGTTGGACGACAGGATACAGCAGAGCAGTAAGGTGGCCTCCTTGCTGTAGTCGAGCAGGCGGATACCTGCCACATAAACCATGATAAAGGGTACGAGGAAGGTGAGCAGTCCGAAGACAATCATCTTGCGCAGGTGTTTCCGCGTGCCGTCCATATCCATCTCCAGACCGGCAAGGAACATGATGAAATAGAGACCCACCTGTCCGAAAATCTCAAAGGAAGCATCCCGCTGCAGAATGTTCAATCCGTATTGTCCCACGACGATACCCGCGAGCACCATTCCGATGATGTGCGGAATGCGCAACTTGCTCATGATCATCGGCGCTAACAGGATGATGCATAGCACGATGAAGAAAATCCATGTAGGGTCGGTAATGGGAAAGTATGCACCGAGATTGAACATGATTTATCACCTTTTGACTGCAAAATTACAACTTTTTCTGTCAATCTTGCAATAAATACGCTGAAAAGTTGTACTTTTGCTCGGTTTTACCAAGCGAAGGTACTCTTGTTGGGAAAAACTCAAAATTCTTTTGGCTTTTCGCTCACTTATTCGTACCTTTGCATCCGAATTAAAAAAATAAGGAGACAAAAGACAATGAAAGTAGCAATTGTTGGCGTAAGTGGTGCCGTGGGACAGGAGTTCCTGCGTATCCTCGATGAGAGAAACTTCCCTATGGATGAGTTGGTATTGTTCGGCAGCGAGCGTTCCGCCGGGCGAAAGTATACCTTCAGGGGAAAGGAAATTGAAGTGAAACTGCTTCAGCACAACGACGACTTCAAGGGTGTGGACATTGCGTTCACTTCCGCCGGTGCTGGTACGAGCAAGGAATTTGCTGCCGACATTACGAAATACGGAGCTGTGATGATTGACAACTCCAGTGCCTTCCGTATGGATGAGGATGTGCCCTTGGTGGTGCCTGAGTGCAACGCCGAGGATGCCTTGAACCGCCCACGCGGTATCATTGCCAATCCGAACTGTACAACTATTATGATGGTGGTCTGCCTGCAACCGCTGGAAAAACTGAGCCACATCAAGCGCATCCACGTGGCTTCCTATCAGAGTGCTTCGGGTGCCGGAGCCGCAGCCATGGCCGAACTGCAGCAGCAGTATAAGGAGATGGTAGAAGAGGGTGAGGTGAAGACCGTGAAGAAGTTCGCCCATCAGCTGGCTTACAACGTGATTCCTCAGATTGACGTATTCCAGCCCAACGGCTATACCAAGGAAGAGATGAAGATGTACAACGAGACGCAGAAGATCATGCATACCGATGCCAAATGCTCGGCCATGTGTGTCCGTGTGTCTTCCCTTCGCAGCCATTCCGAGAGTGTGTGGATTGAGACGGAGCGTCCCATCAGCGTGGAAGAGGCCCAGCAGGCTTTGGCCGCTGCTCCCGGTGTGACGCTGAAGGATGATCCTTCAAACCTTGTCTATCCGATGCCTTTGGAGACTGCCGGTCACGATGATGTCTATGTGGGCCGCGTCCGTAAGGATATCAGCGATGAGAACGGTCTGACTTTCTGGCTCAGCGGTGACCAGATCCGCAAGGGTGCTGCGCTGAATGCTGTTCAGATTGGAGAGTTCCTTGTAGAAAAGAAAGACTTACCATGCTTTAAATAAGCAAATCTCTTTATAGCAAGATAAAAAAGGCTTCCCGCATGGGAAGCCTTTTATTGTGCGCCTGACAGGACTCGAACCTGCACGTCGGAAGACACTAGATCCTAAGTCTAGCGCGTCTACCAATTCCGCCACAGGCGCAAAACCGGGGACAAAATTACATCTTTTTTATGAAACGGCCAAAATTATTCGCGATTTGTTACTCTGATGGCCAGAGTTTGCGGGTCAAAGTGGAGTCCGGGACGGTCGATGAAATGGCTGAGACTGCCGTTGGAGGCCAGTTCCCGGGGAGTGCCGATGATGAGGGTGGTCTCTTTCGGGTTTTGGCACAGCCCGTTATTCGACGGGTTTTCGGTGGTCATGAGCCAGAGTTCGTCTGCAATTTGGAGAGCCAGTTCCATGTCGTGGGTGGAAAGGAAGATGGTCTTTCCTGTTTCGCGGGCCAGATGACGGAGTAGCGTAAGCATCTCCACCTTCGAGGGATAGTCCAGGAAAGCGGTAGGTTCGTCGAGATAGATGACAGGCGTCTGCTGGGCTAAAGCCTTGGCTATCATCGTTTTCTGGCGTTCTCCGTCGGAGAGCGTCTGGATCAGTCGATCCTGCAGGGATTCGATGCCTACCAGACGGAGGCTTTCCTTCACCACCTCTTTGTCATCCTCATTGAGTCGGCCCCAGAAACCCGTGTAGGGGCTGCGGCCAAGTCCTACCAGTTCGAAGACGGTCATATTCTGGACGTCGGGCTTTTCGGTGAGTACTACGCCGATGAGGCGCGAGAGTTGCTTGTCGCTGAGGGTGGAGAGGGGAATGGGGGATTCGTTATCGATAAAGATTTCACCGCTGAGCGGGGGCTGGAAAGCGGAAAGGGTACGCAGCAAAGTACTTTTTCCGATACCGTTGGCACCGATCAGACAGGTGAGACGGCCGCTGTGGAGGGTGGCGTTGATGCCTGAAGCCACAACCTTCGTGTTGTTCTTCTGCGCGTACCCTATGGTGAGTTCTTTCAGTTCTATCATGGGGAGATGGTTATTTGTTGAGCAAGTCACGGGCGTATTCTATGATGGTGTCCTTGCCGCGGAGGAAATCTTCCTGAGTCATATCGACGTGATGGTCGGGGGCAATGCCGAATTCCGTGCTTTGCTTGTCACGGTCGTACATCGGACAGGCGGAGAACCTGACGCCCCAGCCATTAGGCAGTTCGCTGGTAAAGGGAAGTCCTGCGCCGCCACCCGTCCGGTCACCGACGATAGTTACCTGTGGACAGCATTTCATATACTTCGTAAATTCATTGGCGGCGCTGTATACCTGACGGTTGGTGAGCAGGATGACGCGCTTCTGCCATCTGACGCCGTTAGAGGGCTTGAGCCGCTGTTCCTCGAGTTTGGAGAAATCGTTGTGGCCGGTTCCCGTCTTGTGCTGCATGTAGCCCACCAGTATCTCCTCGTTGGTGAAACGGGCCGCGAAAGTCTCCGCATCGGTGAGCAGACCGCCGCCGTTGTCGCGAATGTCAATGATAAGTCCGTTGCAGGGGGCAAAATCGGACAGCACATGGTCGAGATTACCTGAACCGATGGCACTTTCGAAAGAGGCGCATCGCAGGTAGCCGATATTGTCGTCGAGCACACGGTAGCGGAGCGGGCCTGCTATCTTGTAGTCGGTGCCTATGTACTTATGATATATGGTGTCGCTGAAGTTTGACGGGTAGTTCTCATGCCAACTCCAGTTGCGGCCCACATCGAAGGAAGAATAGAGGTTGACGTGCCCGTCTTTCAGTTCTGAGAGCATCTTGGCGAGCACCTCGAAGAGTTGTGATGAGCTCATGCCTGCGTCCACTTGCGGGGAATATTTGGCGTGGATGGCATTCCAGTCGATATTCTTTTCCTTGAAGAAGCAGTAATGCTGGTCCATGATGTTCCAGAGAGCCTCGAAGTTGCCGCGGGCATTGTCGTCATATTCCTCTTCCTTGATGCAGGAGGAAAAGAGGAAGAGCGTGAGGAAGAGTCCGAGCGGTACAAGTGTCCTGCACCAGATGGCAACGCGGAGAAATTCTTTTATATGAGTCATGGGCGGATTTTCTGGATTTGGAAGCGGTGTACGTAGCCGAGGATGATGAGATGGCTGTAGGCGTGATACTTCAGACTGTTGACTTTTGCCTGTTGGAAATCGCCTAGATAGCCGATACGGAAGATGTGGTCTTTGACGGTAAAGTCAAAGGAAAGCATCTGCCGCAGGGTAGGGGCATTGAAGGGCGTGGTGAACACGATGTTGTGGTCGTAGTTGCCCTTGGAGAAAAGCTCGTAATAGCTCTGGCCGTAGTTGGGACTGAAGAGGACACCTAAAAGGGGCAAGGCCACCTCGTATTGTACGGCGGCACGCATTTTCCTGATGTTGAAGAGATAGCGGGCCGAGGCATTGGGTGCAATGTTCAGATAGGCACGTGCCTGTGCGGGATTGTTGCCGTTGCGGGTGTTATAGAGAAAACCGCCGCCGATTTCACCCTGAGCACCGGCCTTCAGTTCCAGGCGGTTGCCCATCAGGTGCCAATGACGTTGGCGGGCGAGGATAAAGCTGTAAAGGCCGTAGAGGTAGTTGGCATCTTCTGAGCGGGGCTTGCTGTAGGAGATTTGGGCCTGATGGGTGAGGGTCGTGGTCCAGTTGGAGGATTCAGGGCTGTAACACAGTCCCATACTCGACGGGGTGGAGGACGTTGTTATCTTGTGGCGCTCAGCCTGGTCGATGAAACGGAGTTCAAATCCGTTGTAATGCTCTGGAGAGAGGTAGGTGTCGAGGATGTTGGAAGGGCCTATGCCAATCATCTTGACATTGGTGACTTCCCTCGCGACAGGCTGCTGGGCGCACAAAGGGAGTGCCTGCATCAGGGATGCAAGCACTATGGGTAGGATATGGTGGAGTCTTTTCATTCTTCTTCGAAGGAGTCAAAGAGGTCGAGTTGGCCGGAGTCCTTCTTGCGGGAAGGCTTCTTGGCGGGCTTGGGGGGAGCTGGAGGCAGGGAGTCTTGGGATTCCTGGGAATTTTGGGGATTCTGGGAATCTTGGGAATTCTGGGATTCCTGGGAGTTATCGGAGGGCTCGGAGTTTTCGGAAGAATCGGAGTTATCTGAATACTCAGAGTTTTCAGAGCTTTCAGAGTTCTCAGAGGAATCCGGGCTCTCAGGGCTTTCAGGCTGTTCCGGTTGTTCCTCTTCAGGCTCTTCGGGCTTTTCCGGGAAGCGATTGGGCTCCAGCTCTTCGATTGAGGCGATGGCATAGGTGGTAAGGCGCTTGCCGCGGGCCTTGAATCCCTTGACGCCTACGAAGTCAGCAGCCTCTATCTCCTGGGGATCACGGAAACTGTCGTTCCCGCCGAAGGCCACCTTGATGCGGGGATAAGCCTGGTCGGTGAGCAGGATAAGACGGGAGTTGATGTTCTCCGAGAGCCAGTTCTGCTTGCGCTTCGAGGCTTCCATCAGGAAACGCTTCAAGTAGGGATAGCCCTGTTGGTCGGCATCGTAGAGAATGGCCGTCCATACCTTGTCTGACTGATACTTCTCCAGGCGTAGGATGTTGTCCTCGTAATGGTTGTTCAGGTCAAAGTTGGAGAGGTAGAAGTCGCCATTGTCGAGCACCACGAGAATCTGGTCTTCATCGTTGAACTCTCCGAGGAAGCGTCCGTGTTCATCGTAGTTGAGGCGGTTGACATCGGGATCATACCATACCTTGCGTCCGCCAAGCGTGGAATGGCCGTGGCTTTTCAGCGAGATGCGGTTCACGGGGTGCTTCGTGAGCAGGTTACCCTTAGAGGCACGGCCCTTGATAATCACTTCCGAGAAGTCCTTTTCAAGGAAGAACTTCTTCACCTTGGCCGTGGGGTCGAGGGTAATCTTGATGATTTCGGCCTCGCCGTTGGGGTTGGAAGTGAAGTAGATGACGCGCGAACCGGGTGTACCCTGCGTGAGGTCATACTCCTTGTCGCGGGTCATGGAGGTCACGTTGAAACGCTTGATGAAATACTGTCCTTGGCGGCCGTCGCGGTAAACCACGTTGTAGATGGTGCGACTGTCGTTCTTCTTGAACACCGCCACGTGGAGGATGTTCTTGCCTACGAAAATCTTTTCGGCCACACGGATGACCTTGTACTTACCGTCCTTGTAGAAAATGATGATGTCGTCGAGGTCGGAGCAGTTGCAGACGAACTCATCCTTCTTCATACCCGTTCCGATGAATCCCTCCTGACGGTTGATGTAGAGCTTCTCATTGGCCTCCACCACCTTGGCAGCCTCGATGGTGTCAAAGTTCTTGATCTCCGTGAGGCGCGGGTGTTCGGTGCCGTATTTGTCCTTCAGGTATTGGAACCAGTCGGCCGTCACTTCGGTCATGTTGGCCAACTTTTGGTCAATCTCCTCTATCTCCGCCTGGATGCGGGCGATGAGTTCATCGGCCTTGTCCTTGGAGAACTTGGCAATGCGCTGCATCTTGATTTCGAGCAGGCGCAGGATATCGTCCTTGGTTACCTCGCGGATCATCTGCGGATAGAAGGGCGTGAGCCTCTCGTCGATGTATTCGCAGAGTTCGTCGGTGCTGTTGGCGTTCTCAAACGGCCGTCCTTTATAAATGCGCTCTTCGATGAAAATCTTTTCCAATGAGGCGAAATGCATCTGCTCCATCAGTTCGTGCCTGCGGATTTCGAGTTCCTGGCGCAAGAGGGCCAGTGTGCGGTCCACGGAATGGCGGAGTACGTCGGATACCGTGAGGAACTGCGGTTTGTTGTCCTCGATGACACAGCAGTTGGGTGAGAGGTTGATCTCGCAATCGGAGAAGGCATAGAGCGCATCGATGGTCTTGTCGGAAGAAACGCCCGGCGAGAGATGCACCTGCACCTCCACGTTGGCCGATGTGAGGTCGGTCACGTTCTTGGCCTTGATCTTTCCCTTTTCGATGGCTTTGGTGATGCTTTCGCAAAGGGTGCTGACCGTCTTGGTGAAAGGCAGGTCGCGGATGACGAGCGTCTTGTTGTCGAGTTTCTCGATCTTGGCTCTCACTTTCAATACACCGCCTCGCTGACCGTCGTTGTATTTGGAAACATCGATGCTGCCACCCGTGGGGAAGTCGGGATAGAGCCTGAACTCCTGCCCATGCAAGTATTTGATGGCTGCATCGCAGATGTCGTTGAAGTTGTGGGGAAGGATTTTTGACGAGAGTCCCACGGCAATGCCCTCCGCCCCCTGTGCCAGCAGCAGCGGGAATTTGGCAGGCAGCGTGATGGGTTCCTTGTTGCGGCCGTCGTACGACAGCTGCCATTCGGTGGTCTTCGGATTGAATACCACGTCGAGCGCAAACTTCGAAAGGCGCGCCTCGATGTAACGGGGAGCGGCAGCACGGTCGCCCGTGAGGATGTTTCCCCAGTTTCCCTGCGTGTCGATGAGCAGGTCTTTTTGTCCCATCTGCACCAATGCGTCGCCGATGGAAGCATCGCCGTGAGGGTGGAACTGCATC
Organism: uncultured Prevotellaceae bacterium; assembly: GCA_900316985.1. Taxonomy (GTDB): domain Bacteria; phylum Bacteroidota; class Bacteroidia; order Bacteroidales; family Bacteroidaceae; genus Prevotella. The sequence goes on from ONFE01000004.1 coordinate 59,167, forward strand.
GTGTGACCCACGATATTGGCCACCTTGTTGTAGCGTCCGTCATCCATGCGCTTCATGGAGTGCAGGATGCGGCGTTGCACGGGCTTCAGTCCGTCCTCGATATGCGGTACGGCGCGTTCCAATATTACGTAGGAGGCGTAGTCGAGAAACCAGTTCTGATACATACCGCTGAGATGATGCACGGCAGCGGCATCAAAACGGTTTACGGGTTTGTAGTCGGAATGGGCCTCGCCATCGGCTCCTGTAGCCGACGAAGAACCGTCGGGAACGCCGGCGTTCTCATTGGCTGTGGTGTTTTCGGAGTTTTGTGCTTCTTCGTTCGTGGTAATATCTTTTGTCTCGTCGTCCATGATTGTTGAATTATGAGTGCAAAGTTACGAAAAGTCGAGAGCAAAACAAAGAAAAGCCTTTCTTTTTTTGCCGAGACAGAGTAACTTCGCGGTATTGACCGCAAAGATAATAAAATTTCGCGAAATGTCCAAATTCTATTTGATGCGGGTGCGCGTTTTTTCAAATATTACCATCATTAAGTCCGCTCTGAAAATGCTTTTACCCTAATTTAACGTTCGCATGTGCGCGAAATAGGAAAAAAAGCAGTACCTTTGCCAGCAAATTTCGAAATTTATCATTTAAGACAATGGCACAAGAAGACGTTTTCAAGAAGATTGTGAGCCACTGCAAAGAGTATGGCTTCGTTTTTCCAAGTAGTGAAATCTATGACGGTCTCGGCGCTGTTTATGACTACGGTCAGAACGGCGTGGAGCTGAAAAACAATATCAAACAGTATTGGTGGAAGTCGATGGTGCTGCTCCACGACAACATCGTGGGCATCGACAGCGCTATCTTCATGCACCCCACCATCTGGAAGGCATCAGGACACGTGGATGCTTTCAACGACCCCCTCATCGACAACCGCGACTCGAAGAAGCGCTATCGCGCCGATGTGCTCATCGAGGACCAGATTGCGAAGTACGACGAGAAGATTCAGAAGGAGGTGGAGAAGGCCCGCAAGCGTTTCGGTGAGGCTTTCGACGAGGCTAAGTACATGGAGACCTCGGAGCACGTGAAGGAGCACATCGCCAAGCGCGACGCCCTCCACGCCCGCTATGCTGCCGCCATGCAGGGACCGGACCTCGACGAGCTGAAGCAGATTATCCTCGATGAGGAAATCGTAGACCCCATCAGCGGCACGAAAAACTGGACCGACGTGCGCCAGTTCAACCTGATGTTCTCCACGGAGATGGGTGCCTCTGCCGATGCTTCGATGAAGATCTACCTGCGTCCGGAGACGGCTCAGGGCATCTTCGTGAACTACCTGAACGTGCAGAAGACTGGCCGCATGAAGATTCCTTTCGGTATCGCACAGATTGGTAAGGCCTTCCGCAACGAGATTGTGGCCCGTCAGTTCATCTTCCGTATGCGCGAGTTTGAGCAGATGGAGATGCAGTTCTTCGTAAAGCCCGGCACCGAGCTCGACTGGTTCCCCAAGTGGAAGCAGACGCGTATGGCCTGGCACCAGGCCCTCGGCTTCGGCGCAGAGAACTACCGTTTCCACGACCACGACAAGCTGGCCCACTATGCCAACGCCGCCACCGACATCGAGTTCAAGATGCCGTTCGGATTCAAGGAGGTGGAGGGTATTCACAGCCGCACCAACTTCGACCTGTCGCAGCATCAGAAATATTCCGGCAAGAAGATTGAATACTTCGACCCGCAGACCAACGAGCGCTATACGCCGTTTGTCATCGAGACTTCGATTGGTGTTGACCGTATGTTCCTTTCCATCATGTGCCACGCCTACACCGAGGAGCAGCTGGAGAACGGCGAGAGCCGCGTGGTGCTGAAGTTGCCCGCAGCTCTGGCTCCCACGAAGCTGGCCGTGCTGCCGCTCGTGAAGAAAGGCGGACTGCCCGAGAAGGCTCGCGAGATTATCGACCAGCTGAAGTTCCACTTCAACTGCACCTACGACGAGAAGGACACCATCGGCAAGCGCTATCGCCGCCAGGATGCCGTGGGTACTCCTTACTGCGTTACCGTGGACTACGACACGCTGGAGGACAATTGCGTGACCCTGCGCAACCGCGACACCATGGAGCAGGAGCGCGTGAAGATCAGCGACCTGCTTGGTCTGATTGAGGACAAGGTGAGCATTGCCTCGCTGTTGAAAAAGATTCAGTAAACAGAGCAAATGAAAAGAAACCAATTCCTGATTGCCATCTTCATGCTGGTGGCTACCTTCACTTCCGTGACCCTCTTCTCATCGTGTAGCGAGAGCAAGGGCGACGAGGTGGACGAGTATGCTGACTGGCAGAAGAAGAATGACACCTATTTTAATAAGGTATATACGGAGGCAGAGCAGGCCATAAAGTCCGGAAAGAAAGACTGGAAGATCCTGACCGCATGGTCTATCAACGAGGCTTCCGCCCAGACCACCGACCACATCGTGGTGAAGGTCCTGCAGGAAGGTACGGGCTCCGGCTGTCCCATCTTTACCGACAACGCCTACGTGCACTACATCGGCCATCTCATTCCCTCGGTAAGCTATCCTAAGGGCTATCTTTTCGACAAGTCAACACAGACCGAAGAGTTGTCCCTGGCTTCCGACAAACCGTCTCTGCTTGCCCTCAATGGATTGGTGGATGGTTTCTCCACGGCCTTGCAGTACATGCATATCGGCGACTACTGGCGCGTCTATGTACCTTACCAGTTAGGCTATAAAGGCGTAGCAAAGACCGGCATCCCTGCCTACAGTACCTTGATCTTCGACATCTACCTCTGCCAATACTTCCGTGATGACGACTATGTAATCATCTGGAAGGCCAAGGAAGGCACTTGGATTGAAGAGTAAAACCCATCATAAAACACCAAAATAGCACTGTGTACGCACACAGTTTCTTGATTTCCGTCAAGAATAATGCTGTTTTTGGTGTTTTTTGTGTCCAAATCCATTGCCGTTATTGAATTTCGCCGTACCTTTGCATCGTCAAAAGGAAACAAGACACATAGGTTTTTAGTTAGGTATTTAAGATTGTTTTGATATTAGTTATTAGATTAAAAAGTTTTTAGGACAATAGGTTTAGTTAAAGGTAACAAGTGATTGTTAAAGGACGACCATAGGTAAGTTGATTTAAGGTAAAGCAAAAGAGGTTGCATTTCAGTGATAACACGATGCCCGGGAGGGTGGCGGAATCATAAAAGTTTTTAGGGAATTAATAAAAAGATTGTTTAATTTAAAGTAAAGAAAGGGTAACATTATGACATTTACAGTAGCATTAGTTCTGTTAGCAACAACAGTGTTCTTAATGGACTTGACAATGGAGCATCGCTTTTAATGGCACTCCTAAATTAAAAAGAAAAAGATTATTCAGTAAATAACTCAAGCGCGGCTGCTCATCATGAGCGGCCGTCTTTTTTTTACATCCTTTCAGGCTATGAAGCTAGACTGCATTCGGGAAAATTCAAAATTTATTTTGATTTTCCGCTCATTTGTACTACCTTTGTCTCCGTGTTATCCAAGAGACAGAGCGATCGCCTGCTGAAGATGATTCGCGACAAGCAGGAAATGACGGGCAATCAGAAGATGAATCTATCAGAAGATGAATCTGATTGTGCAGCTTTCCATTCCCTCTATTTTGGCGCAGGTCACCACCATCCTGATGTTCTATATCGATGCGGCCATGGTGGGCTCTCTGGGTGCTGAGGCTTCGGCGGCTATCGGTCTGGTGGAGAGCACGATGTGGCTTTTCGGTGCCTTGACGGGAGCGGTATCGATGGGCTTTTCCGTTCAGGTGGCCCATTTCATCGGAGCCAACGATTTCCGTCAGGCCCGCGAGGTGTTCCGTCAGAGCATCATGGCCTCGGCCATCTTTGCGGTCGTGCTTGGTCTTGTGGCCTTTGCCATCTCCGGCCCGTTGCCCATCTGGCTTGGCGGCTCTGAGGAGATACATCACGATTCGTCAATATATTTCGGAATCTTTGCGCTCTGTATGCCCTTTATGATGATGCGCAGCATCGCGTCGGGTATGCTTAAGTGTGCCGGAAACATGCGCATCCCCAGCATCCTGAGTGTACTGATGTGTGTGCTGGATGTCATTTTCAACTATATCGGCATTTTCGTGCTCCATCTCGGCGTGGTGGGAGCCGCCCTGGGAACGGCCTTGTCGTTCATCATCATCGGCGTGTGGATGATGTGGTTCTCCGTTTACCGTTCCTCCGAACTGTCGTTAAACAAGGAGCCTGGTTCCTGGAGATTCCGTGGGGAATACATCCGCAATGCCATCAAGATAGGCTCGCCCATGGCAGCCCAGAATGTGCTGATGAGTGGGGCTCAGATCGTCAGTACGATGATTGTTGCACCTTTGGGAATGATGTCCATAGCTGCCAACTCCTTTGCCATTACGGCGGAAAGTCTTTGTTATATGCCCGGCTATGGTATCGGCGAGGCCGCCACGACACTCGTCGGACAGAGTATCGGTGCCCGTCAGGGCCAACTGGCGAAGAGTTTTGCCCGTATGACCATCTTCCTCGGCATGGCCGTCATGGCCCTGATGGGAGTGGTGATGTGGATCTTTGCCCCTGAGATGATCGGCTTCCTGTCGCCTGTAGCGGAAATCCGCAGTCTCGGTACCGAGGCTTTGCGCATAGAGGCCTGGGCCGAACCCTTCTTTGCGGCCTCCATCGTGGGCTACAGCATCTGCATCGGTGCCGGCGATACCTTTAAGCCCGCCATGATGAATCTGGGCAGCATGTGGTTCGTACGTCTTACTTTGGCTGCACTCCTGGCTCCCACCTACGGGCTCGCCGGTGTATGGACGGCCATGGCCATCGAACTCACCTTCCGCGGCTGCATCTTCGTTTGGCGCATTTTCGTCAACGGGAAGTGGCTGAAAATCAAGGGGTCCTGACGCTAATCTCCTCCAACAACGCTTGATGATGACCAGGCAGGATGATGTGGTGATTACCAATCGGATTTGTCAGGAAATATGAGGTCTTTTCGGGGGGAGATAAGAGAATGACCTGCTGCGTTCTGCACAGATCCGGTTTCGTCTGGTTCCTGATCAGTTCCCCTTCTTCAATGAAAGAGCGGGAGAGGTCGCCTGAAACCTTGAAGATGGTAACGGGACCTTCCTTCATATACCCCCTGATACCTACACCAATGCCCGACTCAAAGTGCGTGTCGTATTCATACCGTTCTACCATGTTGAAGGGAATGGTACAATGGGCAAACAGCATCTCGCCTGTCTCCGGGTTGATGGATGCGGGGTTGGCCTGGAAACCACTTACACCCGTCAGCGCCTGGGCAATCTTCATGGAGAGCATGGCCGGAACATCTCCCTCACAACCAGCCACGATTCCCTCGGCATTGAGCTTGGCCAAGGCCAGACAACCCGTGTTGTGGACAGCCGTCAACAAGTCGAAACAGCGAATGGTGAAGCCTTGCAGCTGATACCTCTCCACAATCTTCCTCAGCGCATCATAGATCTGCAGGGCAACAGGCAAGGCGTTTCTGATGCTTTCAGATGAAGCCTGTTCGTTCGTTTCCCGAAGGGGGGTAACGGCCATCGCGTCCAATAATTCCTGCATGGGAATATCGATGAGACTGATACCTAAGTGCTGCTTAATGGCTTCCTTGTCAACCTGACTCGATATCAGCCAGTCGGAAGGCTCGCCGATGATGCCCAGCCTGCACCCCTTGAGCGACTTCCGGGCCTCACCAACCTTTTCCAGTATTCTGATCCGTCTCGTGATATAGTCGGGCGAACCATGAATAATCTCTCCTTTGATGTCGTTCTGACGCAAAAACGACAGGATTTCCATGGATGCTGCCAACGAATTGCTCTTACCCGAAGTCAGCAAATAGATAGGTTGCTCCGATTTACGCTGCAGTTCTGGAAGCAGCCTTCTGAAGATACCCTCTGTGCCACCCGTTCGCACATAGATCAGACTGAGCGAATGAGAGCCATAGTCGGCATAGTCATTCCCCTTCAGTTCGTAAGCCGCGTCAAGGCTGTCCAGAAACTCCCTGGTCACAGCACCCACAGCCTGCTCGTCATGCAGTTCCGATGTTAATGTATAAATGGCGATATTCATAGTCGATAGATTGTTTCTTCGATGCAAAGATCTATTCTTAAATGCCCTTGCCCTTGCCAAGCAGGTTCCTGATGATGCGTTTCCACCGCTGGTATAGTTGGCCTAAAACCTCAAAATGGGCTTCTTTTACGGCCTTGTGGAAGGCAGGGCAGATATCCTTTTTCAGCACGAGGATGTTGCCATAGCCAAGGTCGACGGTTTCCCAATCCTCATGGCCCGACTGGCAGTCTGCAAGGCTGAAGTTGAGGCTGCTGAGAACGGGGATGACGGCCTGGAGGTGCTTGGTGCTGATGGGGTGGGGGCGACCGTAAAGGTAGTTGGCATGGTAGTCCTGGCCATCGGCGTCGATGATGATGATTCCGCCGGGCTCTCCCATGGCACTGCCGCGCGCAAAAGAGAAGGCCACGATGTCAAGATGGGTGTACGACTGGTAGTTAGTGTCGTTGATTTCGATGGTGTTCATAGTTGCGAGTTTGGTAGATGAGAGTTGTAAACACTTTGCTTTCGGGTACAAATATAGTAATATTTTCCAGATTACGGATGGTTTTTATCCAATAAATGATGAAGAGAACTAGGTCTTCTTGTGAAGATAAAGGTTCAAAATTAAACCCTTATGCCGCAAATATGCACATAAAGGTTTAAAATAGAACTATTCTTTATGACTGATCTTCGCATTTTCAAAAATGGTATTCCCGAGGGGCAACCTTCGGGAATACTACTTTTAATTTGATGATGAGTACAAAGTCACGCCATTGCCATGGCTACGGCGGGGGCAAGCCCGGGAACGCAAGCCGATGCCGAAAGTGCCGTGAGCAATGCCGTAAGGGCCGCGATGATAGCCTGTCCGATGGCTTGAAGCCATTGTTTATTCTTAAACATAATCTTAGTTTAAAGTTTAAAGATTAAAGTTTAAAGACCCCTCCCCTCGGGGAGGACGGGAGGGGGTCAGTTGTTTAAGGCTCGGGCTGCTCGTCCTTTCCGCGCTCCTCAATCTCGGCTGCGTTAGCCAGATCGGCGGTGTTCTGGAAGACGATGCCGCTGGTCATACCACGCACACGCTTGTGCGTACCGCTGTCAACGGTGGCCTCAGGCTGGAAGAGTACGCGGACTCCCTTCAGGCTCTCGGTGATGGAGAAATCCTTCACGCTGGAAACACCCTTCGAGGAGATGCCGATCTTGAAGGTGCCGAAGCCGTTGATGTGGACGCGCTGGGAAGCCTGCAGGGCATCGGTGATGACCTCCACCATCTCGGTG
>ONFE01000031.1 GCA_900316985.1 uncultured Prevotellaceae bacterium
TTGTCGTCGAAGAAGTGATACTCAAGTGCAGCACGGAGTTTCGGCGTGAACTCGTAGCCTGCAGCGACGCTGAGCAACGCAGGCATGTCGTAGCGTGTACGGGCACCATCCTGATAAGCAGCGGTTGCACCTGCTAATTGAGGCTCCAATGCTTCTTTTATCTTTACCAATGTTGCTTCACCATAAACAGGTACGGCAGCAACCTTTGCAACCAAGCCATTGCCAAGACCCGCATCGAGAACGTTGGTTTCGTTCTTGGGGTTAAGTTTTGTACGGAACTCATAACGGGCACTCAGCGTGAGGGGACCTTGATGGAAGTCGATACTCACAAGGGGTGTGAAGCCCCAACCTTTTTGGTTGACATCGAGCAGAAGCTTGGCAAGCTGACCATAATCATTTTGTGCATTTGCAATGACGTGTCCGCGATAGTAGCCGTCATAATAATTGGCACGGACGCCTACGGCTGCAGAAAGGCATTCGAGCACCTTATAGGTAAAGTTGATTTGTCCGCCATAGATATACTGCTTACCTTTCATCTCTGTATCAAGAGTATAATCAGCAGGAACATTGATTCCAGGCAGCTGGTTTAATTGTGGTATAATCGCTCCCAGTACAGATTTCACCATGAGGTTGTATTGAGGTACGCCCTCCTTGTATTCCACAAAGCCGCCACTACCCACGATACCAATCATCGTCGATACGGCCCAACGGTCTTTTTTATAGGAAGCGAAAAGGGCAGGAACGATGGGGGCAGAAGCCTTACCTTCGGCCAGGGTTTCTGAAAGTTAAGTGACATTTGCCAGCCTTCGTGTCCCCAAGCCAAACCCGCCGGGTTGCTAAAGGTTGCATCGATCTCCGTCGTTGCACCGCGTGCAAACATACGGTCGAAAGCGATGTGGTAATTCGTGTTAGTCATCAGTCCGCCAGCGTGGGCTGCAACTGAACAAAGCGCTATTAGAAGCACAAGAGTCAAACTTTTCTTCATATTTAATAGGATTAATATAAAAATACGCATATACAGCGTTTGTCGCTGTTATCCGCATGCAAAATTAGTGTAAAAAAGAACCAATGCCTAACCAGCCCCTCCCTTTTCAGTACTTTTAACTTCCGTTTTGCTTTTTATACAAAACACTGCGTAATTGTAAGAAACGGAACACTAAACTTAACCGTAAGGACAATTGTTCTACAAGGGATCGACATCAAAATAGATCTGAAGCGAATTATAGCGCGTTTCCTTGAGCAGTTTTTCTTGCGCCAGATTCAGATATTCACGCACCCGCTTCATGTCGATTCCATTCTCCAGTTTCAGAACGATCTTACGGATATTCAGCTGTTTCACCTTGGCTATCGAGGGTTTGTCAGGTCCCAACACCCGGTCGCCAAACCACTGACGAAGCAGGCTGCCCATTTCAATGGCTGCCGTATTGACAGTCTGATCGTAGCGATGCTTCATATATATATAAATAAGGTGATAGAAAGGTGGATAGCGGAATGATTTCCGCTCCTCCAGCAAATCCTTGTAGAAGCCTACATAATCATTGTGTACGACCTGATTGATAACCGGTAATTGCGGACTCTTGGTCTGTAAGAGTACCAATCCCTGCTTACCTTTGCGTCCAGCCCTTCCACTCACTTGCGCCATCATCATATAAGCGTGTTCATAGGCTCGGAAGTCAGGATAGTTAAGCATAGAATCCGCATTCAGGATACCAACAACGGAAACTTTGTCAAAATCCAAACCCTTCGACACCATCTGCGTACCGATGAGCAGATTGGTACGCCCGGCTGAGAAATCACTGATTATCCGTTCATAAGCAGAACGGGTACGGGTGGTGTCAAGATCCATTCGGGCCACGCGGGCCTCGGGGAAAATCTCCATTACCTGATCTTCAATCTTCTCTGTACCGTAGCCGCGCCCTTTAAGTTCAGTACTTCCGCAACAAGGACAGACGGTAGGCACCTGATAAGTGTAACCGCAATAATGGCAGGTGAGTTGTTGAATGTTCTTATGGAATGTGAGCGACACATCACAATTCGTGCAATGAGGTACCCAGCCGCATTGGCGGCATTCTATCATCGGTGCAAAGCCGCGGCGGTTCTGGAAAAGAATCACTTGTTCACCGGCGGCCAAAGCCTTCTTAATGCTTCCCAAAAGCAAGGGAGAAAAAGGTCCCTGCATCATCTTGCGCTTCTGCAGGTCCTTGATATCCACTATCTGAATTTCCGGCAACTGAATGTCCTGATAGCGTGAGTTCAGTGTTACCAGACCGTACTTCCCATTCACAGCATTATAATAACTCTCCATGGAAGGAGTGGCCGTGCCGAGCAAAACCTTACAATCCGTTCCCTGCCCCATCTTAGCCGCCATCATAATAGCCACGCTGCGGGCATGATAGCGGGGAGCCGGGTCCTGTTGTTTAAAAGAAGTCTCGTGTTCCTCGTCGATGATTATGAGGCCCAATTTCTGAAAGGGAAGAAAAACGGCAGAGCGAGCACCCAAAATGACATCATAAGGATTTGAAGAAAGTTGCTTTTTCCAAATTTCCACGCGCTCAGCATCACTATACTTAGAATGATAGATGCCCAAACGACTGCCAAACACCTTTTGAAGCCGTTCCCGAATCTGAACGGTCAACGCGATTTCCGGCAACAGATAGAGGACCTGCTCATGGCGTTCCAGAGCCTGTCTGATCAGATGGATGTAGATTTCAGTCTTCCCTGAGGAAGTGACCCCGTGTAGCAACGTCACATTCTTGCTAAGAAATGAAAAGAGTATCTGATTGTATGCCTCCTGCTGAGCTTCATTCAACGGCTTCACCTGATCAAGATGCGGCTCACCGGCATGGTTCAAACGCCCCACCTCCTTCTCATAGGTCATCAGCATCTTCCGCTCTATGAGGTTTTTCAACACCGTTGACGTGCAATGGCTATAGTTCATCAGTTCATCACGGGAAACTTCACTCCTTTGTCTTTCTGCCCTTTCATCTGGAAATTCGTCCCAATGACTCAATGCCAGATAGTCGATAAAGACTTTCTGCTGCTTGGGAGAACGGGCCAGTTGGTCAAGTGCAATATGCAGAGCCTGCTCATTACGGTATATAGGAGTCAGCGTGATATAGGTTTCCATCTTCGGTTTGAAGCCGTCACGCTGTTTCAGTCCCAATGGCATGGCCGCATTATAGACTTCTCCAAGTGGAGACATATAGTAATCGGCTATCCAACGCCAAAGATTGAACTGTGATTCAGTCAGTATGGGTTCCTCGTCCATTACTCCCAGGACAGGCTTTACCTTGAATTCAGGTTGCTGCCCGTGTATCTTTACAGCAATGGCCACATAAGTCTTACTACGTCCTAAAGGCACTACGAGGCGCACGCCAAATCTGACTTGCGCCTCCATCTCCTCAGGAACGGCATAGGTAAATAGCCCCTCCAAAGGCAACGGTAGTAGGACATCAACGTATAACATGAGGTTTTAGGTTCCAGGTTTCAGGTTTCAAGTGAGACTAGAAGAAATAGGCCGCACTGATTTTCCAGGTTTTATAGGTTCCTTTTGACAACACCTGATCAGCGGCATCCTTCACACGTACCTCACCAGCCTTGCCTAACGGAACATTATAATTGACGGTCACCTCCAATTTTCCCAAAGTAAGGCCACCGCCTAAATCAAAGCTGAGATTGGAATCCTTTGAACGCCAGGAGGCCACATTGTCTATCAGGTCTTTATCCTCATCATTGTCAAGCGCAAAACCAAACTGCGGTCCGGCAAAGGCGAAGATGCCACCTCCATTGAAGTTCAAGCCATAGCGCACATGGACAGGAATGAGAATCTGCTTATCGCTGACTTTATATTTCCCTTCTTCACCTTCTATAGAACCTTTCAGTTCCACATTCCGCTTAGCATACAGGGCAGAGATGTCAAATCCGAGGCCTAACAAAGGGAATTTCAAGACGGGACCGATAAAATAGCCCATACGATTGCTCTTCTTAAAGACATCGCCACTGAACGACATCTCCGAGGCATCAATACCTCCCTTGACACCCAACTTGATCTGAGCCGAGGCTCCGGCAAATGGCAAATGACAAAGAATGGCTGTCAATGCCAACATTATCAGGCATCTTCTTCCTCGAAGGACTACGTTCTTTCCGATCATCTCCGTTCTTATCCTTTAATGTCTCTGACGACGTACACTCACACGGGCTGCACTGCTACTTGAAGCAGTAGGACGAGACTTCACGCTCTTCTCCTTTTTCGTAGTAGAACCACCGGCACGACGGTTCTTAGCTTTCTTCGTGCCTTTCACATCCTTCTGTACTTTGGCAATACTATCGAGAGAATCCTTCTTGGCCTGGTCACCCCAAAGGTTCTTCTCAAACTGTTCCAGTTCAGCCTCAATACGCTTCTGCTCCTGCGTCATAGCAGAATCACTTGGACAATACTGCGCCAACGTGCGACCCAGCATATTGGTGGTCTTGTAAATCTTGCCCTTGTACATATTCTTGGTAAAGTAATCATCAACCGACATGGTAGCGGCATTGTTCAGATTACTCGTCATAATGGTCTGCTTTGAAAGGAAGGGCGCCACATCGTCATACTGAACCCAGAAGAGCGGATATTTGGCTGTTCCATCACCGAAATCGTCCTCACGACTCATAATGGGACATAGGGCGAGCACCTTTGTGTGGAAAGTAGCCGAAGCCTGGTCGTAATAGGCACTTTCTTTCACATAATAGCCTTTCACCTCGCGCGAAGGGATGTCGGAATTGTCCAACCGGATACGGCCGTTGGCTGTCTTCTCATAGAAGATATGGTAGTTATCGAGGAAAGCCAGAGGCTTCACGCGTGCCGAATCAGTAAAGACCTCATTGCCATCAAGCCGATATTCATAGCAACGCACCTGACCGGTCATCATCAGTTTGAAGATGTAAGTGAAGAGATTCATCTGCGAACCGATGGGCTCTACAGGATAATAAAGTCCGGCATTGGCATCCTCATTCAGGTCAAGTTCGCGATAGATATCGCGGCGCCAAACAACATCTTCCGACATAGCAGCCGAAGTGGGGAAGGAAATCTGTGCACGGGTCGTCAATGTCTGACCTGCCTGCTGCTTCTGCTGTGCCTGTTGGGTCTGGCGAGCCCTGGGCTGAGCCGAAACAGACAAAGGAATCATTAAAAGCAGCCCAATTCCTACTATTATATTAACAATTCTGTTCATCATTATTTTTACTTAAAATCATTTTCATGTTAATTCACAATCACTTCCATCGAGGTAGGCAACTTGCGGGTGAGGCCGTCAGGACCAATAGCCGTCACACGGGAAATGTAGAAACGGCGGTTGCGCGATAGTTTGCGGAATGCTTCCTTCTGACGCTCGGAGAATGCAGAACCGTTGCTGACCATCGGCACGGCATTACCCATATTGTCGAAGAATACCGCCTCGAAGCCCGTCACCTTAAACTCAATATCAAGCAGACCATCGTCGATGGCAGCCTTGATACCGCCTACACTCATCAGCGAAGCCTTGGCCAATCTACCGCCCTTGAAACGGTCGGTACCCACTACGATATAAGGTGTAGGATCAGGCAACTTACGCACCTTGAAGGTGACCTGTCCCATCTGGCGTACCTTACCCTTGTCGTTTGCCGATACGGTAAAGACCACATCCTTACCCACGGCGGCAGGAACGGCCACATAATGACCATTGCCCTTGGCGGAAAGTGAACCGCCAGACATCGTCACGGAAACGGAATTGGCAGGAACCCCCGGCACGCTGACACTCATCGGATTCTGGTATCCGGCATAGAGCACATTCATCAGGTCTGCAGCCACGGTTGCTCCACTTGGAGCAGGAATCACCGTATATTTCTGCAGGAAGTTACGACGGATATCCTCGCCTGCTGCATTACGCGTCAACAGATAGCCTTGGAAAGAATGCTCACCCACACCTCCGGCCGTAAACGAATACTTGCCTGTAGAGTTGATACGCACCCCATTCACATAGATTTCCGGTGTCTGCGTGGTATCCACGGCAGCCATCACAATATTGGCCGAGAACTGTTCGCCCGGGTAGAGCGTTGTCTTCTCGGGAATCACGAAAGCATCGAGTTTGTTTACACGGATATCTTTCAGGTCAATGTTCGATACCAGGTTGTGAAGCACCTCACCCTCCGCATAGCGTACGTCACTCTGAATCTTGGAGAGCAAAGTGACTGCAGCAGCCACGGGCATTCCTTCAAACATATACTCCTGCCAGTTCTTTCCCATCGCGTGGGCGTTCTTGGGCAGATCAGTCGTCAGGTTGCCACGAATGATTTCCTTCTGATGCTCATCGGTAACAAGTGAAAGGATGTGTTCGCGGTATTTATTGATTTCATCAAAGAGACGCTTTCCTTTTCCTGTTCCCGGAGCGAGCATCACGTGTGAAGCAGCCTCCAGGTCTTCCTTGTTGCGGATATCTTTCAGGTTTCCGTCGCTGCCATCGGCTTCGTGTACAATCTCTTCCTTGAGTTGTTGAGCAAAGTTAAAGAGAGAGTCGCTCATCTGCTTCACTTGAGTAGCCTTTTCAAACCACTGCTTCACCTTCCCCGGATTCTTCTTCATCTGTTCTTCGAAGTCTCCGTAGATGGCAGCGTTTTGTTTGGAAGAGTTATCGGTAGTCCGGTTCAGGCTCTCCTCCACCAGCGAGAAGCCCTCCAACACCTCAGTCGAGACGTTGAGAGCCAACATAGCCATCAGTACAACGTACATCAGGTTAATCATCTTCTGGCGCGGGGAAACCGGTCTTTTCTTTATTGCCACAACTTAAAACTTTAAGCTTTATTCTTTAATCTATAATACTCACACCTGCGGACGGACAGCACCGGCAGCGGGCATATTCACGGTCATAGCCTCAATCATACGGGTATAGATACGGTTGAGCTCCTCTATCTGGCGAGCCATCTTCTTCGTCTGATCATTGATTTCGTCAATGGTGCCAATCTGGGCGCTGGCGCTCTTCAACTGCATCTCGTAAACCTTGCAGATACCAGTCAGCGTACGGTCAAGGTTGTCCATCTCTTCGGAGTTACGACCCAGTTTCTCGCTCTGCTCGGCCACCTTGGAGAGCATCTCGGTCAGACGTTTCAGTTCTGCAACATAGTCAGTCGTAGCCTGTTCCAGTTCGGGATCCATCTTCGGCAATTGTCCCTCGGTGACTCCTGAAACCTTAGCTACCGATGAAGAAACGGCAGCAATGGCCTCGGTATTGACTTTCTCAAGAGAAGGTGTCTCATCTGTTCCCTTCGAAGAAGGAGTGGCTGATGCGCTTCCGCTGCCACCGCCAATGATAATCGTACCACCTCCGACGACACCGCCACCAGAAACGGCAGCAATGCGTCCCCCACCCTGAGAGGAAACAGAGGGGGCTTCTACCCGTACCCCTCCATGAGAAACGTCAACAGTTTCCCCTTCTAACTCCACATGTGTAGGCAACTCCATGCCATCGGCAGTCTTGTCAAACGGACGGTCAAAGGCTGAGATGAAGAACACGAACACCTCCGTTCCCATTCCCAAGAACAGGAAGAAGTTGGCTCCCGGCAAGTGAGTCAGTTTGAAGAGGGTACCTAGAATCACGATGGAGGCGCCCCAACTGTAAGCGTAGTTCAGGAACGTCTGTCCCGGTACGCTGTCCATCCACTTCTGCAGACGGTATACGATATTGAATTTACTATACTGTGTCATATTCCTTATCTTTTCTTACCTTTCTTTACCTTATCGCTGGACGTGTTGGCCAACGAACGAACACAACGGAAGCCCACATACGAACGCGGTTGGTTCTGATATTCCCATGAACGCCATGCTGAGCGAATCATACTCTCTGGATCCTTCCACGAACCGCCACGCACACTCTTCTTCTTGAGCTTATAGGGGTCTTCCTTGGCTGCATTATAGCGCAACTGCGGATTCAAGTCGTTCATGGCCTCCACACCGGCTTCAGTATAAATCGTACTGCACCATTCTGCCACGTTTCCGGCCATATCAAAAAGGCCATTGGAATTGGCACCGTAGATAGCCACCTTGGAAGTAATCAGATTGCCATCCTTGGTATAGTTACCGCGGTCGGGCTTAAAGTTGGCATAGTAGCAGCCACGGTCACTCTTCATATCCTCATTGTCCCAGGGGAACTCATTACCTTCCTTACCACGGGCGGCAAACTCCCACTCTGCCTCTGTAGGCAGACGGTAGCGCTGGATGAAGCGGGCCTCCTTGCCCAGGCCCTTCAGCAGATACTCCGTACGCCAGGCGCAGAAAGCATTCGCCTGTTCCCACGTAACGCCAACCACAGGATAGTCGTTATAAGCCGGATTACTGAAATAGTAACGCAGATACATCTCATTGTCCGAATTCTGGAAATCATTCACCCAACAGGTCGTGTCGGGATAAATGTTCACGATGTAAGTATTGAGGAAGTCCCAAGGTCCGGAGAGCGGACGGTCGATGGTCTCACGCACGATGCGGCCCTCATCGTCAATGTAAGCCGTATCCTTGGAAATCATCACCACCTCATCGGGATCCACGGTGATATCTGTATTGAACTGACGCTCTTCGGGATTCAGACGGTTGCGGCGCAAGGCAGCTGCCGTATAGTCATATATCTCATAACGGTAGTTCATCTGACGCCAGTCGAGCATTTTCTCGCCTGTCACGGGATTCGTCTCATACAGACTCTCTATGGCCCGCTGTTCATCCTCGTTGGGCTTTCGGGGCAATGACTTCTTCCAGTTGATGAAAGGACCGATGGGATCACCGTTCTTGTCTTCGGTAATCATATAAGTCTCATCGCCACCGTATGCAGGATCTGCCAGACGGGTGCGGAGGATACTGTCACGGACCCATTTCACGAACTGCTTATACTGTGAGTTGGTAATCTCCGTCTCATCCATCCAGAAGCCGTCCACCGAGATTTCCTTCACGGGCGTCTGCTTGCCCCAAAGCGAATCCTCATTTTCTATACCCATCTTTAGGAAGCCGCGTTTCACAAGCGTCATACCATAGGGGGTGGGTTCGGAGAAGGTCTTGCCGCCCACACCGACCACTTCACCGCCACGACCTGAAGATGAAGCCAGTTTACTGCCGGCACAAGAGGCTATTAAAAGTAAAACGGTAAAAAGGTAAAAAGGTAAAAGACCCTTTCGCCAACAACCTCTTACTTTCTTATTTGTCGTTTTCATCATTATTATATTTTTATTTCTGTCTTTTGAATTCTTTGTTTTCATTACAACAGCCTGACTGCCTTGTGCTTGTTTTTACCCTTCTTATAGAGGTTCAGATCCGTCTGATAACCCACGAAGAGTTCATGGCTGCCATTGCCTAACGAAATGCCGTTGGTAAAGGCCTCATAACTATACCCCACATTGATACCGTGGAAACTGCCACCCACCAGCACCGTCACCGAGTTGGTGGGGCTGTAGCCCAAGCCCAAGTACATTATTTTCTTTTCATTGGTGTACCTCAAACGGGCCGTCACATCGGTCCTGTACGCCACGCCGTCACTCTGCCCGAAAACAGAGACGGGTATTGATAGAAACGGATTTCTCAGTTTAATATTGTATCCTGCGGTCAAATAATACGTCCTATCCACCTGTAATTCATTCCGTTCACCCAGATGAATCAGCGGAGACATCGCATGTAGAAGCGAGGCTCCCACATACCAGTTTCGGCGCGAATAATAGAGACCCGCAGCCAAGTCAATATGGTTTCCATTCACATCGGAAGTGGAAAAGACTTCGTCGCCTGGATCTATCACATCCAAATCTGAGGAATTGAACTTCTCATTCAGGAATCCCACCTGTAGGCCAATGCCCAACTGCCCTTCGAAAAGTCGCATTTTGTAGGAATACTGCACGTTGATCTGCTGATGCGTGAACAGTCCTATCTGATCATTCACCAACTGCAAACCAGCGCCATGGTATCCATTCAGGGCATAGAAAGGCATGTCGGCCCCGACGAAGAAGGTTCGAGGATTGCGCTCAAAACCAGCCAGACTCATGGCATAGGCACCCACTATGTTCAGTTTCGACTCCTTGCCCACGGCCGCAGGATTATAGGCCGACTCCATATCATAGTAATGACTGAAGTGCGGATCATACTGTGCCCTCGCTCCAAATGGAACGAAAGTCAGCAAAACCAACAACGGGAAGAATCGTCTAAACACAACGAAATAACGAAGATTTCGCCCGATTATTGCCTCACCCACTTTTTTAGGCGCTCTTTCAGCGCGTCCAAAGGCTTAATGCAGAGGCAAAAGAAGAATGTAGAGTGCAGAAATGCTGCACTCTACATTCCATATTATTAATGGGCAAGCCCACGAGCTTTCAGCAAGGCGGAAGCATCGGGCTGAGCCATACCAGTAAAATCGGTGAACATCTGCATGAGGTCGCCTGTGTTTCCTCGGCTCAGGACCTTCTGGCAGAAGTCACTACCGGTGGCAGGATCAAGGGCACCGCGCTTGGCAAATACATCAGCGATATTGACGGCAAGCACCTCGGTCCACAAATAACTGTAGTAACCGGCGGCATAGCCTCCACCCCAAACATGGTTGAAATAACTGGTGCGATAGCGTGGAGGAATCTGTTTGTTAAGCAAGCCAACCTGCTGAAGAGCCTCAATCTCAAAGGCAGCAGCCTTATCAGCTAAAGGAACCTTGTCGGAAGACAGCATGTGCCATGCCATGTCGAGACAGGTGGCAGCGAGGTTTTCACCCAAGGCATAGGCGCTCTGGAAGTTTATGCTCTTCAGCATGCGCTCCTTCAGTTCGGCAGGCATTGGCTGGCCTGTCTCGCAATGCAGGGCATAGTGGTCGAAGACTTCCGGGATGGAGGCAAACGACTCATTGAACTGGGAGGGCATCTCCACGAAGTCGCGGGCCACGGAAGTACCGCTCAGACTATTGTAGTTGCAGTCAGAGAGGATACCGTGGAGGGCATGTCCAAACTCATGGAAAAGCGTGGTCACCTCATCCCAAGTGAGCAGAGAGGGCTTGCCTTCAGGCGCTTTCGCATTATTGCACACGTTGAAGATGATGGGCAGCTGGTTATAACGGTGGCTCTGCTTGGCAAAACCATCCATCCATGCGCCGCCGCGCTTGGTAGGACGGCGGAAGTAATCACAATAGAAGAGTGCCTTGGGCTTGTTGTCTTTGTCGAAGACCTCAAAGACCTTCATATCTGGATGATAGGTAGGAATGTCGGTGCGCTCCTTGAAAGTGAGCCCGTAGGCGCGATTGGCTGCATAGAACACACCATTGATCAGGACGCTGTCAACGTTGAAATATGACTTGATCTCATCATCGTTGACATTGAGCATCTGGCTCTTCATCTTTGCCGAATAGTAGAAACGGTCGTAAGGCTCCAGTTGGAAGTCAGGACCTTCCGTCTTACGGGCGAAGTCCTCTATAGCCTTGGTCTCTGCATCTGCCACAGACTTGTATTGTGCAATAAGGCTTTTCAGAAAGGCATATACATTCTCGGGGGTCTTGGCCATGGTCTTCTCTAATGAATAGGCGGCATAATTGGGATACCCCATGAGTTCGGCCTGCTCGGCGCGCAGTTTGGCTATCTCACTGACGATGTCATAGGTATTGAACTTACCTGTGCCATCGGTACGATGGATTGAGGTTTCATAGACCAGACGGCGCAGTTCACGGTTTTCCAAACTGGCCAGCAGGGGCTGCTGAGTAGTGTTCACAATGACGATGGCATAAGGTGCCTTTCCGCCTCGGCTCTCAGCATCTTTCTTGCACTGTTCAATATCGGCATCACTCAAACCGGCGAGTTTCTCCTTACTGTCAACCCATACCACGGCATTGTTGGTGGCGTCGAGCATCATGTCGCCCCATTTCTGCTGCAGGTCGGTGACACGCAGGTTGATGGCCTTCATGCGCTCCTTCTTGTTGTCAGGTAAAAGCGCTCCTTTGCGCACAAACTCCTTGTAAGTTTCCTCCAGTAGCTTCTTATCCTCGCCCTGAAGTTTGTCATGATCCCGGTCATACACCTGGCGGATACGCTCGAAGAGAGGCATATTGAAGGAAATCTCATTCTCCAACTCGGTCAGCATCGGCATCACCTTCTTCTCTATCTCACCAAGTTCCGGTGTTTTGTCAGCCTCTGTCAAGGCAAAGAACACACGGCTCACGCGGTCAAGCAGACGTCCACTATCCTCG
Source organism: uncultured Prevotellaceae bacterium (assembly GCA_900316985.1). Lineage (GTDB taxonomy): Bacteria > Bacteroidota > Bacteroidia > Bacteroidales > Bacteroidaceae > Prevotella. The sequence goes on from ONFE01000031.1 coordinate 12,198, forward strand.
TAGGCCAGAATGGTGTTCTCGAATGTGGCAGAATCGGTGTTGTCCACAATCTTGGCAATGTTGTCACGGGTCTGCTGGATGGCACTCTCGAAGGCAGGCAGATAGTCGGAAGTCTGGATCTTGCTGAAATCAGGTGCTCCGTAGGGGAGCGTGCTTTCTAGCAACAATGGGTTCTCCTGTTGAGCGTTTTGGCAACCACACACTACAGAAGTCAAAGCTGATGAGACCACAATAGTCATAATGATGCTTTTGATTTTCATAAGTTTCATAGTTATTTGGTGTTTACTGAGTCAGTATCCTTTCTTTTCATAGAGGAAGAAAAGCACAAAGGTCTACCTGTCATCATCTGCCGAATAGTCCTTTGTCTCTAATTCATATTGCAACGCCTCCAATTGCCGGAGCGTCATCTGTTCCACACGATGCTCAATCTCCCGGATGAGCTCTTCGCGACGGTATTCTTCGTCATTCATAATATCAGGAACGATTTTTATGAGAGGTTCTATTAATAAACCATCGAGTGCAAAGATAACACATTTTTCGATATCATGCAAGTTCGGGGTAATTATTCTACACAAACAGAACTGATTACGGTGAAGAAGAGACTACCATCAGCTAGTTTTTCCTTTCTAAATGTTAAAAAACCACTTTAGGTATAAAATATTTATAGAATAATTTGGTTTATATTATAAACTTATTTATCTTTGCAGCGTGAACCGGACACAATGGGCCCAATTCGTGCTTTCTGCAGGAGCACGGATAAGGCCTGAGAATATGGAAACTATTGTGTAAAACTCAAAAAAGAAAGTAAACTATGGAAGAAAACAACAACTTGACTGCCGAGCGCAGTCTGGAAATCATCACCGAGCAGATTGCACAAAGCCGCAAGACTGTTTCGAAAGAAGTGGGCCAGTCGCTCTTCGTCTCAGGCATCTGCATCATAGGTATAGCCATACTGACTACCATTTGTCTCCTGCTCACTGGTAATACGTTATTTTATCTGCTATATGGCTTGATACCTGTATTGGTAATAGGTATAGATAATTATAACAAAAAGGATAAGCCAAAGGCTCCCGTCAGTCTGGTTGGTTCAATGGTGGACAAGACCTGGCAGACGTTCGGCATCTTCGCACTTTCGTTTTGCGTATTTGCCATTCATTTCAACTTTTTTATGGGGCGAATTAATACTCCTGATATGTATGCCCGTTTTGCCATCCACCCCTTCCGCATCATCCTTCTGCTGATGGGTATGGCAATTACTATAAATGGTTATATACTTAAAAGCCGATGGCTGATTTGGTGTGGCATCATTGGCGGTATCGGCGGTTTCATCTTGGAGTCGTTCGGCGTTGCTGATATGTTTCTGAGCCGCCTGTTCGACTTGGCCAGTTTCAACCGTTACTCTCACATTCCGCCATGTATTATGGTTGTATTATTTGCCTTCGTAGGCGTGCTTCTCCCAGGCATAATGCTTAAAAAGCAGAGTCTATGATGTTCCCAACGTTAGACCCCCTACTCCACTCCGAGTTGCGACTGGCCGTGATGTCGCTGCTCGTGAGTGCCGAAGAAGCCGAATTCCCGTATATCAAGGAACAGACGGGAGCCACGGCCGGCAACCTGAGTGTGCAGATTGACAAGCTCTCGGCGGCGGGCTATGTGGAAGTGGAGAAGACTTTCAAGGGAAAGCGCCCCTGCACCATCTGCCGCATCACGCCCACAGGACTGAAAGCCTTTGAGGATTATGTGGAGGCATTGAAGAGTTACTTGCAAGTGAACTCCAAGTAACAGATGCCTCTAGGAACCATCTGAACTTTAGCTGTTCTTTTTGTAACTCTGCACGGCCCATACTGCCATAAAGAGGCCAATGGAGAGGAGTGCCAGTAATTGATGAGCAATGGCCGCAAAACCTCCACCACGGATGAAGACGGTACGGATAGCATCGATAAAATAGTGCATGGGATTGACATAGGTGGTCATATAGGCCCACGAGGGCATGGAGCGCGTAGGTGTGAAAAGTCCGCTGAGCAACAGGATGCAGACCACGAAAAACCACATGACGAAGATGGCCTGCTGCATGGTGTCGCTATGGTTGCTGACAACAAGCCCGAAGGATGAAAAGAACAGGGCAAGCAACATCGCCAAGACATAGACCCACAACAGGGAACCGGCACAGGTGATGCCATAGATACCCCACGCCAGCAACAGGCAGACGGTGACCACGAAGAGCGCAATAAGCCAATAAGGTATCAGTTTAGCCAGGATAAAGGCCCATTTCGAGACTGGCGTGACGTTGATCTGCTCGATGGTGCCTGCCTCTTTCTCACCCACGATATTGAGTGTAGGGAGGAATCCCGTCAGTAGCATCATCACGATGGCGAAGAGAGCCGGAATCATGTAGAGTTTGTAGTTCTGGTGTTGGTTGTAGAGAAGGAGTACAGAGGGCTGTGCCTGTAGGGCAGCCGCTGAGACACGCGAAACTACAATCTGCGAGAGATAGGCACTGCCCATTGCACCCTTGGTACCATTAACTGCATTGGCAGCAATAAGACATTGACCATCATGTATTTCAAGAATGATGTCCGCCTTTCCCTTCTCCACATCGGCAAGGGCAACCTTGTATGAGGGTTTCTGACCCGTAAAGATGAAATAGCGGGATGCCTCGATGGCATGTACAAGCTGCTGAGACTGAGTGGTACGGTCATTATCGACCACCGCCACACGGATATTCTTCACCTCCATGCTCATCACCCAGGGCATGACACACATGATGACAATGGGAAACAGGATGATAAGGCGTGGCAGAAAACTGTTACGCCTTATCTGGAGGAACTCCTTTTGTATGAGATATCTGAGTGTCATAGCTTATTCCAATCGGGTATTAAACTTCTTGAGGGCAATAGTCAGGAACAGGACTGTCATAACTGCGAGCACTGCGACTTCAAGGGCCACCTCACCGATGCCCACACCCATAATCATCAATTTGCGCATAGCCTGAATATAGTAGCGTGGTGGTACAACGGCCGAGATCCATTGTAATATCCGGGGCATCGACTCCACGGGAAAGAGCATGCCAGAGAGCATCACCACAGGCATGAGCAAAACCATAGCTGAAAGTAACAGGGCAACCAACTGCGTCTGGGCGATATTGGAGATGAGCAGTCCCAGAGAGAGTGCCAAAAGGATATAGAGGATGCTGACGGCAATAATCCAAAACAAGGAGCCGGCAAGAGGCACTCCCAACACAAAACGGGCCATCAACAGAATGGTAATAAGAATTCCGATGGCTAATATCAAATAGGGCACTGCCTTGGCCACGACCACCATCAACGGACGGACAGGAGAGACAAGCAGTACTTCCATCGTGCCTTTCTCCTTTTCCCTGACGATGGATATGGAGGTCATCATGGCACAGATAAGCATCAGCAGCATACCCATGATGGCAGGTACGAAGTTGTAGGCCGAGCGCATCTGGGGATTGTAGAGCATCTTCGTATTGACTAGTGAGTATTGAGAATTGGCCATAACCTGTTGTGCATAGTTTGTCCATTGTTGCGCCATGTTTGGATCAGAGCCATCAACAATAAACTGTAGTCCGCTCTTCTTGCTGGCAAAATCCTGTCCGAAAACCACTGCCATATCTGCCTTTTGATTACGAATCAGCCGCTCGGCCTCTTTCGGCGTGGCTACGGCTTTAGTGATGGTGAAGTATTCCGACTGTGCCAGCCGTTCCACAGTCTGCTGTGTCAGATGATCCATCTGTGAGGTTACCACCACCGTTCGCACATTCCTCACATCAGTGGTAATGGCAAAACCAAACAACAGCATCAGCATTACAGGCATGCCGAAAAGAATAAGCATAGTGCGACGGTCGCGCAGAATATGCTTGGATTCCTTGATGACGAATGACAGAAATTGTTTCATGTTCTTATCTTTTTCACATCTGCCGTTAATCAGAAGTGCGGATAGCCTGTCGCGCCAGATAAGTAAACACATGGTCCATATCTGGCTGGCCAAACTGCTGTTTAAGTTCTTCGGGTGTGCCCATAGCGCTAATCTTGCCGTCCACCATAATCGAGATACGGTCACAATACTCAGCCTCGTCCATATAGTGGGTGGTCACGAAAACGGTGATACCACGTTGGGCTGCATCGTAAATAAGTTCCCAAAACTGTCGACGCGTAGCGGGATCGACACCACCCGTAGGTTCGTCGAGGAACACCACACCAGGTTCGTGGAAAATCGAGACCGAGAAAGCCAGTTTCTGCTTCCAGCCAAGTGGCAGCGACGACACAAGGTCGTCCTTGTGCTCCATGAAATTCAAACGGCGCAACAATTCTTCAGTCTTCACTCTGATCTCTTCACTTTCCATCCCATAGATACCAGCGAACAGACGGATATTCTCGCTGACGGTCAGGTCTTCGTAGAGCGAGAAGCGTTGCGACATATAACCGATATGCTTCTTTATCTGCTCATATTCTGTTCGAATATCATAGCCTACCACACGGCCAGTGCCGCTCGTCGGCTGATTCAGACCTGTCAGCATGTGCATGGCGGTTGTCTTTCCAGCACCATTGGCTCCGAGGAATCCGAATATCTCGCCTTTCCTAACAGTAAAACTAATATCATCCACGGCATGGAATGAGCCAAAGGCCTTTACCAAGTGTTCTACCTCGATGACTGGTTCAGCATGTTGATGTGCCGCAGCAGCATCCTCTGCTTCCACACGCTCTATACCCGGCGGATTGAAGACATCCTTGAACCTGTCAAGAATCACCTCAGGCTTATCGATTCCTTGAATCTTACCCTGATCGAGAAATGCCACTCGGTCACAACAACGCACCTCGTCGAGATAAGGCGTGGAGGCCACAATGGTGATGCCACGCTCCTTCAGTGTCTGGAGCATCTCCCAAAACTCCTTACGGCTCACTGGATCGACACCCGTCGTAGGTTCGTCGAGGAAGAGCACACTCGGACTATGTACCAATGCACAACTCAATGCCAGTTTTTGCTTCATACCACCCGACAACGCACCTGCACGACGATTCTTAAACCGCTCTATTTGAGAGTAGATGGCCTTGATGCTGTCATAGCCTTCCTCGACCGTAGTACCGAAAAGTGTTGCAAAGAACTTCAGGTTCTCTTCCACCGTCAGATCCTGATAGAGTGAAAACCTGCCTGGCATATACCCGACATGCTTCCGTATCTCCTTCATCTGATATACGGTATCGAAGCCATCCACCGCAGATGTACCACTATCGGGCTTCAGCAACGTACAGAGGATGCGATAGAGCGTGGTCTTGCCAGCCCCATCCGGACCGATCAGACCAAAGACCTCGCCCTTTTCGACAGAGAATGACACATCATCGAGTGCCTTTACCTTGCCGTATGACTTACTGACGTTTTTAACTTCTATTGCGTTCATAGTGGTTGCAAATCGTTTCTTTAGCAAAAATTCTTCACTCTTCACTTATAATTTCACTTCCCCATACATTCCGATTTTCACATATCCGTCGTTCTTGATAGCTATCTTCACGGCATATACCAGGTCGGCCCGCTCATCATCGGTGAGGATTGTCTTGGGGGTAAATTCCGAATGAGAGGAAATCCACGAGATCGTTCCATCGTATTCTTTCTTCTGACCGCCACCATAGTCAGCAAAGACTTTAACTTTCTGACCCGCCTTTATATCTTTCAGCTGAGAGGAAGTGACGTATGCACGCAGATACATATTCTGTGTGTCAGCGATCTTGAAGAGCGGTTTCCCAGTGGCCACGAATTCGCCGCGTTCCACATACTTCTCCAATACGGTTCCTGACAGCGGTGCCTTCACTTCGGCGTTGGCTATCTGATCGGCTATTTGTTTCCTTTGAGCATCTATACCATCTATCTGAGCACTAATACCCTTGCTCTGCTCAGACAGGCTGGCGTTATTACTGCGAATCTGGTCGCGAGTGGCATCACGCTGACGTTCCAGCACCTTGATTTGGTTGTTGATGTCATCAAGTTGCTTACGGGGTACGGCACCATCTCTGACCAATTCGCTGAAACGCTGACGTTCACGCTGGGTATTGGAAATCTGCTGATTGATGGACGACAGTTGCTTCTCCAAGTCAAGCCGACGACTGTCGGTGGCATTTCTCGACATGGCCAGTTGCCGTTTCTGGGCTTCCAACTGTTGGGCCGTCATCTGTAACTGATAAGCATCTATTTGGCCTACCACCACCCCACTTTCCACGATTTGCCCCTCGGTTATATCGAAAGTTTTCAGCTCGCCCGTGGATTTGGCCGAAACAGTCACTTCCGTAGCCTCAAATGTACCTGTGGCGTCACACTCCTTTTCCTGGTTTGAGCAAGACACCATGAATAAGGTTAAAATGGAAAGATGTAATAAAGAATAATATTTGCGTGCCATAATCGTATTCTTTTATTTCTAATTATTCATTGTGTATTTGTTATCATAGATTTCCTTCAGCATCTGGATCTCATGCATCGACTGCTGAACCTTTGCCGCATTCTCCTGATTAATCTCACGCACCAAGTCGTTCACATCGATGATACCATGTGATAGTTTCGATTCCGCAGCCTTCCTTACTGCGGAACGCAGAGAGATAACCTCTTCATCGTCGGCCATCAGCTTCTTGTAGCGGCTGATACTTTCATTCTGCTGTATCTGCTCCAAACGATTATTGAAAAGAAATTCTTCTCTGATCGTCTCCGTCATGTCGCGCTGCAGCTGTATTTTAGCCTTGTCGTTATGGCGGGTATAGAGAGCACCAATGTTCCATGTCAGCCGTGCTCCAATCAAACCATTCCAGGACCAGTTGTGCGACATCATGTCCTCGAACATATTATACCCCGGATAGCCATAAAAACCTTGTGCAAAAACACCAAGCCTCGGCATCAGCGCTGCATTGAGGGCTTTCTCTTGAGCATTGGCCAGACTGAGCTGGGCATCAAACAGACGAATCTCAGGACGGTGATTAGCGGAACTGCTTTCAGTAACAGTCGGCTTCTGAACAGTCTTAACCTCCATATTGCAGAATAATGAGAGCATCGTTTGCAGGGAACGCCTCTGTGAGTCCAAATTAGTCATTTGCTGAACGACATTCAGCCTTTCAGCCTTCACATTCTGCAAATCACTCTCAGCAGCAGTACCCATCTTCACCATAGAAGCCAGTTTCTTCTCGTTACCAAGCAACAGTTCCTGCAAGTCCTTGTTCAGTTGTATCTGGTCGTCAAGCATCAGCAGGGAAAAGTACATCTCGTTCACACGCTTGCGTATATGATAAAGATTCACCTCCGTCTGTGCAGCTTGCACGTTTCCCTGCTCACGGACTATCGCCTTCTGACTACTGATAGCTCCTCCGTCGATAATCGTCTGACTGATGTCTATGCCTACACGATACTGGTCTTTCTTCAAACCTTTCATATCGATTCCCATCTGCTGGTACACCCCCAGCAACTGGTCCGGGAAACTGGCCACATCGCTCTGATAAGTGGCCTGTGCCGATGCTGATATTTGCGGCAACCAACCTTTCTGAATATTAGAGACTGTCAGTTTGGTAGTCTTCTCAATAAGGTCATACTGACGTATCAGCGGATAATTTTGCTCTGCCGCCCGTTGACACTCCTCCAGCGTTTGAGCAGACAAAGAAAAAACAGGGGAAAGACATAAAGTCCATAAAACTATCATCCACCTGTTTAGCCTGATTATTATGTTGCATTTCATAAGCATTGCTTTTTCACATTATTACTATATCTGTTGCAAAGGTACAACCTTTTCCACAGAGTATTCCTATCCATAATGAGTGAATAATGTTCTTTTTGTACGATTTTTAGCCAAATCAGTTATATTTTTGCGGAAAAACATTATCTTTGTCGTCATAAAAAGCGACTGGTGATGAACAAACAACCCAAACTAATGGATATATCCCGAATGAGGGATATCTTTGCTCCGCTTTTCGAGCAAATCAGCAAGAACATCTATATCAGCAATGAACTGGCGATGCTCCATGGTGAACCAATGGTGTTTCGACTGCTTGTGCAGCAAACGCCGCCATTTGTCATCAACGACCATCGCCTTGGCATCATAACCCGCGGTGAGGGCGAAGTTAATTTCAACCTCGTTGACCACCATCTTACGGAAGGCACACTCATTTATATCGGTCCGGGCACCATCATCACCCCCATACGCTTTTCCAACGATCTGGAACTGCAAGGCATCGGACTCTTTGCCGACTTTCCCATGCCCTTTGCCGACGGACAGTTTCCATCAGCCTTTAATGGACAGGTACGCGACTTTCAGTTGCCAGTTGCCAAGGAGGACTTACAAACAGCCCGCAATATTCTCGACACACTCTGGCACCTTGTCCATCAGCCCGATTATCATCGTCAAACAGCATCGTCGCTCGTTGCTGCCCTGATGCATCACTATGACCGTCTGTTCCACCAGCAAGTCGACAATCTGGCTGCAACACGTTCTCGCGAACAAACCATCTTCGACCGCTTCATCCTGCTCGTCAACCAACATTGTCGTGAGCAACATCAGATCAGTTACTACGCAGAACGCCTTTGTCTTACAGAGCGGTATCTTGGCACTATAGTAAGACAGACTAGCGGAACCACTGCCAAAGAATGGATTGACCGTGCTCTCATTGCCCGTATCAAGGTGGAACTGCGCCACACCGACAAGTCTGTAGCCCGGATTTCTGAAGAAATGAACTTTCCAAATCCTTCCTTTTTTTCTAAATACTTTAAGCGACTTACACAGCAAACGCCAGCCCAATACAGAAGTAAGCCATAAAAAGTAGGATTTCAACTTAACTTATGGAGTTGACTTTCGCTTATATCCTAGATGACACAAGAAGAGTTCGAACATATAGCCCCGAGGCTCCGAGAGTTGATGCTCTCGGTAGGCCGCAGTTTCTTCGGCAATGACGACGATGCCGAGGATGTGGCGCAGGAGGGGCTGGTGGCTCTTCTCAGGTTTTTCGACCGTATGGAACCGAGCATCCGGCATGATGCCCTTGCCGTCAGGGTGGCCAAGCATTGCTGCATGGACAAAGTGAGGAAAAGGAAGGCCAGTCCCTTCGTGACGGCCCCAATGAATGAGGGGATTTCTCCACCGGGCAGGGAGGTGGGCGCTTCGCCTCACGAGATGCTGGAGGCCAAGGAACTGCATGAAGCCGTGAACAAGGCAGTGAAGCATCTGAAACCCAGTGAGCGGCGCCTTTTCGAGATGAGGCAGATAGAAGGTCTGGAACTTGACGAGATAGCAAGGCTGACCCAGATAGCGAAGCCCTCGATAAAGAGCATCGTTTCTGCTGCGCGGAAGAAAGTGTTTGAAGAGATTAAAAGGTTAAGGACATGACATACAAAGACACCGAAATGTTGATTCAGAAATACCTCAACGGCGCGACGACTGCCGAGGAGGAGAGGCTGCTGGCCCTGGAGGTATCCCGCGATGATGCTCCAGACGACTGGAAGGTGATTGCAGAGATGCTTGGTGAGCTGACTGTCGATGAAGCGCTCTTCGACCAGATGATGGCAGAGCGCAGCCGTAAGTCTCGTATCGTGAAACTATGGCCTAGGGTGGCAGCGGCCTGTGTGGCGGCATTGCTGATTGTCTTCCTCAGTCCACCGAGAAAGGATGCTCCCTCAAAGCCTCAGATAGCGGAGGTGGAGACAGGGCAAAAGCGAGAGTCCTCCCCAATTCCCCCAAAGGGGGAGGAACAGCGGAAAGAGGAGCCTACCCCAACCCTCCCGAGGGGAGGGAGTGCAAAAAGCCTCGAAAGACCCGTCAGGCAAGGAATCAAAAAGAATGTCTCAAAGAGTATCATAAAAGAAGAAAAGGAACCTATCAAAGAAAACGCCACACTCCGGCCGGTGGAAGAAGGCGACATTGTTCCCTACGAAGACCCGATGATGCAATTTGCAGAACAGGCAAGAGCTCTGCGCGAAAGAGGCAACCGCGTCATTCAGCGAGTTTCAATGAACGGATTACCATCAAATAATTATCAATTAAACGATTTATAAACAATGAAAAGAATCATCATAGCAACAATATCAGTCATCCTGTCATTAAACATTACCGCACAAGACAGGACACCCATGGACAAGATATGGGAAGAATTAGAAAAGATAACATCTGCGCGCCAAGACGCCAAGATGAAGGTCAACCACGGAGGCGGCCAACTGCTATACGTCCACAACGGCATAGTCGGAAAGGAATTCCTTTGTTCAACCGACTGCGAAGGCGTTACAACTTCTTTTAATAATTTCACACCAGAAGAGATAGGAAGAGAGTTATCACTTCGAGTCACATAGCCACGATGCTGACACTATTACCTATTCACTATGCCTAAAGAACGGAGGATACTCTATTGCGAAAATCAGGGCAAACGACGGCACCATGTTTTATCCCGAAGCACTCGAAACCGTGTTCCTCAACTATACGGCAAGTCCGAAACCATGCGGTAAGCACATCAGAGGCTTCGGGACGTTAGGATATAATAAGAGACTTCCCTTGCCTGGCGGAAAGAGTTATTATTTTGACAAGCAGCCATATCTGGACAAAATCATACCCGTTCTCAAACGAAAGGACATCAAATCATGGAGTTTCAAATGGGCACAAAGTGATGACTATGACATAGATGCCCATCACGACAAGGAGATTTATTCTGCAACAAGAGTCCATCTGCCTAAAAATGCCGGACAGATGATAGGAACCATGTATTTCATTCCGCGGGAGAAAACCCGCCTGGCAGAAGAAATATTCACAGCCATCGACAGCATCACGCTCAACTATACCGAGATTCATCCAGAGCAAATGTTCATGTACATCTACAACGTTAAAAAAGAAGTGATGCAATATACTGAAAGCAGTTATATAAGCACATTGTTTGAAGGAACTACTGGCAAAGGTCATGTTTCAACGTGCGTTCTCTTTGGCATCACCCCCAAAGGTTACTACGTAGCCATCGCAGACTCCGAGAACAATGCCTGTATTCCCAAGGAATGGTCCACGCTCAAGAGTTTCTTCTATGGCGAGAAGAAATACATCAAACAAAAGTAGCCTTATTAGGCTGTTGCCCATAATAAGTTGCTGCCTTGAATAAACGACTAGTTGCTTTTTATGCTATTTGGCACATAATAATCAGATAGTCTGCTTTTCCTTCTTGCGTGTCAACATTACGGAGAGTAGCATTGATAACAGAAGAACACCAAAGATAACGGCAAGGCTCATAGGAGTAGGCACTTCGATATGAGGAACGTTTAGATGGAGACCTACGAGTGCCCCCAGACTGTTGACGTACTCGTTCATAGCCAGTAGCATCTTGATGCCAACGAAAATCAGTATGACTCCAAGACCATACTTAAGATACTTGAAATATTTGGCTACTGCAGCCAAAGCGAAGTAGAGGGCACGGAGACCGAGGATCGCAAAGATGTTGGAAGTAAGTACAATGAACGGGTCACGGCTGACGCTGAAAACAGCAGGGATACTGTCTACGGCAAAGGCCACGTCTGTTGTCTCGATGACCAGCAGGGCAACGAATATTGGCGTTGCCATGCGTCGCCCATTTTCCACGACAAAGAATCGGTCGCCGTGCATCCTGTCAGTCACGGGATAGAGTTTGCGGAACCATCGCACAACAATGTTTTGTGAAAGGTCAGACTGCTTGTTGTCATCGTGGACAAACATCTTGCCACCTGTATAGAGCAGGAAGATACCAAAGAATCCCAACACCCACTCGAAACGTTCTATAATGGCAACACCGGCAAAAATGAAAATGCTGCGCAAAACGAGGGCTCCGAAGATGCCCCAAAAGAGCACTTCATGTTGATACTTACGCTCGATGCCGAAGAACGAGAAAAGCATTAGGAACACAAACAGGTTGTCCATCGACAGGGATTTCTCTATCAGGTAGCCTGCCAAGAACTCCAGAGCCATTTCGTGAGAGTCAACAGGGTAGAAGAAATAAATACCCGCACAAAACAACAACGATACACCTATCCATACGGCAGTCATCTTAAGCGCTTCACCCACCTTCACCTCATGCTGTCCTTTTTTCCCAAACATCTTTAAGTCGGCCACCAGCATGAGTAATACTAACACATAAAAAACTATCCAAGTCCAAAGGGGTAATACCAATATATTCATGGTGCAAAATTACAGTTAAAGATTGATTCTTTGCCAATCTCTACGTTTACAATTTGGTTACATTATCATCCAACAGCAAGGTGGGGATGTCGAAACATCCCCACTACTTTCTGACAATTTACTTCTGCACTGTCTGCTATACTAGCAGGGCAATGGTTTCTACGTCCTTATCCTTATAGAAACGTGGCTCAAAGACGGGATGATATAGGAAATCGACGAAACGGAACAACTGCAGGGCACAGAACTGATGGTCGTCGCTCAGACAGAGTTCTAAACGGAAGTTGCCGTTGGCGCCTGCTGCGGGTTTGCCTTTCTGCACAATGTCTTCGGCCATCTTATCGAGCGGCATGGTCAGCAGACGCTCCACACGCTCACCCTCGGAAGAGCTGTATTCCAAGATGATAACCTTTATCTGGCTCTGCGTAGGTGAATAGACAGCCTTAGTTGAAAACAGTGATTTCTTAATCGTGATATACGGATATGCGAAGAGGGCAGCAGCCATCTCCAAGTTTTTTATACTTGACATAGTTGTTGTTTTGTTTAAATAAATAATGTGAATTAATCTTGTGTCCCTGTGAAAACAGACAACTATTTCAACGAATGATGCGCCTCAGTGCGATGACGTAATAGTCGCACGAGGCCGACATGCAGAAGGGAGCCGTTTCCTTGCGGCACCTGCTGTCGTAGTGGGAATAAAGATGTTTGACGATGCGCTGCCGTTGGGCAAAACTACCGAACGGCGTGATGGTTCTTTCAGTCTTCGAACCTTGTGAAGAAAGGATGCGATGGGGACGCGAACTGCAAATACGATAAAGCTGCGAGGCATCCGTCAGCGTGGCCTCATGGGGTTGCTGTCGTTGAGGAGTTAAAACCGACGACTCGGCACGTTCTATATAGCCTTGCGAAGACACTACACCCTGTTCCTGCCAGTTCAACAAGACTGTCAGGCAAACGGCAAATAGAGCTGTCAAGAGCCAAATAAAACCGCGCGTCCGTTTCACTCTGCCTGCAAAGATAGCCATTATTTTCAGAAATCCATTCATCGTTTATGATTATTATTTCCTACAGCATGTCGTTTTATTATAAAACACCAGCGAGACAAACAAACAGAATTTGTTTATCTCGCTGGTATTTAATTGTTTGGTAGAATATCTACCGCTTAATACTCATCCTCGTTGAATTGAAAACTAGACTTCCGACAATTATATACTGATTTTCAATCAGTTGCATTATTCTTAACTATTTTTAGCCAAACTAACCGCGCGGTCTAAGGCTATCAGAGATGATTCGTAAGCGGGTTGGACAAACATATTATCAGCATGCAAAGATACAAATTCTTTTTGATATTGCATAACGTGGCAAAGATAGACTTTTTGTGCAAATATTTGCTGTTTCAGTGTTCTCAACATAAACACTACTCCCTAATAACCGTACACAATTTCTGTACATCCTCATCAAAAGTATCTTTATTGATGGCTTTGTTTTTAGTGACAGAGCGACAATTGTAAATTGTCTGGGTAGAGAGGAAGAGCAGACCAGCAATGTCGGCAGTGTTCTTTACTCCCAGACGAATCAGAGCAAACGTGCGCAGTTCTGTTGTCAGTGTGAGCGGAGACTTCTGGCTGATCTGACCGTCAGCCGTCAGTAAGGCGTTGAATTCTTCCACGAAGGTGGGATACAACTCCAGAAAGGCCTTGTCGAAACGATGAAGGAAGGTGGCGGCATCTTCCTCCGAAATGCGGGTGGAAGAGATGTTCTGCAACAGTTCCTGAGCCTGGTTGGCCTTGATCTTGCGCTTGACGAGCGTCTGGTATTTGCCCATCTTGTCGATGTATTTGGCACAGAGGTCAATGAAGATAGAAGCCAGACTCTCGCGGCGGTTGTTGGTGTCGACGAGTTTCCGGTTCAGCTCTTTCAGCTGCTCATTCAGCGTCACCTGATGGTTGTTTCCTGCTGCCAGCTGTTCGTTCAGATAGGACAGCTGCCGGTTGTTGTCAGCCAATTCTTTCCTCCTGGATGAGAGTTTCCGGTTTTGCCTGTGTATGTAATATGCCGTGAAAAGAAGTCCCACCATCAGAAATGATATGAAGAATACAGAGTGACGGAGATGCCGGTTCTGCTTTTCCGTGGTTGCCTGGTAGGCATTCATGATTTGCGGAAGATTTCTGGAGATTTCCAAAATGCGCAAGCGGTTGTTGTAAAACTTGGCATCCTCCATCGACAGGTTGATGTAGCGCTCGGCCCGTTCGATATACTGTTCGCCCTTCTCGAACAATTTCACGGCGAGTTTCTGCAAGGCCAGATTCTCCATTGTGCACGACTGCAAATCGCTCAAGGCGGCCTTCGTCAGAAACTCCTCGTATTTCTCCTCGTCGCCACTCTCTCTGTAGTTGCCAGCCAAGGCAAACGACGCCATGGCGTAGATGCGTGAGTTTTTCTCTGTCGATTTTAGAATGTTGAGATAGTACTCCCTCGCTTTTGCACGATCAGGCTCAACATATACTTTCTGCTCGCCTTGGTAGAATTTGTACAGGGGGTCTTGATCGTCTGCATATTGCATGGCCCGTTTCAGGTAATTGTTGGCTTTTTGCCGGTATACTGGTGAGAACATTGGGTCGCTGCTATAGTCGCTCCAATAGGAATAGACGGAGAAATAGGTGTAATAATACTTAAACAGAAATTCAGGACTGCTGACCTGGATGCTGTTGAGATGGTCGACGGCCTCGCTGTATAATCCGCTGAGATTGAGGATTTCGGCCATGTGGATGGTAAAGAGCGTAATGAAATGGGTGTCGTTGTGTTCGACGGCAGTTGACAACCCTTTCTTCGCATAGACCATGGCAGAGTCGAGCTTGTAGACGTAGTATTCATCATACAACGCATCCAGCAACTTCAAAACAATCGTTGTGTTGGTTTCCGACACGATGTTTTTCTTAATATATGCAATCCTGTCTTCCTTTGCCTGTAGGTAACCTGCTCTGCGGGCAATGGCAGAGTCGAGTTCGTTCAGCAGTTGACTGTTGTCGGCAAATGAGACTGTAGAGATGAGAGTCATCAATACACAAATGAATAATCTAGCCATCTTCTATCGTTTTTCTGCAAATATAACTACTTTTTTGAAATGTATCATATTTACTATTGAATTTTTAAATATTTTTATAACACGCAGATTATCAGGATAATATATTGTGTCATGTTTTACTCAAAATTTACTATAGCTTTACCTTATGTTGCTGTGAGCTGAATAATTGTTTACCTTTGCAGCAGATTATTCCTAATAACTAAAAACATCTGATGGTATGATTGATTTAAAACAACCTTTGAAGAAAATCTTCATGATGGGCATGCTGATGCTGCTGATGCCACTCAGCCTTATTGCGCAGGACATTACCGTGAAGGGTGTCGTGAAGGACGCAACTGGCGAGACGGTCATCGGAGCAACAGTGATGCAAAAGGGTACAAGCAATGGAGCAGTGACCGACATCGACGGTAACTTTACATTGAAAGTCCCCTCGAATGCCACTCTTACTATTTCTTATGTGGGCTATGCCACCCAAGACATAGCCGTGAATGGTAAGACAGAATTCTCTATCGTATTGAAAGAAGACAGCAAATCACTCAGTGAGGTGGTGGTCGTGGGTTATGGCACTATGGACAAAAAGGAACTTACCTCTGCCATTTCGCATGTGGGCGAGGAGAATTTCCTGACGGTGAGTACGCTCGACCCCTCAATGATGATACAAGGCAAGGTGGCCGGTGTGTCGATCACGAATACAGGCAGTGGCGATCCCAACAATCAGGCCAGCATTCAGATTCGTGGTGTCTCGTCGCGCTCGGCCGGTCTGGGTCCGCTCATTGTGATTGATGGAGTGCCGGGAGGAAACCTCACCAACATCAACCCCAACGATATCGCATCGTTTGACGTGCTGAAGGATGGTGCCGCCTCTGCCATTTACGGTACACGCGGTTCGAACGGTGTCATTGTGGTGACCACCAAGAAAGGAAGCAAGGACGGCCAGACACACACTTCCTACTCCGGTCAGATGTCGTGGGATTTCATCAATAAAGAGTTGAAGATGATGAATGCACAGCAATACCGCGATGTGCGGCTGGGCTGGGGTGACACGGGTGTGGACCTTGGTGGAAACATCGACTGGCTTGATGAGACCACCCGCACTGGAGCAACTATGCAGCATACGCTGACACTCAGTGGTGGTAGCGCCAAGAGCAACTACCGTGTCAGTGCGGATTATCGCAAAGCCCATGGTATCGACCTGCGCTCGAACCGTGAGGAATACGGCGCCCGCGCTGCCGTGATGCACACAACCAAAAACGGGCTGTTCACGATTACTGCGAATGTGGCACCCCGTGTGATTTATCGTGATAATGCCGACTGGAGCGTGTTCAAGGATGCTATCGAAGCCAATCCCACCACGCCTCTGATGGATCCCGAGAACGAGGTGAGATACTATAATTTCATGGGACAGGTGGTAGGCTCGAACCCTGTTGAGCGGCAGAGATTGGAAAAAGACCATGCCGATACGAAACTGCTCGACTGGGACGGCACGGTGAAGCTGAACATCCTTCCGCTTTTCGGAAAAGGCGATGCAGAGAACCATAACCTGACCACTCAGGTGATGTTTGCCGACCATCAATATAGTAATGACAACAGTTGGTTCCGTCCGTCAACCAGCACACAAGCCATCAACAACGGTCGTGACGGTGAGGCCAGCCGCTCGTATGGGAAGGAAAGCCAGTATGTGGTGGAATGGCTCACGAACTACATGGGTACTTTCGGCCACCACAACGTGAAGGGTATGGCAGGCTATTCATATCAGTATTCGCGTTATTCGGGCTTCAACACAGAGAACAAAGACTTCCCCAACGACGGCCTTGGCGCCGACAATATGGGCTCTGGAGAGTATGCTAAGGAAGAGGGTGAGGTGCTCATGGGTAGTTATAAAAATGATGCCAAGCTCATCGCTTTCTTTGGTCGTGTGAGTTACGACTATGACGGCCGCTACCTGCTCACTGCGTCGTTGCGACATGAAGGCTCCTCAAAATTCGGTGCAGACAACAAATGGGGTAATTTCCCAGCTGTCTCGGCCGGATGGCGCATCTCCTCGGAGGAATTCATGAAAGACATTGAGTGGATTGACGACCTGAAGCTGCGCGCCGACTATGGTGTGACAGGAAACCAAGACTTTGGCAGTTATCTCTCGTTGAACACCATGACCGGATTCGGTTACTATTTTTACAATGGCAAATACTTCCAGGTGTGGGGACCCTCGAAAAACGTCAATCCCAACTTGAAATGGGAGAAAGGAAAGAACTGGAACATCGGAGTGGACTTCTCGCTGTTTAACAACCGTGTGTATGGCTCTATCAACTATTTCAGCCGCCGTCAGCAGGATTTGCTCGGCAACTACAAGGTGTCTGTTCCACCATTCCTCTTCGACGAGACTTTTGTCAACGTAGGTACGATGAAGAACACCGGTTTCGAGTTCGACCTGAACTTCAATGTTGTCAAGACGAAAGAATTCAGCTATGATTTTAACATCGTGGGCACAACCATGCGCAACAAGTTTGTCGACTTCAGCAACTCTGAGTATGTGGGTCAAGACTTCTATGATGTGAGCGGCACAGAAGATCCCTATCCTTTCTACAACCTGCAACGCATCCAGAAAGGCGAGTCGCTTGGCAACTTCTATATGTGGGAATATGCCGGACACTCCACCGATGGCGAATGGCTGGTCTACGACAAAGAGGGCGACATCATTCGTGCCTCGCAAGCCGGCGATGAAGACCGCCGCGTGGTGGGCAACGGTATGCCGAAGTTCACTCTCTCGTCGAGCCACAACTTCAGCTACCGCAACTTCGACCTGTCGCTGTTCTTCAGAGGCTCGTTCTTCTACGACATATTCAATATCCACGACTTCTATTACGGAACCCGTAATTTCACGGGCAACCGACTGCAAAAGGCTTATGCCAAGAACTTCGACATTGCCCCGACAGCCAATCCTGTGGTCTGCGACTATTTCCTGGAGCGGGGCGACTACCTGAAACTCGACATGGTGACACTGGGCTATACGTTCAAACCAAAAGACTGGCGTTTCCTCGACCGTGTGCGTGTCTATGCCACTGGTAAGAACCTCCTGACGCTGACCAAGTTCAGCGGGGTGGACCCCTCAACCTATCAGGTGAACGGCCTGACGCCGGGCGCTCAGGGCTCACGAACCTATTTCCCCTCTACACGGCAGCTGATTGTAGGTCTGCAGGTGGACTTCTGATCGTTGACAGTTATGAGTAAGCAATTGAAGACAATGAAGAAAATGAAGACAATGAAATCGATCTATTATATGGCATCGCTGGTGGTTTGCACACTGATGACGGCCAGCTGCAGCAACCTGGATGAGACCCTCTACGACCAGGTGGGCACCTAGAACTATTACAACACAAAGAACGATGTGATAAGGGCCACCTTCCGTCCTTTCGAACATGCCTTCTGGAGCATCCAGAGCCGTCATGTGCTCAACGAACTCACGGCAGACCAGCTCATCACGCCTACTCGTGACGGCTGGTGGGACGACGGCGGCAAGTGGCGTCGCCTGCATTACCATGACTGGAATGTGGAGGATGGCGGTGACGCCCAGACCGAATGGAACGGATGTTTCCAGGGCATCATGCAGTGCAATTACGTGATTGAGGACCTGCAGACACTCTCTGCCCGTGACTTTGGCTTTACCGAAGCAGAGTTCGACAATCTGAGGGCTCAATGCCGGGTGCTGCGCTCATGGTTTTACCTGCGCCTGCTCGATGAGTTCCGCAATGTACCCCTGGCTGTCAGCTATGGTGACGTGTCGAAGAATACCGAGACCCAGGTGCCCCCGCTGACCATCTTTGAGTTCATTGAGAGCGAACTGAAAGAATGCATTCCTCTTCTCACCGAAAAGAAAGAGCTCGGAAGCAATGCCCCCTTGCAGGGACAATGGACGAAAGCCGGTGCCGCAGCCTTGCTCGTACGCCTCTATCTGAATGCAGAGGTCTATATCGGGCAGAATCGCTACAACGACTGCGAGCAAGTGGCTCAGGACCTTATCGACGGGCGATACGGCCAATACCAGGTGGCCTCGCGTTGGGATGCTGCCTTCGACTGGAACAACGACGAGTGCGACGAGGTGATCTTCGGTTTCCCCGGTGCCCCAGGCTATAGTTACTGGCACTATCAGGGCGACACCTTCTGGTGGACGACTCCTGCCCGCGCCCGCTACTATCTGGGCGACTCGAAGTGCAAGGCTGGCGACCACAACACCAAGTATGCCGCATCGCCTAGTTTTGCCCCAAATGGCGAACGCTACAGCTACGAGCTGGGAATGCCCGTCGAGCGGTTCCGCAAATATGAGGGTGATGAGCGCATGAAGCTTTACCGCAATCTGGGTAACAGCCGTCGCGAGGGAATGTTCCTGTATGGCTATCTTGAGTATAAGGACGAGAGTGGAGCCACGAAGCGCGTTCAGGCTCCTGAGGTGCCCTACGACCTCTATATCCGCGATGCCGTGGGCAAGTTCCAGTCGTTGTCTCCCGACCGCTGGCTGACCGCCACCAGCAGCACGCTGCGCGATGGTGACCACAACTCGGGTTGGCATTTTGCCAAGTATCCTTTCTACACCGACGATGACGCCCACCAGATGGAAAGCGACTATACGGAGATTCGTCTGCCGGAAGTGATCTACTCATTGGCCGAGTGCAAGCTGCGCGCTGGCAAGAAGGCCGAGGCCGGACGGCTGCTCAACATGGTGCGCCGCCGCAACTATCCTGAAGGCAACCTGTCTGCTGTGCTTTATGCGCCTGAGGGCAGTGCCAACCTCGATATGCAGGAGATGCTCGATGAGTGGGGGCGCGAGTTCTTCGCCGAGAGCCGTCGCCGTGTGGACCTCATTCGTTTCGGAAAGTTCAACAGTGGCTCATGGTGGGACAAGACTCCCGATGCCGACGACCATACGAAGATATTCCCTATCATGCGACCCATTCTCAATGCTAATCCTGCCTTGGTGCAGAATCCGGGCTATAATAACTAATTACTGAAAACAGAAAAGCAAAAAATAGTATGAAACTGAGAAATCTTTTCACTGTACTTGCCAGTTTTGTAATGGCAGCAGCATTGACTGGATGTGATGGAGAGAAAGAACTCAACATCATAGAGGGCGAACTGCCCATCAAGACCAGCACCCTCTTCATGGTGGGAGATGCCACGCCCAACGGTTGGGACATCGGCAACCCCACAGCACTGACAGCGACGGCCGACGATGCTCTGATTTTCTCCTGGGAAGGTCCTCTCTATGCAGGAGAGATGAAGCTTTGCCTCACAACAGGCAGTTGGGACGCTCCCTTCATCCGACCCGTCGTCAATGGTACAGAGATCACGAAGACTGACATCAGCAATGCCAAATTTGCCATGCATGCCGGCGATCCCGACGACAAATGGCGCATTGCCGACGCCGGGAAATACCGTCTGACATTCAATCTGCGCCAGTGGACAATGTCTACTGAGTATCTGGGCGAACTCGATGCGCCGGTCATCGAACCGATCTCGGCCGAGACGCTCTTCATCGTGGGCGATGCCACTCCCAATGGCTGGAACATCGATGCTCCTACCCAGCTCACGAAAGTGTCGCAATACATCTTCCAATTTGAGGGCAACCTCGTCGAAGGCGAGATGAAAGCCTGCCTCGCCGCGGGCGACTGGGGCGTTCCGTTCGTCCGTCCTACCTTCGGCGGATGCAAGATAGGCAAGGATGGCGTCGAGAATGCCGACTTCGTATTCACCACCGCACCCGACGACAAATGGCAGGTGACAGAGGCCGGACAGTATCGCCTGACCTTCGACCTGGAGCACTGGACCGTCAAGGCCGAGTACCTGGGCGAGATACCGTCGACAGAGAAGCAACCCCTTGAGGCCGAGGCTGTCTATATGGTGGGCGATGCCACTCCCACGGGATGGAGCATCGACGCTCCCACGCAGCTGGAGAAAAAGTCGAAATACATCTTTACATTCGAGGGCGAACTGGTGCCTGGCGAGCTGAAGGCATGCCTGCAGACTGGCAGTTGGGATGTGGCGTTCATCCGCCCGGCCACAGGTGGCTGTAAGATCAGCCTGAGTGGTGTTGAGAGCCCTGATTTCGTGTTTACCACCGGACCTGACGACAAATGGCAGGTGACAGAGGCCGGACAGTATCGCCTGACCTTCGACCTGGAGCACTGGACCATCAAGGCCGAACCGCTCAGCGGCAAGGAGGCTCTTCAGGCAGAGAACGTCTACATCGTGGGCGATGCCACACCCAATGGCTGGAGCATCGATGCCCCCACACAACTCACCAAGCAGTCGGAGCATGTCTTTGTCTATGAGGGCAACCTCAGCAAGGGCGAGCTGAAAGCATGCCTGCAGACAGGCAGCTGGGACGTGTCGTTCATCCGTCCTGCCTTCGCCAACTGTAAGATTGACAAGAATGGTGTCGAGAGTCCTGATTTTGTCTTCACTGCCAGCCCAGACGATAAATGGCGTGTCGAGGAGGAAGGCCGCTATCGCCTGACCTTCGACCTGAAGTCGTGGACCCTGAAAGCCGAGAAACTATCCTAACCATAGAAACCTGAAACAACAATCGTATGAAAAAGATATTATTATTATCCATTGGCCTGATAGCCACCCTGCTCAGCGCCTGTAGCAATGACATAGAAATGCGCTATCCGCCCAAGTATGAATTGCCGGAGCTTCCCGTGGTGGAAGGCATCCACGAGGGTCAGAAGGCCCCGCTCTACTGGAGTATCTATGAGTATGCCTACGAACTGGAGCGAGCCGGTGTGAGCGGCAATGACATGGACTTCACCGAGGCTCAGTGGGACGAGGTCATCGACTGGGTGGCCACCAACCTGAAACCCTATGGCTACGACATGGTGTGCACCGACGGATTCATCTCCATGCAGGCCAACGATGCCTCCGGGTATATGACCCATTACGGTTCAGTGGCGCTGAAAGACCTGGTGGCAAAATGCAAAGCCCGCGGACTGCGTCTGGGCGTCTATGATAATCCTCTGTGGATTCATGGCTCTCTTGACACAAAGGTCGAAGGCACTGATGTCACTTTTGGCCAGCTGCTCTATAATGGCAGTACGACGGTGATGAATCCCAACGCCAAGGAGATATTCAACTGGGCCGTGGCAGAGAACCCTGGCTGCGAGGAGTTTATCGATGGCTTCTTCAAGTATTACAAGGAGCTGGGTGTCGACTTCATTCGCATGGACTTCCTCTCATGGTATGAGGATGGCAAGGACCGCTACGCCGGCATACAGGGACGTGGCTACGGTCGTGAGAGCTATGCCCGTGCCCTGGCTTACATCGCTGCATCGGCAAAGAAATATGGCGTGTTCACCTCGCTCGTCATGCCTCACATGTATGATGACGCTGTTGTGGAGGCCAAGTATGGCAACATGGTGCGCATCGTTGCCGACACCGGCACAGGCACCTGGTGGCATTGCTCGGCACAAGATAAAGGCAAGTCGTACACCACATGGCCCAACTGCATGAACCAGTTTGACGGCTTCAAGTATTGGTCACACATCGCTGGCCGCGACAAGGTCATCCTTGACGGCGACTTCCTGCGTCTCAACACCTTCGACAACGACAACGAGCGTCAGACCGTCGTGTCGTTGCAGCTCCTCGCCGGTGGCCCTGTGGCCGTTGCCGACCAGCCCAGCTCTATAGGCGACAACCTTAAGTTCTACACCAACAGCGAACTGCTCGCTCTCAATGCCGACGGTTTTGTGGGTAAGCCCCTGAGCGACAAGCTTGGCGATAACAACGAGGTGTGGTACGGACAGATGAAGAACGGCGACTGGGTTGTCGGCCTGTTCAACCGCGACGAGAACACCGCCACCATGACCGTCGACTTCAGCCAGCTCGGCATAAGTGGTGAGATGAACGTTCGCGACCTCTGGAAGCATGTGGACGAGGGCAAGGCTTCATCGCTGACAGCCAACGTGCCTGCCCATGGCTGCAAGATTGTCAAACTTACAAAGTAAGAACGGTTTCTAATCGTAGATTGGTTTTATGTTTGAATAGGAAACTTCTGAGTTTCGACCTCTGGACGGCGTCGCTACCTTATAACATTGGTTAGCTTCATGTAGTTTTTATTGGCTTGTTTCATAATAGCGTCATACTTATACAAGCAACGCCGTTCCAGAGGTTTCCTTTTCTACCTGCAACAATTTATCTCCAAACAACTGTAATTTTATGAAAACATTTTTTACCCAAATCTTTAAGTCACGACAGATCAAACGCTTGTTCTCGTTTGTGACCCTCAACGCCTTGGCGCTCACGGCAGCTCTTGCACAGGTTGCCAACAACCCGAAGGCCAACGACAAGGCGGTGGTGACTTGTGGCAACGCACGCTTCACCGTGCTCACGCCAGAGATGATCCGAATTGAATATAGCGACAAGGCTGCATTCGAAGATCGCGCCACCTTCACCGTGGTAAACCGTAACCTCACGGTGCCACAGTTCACAAAGAAAGAAGATTCACAATACCTCTATATCACCACCTCAGCTCTCGAACTGAAATATCGCAAGGGCTCAGACCCGCGCACCGTGCCCGCCTCGTCGGCAAACCTGTCGGTGGTGGTTAAGAACCACACGGGCAAGACCACATGGTATCCCGGCAAGCCCGACCCTCTGAACCTCAAGGGCACCTGCCGCACGCTCGACGGACTGATGGGCGAGGGCAAGCGCTCAGAGATGGAGAACGGACTGGTGTCGCGCTCGGGCTGGGCTGTCATTGACGACTCATGGACCACGCCCCGCTCCGACGGCGGACGCTCTTACGCCCTCGCTCCCAACGCCACTGTGGGCTACGACTGGTGGGCAGAACGTGCCGACAGTCACGCCATGGACACCTATCTCCTGGGCTATGGCAACAACTACAAGCAGGCGCTGGCCGATTATACGAAGATAGCAGGAAGCATCCCTCTCCCTCCCGACTATGTGTTTGGCTACTGGTACAGCAAGTATTCGTCTTACTCGGCCGACGACTACCGTAAGATCATGTCCGACTTGAAGAGCAACAACATCCCTGCCGATGTTATGATTCTCGACATGGACTGGCACTGGAACGGCAACGCCGGCAGCATGTCTGAGGGCCGTGGCGGATGGACAGGATGGTCATGGAACACGAATCTCATTCCCGACGGCAAGGGTCTGCTCAAGGAGATGCACGACCAACACTTCAAGACAGCCCTTAACCTTCACCCTGCAGACGGTGTGAACAAGACCGAGAGTCCCGACTATTTTGCCAAGATGAACGCTGAGCTGGGAGGCAAGTATCTCAACGACGCGGGCGACAACATCAGTTGGAACATCGACTACCCCGACTTCACCAACAGCTTCTTCAAGAACATCATCCGCGACCACGAGAGCGAGGGCGTCGACTTCTGGTGGCTCGACTGGCAACAGTGGCTCACCTCACCTTACACCAACTCGCTGAGTGAGACCTTCTGGTGCAACCATGTGTTCTTCAACGAGGCAGCCAAGCGTGAGGGCAAGCGCCCTGTAATCTTCCACCGTTGGGGCGGACTGGGCAGCCACCGTTACCAGATCGGCTTCTCCGGCGATGCCAACATCAGCTACGAGGCTCTCGGCTTTGAGCCTTACTTCACCGCCACCGCATCGAACGTGGGCTATGGCTACTGGGGTCACGACCTCGGCGGACACATGTTCTCCAACGAGCAGCTCGTCAACAACCCCAATCTCGTGTTGCGTTGGATCCAGTTTGGCGTGTTCACACCCATCTTCCGCACCCATGCCACCAACGACTCGCGCATTGAACGCCGCATCTGGAAGTTTGACAACTTCCCCACAATACTTGAGGCTGTGCGTCTGCGCTACTCGCTTTTCCCATACATCTACACGATGGCCCGCAAGACCTACGACACAGGCATCTCGATCTGCCGTCCGCTCTATTATGAGTATCCCGACGTGGAGGAGGCCTACACCTATGACAACGAATATTTCTTCGGCGACGACATTCTCGTAGCTCCTATAACAGAGGCTCCCAAGGAAGGCGCAACAAAGACCCAGAAGACCATCTGGTTCCCTGAAGGAAAATGGTGGAGCGTGTCTACAAACGAACTTATTGAAGGCCCGTGCAAGAAAACCATGCAGTTTACAGATGCGCAGATTCCCTATTTCTTCCGTCAGGGAGCAATTATTCCTTACAACCCCGCAACCGTGATGAACGTTACGGAGCGTCCCGACAAGCTCATTCTCAACGTCGTGGCAGGAAGCAACGGCGAGGGATCGATCTATGAGGATGACGGCGACAACGCCGACTATGTTTCAAACAGCGCCGTCACAACGCTCACGCAGACGGTCAGCGGCAACGAGGCAACCGTCACCGTCTCTGCCCGTAACGGTTATGCTGCCAAGGCTCCGCAGAAACGTGCTTATGAGGTTCGCGTGTGCAACAGCCGCAAGCCGCTCTCGGTAAGCGTGGACGGCAAGCAGACCCCCTTCACCTTCGATGCTGCCACAAAGACCACAACCATAGAGGTCGCCACCGATGATTGCAGCAAGGCTCGCGTCATAAAGGTCAGTTTTGACAGCGCCACGGCTGTCGACAACATCAGCAGCAACAGCTCGAAGGTGGGCTACAATGCCGCAACAAAATGTCTTGTAGGCTCGTTCGCCAACACCTGCAAGGATGTGTCGATGCTTGTGAGCAACGGCATGGGCAAGACCATGCTTAACGGCTCTTACCATAACGTTTCGGGCTTTTCGGCAGACATGTCTATGCTTCAGCCGCAGCTTTACATCAGTAAGGTGGTGGCTGACGGCGAGACCTTCGTCACCAAGTTTGTAAAGGAATAGTCTTTTCTTGAAGATCTGTTTCATCAATGAACATCAGAAAACAAACAATTATGAAAAAGCTTTTAACCATTATATGCCTTGCCCTCGTTGCTTTCGCGGCAAAGGCAGGCGACATGTCCAACTCGCTTGAGCTGACGCAGCTTTATATCATAGGCGACGCTACGCCTTATTCGTGGGACATCGGCGGCACCCCCGACATGCAGAAAATTGACGAGGGCGTGTTCCGTTGGACAGGCAAGCTGACGGAAGGCAAGGATTTTAAGTTTATGAACACACGCGAATGGCACAAGCACATCGTGAGCTCAACCTCGGACCAGAAGATAGAGGCAGGCCATACCTATGACCTCGACTTCTATGCCGACAGGGCTTTGGACGGCAGCAAAGACCGTAAGTTTAAGCCTGCGGCAACTGGCGAGTACACCATTTATGTGGACCTGCGAAGCATGAAGATGACGGTCTATGAGAAGACCGTCGACGCGGTGCTTCCTGAGAAGCTCTATGCCACGGGTTCTGCCCTTGACGGCAAGACCGTTGAGGTGCAGGCGTTTGGCGGAGTGGAGTTTAAGGCGGCCCTCGAACTGAAGGCGGGTAACATCATCCTCATGAACACCGCCACGCCCACCGCCTCGACCGTTTATTACACCCCTCTGCTCGAGGGCGTCGACATAACGTTCGGAAAGGGTTTAGCCGCTCCCCTCAAGACCACAACCGATGCTGAGGCTGAAGGATGGAGCGTGTGCGTGCCGGGCAAATATACCGTCTATGCCGTGAAAGACAACAATTCGGTCTACGGAACGATGTTCAAGCCCTGCAAGGAACTGTATGTCGTGGGCGGCTGCTGCCAACTCTCATGGAACTATTGGGACTCGCCCTCTACAATACGTTTCACCAACAACCCCGCCAACGACGAAGAGATGGTGTGGGAGGGTGTGCTCACCACCGACTGGAAAGAGTCGCGCGAGGAGCCGTCAAAGCTTAAGATTCTCACCACACAGAGTTGGTTTGAGACAACATTCCATCCTTACACCGCCGACGCTCCCGTTGAGGGCACCAGCAATCTGCGCTCAACAGGCGGTCCCGACACCAAGTGGACCATCTCGCGCAACGGACGTTACCGCCTGACGGTGAACACGTTCAAGGAGACTCTTCGCGGCGAGTATCTCGGCGCTGCCCAGACCGAAGCCAAGGACAACGAGGTGACAGGCATAAACAACATCAAGCGTAATGATGGCTCATGCGATGCTTTCGACATCTGCATAGCTGCCAACCACGGCACGATAAATGTTGTGTCTTCATCAGTCCCCGCCGATGTTACCGTTCATGCGGGTAGCGGACAGCTCGTCGCTTCACACATGGCAATGTCAAACGGCACCGTGGCGTCAAACCTTTCCAAAGGGGTGTATGTGGTTAAGGCCACTGCCTCTGGCGAATCGGTTGTCAAAAAGGTTGTGGTAAACTGATCTTTTAAAACTTAAGGAAGAAAATGGTCGTTAAAAAACTATAGAACATAGATATGTTGAAAAAATAGATTTTATCGGCCATTTCTTTTACCTATCCTTTGATGCAGCACATAGAAAACATTGGTGCAACAAATCAAGATCATTGGTGCTGCAAATCAAAATCATTGGTGCAGCACATAGAAATCATTGGTGCAGCAAATCAAGATCATTGGTGCAGCAAACCGATCCTTTGATAAAACCAATCTTAAAATCTATTGATTGCGTAATTTTTTAAACTATAGATGATGCAACGTTATAAAAACATTCTGCTCTCATGCATGCTGGCATGCGCTTCAGCTCTCTCTGCCCCTGCTGCCACATGGGTTCCCTCGCTTGACGTTATAACAGACAAGGCGTGCTACGCGCCCGGACAGACGGTCACGTTCAAGGTTGTGGGCACCATGCCCGCCAACACCAACATACGTTACCGCCACGGCTTAGCCGTCGTGGAGACCGCACAGCTTACGTCAAGCTCATGGACATGGACACCGAGCAAAAGGCAAACAGCGAGCAACAATTTATTTAAGAACATAATAACATTATAAAAAATGAAAAAATTACTCTTATCGGCGTTTGCCCTCCTCATGACCCTCGCGGCCGGAGCGCAGACCGTAACATCGCCCAACGGCAATGTTAGTGTGAAGTTCTGGCTTCAGGACGGACGACCCACCTATGAGATGAGCTACAAGAAGAAGGCTGTTGTGAAACCTTCGCACCTTGGTCTCGAGCTTGCCAAAGACAAGCACGCAAGCAACGGCCAGGACGAGCAGAACCTCATGGACGGCTTCACCGTGAAAGACCAGCAGACCTCTACTTTTGACGAGACCTGGACACCTGTGTGGGGTGAGACAAAGACCATCCGTAACCACTATAACGAAATGGCGGTGACCCTGAACCAGGCTTCCATGAACCGTGACATCGTTATCCGCTTCCGCGTTTATAACGAGGGCATGGGACTGCGTTATGAGTTCCCGCAGCAGCAGAAGCTCAATTATTTCGTTGTGAAGGAAGAGCACACGCAGTTTGCCATGACGGGCGACCATACCGCCTGGTGGATTCCCGGCGACTACGACACCCAGGAATATGACTACATGGAAACCCGCCTCTCCGAAATCCGCAGCCACATGCGTGAGGCCATCACCCCTAATGCCTCGCAGACCCCGTTCTCCGAG
The DNA here is from genome assembly GCA_900316985.1 of uncultured Prevotellaceae bacterium. Taxonomy (GTDB): domain Bacteria; phylum Bacteroidota; class Bacteroidia; order Bacteroidales; family Bacteroidaceae; genus Prevotella. The sequence goes on from ONFE01000031.1 coordinate 40,944, forward strand.
ACAGGCGTTCAGACATCACTCCAGATGAAGACAGCCGACGGACTCTACATCAACATCCACGAGGCTGCGCTGGTCGACTATTCGTGCATGCACCTCAATCTCGACGACAAGAACATGGTATTTGAGTCGTGGCTCACACCCGATGCCCAGGGCAACAAGGGACATCTTCAGGCACCATGCGTGTCTCCTTGGCGCACCGTCATGGTCAGCGATGATGCCCGCGATATCCTCGCCTCCAATCTGATTCTCAACCTGAACGAACCCTGTAAAATCGAAGACACCAGTTGGATCAAGCCTGTGAAATACGTTGGTGTCTGGTGGGAGATGATCAATGGCAAGCACCAATGGTCATATACCTTCGACCTCCCCTCCGTCCAGCTCGACCATCTTGACTACACCACCACCAAGCCCCACGGACTGCATGGTGCCAACAACGACAATGTGCGTCGTTACATCGACTTTGCCGCCAAGCATGGTTTCGACCAGGTGCTGGTTGAGGGTTGGAACATTGGCTGGGAAGACTGGTTCGGCAAGTCGAAGGACTATGTGTTCGACTTCCAGACACCCTATCCCGATTTCGACATCAAGGCTCTCAATGACTATGCCCATTCAAAGGGAGTCAGTCTGCAGATGCACCACGAGACCTCTGCTTCCACTCGCAACTACGAGCGCCATCTGGAGGCTGCCTACCAGTTGATGAATAAGTATGGCTACACTGCCGTGAAGAGTGGCTACGTGGGCAATATCATCCCCCGGGGGGAGTATCATTACGGCCAGTGGATGAACAACCACTACCTCTATTGCATCAAGGAGGCTGTCAAGCATCATATTATGGTCAATGCCCACGAGGCCGTACATCCTACAGGCCTCTGCCGTACCTGGCCCAACCTGATAGGCAATGAGGCAGCACGCGGCACTGAGTACGAGGCCACCAACGGCAGCAAGCCCTTCCACACCACCATCCTGCCCTTCACCCGTCTGCAGGGAGGACCGATGGACTATACCCCTGGTATTTTTGAGATGGATATGAGTAAAAACAACCCCAACAACCCCAATCATGTCAACTCCACGCTGGCCCGCCAGCTGGCACTCTATGTCACGATGTACAGCCCGCTGCAGATGGCAGCCGACATGATAGAGAACTACGAGAAACACATGGATGCCTTCCAGTTCATCAAGGATGTGGCTGTCGATTGGGATGACTCCCGCTACTTGGAGGCTGAGCCAGGCCGATATATCGTGGCTGCCCGCAAGGCCAAGGGAACAAACAACTGGTTCGTGGGCTGTACCGCCAGTGAGCACGGCCATACCTCAACCCTGAAGCTCAATTTTCTCGACCCAGGCAAGAAGTACGTTGCCACCGTTTATGCAGATGCAAAGGATGCCCACTACAAGACCAATCCGCAAGCCTATGTCATCCGTAAAGGAATCGTAACGGCTAAGTCAGCCTTGAAACTGACGGCAGCAGCAGGCGGTGGCTATGCCATCAGCATAGTAGAGGCTACAAAGGATGACCTAAAAGGACTAAAGAACCTGCCCCAGACATGCCAGTAAAAGGAATTATTCTAGATTCATACATTAGTTAATAGTTTTGAAGAGGAAGGTGCGATATTCAAGTAATATCGTGCCTTCTCATTATTACATGCACCGTCCATGTCCGTAGCTATGGCCTTGCTGACGCTCTTTTTTCATGTCCAAAGCAATGTCGAAGAGATTTCCTTTCACCCGCTCAGACTCATCGGCTTTTAAGAAGGGAAGTGAGGCATTAAGTACTATGCCTGCAGCTTCATCCTTATCAGGCTGACTATTCATGTAGCGTTTAATGTCGCCCTTCTGACGATAGGTGAAACTGCTATAGCCAGACCGAACGAAATCTACAACTGCCTTAACGGCACCTTGCAACAATTCAGATAGGGTTGACAAATAATAACCAAGTCGTTCACGATAATCACTAATAATCCGTTTTTGCTGATTGATTATTCTGTCTTTCTCCTGATTGTCCTGCTGATGACAGAACATCTCGTCTTTATACTTGGCTTGGAGTTCATTGATTTGCTTTTCCTTCTCTACGAGTTGTTGGTTCAGCCGTTGGCGCTCAGCATCCAGAATTTTCTGGTATTGCTGTTGCAGGATCGCTTTCTGTTTTGAAAGATCCTCCTTCAGGTGCTTGTTCTCTTTCTCCATATCAGCATACTTACCCTTTCCAAAGAGATTGGCTACTCCAAACTTGATGGCATTGCCGTTCTCGGCATTGAGCCTGTCTCGCTTTTCGGCTATCTCGATTTCAAGTTTGGCACTTTGTTCTTTTTGCGTCTGCAAGATGAATTCATTGCGTTCCAAATGCTCACGGCCCGTTTCGGCCTTTCTCTTGCCTCGTTCCATTTCTAGCACCTCGGCTACCATATCCTGTAGTTCTTCCATGTCTTTCTTGCCGAGTTTATAGGATTTGCCTGTATCATGATTCATCCAATCCCAGATGATGTGTGCATGAAGGTTAGGCTTCCATGTAGATGGATCATCAGGATTATCATAGTGGCCTTCATCTTTATGGATGTGAATCTGTATGGCTCGGATTCCCCATCTCTCATGCACATTCTCTGTGTATTTCTGAAGGTCAGCCATTGTCGTGTCTAGCTTGATGTTGACAACACTCTCACGGATGGGGCTGCTACCATTTCGTTCCTTAGGTTTACCATTCTTGCCAATAACAGTTACTTTCTTCTCCTGCATGGCTCGGCCTGTCTTCTGCTTCACCATGGCTTTGATGGCATCATAGTGCTGTTGGAGTGTGACATCCTTCAAGTCCGGTACGACATACGATTCGTTGTCATGGCTTAGTTCTGTACGCACATACAATGAACGCGGATTAAGCGAGGCGATATACTCTTCGTTCCGCCTGTTATGGCGTTCGCTCTGCTCGATATTGCAGGGCTTTACGTGGTCCGATGCTTTGGCTATTGTAATCATAGAAATATAAAATTATAAATTAATGAAAATATGATTTTTATAAATTTGCATTTTATGAAATTAGTATATTATGATAATAGCATATTATACTATTATAGTAACTGGCAGACGGGGTATCGGGGCAGAGCCTTGATTGGAGGGTGCAGGGAGGGAGTCACTTCCTGCTCAGGGTTCTTAGGGGCGGATGCCACTGAGCGGAGTTTGCAAAGAGAGGGTCACTCTTTGCTCCAGGTTCTCAGGAGTGAAACGCCTGAGCGAGGTGTCGGGGCGGAGCCCTGAACGGGTCAAGGGCAGAGCCTTGTAGGTTCTTAGGGCAACGCCATGAGTCCCTCGGAAGAGCCCACAACTACGAAAGCGAAGCTCGTAGTTATAGTGGGCTATATCAAGGGCAAACCCTTCATTCTCTGCTCCCAGACATCACGGAACTTGTTGGCTGTGAATAAAATCTATCAGATACTGGTTAATATCACGATGAACAAAACTATTATCCACCTTGAACTTGCAGCCAAAGTGCTCCGACCAGTAGTCATAGCAGAAGTCATCAGGGAAAAGGATAACCTGTCGCCCTTTGAGTTTTTCCATCATCCCGTCCGTGAGATTATTGCCGACACCTGCTGCCAGCCAGGCTATTTCCGGATAAGCCAGCGTACCAAGCAGTGCTGTCTTTTCTTCTTGAACGACAGCAATCCGCCTGCCAAGATACAAGTGCTCACCAAAGAAGACATCAGGATCAACATAGTAGTCGAAAGCGTACCATGAATAGAGATTGTTGATGAGCGTTTCTTTATAGAACACTGTCCCTGCTTTGGCATTAAAGTAGATGACATTGCCCCCGACAACCATTCCCTTACGATTAATCCGAGGCAGTACTGTACCATAATGGCCACCTTCAATTTTCATAACCGCACCTAAACGATAGCGTATGATGAGCTGGTCAACCCTACTGAGCATCTTCGCTTCGTAGCCCACCACCCTATCCAGATAGTCGGTCAATGAGGAATAGTGAGGGACAAAGCTATCCTTTGGTATCTCTATGAGAGACCGCTGATAGGCAGGAGCCTTGGTGGAGAGTATTTGTTTCAATTCTTTATCGTCCATTTCCTATTCTAATTATGCAGATTATGCAATTATGCAGAATGAATAATGTGAATAATGAATAATCAGAGACTATTCTTTTAGAAGTCTCGACACTTTACTCTGAGAGATTCCAAGCTGTTCGGCAATGGCTGTCTGCGTCATACCTTTAGCAGATAGTTCTCTTACGCGAGCCTTCATCTCTTCCCTGTCGTTTCCGCTCTCAATACTCAAATGTTCCTGCTCTGTGCTGAAACCGCGTTCAGTAAAGCCCAGATTGCCATATTCATCCTTACGGCGCTCATATATAGCTACATGGTCGGCTCCCATTGTCAGTTCACCATTACGCCACTTGCATTGCTTGACATAAACGAGGTTTGGGTCAATGCTGGATTGGGCTATTCCTATAGCATCATCTATGAGCTGGTTTATCTTGGCAGAGCCTTGCATAGCCGAAAGGGAAAGAGGAACATTGCCTGAGAACATCTTGGGCACATGGTTGAGTACCACCAACGTCCAGCTGTATTTCTTCTTCAGGGTATTCAGCGAGGCCATCAGAGTACCTGCGTCTGCACTCCTGTCAAGCGACTGCCCAAGGGCGGTGATATTATCGATAAACACCACATCCACATGATTGGCAGCAGCCACCTCCTCTATCCCTTTAAGTACATCCTCTGCAGGATGCTCCTTATCCATCTCGGCACGGAGAAAAGTAGGAGGAAAATTGGCTGTCTCGTAACGATTGCCAAGTTGACGGGGTGTCATCTCACAGTCTACGTATAATACCCGTTTGCCGTGTTCAGCTATAGATCTGGCTATCTGCATAGCAAAGATAGTCTTGCCGATGCCTGACTGCCCGAAGATGACACAGAGGTCACCTTCGAGCACGATGTCAGAATAAAGGGAAACTAACGGTGGTAACTCGTGAGCTTCATCAATGCACTTGTTCATCGGTTCAACCACGAATCCGCCGCCATTAACAGGCTCTGTATTCAGCAGTTCGTTGAAAGAGTGGTCGATAATGTTTGTATTATTCATCATAGCTCACCTCCTTCCTGCCTCGGCAAATTGGGATTGGAGGTAAATGCCTCATAATGGAATCGACGCAGGAACATGTTTACGTCATTCTGGGTGTACCAGTACTTGTCTCCCTCACGCGAATAACTTATATAGCCATTGTCGCGAAGCTTCTTCATGTACTTGTCCTTAACGCCTAACATGTCCATAGCTTCCTTATTGCTGTAGAGCTGCTTATAATTTGACAGTTGCTCCAGCTTGGAAAGAATCTTTTCAAGCAGTTCCTTCTCCGATAAACCACTTTTTTCTGATTTCATGACTAAAAATGTTTTATGGCTTAGGAACTCGATGCACACTCAAGCCCTTAACCTGGTTAATATTGTGCAGTGCAACTGTGCACATTGCATCTGCGTTAACGGCGGCAAAGGTACATATTTCGTCAAAGGTGTGGTGTTAGGAAGAATTTGTCTAACACCGCATAATATGTTTGAATAGTATTAGGATGAAGTTTGGATTGAGTTATGCAAAGTCCCATAACTCACTGATTATAAACAAAAAAGAGTAGCCAAACGGCTACTCAAAAAAAACATTTATTTTATTACTTCCCTGTGGTACAGGACTGTCTTTTCTGTTTTGTCGGGATTGTGCCAAGTCTGTCACCTCAAACAATTCATTCAAATCGGAGTCGGGAAAGAACTCTGTTCGTCCAAATTTCCAGATATCCTTATCTTCTACCTGGTCATTTTGGGGGCTATCCTCACAATAAATACGACCACACATATATGCCAGTTGTACTTTTGTGCCTAACCACTTGTAATGATTGCCCTTTTCTTTCATCAGTCCAGCCTCAATTGCTTTAGAGAAAACGTCACGAGCAAGTTGCGTATCAAGCTTAGCTGGTAACTTCACCTTGTTCAGGGGACTAACTTCTTCCGATTCTGAAGATTGATTTTGGTTTGTGAATTGGTCGTTCTGTACTTTCAGCCGTGTAGGGAACTGTCTCTCTGCCATACAAGCCATCAGTCCAGAACAGCCCAAGGCCAAGAATACGCCAAAAAGACTACTAAAATTGTCAGGTTTATACAACCCCAAACCTATCAACAGCAGTATACTAAAGAATGGTATCAGCGCACCAGTCCACAAAATGGCACGTTGATATTTCTTTTTCGCGATAGCTGCGACAAGAATACCACATGTATAAGCTACTACTAAAATTGGTAAATATATCATCTTTCTTCTATTACCTCCCAATGGCCACCTTTGTCTGGGCCAATACGCTTAATAATACCTTCGTCCTGAAGATTCTTTATATGCTTAGCAATGCCTCTTGCATTTAATCCTAATTGTTCTGCTATCTGTAGAATTGTTATATAAGGAGAGCTCAAAATAATCTCCACAATATCTTTCCTTGTACCTTTCAATGTACTTTTCAATGTACTTTTCAATGTACTTTTCTTCCCACTTTCGTCAATAGGGGGATGTAAAGTGGGAACATAAGGAATCTCAATACGATAAACATCCTGCTCTTCTATGATGGGTTCCTTCCCATTAGCATACAGTGGAGTATACTTGAACATCTTCCTCATACCGCTACCCAGTTCCTCAACGATACCCATCTGAGAGAACACGTTAGCTATCTTTGGATTTTTTCGGTGCGGACGCATAGTCTGAAGGTTGATCGGCCCATAGACATACGGGATGTTCCAATTCTCTGTAACAATACGGTCACGATAAATAGTAAATGTTGTAGGATAAGCACTGCTGTACTCGCGATGGATAATGAGGTTTAAGGCAACCTCTCTCAGAATCCTGTCACGCAGGCTGAATCTCTGTATTCCTTCGATATATGGCTGTTCGGGCAAGTGCTTCTTGATAAAGTCCATCATGACAGGATAGGCCTTCAGCAGATTGCAACTTAGCAATTCCCTGTCATCATATAGTTCTGTATCGTTTACACGACACAAGAGATCTATTCTGTATGATGGCAAGGCGGTGGCAATGGCATGACTGTTTCCAAACAACAGAATAGCAGCCAGTGTCAGTCCCTCCTTACCTGTCTCAGGGTCTACAGCAATAAGTTCACCAGAACGTATGATTTCCTCGTTTGATAGATTTAGCCAGGGGTGTTTTGAGTTCTCAATACGAATTCCCTTTCTTAGTTCTTCAAATGCTTCTTCGTCGAGATCTTTCATTCCCAACATCGGATAAACCCTATCCTCTGTCTTCATCTTACTCTTACGGATAAACAGATTTGCAATCTGCTCGGTGCTACGCAATTCAAAAACACCATCCTGATTACGGTCGTAATATGTTCCCTTATAGCTATGAGCCTGATTACTCTCAGGGACATAGAAATAAACAACTATCTTCCCGTCTATGTCCAGTGGTTCATAAGTCAAATAATAGGTGGGCTTGAACAACTGAGGATTATTCATGTCTTTAGCCAACTGGTCTATCTGCTCCTGGACTTTGACAGGATTGACACCTACAATCTCCCCATTATCCCTTGCTCCTAATACCACATGTCCACCTCTGCGGTTCAGAAAAGCACAGATAGATTCATAAACTTTTCGAGCCAAGCTATCCTTAGATTCCTTGAACTCTATCTCTGTACCTTCCTTTTGGGCTATGATTGTCTTTAACTTATAAGGAGTCATTACTATATATTCAATTCTTGTGCAAAATTACATAATAAAACTGAGAATGAGTTAGAAAATTTCCAATTTCGTCAAATCGCCACTCAACTTGTTCAATTCAGAAGAAAGGGTTTCCGGTAGGAAATGAGCATATACCTTTTCTGTAATATCTGTACTGCCATGACCTAACAAGCGGCTAACAACAGACATTGATAGTCCTTTGTTTAAGGCTAAAACTGCAAAAGAGTGCCTTGCCACATGCATGGAAAGATTAAACGGAAGCCCTATCTGCTCTCCTGCAACTACTATAGACTGATTGATACATTTGGTGGCTGTATTGCGAGCCCTATAAAGCGCTTCTGCATCATCAATATCGAGATCATCTTTTACCAAGTCGAACACAAAACGACAACCGACACGTTTTTCCCGCCACTTTCTCAGTATCTTTAATGCTGGCTCTGATAGTGGAATAATATGACGCTTTGTGGTTTTTACCATTATCTTCCTTAATTCTTTCTTCTCTAGATTGACATGGCCCCACTGCAATGTCATTACATCCACTATTCTGAGACCACAGGCATGAAAAGCAAAAAAGAACATTTCTAAGAATTCCTTTCTGCGAGGCTCCTTGCAGTTTCTATAATACTGAAGGAGGGCATTCATCTGTTCTTCGCTCAGACTTTTTCCGTCAAACACCTCATCTTCATCAGCAGACAAAGATGGTTTGGTGACAATTCGCATATCCTGTATACGGGCATTGATAGTTGGTTCTATCATTCCCAACTCAGCAGCATAGGCACAAGCTTTTTGTATAGGTGTCAACGCATGGTTAATCGTTTCATCACCATTCTGCTTGATCTCCCTACGCCATTCGATATAACTATCTATCAGTTCTGGAGAGATATCCCCAACATATATCTTATCTATTTCATATGTTCCCTGTTTGGTTGCACGAAGAAACGTAGTAAATACATTCATACAGCACTTGCCATTCATGTAACGACTCCTACCTATCCTGTTCCTAGAGTAATCGGATTCCAAACGAGCCATCGTAAACTCCACGAAATCTTTTCCTTGATCCTTGCGAGTAAGAGGCTTATCAGCCAAGAAGCCATTGATAATTTCTGCTGTAATCTGACATGGGTGCTTCTCATTGTACTCAGCCAGCTGCGCATCAATCCTATCAACACGGTTAATAAGCAACTGGTTAAGACGTTTATACTCATTGCTATGGCTGGCCCTGATTTCACCACGTCCCTGATTTCCCTTCTGGTTCCAATCTGCGACTTTTACAAAAACATTAGTGGACTTGCGGATTACCTGCCTGTTCCAAGTGTATTCCAACTCTACAGGATAGGTCTTATCCTTTTCAATCACTTTAGGTGTGCGAAGGCGATACTTTCCTAACGGATACAATCTTTTTGGTCTTCCCATATATAATTTGTTTGTCTTATTATTCCTGAGGATGCGCAAAAGTACCAACTTTTAGACAAACAAACCGCATTTTGAATGTTAATAATTGCAATTTAGACAAACAAAACACACTATTAAAGGCTATAAAACACCAGCGAGACAAACAAATAAAATTTGCTTATCTCGCTGATATTTAATTACTTAGTAGAATTTCTACCGCTTAATACTCATCCTCGTTGAATAAAAAGTCTTCTTTGGTAGGATAGTCAGGCCAAATGTCTTCGATACTTTCATAGACATCACCTTCATCTTCTATCTCTTGCAGGTTCTCCAATACTTCTAAAGGACAACCGCTGCGGATGGCATAATCAATGAGTTCCTCCTTAGTGGCTGGCCAGGGGGCATCTTCTAGTTTTGATGCGAGTTCAAGTGTCCAATACATAGTCTTAAAATTTACGCGTTAATAATTTGCGCGCAAAAGTAATAAAAATTTCCGAATTACCTAGATTTCTTCCATATTTTTTCTCTCACACCGTCAATAAAGTTTAATTTTCGGGCCAAAACGAAGAGATAATCACTCAGACGGTTGATATAATGGGTTACTTCGGGGTCTAAGGGAGACAATTCATCCAATGAAAAAATGCGACGTTCGGCACGGCGGCAAACAGTTCTGCAAACATGAGCCAGCGAAGCCTCATGGGAGCCTCCTGGCAGTATGAAAGCCGTTTGTGGTGGGATACTGGCATTGATTTCATCTATCTGTTCCTCAAGCAAAGCTGTCTCTTCTGCTGCCATTGTATAAGAAGGAGCCAGCTCGGTCTCATTCTTATCAGTAGCCAGATAGGAGCATACGGTGAAAAGGTTGCGTTGGGTACGGATAATGATGTCCTTGTCTGGGCCATCCTTCATCCAGGAAGCGAGCATACCAAGATGGGCACTCAGTTCGTCTACCGTTCCATAAGCCTCAATGCGAGGGTGGGTCTTTCTGACTCTGACACCGCCAACCAGACTGGTTACGCCGTCGTCACCGGTTTTTGTGTAAACTCTTGTTATCTTCATAGTGTCAAAAGGGTTTAAAAATTTACTATATAGTTTTCTTTATAACGTTTCTTGTCGAAAAAAATTATACCACAATAATACAAATCGAATGTCGTAACGCATCTGGGATCACGTTCGATGGACTTCCAGAATCTTTTAGCTTCTTTATCGCGCTTAATCTGCTCAACAACAATCAATGTACGTGAATCAGAAACCTGGACAGCCTTGTCAAATACATTTCGATAATCACCATCCAATGACAGTCGCATCAGTTCTACCTTAGAAAAATCCGTCGGAGATTGAATACGAGCCAAATCCAATGCATGACGACCTTTTCTCATATAGGTGCCATAGGCATCTGAAGTAGTACCATAATCTAGACAGATTGCAGGTTGCCAATAATTGGCAATGCGAAAATAAAGCCTGCATAATTTCAGTGTACGTTTTGGTAGATTGGTATATTTTGGTAACAGATCATTGTATGCATAATAAGGATAGTGTTCATTCACCACATAACGGATGAACCGATAGGCCCAAGGCGACTGGACACCGAATCCACGGCTATATTTCCAGCGTCTCAACCATACTAATAATCTCCTTATCTTATACATAGTATTATATTGCTTGGTTGCAAAGATAATAATAAGTGAGAACAACGCCAAATAAAAATCTGAATAATTCAGATTTGCCGAACTGTGGTATCCTCTAGAAACAAAAAAAAGAGAGTCCTGGTATCTTTCGAAATCCAGGACTCTCTCTGAAATAAAGAAGGCGGCTACCTACTCTCCCGCATTGCATTGCAGTACCATCGGCGATGGCGGGCTTAACTTCTCTGTTCGGA
>ONFE01000002.1 GCA_900316985.1 uncultured Prevotellaceae bacterium
GCGGAGCACCTTGTCGATGAAGTCGATGATGTCTGCACGTACCATCGAAATCTCATCGATGATGATGAGTTCCAGTTCGCGGAGAATCTTGCGCTTCTCGCCGTTGTATTTCAAGGTCTCGCGGATGTTCCGCATGTTGTAGCGGCTGTCGTTGGGCAGCAGCGGATGGAAGGGGAGCTTGAAGAAGGAATGGAGCGTGCTGCCGCCGGCATTGATGGCTGCTATGCCCGTCGGGGCGAGTACCACGTGCTTCTTCTTGGTGTGGTTGCAGATGTAGCGCAGGAACGTAGATTTACCCGTCCCTGCCTTTCCGGTGAGGAAGAGCGAGCGACGGGTATATTGTATAATCTGGAGAGCCTGCTGCATCTCCGCATTATCCAGGTCGATCTGTTCTATGTCTTGTACCAAGATTTAAATGTCATCGAAGGTGACCACTTCCTCGTGGGAGTTCTGCGTAGACTTGTTCACCTTGTGTTCATCGGTGGGTACCTGTATCTCGTTGGGGTCCAAGGGTTCAGCCGTGGACTTGATGGGATTGCCGTCCTCATCGAAGAGCATCTCCTCATCCGTCATGACATCGAGGCTGTCGGACGCCATAGTGTCGCGGCGTTGCTCGTAATAGCTGGAGCATTCGTACATGTCGTTGGTGATGTCGTTGTCGGCTGGCTTCTCAAAGCGGCCATGATACTGCTTGAATTCAGGGTCGCTCATCAGGGATTCAAGGAAATAGCCGCAGATGGGCAAGGCTGTCTTGGAACCTTGTCCCAAAGCACCCGTGCGGAAATGGATGCATCGGTATTCACCACCTACCCAGGCGCCGCAGACAATCTTCGGACTGATGCACATGAACCAGGCATCGGAGTGGTTGTTGCTGGTGCCGGTCTTTCCACCGAAATCGGTATCCAGGGCGGCACGGATGCCTACCCAATGGTTCAGGCTCATCGAGGTGGCTCCAGGCTCGCGGAGGCCGCCCATCATCATCTTCTGCATGAGATAGGCACTCTTCACGGGAATGGCCTGCTTCTCGGTCTTGGGTGCCTTATACACCTCGCGTCCGTCCTTATCGACAATCCGGGTAACGAGCACGGGGTCCACATGCTTGCCTTGGTAGGCCACGCAACTGTAGGCATCGGCCAGTTCGAGCAGGTTCACGTCACTTGCACCCAGGGCCAGCGAGGGTTCTTCCTCCAACGGGCTCTTGATACCCATATCATGGGCTGTGGCAGCGATGTTGCGGATGCCCATTTCCTGACCTAACCTGACAGCTACGGAATTGATACTCTGGGCAAAAGCAGCCTTCAGAGGAACGGAATCGCCCGAGAAACGGCCATTGGCATTGGTGGGGCGCCAGATGGTAGTCTCGTGTTTCTTCTTGTCATACACTTCCATCTGGATATACTCGTCGCGGCGCTTGTCGCAGGGTGTCAGTCCTTGGTTCATGGCCTCGGTATAGACGAATAGCTTGAAGGTGGAGCCGGGCTGGCGCATGGCCGTCACCTTGTCGTACTTCCAGGAATTGAAGTCCACGTCGCCCACCCAAGCCTTCACATGGCCCGTCTGGGGCTCCATGGCCACAAATCCGCAATGCATGAATCGCACCATGTAGCGTATACTGTCCATGGTTGACATTTCTTCCTCGATTTCGCCCTTCTCATAGTCGAAGAGTTTCACTTTGTGGGGCTGATTCAGGTGGTATTCAATGGAGTCGGGGCTGTTGGGGAACTTGCGCAGGAGACGCTTATAGACGGGGAGTTTGCGGGCGATGCCCTCAATGAATCCTTGAATCTCCACATGGTTCTCATCCTGCCAGGGATTTTGTGACCCCCAGTGGGCCTTGAAGTTCTGCTGCACGATTTTCATCTGCTTTAAGGCAGCCTCCTCGGCATATTTCTGCATGCGAGTGTCGATGGTGGTATAAATCTTCAGACCGCTCGTGTAGAGGTCGTAGCCGTTATCCTTGCACCATTCTTTCAAATGGTCTGCCACTGCCTCGCGGAAGTATTGGGCCTGTCCGTCGTAGTTGCTTTCCACGCTATAGTCGAGCTTGATGGGTATTTTCTTCAGTCGGTCAAACTCTTCTTGGGTGAGGTCTCCGTGAATGAGCATGTTGTTCATCACCACATTACGGCGCTTGATGGAATTCTCGGGGTGGGAGATAGGGTTATAGAACGTGGTTGCCTTCAGCATACCCACGAGTACGGCTGCCTGTTCGGTGGTGAGTCGTTTGGGAGTGGTGTCGAAATAGGTCTTGCAAGCCGTCTTGATGCCGTATGCATTGCTTCCGAAGTCAACGGTATTTGCATACATCGTGAGTATCTCGTTCTTGTCGAATACCATTTCCAGCTTGGTGGCGATGATCCACTCCTTGGTCTTCATGATAAGCATTTTCACGCCGGGAATCTTGCCGAGCAGACCTGTGGAATACTGGGTGCGCACGCGGAACATGTTCTTGGCCAGCTGTTGCGTGATTGTGCTGGCTCCGCGGGCATCCTTGTTGACAAGAGCGTCCTTGGCTGCTCCGAAGAGGCCGATGGGGTCAACGCCCTTGTGCTTGTAGAAGCGTTCGTCCTCCGTGTCAATCAAAGCCTTCCAGAAAGCGGGATTTACCTCTTCAAACTTCACAGGCGTACGGTTCTCCGAGAAGAACTTGCCGATGAGCTTGCCGTCGGCAGAATAAAGCTCTGAAGCCTCTGCCGTCTGCGGATCACGGATGCCGGAGAAGAAACCGGGCGACTTACCGAAGAGCCAGAGGAAATTGATGTCAACCGCTCCCAGATACAAGATGAAGAAGAGGATGAACGAAATCAGGCCCACGATGGTCTTGGTGTACCACGCACGGCCCTTGTAGAGCCCTGCGTACCATCGGCAGAAGCCTTTCAGTTTACGCCAGCACCAGGTGAACGGCGCAAATATACGTGCTATTTTGGAGTTTTGGAACATATCGATTCTAATCTTTCAATTCTAGTGATAATCACATTCTATTATTGGGCAAAGGTAGTGCAAAAAAACTATCCGCGCAAAGATTCAATGTTTATTTTGGTTTATTTAAATTCTCTTCAATGTAGTGAATGATTCCGTCTGCTTCATCGGGATGAAACCATCGAATCTCAGGGTCGCGTTTGAACCAGGTGAGCTGCTTGCGCATATAGCGGCGGGTGTTTCCCTTCATCCGTTCCACGGCTTCCTCCAAGGTCCAGGTTCCGTCGAGGTAATTGAACAACTCCTTGTAACCTACTGTGTTAAGGGAGTTTAAGTGTCGTTTCGGGTACATATTCTTTACCTCTTCCAATAGCCCTTGGCACATCATTTCATCCACCCGCTGGTTGATGCGTTGGTAGAGTTCCTCGCGGTCGCGATTGAGTCCGATTTTGAGTATTCGGAAGGGTCTTTCTTTCTTTTCACCCACACGGAAGGATGTATAGGTCTTGCCGGTTTGATGGCAGATTTCCAAGGCATGAATCACGCGCCGGTAATTCTTCTTGTCCACGATGGCATAATGCTCAGGGTCAAGCTTGCGGAGTTCTTCTACCAAGGCGTCAAGCCCTTCCTCTGCGTATCGGCGCTTCATCTCCATGCGTATGTCTTCGCGAATGGTGGGAATGTCGTCAATGCCATTACATACTGCATCAATATACATCATGGAACCGCCCGTCATCAGCGCACACTCGTCTTGTAGCAAGAGTTGGTTGATAAGTTTGACGGCATCCTCCTCATACATGGAGGCGCTGTAGTAGTCGTCTATGCTATGAGTGCCCACGAAATAATGCTTCACCCGCCGTTGTTGTTCCTCCGTGGGAGCGGCTGTTCCGATGGGAATCTCCCGGAAAATCTGACGCGAGTCGGAATTAATAATAGGTATATGAAAATACTCAGCCACACGGAGGCAGAGTTCGGTCTTGCCTACGCCCGTGGGGCCGAGTATCACTATCAGGGTCTTCAAAGTCTAATTGTCAATAGTCAATGGTCATTGCTCAGCGGATGATGCCTCGCTTGGAATTCTCCACGAAGTCGATGATGTATTGGATTTCGGGAGTGATCTCCATGTTCTTGCGGATTTCCTCAATGCCTTCCTTCAGCACGCCCTTGGAATAGAGCAGGCGATAGGCCTCGTGGATGCTTTGGATGGTCTCGTTGCTGAAACCGCGGCGGCGCAGGCCCACCAGGTTGATGCCCGAGAAGCGGATGGGCTCCTTGCCGGCAATCACGTAGGGAGGAATGTCTTGACTGGTGCGGCTTCCGCCTTGGAACATGATGTAGCCGCCCACGCGGCAGAACTGGTGGAACAGGCAGGTGGCTGAGATGATGGCAAAGTCGTCGACAATCACCTCGCCGGCAAACTTCGTGGAGTTGCCGATGATGCAGCCGTTGCCAATCACGCAGTCGTGACCGATGTGCATGTTCTCCATCAGCAGGTTGTTGCTGCCCACGACGGTCTTTCCCTTCGAGGCCGTGCCGCGGCTGATGGTCACATTCTCACGGATGGAGTTGTTGTCGCCAATCTCGGCCGTGGTGTCCTCGCCCTGGAACTTCAGGTCCTGGGGTTTGGTGGCAATGGATGCACCGGGGAAAATCTCGTTGTTCGAGCCCAGGCGGGTGCCGTAGTTGAGCGTCACCGAATTTTGGAACACGTTGTTGTCGCCAATCACCACATTACGGTCTATGTAGCAGAACGGACCGATGATGTTGTTGTCACCTAAGATTGCCTCTGGATGAACAAAGGCCATTGGGCTGATTTGATTTGCCATATCGTGGTTTTTAAGGTTTATTTGTTCTTGATTATCTGAGCGGTAAAGGTGGCTTCGGCAACCACATTGTCGCCTACGAACATGTATCCCTTCATGGATGAGATGCCGTGACGGACGGGTGCCAGCAGTTCAACCTTGAACAGCAGGGTGTCGCCAGGAACTACTTTCTGGCGGAACTTCACGTCGTCTATCTTCATGAAGTAGGTGCTCCAGCGCTCGGGCTCTTCCAGTGTGTTCAGCACCAGCAGTCCTCCGCATTGTGCCATAGCCTCCACCATCAGCACGCCGGGCATGACGGGCTCTTCGGGGAAGTGTCCCTGGAAGAAAGGCTCGTTGCTCGTTACGTTCTTCACGCCTACGATGGTCGTCGGTCCCAGCTCGATTACCTTGTCTACCAACTGCATGGGATAGCGGTGGGGGAGCAGCTCGCGGATGCGGTTCACGTCCATGATGGGCGCCTCGTTGGGATCGTAGAACGGAGCCTGCACCTCGTGCTTGCGGATTTCCTTGCGCATCAGACGGGCAAACTTGTTGTTGACGGTATGTCCCGGACGGGTGGCCACAATCCTTCCTTTGATGGGACGACCGATAAGGGCCATGTCGCCGATGATGTCGAGCAACTTGTGGCGGGTGCACTCGTTGTCCCATACCAGCGGCTTGTTCTGGATATATCCCAGGTTGGTGGCATCCATGTGGGGAACGCCCAGCACGTCGGCCAGTTTGTCGAGGTTCTCTTGCGACATCTGACGCTCGTAGATCACGATGGCATTATCCAGACTACCTCCCTTGATGAGGTTGGCATTGAGCAGCGGCTCGATATCGCGCACAAAGACAAAGGTACGGGCAGCAGCAATTTCCTCGGCATAATTTGACATTCCGTCGAGGGTGGCAAACTGACTGGCAATGAACTTCGATTCGAACGAACACATGGCGGTGATTGAGAATTCCTCGTCGGGCAGCAATGTGATGCACGAACCGCTCTTATCGTCCTTGATTTCAATCTTCTTGCGGATTACGTAAAAATCCTTCGGGGCATTCTGTTCCTGAAGGCCAATCTCGCGAATCTTCTCCACATACTTGATGGCTGAGCCGTCGAGAATGGGGAACTCCGGACCGTTCACCTGAATCAGACAGTTGTCGATGCCCATCGCATAGAGGGCCGACATACCGTGCTCGATGGTACTGACACGCACATCGCCCTTGGCCACAACCGTTCCGCGCTGGGTGTCAACCACGTTTTCAGCCACGGCATCAATAATCGGCTCGCCTTCAAGGTCGATGCGCTGGATTTTGTATCCGGTATTTTCTGGGGCGGGATTGAAGGTCACGGTGATGCTCAGTCCTGTGTGCAATCCCTTTCCAAAGAGGGTAAAACTGCCTTTTAGTGTCTGTTGTTTCATGTTTATTTGGTTTCGATTTTCATTCTTTTTTCAGTTCTTCAATCTGCTTCTTCAGCTGGCCTATCTCGCGATAAATGTCAGGAAGACGGCGGAAGATGGCCGAGGCACGCATGTACTCCTTGGCATCTATGGCTGGGGCACCGAGCAACTTCTCGCCACCCTTGGTGTTACCGATGACACCTGCCTGTGCTCCGATAAACGTCTTGTCGGCAATATGGATATGACCGGAGAAGCCAGCCTGTCCGCCAGCCATGCACCAGGCACCAATCTTAGTGCTACCGGCAAGTCCTACCTGAGCTGACATCACGGTGTTTTCGCCCACCTCGCAGTTGTGGGCTATCTGAATCAGATTGTCCAGCTTTACGCCTTTGTGAATCACGGTGGCACCCATCGTGGAGCGGTCCACACAGGTGTTGGCTCCGATTTCCACATCGTCCTCGATTACCACGATACCAATCTGAGGAATCTTGTCGTATCCTTCTCCGTTGGGAGCGAATCCAAAGCCGTCGGCACCAATCACGGCACCGGCATGAATCGTCACGCGGTTGCCAATCTTGCATCCGTCGTAGATGGTCACGTTGGGATAGATGGTGCAGTTGTCGCCAATCGTAACGCCGTCGCCAATATAGACAAACGGAGCGATATAGCAGTCCTTGCCGATGGTGGCTTTCTCTGAGATGAAGGCCAGGGGCGAAATGCCCGTCTTCTTCGGCATCATGCTCTGGTAGAGCTGGAGCAGCTTGGCCACGCATTCGTAGGCGTTCTTCACGCGGATGAGCGTTGCCTTGACGGGTTTCTCCAGTTCTACGTCCTCGTTGACGAGCACCACGCTCGACTGAGTGTCGTAGATGAAATGTGTATACTTGGGGTTAGAAAGGAACGAAATGGCTCCTGGCTTACCTTCTTCAATTTTTGCAAAGGAATTAATCACGGCGTTTTCATCGCCTTCTACACGACCCTGAATCAGGTCGGCAATCTGTTTTGCTGTGAATTCCATATCTATATTTTATGGTTTACTAAGTAATGATTATCAATTAATTCATGCAAAGATAATGCTTTTTTATGAAATACGTTGATAACAGAGGTAATATTTACGAATTTTTTTGGAAAGTAAGGCAACATTCAGAATCTCGGAGGCTTCTGAGATGTCGCGGATGGTTCCATCGCGATAAAGAATGGCAATGCGGTCATCGTTAACGTCGTACATGTCTTTCTGGATGGTGTTAACACTCATCAGGAAGTCCGCATCTTCTCTCGAAATGCCGTAATGGGAGGTCATTGTGGCAAGAACTTCTTCGATTCGTTCTTCTGGTATAGGCTCGTCTGAAATCTCCACGCGGAAAATGTGGCGGTTGATAAGATTAGTGGCCAGCAGCGAAAGAATCTTGTCGTCGCTTGTCATCCATACCTTCAGGGCGCTCCAGATATCGCTGTCATCGAGCAAACTGTAGTGGTGAAGGGCTTCATCGTGATGCTGCTCAAAGAAACGGGCATCCACCTCGTTGTAGAGGAAATAGCGTAGGGCGGGGGAGGCGAAGAGCTCCTTTCCCTGACGGGCGAGCATCTTGGCGCGCCGGAGGGTGTTGACCAGCATCTTCTCGAAGGCTACCGTAGTCTTGTGCAGATACACCTGCCAGTACATCAGCCGGCGTGTGGTCAGGTAGTTCTCGATGGAATATATTCCCTTTGAATTCACTACCAGCTTATCGTCAACAATGTCAAGCATTTTGATGATGCGGGCTGAACCGATATTGCCCTCGGTGACACCTGTGAAGAAGGAGTCGCGACGGAGGTAATCCAACCGGTCCATATCGAGTTGCGATGAGATGAGCTCGTGCAGAAACTGCTTGGGATAGTCGCCCTTGAAGATTTTCAGCGCCAGATTCAAAGCCCCCTGCATCTCGTGGTTAATCTGCTCCATCATCAAAAGGGAGATTTCCTCGTGCGAAATACCCGTGATGAGCGTGTCTTCCAAGACGTGCGAGAACGGTCCGTGACCGATGTCGTGCATCAGAATGGCAGCCTCCACGGCTTCGGCTTCAGAGTCGAAAATGAAATGCCCTTTCTGCTGGAGCGAGAGAATGGCCTCGCTCATCAGGTGGAAGGCACCGATGGAATGCTGGAAACGCGTGTGCTGGGCAGCCGGATAAACCACGTTGGCCATGCCGAGTTGCTTGATGCGGGTGAGTCTTTGCATCAGCGGGTGTTGCACAATGTTGAGCAACAGCCCTCGGGGAATCTTGATGGATGAATCCGAATACGGGATCGTTAATTATTTTCGCATCGTTCATTGTCGTGAGAATCGGGTTTCGCGTTGATGATATTCAGGCACTTTGCTTCCGATGAGTGGAAGCCTTGTTTCCAGACTTTGGAAGCATCCTTTCCAGACTTTGGAAGCAAGGCTTCTGATGGGTGGAAGCATGGCAGTTATTGAGCGCATTGATAATGTGCAGCTCAAACTAACTTTGCGAGCTCCACGGCCATCTGCTCCTGAAGCTCTTTTGCCTTCTCGGCAGCCACTTGAGCAAAGTCTTCACCATTTGAGGCGTAAATGATTCCGCGTGAGGAATTTACGAGTAGTCCGCAATCCTTAATCATGCCATACTTGCATACCTCCTGAAGACTGCCACCCTGTGCACCTACACCCGGAACGAGCAGAAAGTGATTGGGAGCAACGCGACGGATGTCTTCAAACATCTTTCCTTGAGTGGCACCTACCACATACATCATATTCTCCGATGTGCCCCATTGTTGGGATTTTTCAAGTACTTTCTCGAAGAGCCGCTGGCCCTCTTTGTCTTCCGTCAATTGGAAGTCGTGGCTGCCCTTGTTGCTGGTCAGCGCAAGCAGGATGACCCACTTTCCCTCGTAGGTGAGGAATGGCGAAACGGAGTCTTCTCCCATGTATGGCGCTACGGTCAAGGAGTCCACATCGTATTCATCGAAGAAGGTGCGGGCATACATGGCCGAGGTATTGCCGATGTCGCCGCGCTTGGCATCTGCTATGATGAAGTGATTGGGATACTGCTCTTTAAGATAGCTCACGGTCTTCTCGAAACTGATGAGTCCCTTTACGCCGAAAGCCTCATAGAAGGCCAGATTCGGTTTGTAACTCACGCAATAGGGGGCCGTTGCATCTATAATCTGCTTGTTGAAGGCGAAGATAGGGTCTTCTTCCTTCAGGATATGTGCGGGAACCTTCTTCAAATCGGTATCCAAACCCACACAAAGAAACGATTTCTTAGCGAAAATCTGTTCTACAAGTTGTTGTCTATTCATTTTTTAGTTAAATGTTTAATGAGCAAGAAAACGAAAAACACGAAGCAATACCAAAGCAGGAATACCAGCAAGGCAACCCAAATGCTGGGTGCGTATTGTGCATAGAAGATGGCTATGCAACCAATGGCTATGCATAATACGATTTCCCAAGGCTTGGCTTTTACAAAAGGGCGGAAGAATTCTTGTCGTGTCATTTGCTTATTAACTTTTTAATGAAGAGAATGACAAATCTGCAAATAATAAAGGTAATAACCCAAATTAAAATAAAGACAAACTTCCATCTACCGCGATATGGGTCTGCTATAAAGAAAGCAATGAGAGCGGCCACATAGTCAGGCCAATTTCTTTTGATGCTTTTCCACGTCCATTCTTCCTTTAATTCATTCCAAAATCCCATAACATAATATAATATGTTTAAAGTTCAGCTTCTTTCATGCGCTCGGCATTCTCGGCCACGGTCAGATGGTCTATCATGTCTTGGATGTCTCCGCCGAGGAAGCCCTGCAGGTCGTGGGTGGTGTAGCCGATGCGATGGTCGGTGACGCGGCCTTGAGGGAAGTTGTAGGTGCGAATCTTGGCACTACGGTCGCCCGTGGAAACCAGCGACTTGCGGCGGTTGGCAATATCGTCAACATACTTCTGGTGCTCCTTGTCGTAGATGAACGTATAGAGGCGGCTCAAGGCGCGCTCCTTGTTCTTGGGCTGGTCGCGCGTCTCTGTACATTCTATGAGGATTTCCTCGGTCTCGCCAGTGTTGGGGTTCTTCCACATATAGCGCAGACGCACACCTGATTCTACCTTATTCACGTTCTGACCACCGGCACCGCTGGAACGGAACGTGTCCCACTTGATTTCGCCTTCGTTCACATGCACCTCAAACTTGTCGGCCTCTGGCAGGACGGCTACCGTGGCTGCAGAAGTCTGCATGCGGCCGTTCGACTCCGTGACGGGCACTCGTTGCACACGATGCACACCCGACTCATACTTCAGCGTGCCATAGACATCCACTCCGGAGACCGCAAAGTCAATCTCCTTGTAGCCGCCCACGGCTCCCTCGTTGAAGTCGGTAACGCTGAGCTGCCAGCCTTTCATGTCGCAGAAACGCTTGTACATATTAAACAAGTCGCCGGCAAACAGACAGGCTTCGTCACCGCCCGTTCCTGCACGGATTTCCATCTGTACGTTCTTGGCATCCTCGGGGTCCTTCGGAATGAGCAGAATCTTGATTTCCTCTTCTAGTCGCGGCTGGAGTTCCTCGTTGGTAGCCAGTTCCTCTCGGGCCATATCCTTCATCTCGGGGTCGGTCTCGTTGGCCAGAATATCCTTGGCTTCGCGGATTCCCTCCAGACAATTGATGTAGCGCTTGCGGGCATCCATAATGTTGCCCAGGTCTTTCCATTCCTTTGTCAGTTTCACGTAGCGGTTCTGGTCGGCAATCACGGCGGGGTCGGTAATCAGCGTAGAGACTTCCTCGTAACGGGCTTCCAGACCGTCGAGCTTTTGTAATATTGAATTGGTTGTATCAGCCATACTATGGTTTTGTGATTATTCATTTTGATATTTGCCTGTACCTTTACAGGTGTTGCAGGTGGTCTTGCCGTCAGGACTCTTTCCCATGCCACGGCAGTCGGGGCATTTTCCGTCATTCATCAATTTCTCACGCTCCTTCTGCTCCGCTTTGGTCATGGATTTCGACTTGCTGTGAGCCGCCTGGGTAACCTTCTTTGAAGAAGGCGATACAGCATTTTCTACCGCACTCTCGGTAAGCATCTCTCCGACGATACACCCCGACAAGAGTGGAATACAAAGGGCAACGAGCAATAATCTGACAGGTCTTATCATCATACGTCTAAGTATTAATAATGAAACTCCCCGTATTCGCTCTTGATGGTCAGGCTCTTGGGACCTTCTTCAATGCGACCGATAACCTGTGCGTCGATATTGAACCTGCGCGAGATGGCGATAACCTGCTCGGCAACTTCGGGACGAACGTAGATCTCCATACGATGACCGCAGTTGAACACCTTGTACATCTCTTTCCAATCGGTCTTGCTCTGCTCCTGAATCAGCTTGAAAAGCGGCGGAATGGGGAACATGTTGTCCTTGATGACGCGACAGTTGTCTGACACGAAATGCAGCACTTTGGTCTGGGCGCCACCCGTGCAATGCACCATTCCGTGAATCTCCGTGCGGAGTTCGTCGAGCAACACCTTGATGACGGGAGCGTAGGTGCGGGTGGGGGAGAGCACCAGCTGTCCGGCGCTGATGGTGGTTTCCACGGTCTGAATACCGGAATCCTTTACGACCGAATAGCTGACAGGCACCTCATCGTCGAGTCTTTTCAAACCGCTATACACCAGTTCGTCGGGCACTTGATGGTCATAGCTCTCGGGATATTTCTCGGCAAGATATTTCGAGAACACATCATGACGGGCAGAAGTGAGTCCGTTGGAACCCATACCTCCGTTATAACGGCTCTCGTAGGTGGCCTGACCCGTTGAAGAAAGACCCACGATGACATCGCCCGGACGGATGTTTGCGTTGTCAATCACATCCGAACGCTTCATGCGACAGGTAACGGTTGAGTCAACAATAATGGTGCGAACGAGGTCGCCCACATCGGCAGTCTCGCCTCCTGTGCCATATATGCCGATTCCCATCTCGCGCATCTGCTTCATCAGTTCGTCTGTGCCGTTGATGATAGCAGAAATCACTTCACCCGGGATGAGCATCTTGTTGCGCCCGATTGTAGAAGAAACGAGGATGTTGTCGACGGCTCCCACGCAAAGCAGGTCGTCGGTATTCATCACGAGTGCATCCTGCGCAATGCCTTTCCAGACAGACAGGTCGCCCGTCTCCTTCCAGTACATGTAAGCCAATGAAGATTTCGTTCCGGCTCCGTCGGCATGCATGATGTTGCAATACTCGGGGTCGCCACCGAGAATGTCGGGGATGATTTTGCAGAAGGCCTGCGGGAATACACCTTTGTCTATGTTCTTGATGGCGGCGTGAACATCCTCTTTGGCTGCACTCACGCCGCGCATCATATAACGGTTGCTGTTGTCCATGTCTTAGAATTTAACCTCGGGAGCTTTCTGTGCACCGGCTTCAGCCTCGAATTTTGTCATCTTGTCGAATCCGAACAGTCCGGCTACGATGTTCTTCGGGAACGACCTTACGAGCGTGTTGTATTCCTGAACGGCCGTGTTGAACTTATTGCGGGCCTCGTTGATACGGTTCTCAGTTCCTTCAAGCTGCACCTGTAGGTCCTTGAAGTTCTCGTTGGCCTTCAGGTCGGGATAGGCTTCCTGGATGGCAAGCAGTTTGCCGAGAGCCGACGACAGGTCGCCCTGTGCCTTCTGGAACTCCTGCAACTTCTCGGGAGTGAGGTTTGCGGGGTCTACGGTCACCTGTGTAGCCTTCGAGCGGGCATTAATCACTTCGGTCAAAGTTCCTTCCTCATGTTTGGCATAGCCCTTCACGGTCTCCACCAGATTGGGGATAAGGTCGGCTCTGCGCTGATAGGCGCTCTGCACATTCGACCAGGCCGTGGTGGCTTTTTCCTGTTCTGCAACCATCTCGTTGTAACAACTCTTGAACGATGAGAACACAATAAGGCATATAATAATGATGCCGCCAATGATTGTTAATGATTTTTTCATAATTGCAATTATTTAAACGTTATATAATTCAAATTCCTAATTCATCACCAGCCTCCTCCGGCGCCTCCGCCACCGAAAGAACCTCCGCCAAAGGAACCTCCACCACCGAAGGATCCACCGCCTCCATATGAGCCTCCGCCGCCCCATCCGGAACCCCAACTGCCACCGCTGCCAGCACGGTCACGACCGAAGCCGGTATAGCCTGTTCCACCAAGGGAAGAAAGCAAAATCCAACGGAATTTCTCATTCAGGCCTGCATAACAGCCAATCCAGAATATGAGAATGGTGAATACCCAGGCACCGAAATCCCAATCTTCATCATTTTGCTTGGCTCCGAGGGCCAATTTATTGGCATCGGGCTCTGCCGGAAGTTCCTTGCCTTTGAGAAGGCTGTATGTGGCGTTCACCAACTCAAACATACCGCCATCGGGATTGTCGGCTTTCATAAATGGTGTAAGGTATGTCCGGGCCAACCGGCTGCATTCCGCATCTGTTAAATCGGCTTCAAGCCCCAGTCCAGGCGCAATAAAGTATTTGCGGTCTTTAAAGGCCACTACGATGACCAGACCACGGTTCGTTTCCTTGTTGCCTACGCCATAGTTGTTGCCTAAATCCTGCGCCACTCTGAACACATCGGCATTTTCCACATGGTTCACTATGACCACAATCGACTGGATTCCACATTCAGACTCAAGTTTGCCGAGAATCTCATTCATTGAGTTTACGGTAGCCTGAGTGATAACAGTATCAGGATTGGATACATATTGAGTGCGGTCTTTCAGGTAGGGGATAGGAATGTTTTTGGCGTTCCATTCTTTTGTTTCATGGGTGGTAACGACTTCTGTTGAAGTCAGGTCGCAAGTGCACGACAAGATGCACAATCCGATTCCTAGCCAGAAGAGGACACCCCAGAACATCTTGTAGAACTTGAAACGCGGCAACTTCTTTTTTTTCTCGTAGGAAAGAGTGGCGTATTTGTTATCGCGAGGTGGGAGCTTGAAATGTTCTGCATAGAGTGCAATCGCCATGAAGACAAGGGCAATAATGGCAAATCCGCCAAAAAGAATCTGCCAGGAGGTAAAATATTTTATGAGGAACTCAGCTATATGGACACACACGTAGAAGACTCCCATCAACAACAGTATGACTACATAGCATCCCACTTTACCCGTGTCGTTCATAACATTGCGCTTTTCAGTTGTTTATTCCTTTCCGTTCCAGAACTCCCACGAGGCAAATGCCTGCAGAAGCAACATTTCAAGACCGTTCTTTACCTGTGCACCATGGGCAAGACCTTTTTTCATGAAAAGCGTCTGGTCGGGATTATAGATCAGGTCGTAAAGGATATTGTGACTGTCGAGTGCCTCATATGGTAACTTGGGACATTCGTCGGAATGAGGGTACATACCAAGGGGCGTACAGTTCACAATCACGTTGTATTCCTTTACCACATCCGGGGTAATGCTCTCATACTGAATAGTATCCGGACGCTCATAACGACTGACAAAGACCGTTTCCAACCCGAGCGACTTCAGTCCGTAGTTGACAGCCTTTGATGCTCCTCCAGTTCCTAAGATGAGCGCCTTCTTGTGACATTTCTCCAGCATTGGCTCAATGCTCTTCGTGAAGCCAATGACATCACTATTAAAGCCCCTCAAGATGACTTTGTTGCCTTTGTGCGTCACGCGAATTACATTTACAGCCCCTATGGCACGTGCCTCCGGACTTACTGAATCAAGGAAGGGGATGACTTTCTCTTTGTAGGGGATGGTCACGTTAAGACCCTTCAGTTGAGGGTTGGAAGCCAGAACCTCAGGCAAATCATCAATGCTGGGAATTTCGAAGTTGATGTACTTTGCATCGATGTTCTCGTTCTCAAAGCGCTCATTGAAATATCCGATTGAAAACGAGTGGCCGAGAGGATATCCTATCAATCCGTATTTGTCCATTCTCTTTTCCTCCTTTTGTTTATTTTGTTGCTATATAAAGTGTGCAAATACCAAACGTGAGCCGTTTGAAACGGGTTTCTGCAAAGCCTGCTTTCTTAAGGATCTGCATCATCTGCTCTCCTTGCGGAAAGGCCTCGATGGTCTTTGTCAGATAGCTGTAGGCTCTTTTGTCCTTCGAGATGAGTTTACCGTAGATGGGCAGAAACGTGTGACTATAGAGCCAGAAGAGTTGCTTCATTGGAAAACTCACGGGAGTAGTCAGTTCCACTATAGAGAGCATACCTCCTTTCTTCAATACGCGGCACATTTCAGCCAGTCCTTTATCCAAACTCTGGAAGTTGCGAATGCCAAAGGCTGCCGTCACGGCGTCGAAACTACCATCAGGATAGGAGAGGTCAAGGCAGTCTTGTCTCTCAAATGTAATAATGTCTTCGAGACGCGCTTCTTTTACCTTCTGCCTACCGATCTCCATCATCCCCTCAGAGATATCGGCTCCTATGAGTTTTCGGGGCTTCAGCATCTGTGCCGCCAACAAGGCAAAGTCGCCGGTACCTGTAGCGATGTCGAGCATGGTTTGGGGCTGATGGGCTGCCAATTCCTTGATGGCCTTCCTCCGCCAGCCTTTGTCGATATTCCACGACAGACGATGATTCAGCGTGTCATAGGTGGGAGCGATGTCGTCAAACATTTGCTCCACCTGTGCGGCTTTTTCCGAATCTTCGCCGTAGGGAGTTATCTTCTCTTGCTCGTACATACTATCTTGAATACGACTTATCTGGATTTTAGATACTCGCTCACATTCTTTTCGATGCGGGCGGCAATGTCGCCTTCCTCTGTGGCCTTATCGAAACGTTCTCCGGTGATGTGCTCGTAGAGTTCGATATAACGGTCGCTCACGCTTTCGGCATACTCATCAGTAATCTCAGGCATCACCTGTCCGGGCTCATTCATGAAGTCGTGTTCGATGAGCCACTGGCGAACGAATTCCTTCGAAAGCTGCTTTTGCGGTTCACCCTTGGCGAACTTCTCCTCGTAACCGTCGGCATAGAAATAGCGGCTGCTGTCGGGGGTGTGGATCTCGTCGATGAGATAGACCTTTCCGTCGCGCTTGCCGAATTCATACTTCGTATCAACAAGGATAAGCCCCTGGCGGGCTGCGATTTCCTGTCCACGGGCAAATATCTTGCGGGTATAGTCTTCCATTACCTCGTAGTCTTCCTTAGAGACGATGCCTTGGGCAATGATTTCTTCTTTGGAAATGTTCATGTCGTGGCCTTCGTCAGCCTTTGTTGTCGGCGTGATGATAGGCTCGGGGAAACGCTCGTTCTCGCGCATTCCATCAGGCAGTTTTACACCACAGATCTCACGTACACCTTTTTTGTAGTCACGCCAAGCAGAACCGGTGAGGATGGAACGGATAATCATCTCCACACGGAATCCCTCGCACTTCAGTCCTACGGTCACCATCGGGTCGGGGGTGGCCAGCTTCCAGTTGGGACAAATGTCGGTGGTAGTATCCAGGAACTTGGCGGCAATCTGGTTCAGCACCTGTCCCTTGAAAGGAATACCTTTAGGCAGAACCACGTCAAAGGCAGAGATTCTGTCAGTAGCGACCATCACGAGCAGGTCGTCGTTGATGTTATACACGTCGCGCACCTTTCCATGGTACACGCTCTTCTGTCCATCAAAATGGAAATCGGTATTTGTTAATGCTTTCATTTTATATTTTGTTATGTTCTACTTTTCTTTTTACCCACGTGTGGCAACGTTATGCCTATTCCTCGCTCTTCTTTTGACGGTCAAATGCTTCGTAGGCATTGACTATACGTGTGACGAGTTTATGACGGACGATGTCCTTCTTATTGAGTTCCACAAAAGAGATTCCCTCGACACCTTTCAATATACGGATAGCCTCACGGAGTCCGCTCTGATGTTCACGAGGTAGGTCCACCTGCGTCATATCTCCGGTGATGATCATCTTCGTGTTCCATCCCATACGGGTAAGGAACATCCTGATCTGTGCCGGAGTGGTATTTTGTGCCTCGTCTAGAATTACCACAGCATCACTCAGGGTGCGGCCTCGCATAAATGCCAGCGGGGCAATTTGAATGATGCGTTTCTCCATCATATCCTGCAGCTTGACGGCAGGAATCATATCCTCCAGGGCATCATAGAGCGGCTGAAGATACGGATCTATCTTATCTTTCATGTCACCAGGAAGAAATCCCAGTTTCTCACCTGCTTCAACAGCCGGACGCGAAAGGATAATCTTCTTGGCCTGCTTCTCTTTCAGGGCACGAACGGCCAGAGCAATCGAGAGATAAGTCTTTCCTGTTCCGGCAGGACCGACGGCAAAAAGCATATCATCCTTGTCAAAGCCGTCAACAAGTTTCTGCTGGTTCTCGGAACGGGGCTTGATAGGTCGGCCACTGATGCTGTAGCAAACGACACCCTTCACGGCATCATCCTTCGTCTTATGTCCGTGAACAATATCAAGAATGTCTTCTTCTGAAATGCGGTTGTACTTTAAGACGTGCTTGCGCATCAACTCCACCTGCTCTTCAAAAACGGCCATCTGTTCCGCATCTCCAAGTACGCGTAACACATTATCTCGTGCTACAATACGTAGTTTCGGGAAAAGGGCCTTGAGCATTTGCAGGTGACTGTTGCCAACTCCATAGAAAACTACGGGGTCGATATCTTCAAGTACAAGATGCTTTTCTATCACGTGAAATCTAAATTTTTCTGCAAAATTACAATAAAGTTTTGAGATTCGTGTAAAAATTAATACCTTTGTGCTTGAAAAAGGACAAAAAAATAATGAAGATAACGAAAAACAGATATTTGATGGGGTTTGCAGCAATCGTGGTGTTGCTGGCATTAGTGCGACTGATTTTCCCATCCGTTGCTGCTCCGAGATTATCAGCCGAAGAAATGCTGAATGATTCTACTCAGGTGGAACTG
This sequence comes from uncultured Prevotellaceae bacterium, assembly GCA_900316985.1. Taxonomy (GTDB): domain Bacteria; phylum Bacteroidota; class Bacteroidia; order Bacteroidales; family Bacteroidaceae; genus Prevotella. The sequence goes on from ONFE01000002.1 coordinate 18,000, forward strand.
GCTGAAAGCAAAACGGATAAGGAAACAGCCGAGTCATCAGCGTTAAATGCAAAGGTCGAAAAAGACTCCATCAAGATAGCTGAAGAAACCAAGAAAATAACGGAAGAAACTGAAAAACCACTTGTACCCGTCAAGGCCGAACCTATTCCGCTCTCGAAACCTTCAAAGTTTTTTAATGCAGACGGAACACTGGTTAAACACCGCATATGGAGTGTGGCCAGTTATAAAGAGGCATTCCCCGACAGTCAGTCGGTTCAGTATGCTTCCGCACGTCGATGGGGCGTTGAATCAGTTCAGAATCGTCAGGAGGCTGAAAGTCGTAAACGTGAACTGGTCTATGTAGGTTCCAATCCTTATTATTTCGTAGATAAGATGAATCGTTCCATTCCTTATCTTGTTCCACGGGCTGCCGTATTGCTGAACGATATAGGACGGGCTTTTTTCGATAGTCTGCAGATGAAACAGGTGCCGCTCCATAAAGTGATTGTGACCAGCGTGCTGCGTACAAAGGATGATGTGGATAAGCTGAGGAACTACAACAAAAATGCGACAGAGAACTCTTGCCATCTCTATGGCACGACATTCGATATCTGTTACAACCGCTATAAGACAGTTCAAGACCCCGATGGCCCCAAGCGTCGTCAGGTACAGAACGATACGCTCAAATGGGTGCTCAGCGAAGTCTTGAACGATATGCGCCGAAATAAGCGCTGCTATGTGAAATACGAAGTGAAACAGGGCTGTTACCACATCACCGTAAGGTAATTTCCCTGCTGCATTTCACGTTTTAATAGTCATCATCGTCGGATGCATCAACGGCATCGAGTGAGAGGTCTTCGGGATTCTCTTCGAAGGTCGTACGGTAGCTTTCCTCTGTGAGCTTATCCTCATCGAAAGCATCATCGTCCTCATCGGGCTTTCCGTAGTTGTCCTCAATCTCAGGAGCATCCTCGTCATCGTTTTCCTCGTTGTCTGTATCGATGTCTTCATCATCGAGGCCAAACTTCATCTTCGGCTTCTCAACAATGGGTTTCACCTTGGCAAAGATAGCCTCCACCCAGGTTCCCTTGGGAATCTCAAGCACTTCGAATCCGTCTTCAATCTTCTTCTCATACATGCCGCCCTTCTTACGAAGACGGTCTTTGGGTAGGGTAGTGGTAGAGATATCGAATCCCGACTGGATAATATCCTGAATGCTCTGTGAAAGAGAGTCCCATCCTCCACCGAAGTTACGGTCAAGCACCTCAATGAGTTTGGCGGCAGAGATGTGGCGGATATTCTCGTAGGTCAGATCGGTCACGCGCATGATGGGACGCTTTTTGATACCCCATTTGACCTTGTTGGCTTCATCCACACGAATCATGCCCACCTTAAAGCCACGGGCCTCGTATTTCTTGATGACTTCGGGCTTGTCAATCTTGATTTCCTCAATGTCGAATGCAGAGCGGATCACATCAGTGTAGTGGCGCACATTATCCTTGAGGTCAGCGTCTTTCTCGGCTGCCTCCCACATTCGGAATACATCGTTCTCCTGAAGATCCCACACATTACTCTTGTTGAGGGTCTTCAAAGTCAGTGTTCTTGTCGTTTCGTTCATATTTTGTTATAAATTTTAATTGCTGAAAACAAACCGGTCACGATCTGCCAAAACGCGGAACTTCTCGCGGAACTCCCTCAGGCGTTCAATGTCAATGTCGGCAGAGACTGTTGTCGCTTGTTCTGTCTCATCCTCGATAATGGCATTGCCGCGTGAATCGATTATGGAACTGTGACCGATATAATGAGTATTCGGATCATCACCCACACGGTTGCAACCTATCACATAACATTGGTTCTCAATGGCACGTGCACGGAGCAATGTGTGCCAGACATTCTGCCTGGATTCAGGCCAGTTGGCCACACAGATGATAGCATCATAGTCTTCCTGATAGCGCATCCATACGGGGAAGCGTAAGTCATAACAGGTGACGAGCAGGAATCTGATGCCACACCATTCTACCACCGTCCGTTTACGGCCCGTTTGATAGTAACGGTCTTCCCCACCATATTTAAATAGGTGGTGTTTATCGTAGGTGGTGATATCGCCATCAGGCTTCACGAAGAACTGGCGGTTCAGGCTCCTTCCATCCAGCATGACAGCCAGGCTTCCGCAGATAGCTGCATTCTTGCGCTTGGCCGTTATCCACATCCATTGCAAAGCCTCCTGCTGGTCTTCGCCGGGAGCATCAGTCACGAATCCCGTGCTCCACATCTCAGGCAGCACATAAAGGTCGGAGCCTTCGGCTTCGGCCATAAGAGCCTCTGCCTCAGCAATGTTCTCTGCCGGACTTGACCATTTGATGTCTGTTTGCAGAAGGGTGATTCTCATTAATTGTAATTAATCTCGTTCTTCTTTTGGTGGCAAAGTTAATGCAAGTATGACATAAAACAAAATAAAAACGAGTTTTTTTTCAAGAATCTTCTATTTTTCATTATTTATTTTTTACTTTTGCATTCAGATATGTCACAACCATTAGCTGAAAGAATGCGACCACGCACGCTCGACGAATATATTGGTCAGCGTCATTTGGTGGGAGAAGGTGCCGTGCTCCGAAAGATGATAGAATCGGGGCGCATCACCTCTTTTATATTATGGGGACCTCCAGGAGTCGGAAAGACAACACTTGCGCAAATCATAGCCAACCGTCTGGAAACCCCTTTCTATACACTTTCGGCTGTCACCAGTGGCGTGAAGGATGTACGTGACGTTATTGAAAAGGCATCTAAGGGGCGCTTTTTCAACGAGAACTCGCCGATACTCTTTATCGATGAAATCCACCGTTTCAGCAAGTCTCAACAAGATTCTCTATTGGGAGCGGTTGAGCGTGGAGTGGTGACACTTATCGGTGCCACTACAGAGAATCCTTCGTTTGAAGTTATCAGGCCGTTACTTTCACGATGTCAACTCTATGTATTGAAGTCATTGGAAAAGGACGACCTCCTGCAACTGCTCAACCGTGCCATTACCGAGGATGTTTTTCTGAAAGAACGGAAGATTACGCTGAAGGAAACAGGAGCCATCCTTCGCTATAGCGGAGGTGATGCCCGCAAGTTGCTCAACATACTTGAACTCGTGGTGGATTCGGCCAATGGCAATGAGGTGGAAATCACGGATGAACTTGTCGTCAGCCGACTTCAGCAGAATCCTCTGGCCTATGACAAGGACGGAGAGATGCACTACGACATCATCTCGGCCTTCATCAAGAGTATCCGGGGAAGTGATCCCGATGCAGCCCTCTATTGGATGGCGCGCATGATAGAGGGTGGGGAAGACCCGCAGTTCATTGCCCGACGGCTTGTCATCAGTGCTGCCGAAGATATCGGATTGGCCAATCCAAACGCCCTGCTTCTGGCCAATGCCGCCTTCGATGCCGTGATGAAAATCGGTTGGCCTGAGGGACGAATACCCTTAGCTGAGTGTGCGGTCTATCTGGCCACCTCGCCCAAGAGCAATTCTGCCTATATGGGCATAGGAAGCGCCTTGCAACTGGTGAAGCAGACAGGTAACCAACCGGTTCCTCTTCATCTTCGGAATGCACCTACCCAACTGATGGCCGACCTCGGCTATAGTGACGGTTATAAGTATGCACACGATTATCCGGGACATTTCGTTAGCCAGCAGTTTATGCCCGATGCGCTGAAGAATGAACGACTGTGGCATGCACAGCGGCATACACCCAGCGAGGAAAAACTCTACCAGCGGATGGTTCAGTGCTGGGGAAAGCGGTTTGAAGAAGAGTAACAATCCTTAATAATCAGTCCACGTGGAAACCATACAGTTCATCATTGAGTTCCTCGGAACATTCGCCTTTGCCATTTCCGGCACGCGCCTGGCTGCTTCCAAACAGTTCGATTGGTTTGGTGGCTATGTAGTCGGATTGGCTACAGCTATCGGTGGCGGTACACTCCGCGATGTCATGCTGGGGCTCACTCCGTTCTGGATGACCAATTCCATCTATTTGATCTGTACAGCCTTTGCGCTCATCGTCACCATCATCTTCCGCAAACGGCTGGTTGGATTCAATCACACGTGGTTCATCTTCGATACTTTCGGACTGGCCCTGTTCACCATAGCCGGCATACAGAAGTCGCTCTTCGTTGGCCAGCCTTTCTGGGTGGCAATCGTGATGGGTTGCATAACGGGTGCTGCCGGCGGTGTGATGCGTGATGTGCTCATCAATGAGGTGCCACTCATTTTCCGCAAGGAGATTTACGCCATAGCCTGTATCATTGGCGGTATCGTATATCAGTTTTGCATCTGGTGCAATCTGAGCATTGAGATAACGGTTATTGCCAGTTTCCTGAGTGTGGTCATTGTCAGGGTGCTGGCCGTGAAATACCACATCAGTTTGCCGCATCTGAAGGTGGAAGAGTAGAGGAAGAAGCTCAAAAAACGAGGAAATATCACTTTTTTCGAAAAAAGTTCCCAAAACATTTGGCGATTTCAGCAAAACACCGTACCTTTGCACTCGCTTTTAAGGAACAATGGTTCCGTAGCTCAACTGAATAGAGCATCTGACTACGGATCAGAAGGTTGTGGGTTTGAATCCCGCCGGAATCACAAAGCATCGAAGACCTGGCTTTTAGCTAGGTCTTTTTTCGTTATAATTCCTTGCTTTCCAGCGGATGATACTTTAGCTTCGGGCGGATGATGTTTAGGAGTCGGGCGGATGATACTTTGAAGTCGGACGGATGATGTTTTGGGGTGTAGAGTGTGTAGAGGTGTAGAGTGTTTCTATAAACTTTTACTTTTTTTATACGCGCGCAAACCCTATAATATGTTTTATAAAATGTTGCGGAAATACTCTACACCTCTACACACTCAACACACTTTATTTGAAAATTGCCACGGTGGCAATCATCGTCACAATGCTGCAGATGGTTACCAACGGAATACAGATGGCAAGCATCACGCGAAGCCAAGTTGGTATGCGGTTCTGGCGTTCCTGAGCAGCATCACGGCGCTGGTCAATACGGCGGATCATATTGTTTACGTTCTCTACCAACTGCCAGTTGTACTGCTCCATCTTGTTGACAAGCACATCCAGCTTATGAGGCATTTCAGCCATGTCGTCCAGTCGCTCTGCAATGGAAGGGTAAGCCTTCACCTGCTTGTCGAACTGTGTTTTCATCGTTTTGCTAACGTCGATGAAAGCATCGCGCTCCTCATTGATGATGTCCTTGAAAGCCTCGCTCTGCTCCACAATCTGGCGCTTTAGTTCGGTGATACTATAATAAGAGGTGTCCTTCACGTCCTTCAACGCTTCACGAAGGGCATTGTCGCTTTCGCCTAGTTCCTTTGCAATCTCTTGTTTGTGGCGACGGAAGAAGTCGCGTATCTCTATCAGTACTTCCAGTTCTTCTTTTTCCATTCTATATGTGTTATTTCTGCATTTGGAGTTCTGCACGGGCAGTTACCACCCAGTAGTTGTTCTGTTTCTTTACCTGTCCCTTGCTCTTCAGTTGGAATCCGCGGGCTTCCTTCAACGGACATCCATCATAGCGGATTACACCCTCAATGGCCGGAAGTGATTTCAGACGCATCAGGTCGATGGGTTCAAACTCTGCTTCCGTCGTAGAGAGATAGTGCACGCTGAAGAAACATTCATCACGCAACTCGTCATATTGGTCATTGAAAAGTGCAGCCTCAGCATCGCCCTTCGGTGCTCCGAAGAATCCGTCCTTTGGTATTTTCGGGGTTACTGGCTTCGGCGCAAATGAAGGACCGGCATTATTGGCACTCACAGAAGCTGCAATGCGGATGGGACGCTCCAATTTGTCAATGCGGGCTTTCAGCTCTTTAAGTGTTTCGGAAGCATCTGTTTCACGCTGAAGGTCAACCACCGTTTTGCGTAGTGCACGGATGGTGTCGTCAGTTTCCTCGGTCAGGTGTTCGGTTTCCTTCTTGAATTTCTGGAGGTCGATGAAGGATTTGATTGACAGGAAGAGTCCTGTCAGCGCAATGATGAGAATAATGCTGATGAAAACGGGATCGTTCATATTCTTTCGTTATTTGATGGCGTGGTAAATAGCATTGGAGAGTTCATGGATAGCTCCCTTGAGAGGATAGAAGAAGAGCGTTTCTTCCAAACGGTCCTCACCGTCACTTTCTTCGCGGCGCTGCTGGAGTCCCTTGCGGAGATAGGTGGCAATGTCCTTGTAGCATTCCGTACGGGCAATCTGAAGTGACTGCTTGGAAACGCCGAAGTTGGCATCAAAGTCAAAGGCATCATCAAGGTCCTTGAGTACAAAGTCATAGAATGCCTTGATGGCTTCCACAGAACGGTTAATGTATTCCTCATCCACGTGGTCATAGGTGTCTTCCTTTGAAATGAAGTCAGGACCAAAGGCTTTCTTGATGACAATCTTGTCACGGTCGTCGGTAACAATATCACCCAGCAGACCGCCCTTACAGGTGCTCTCCTTGGGGTTGGCACCACTTTCGAAACCAAGAATCTCCAGCTCCTTGTCATACTTGTGGCCTACCACCCGTTCAATAATCAGCTTGGTGAAAGCGGCCAACTGCTGTTCATCGGTGGTCAATACGGTAATCAGCTTCGAACCGTTACCCGAGAATGAGATATGGCGCGGCATCTCAAGGTCTTTGGCCTTGATGATCTGTGCCACGTGATAGATGATGGCCGAATAGAAGAGAATGAAGATTACTTTGAAGTTCTCGTCATCCTGTAGCATGTGGTTGAAATCCACATACTTGGAATCCAGTCCGCGAACCATAGAGTTCTCCTTTAGCGTGAAGAGGAAGGAAGCCATATTGGATGGCTGTACGTTGTTCTCGCTGTTGAATATGGAAAGGAGTTCTGTCAGTTTGTTGTCTGTCAGCACGCGGTGAATCTGTTCCTTATAGCAGTCCACGATACCGTTTGACATATCCACGTCGGAGAATGAATTCTCAAAGACGGAGTTGGCAGCAAAACGGAAGGATGTCACGTATTGAATCTCTTTATCGCGTGCAAAAGCAATATCCGTAGTACCGCCACCGATATCCACGTTCACCAGATTGGTGGCGTTGGCATAGCGGCGGAAGAAATACTGGATAGGAGCAGCCGACTCCGACATGTTCGAAGTCTGCCCGCTTGCAAAGTATTTGTTGTATGCTGAATTCCAGGTCTCACGCAGGTTCTTCAGACGCTTTGGAGCCATACTGATAGGATAGAACCACGTAATCTTGACACGCTGCAGATCACCCTGTTCAATCAGCACCTTGTTGCGAAGCATCAGCATTAATGTCTCCACATAACTCTCCATCACACGGAGCATTTCACCTTTTCCCCATTTGATGTTATAGATGTTGCGGTTATAGAGATAGGATTCGCGCTTGTCGTAGGTGAGCGGGATGTTCACCAGTCCGAAAGGACGCACAATCTCATGCCACTTGGTGGTTTGGGCAGCTGAAAGAACCGTACGTGTAGGGAAGTGGAAATCGCTCTGCTGGCTGACGGCCAATGGCAGGAAATCGCGTTCCATCAACGACTGCTCTGCCAGGAGGTCATCCTGCAACTGACGGCCGTTGAACTGCAACATGGAAGGCGTGAAGAACTCGCTGTAAGGCTTCCCGATCTGTTCATAGGAGAACACCTGTGAGGTGGGACCGTTGTTCACACGATATTCAATATGAGTGTTAGAAGTTCCGAGGTCAATGGAGAAGTCGAAGGCATTGACACTCTGCTGCTCTTTGAAAAGCGGCACGATCACGCCAGTATTTCCCTCGGCATCCTCAATCTCAATATGGTCGAAGTTGTTGTTGGCAACCGTATAGTTCTCAGCCTTATAGTTGGCAGCACGATTCTGGTTGCGGCAGTCCATCTCCACATCGGCAATCTGCTGGTCACCCTTGAAGAACTTCAAGGCATAATTGCGTGAATAGGTGGATATGCAACTCACGGTATAGAGGGCATCCTGCTCCTGACGGAAACGGATGAGCGGCATGACAAAGCCGGCAAAGTCAAACTCGCGCATTCCTCCGATATTGTGCTGTGGGTCAGCCTCATTCTCTCCATAGAAATTGCGGGAATACTCCACATATTTATTCCTTGAACGGCTCTTCACGGGAATACGGAGCGTAACCTTCACGGAACCGCCTGCCAGACGCTCCATCTCGAACATAGGCGATCCATCCACCATTGGCTGCATCAGGTCGTCCACGTCAAAGTATTTGAAGAAGAGCGGTTTCAACGGCAAAAGGTAGCTCATCTTCTCGTCGCCCAACTCAATGCTTCCGTCGAAATATTCCTTATTGTTCAGCTTATGGGGAACACGGACAATGTTGTCCTGCATTAAGTCGCCGATAGTGATATAGGCACGGATGGAACCGTCGAAGGGAAGTTCACGCTTGGTGAGATCCTGTTCTTCAACTACACAAGGAGCAGAGTTAATCTTGCCCCATGTATCGGTGACATAGAGCATGTCACGATAGCGGTTGCCGGAATCGATAGGAAGAACGAGCGGAATGATGTCAGCATCCTTTTTGGTGTCAATTACGAAGTCACTCTCATTGCCGTTATTGGCTACCGAACGCTTCAGCAAGGGATAGCCAAGCACTTCCACCGTGTTGTTCTGACCATCGGTACGAACCTCAATCTCCGAGAGTTGGCGGGTGTCTGATTCCGTCAATGAACGCAGTTGAGACTTGAGCGTGTTGTCGGTGATGGCACGCATGGTCAGTTTCAGGTATTCCTCCACTTCGGGGAAGCGTGTGGCAAAGTCGGGAATCGACTTGCGGAGGATAAACCAGAACTTGATGTATTCCGAATCACGCTTGTAAAGCGGATAGTAATCATCGTCGAAAGGCGACGACTGACCGAAGTTCAGGCTTTGCGAGACATAGTCCAGTTTGTTGGCATTCGAGAAGAACACCGTAGCTGGTGATGTGGCGCCGATGATGTTCAGTTCATCGGGACCTTGAAGGAAGTTAAGCAGATAGACATTGTGCAAATCGCCGAAGTTATAAGCCTGGGCATCGCTCTGAAGATACTTCTCCAAAGCATCACCCAGATAACGATGACCGTCCATGTCGCTCTGCTTGAGCTGTTCAATCATCAGGGCAGAATCCCAGGGGATAATCTCTATCTTATTCTTGAACTTGTCGATATTGAAGAATATCTCGCCCACATCGAGTGCATCGCTGACCATCTTGTGGAAGATCGTGGTTCCATCGAGGTCGGTCTCATGCGTCTTCTTATGCGGTGTGGTCACCATCTTGAAAGCATTCTTCACCAGGTCGATACGGGCAAAGGGAGAGGGAATGCTCGTTATCTCATTCCTGGCCGAGGCGCCATCGGGATCATCGATGTTGTCGCGGTTGTTACTATTGTAGGGGAAGGTGGGACTCTCGTTCCAGTCGGTAAAGGTGGAGGCTCCTTCGGTATATAGTCGGAATATCTTTGACATAGTCTTATTATCTGTTTTGCATCATTACTCAAAATCCAAACTTCTCTTTGGCCAGCTGCGCCGTGGCTATGCTGTATGTCTCCAGCCAGCGACTTTCCTTATCGCCTTTGGCCTTCTTGACGGCATTGTTCAGACGGTCGTAGAAAAGGTTGTAATTGGAAAGCATCGTGAAGAGCGACTTGGGCTTCTGACCTACGACGACATTGAACGGCTCATCTCCACAATCGAAATTGAAGAGGTCTAACGAACGCTTGTTGTCTTTCATTTCAGAGAGCCAGAGGCGATAGTCATCAAGGAACGACTTCAGGTTCTGCATAAAGGGCGCATTATAGAAGGCTTCATCGAAATTGCCATTGTTGGCTGCAAGGTTCTTCTTGCTGATGAAGTCGAACTTATCGTGAACGCAGTTGGACATCAACATGAACTGAGTGAGCGGCATACGAAGCATGGCCGTCAGTTCGTCATAGAAGGAATCCATGTGAATGGTGCGATGGTTATCCTTCAGGCCGAGTTCCTTGTTCACGGCAGGTCCTTCGTGATGCTTGTTGGCAAAGTCGAAGGCTGCAGAGGCGGCCAGGAACTCGATGAGATGGGCAGAATTGCGCTGCTGGGTTCCTCCTTCATGGTTGGCATAGGTATTCGACATATTGTCAGCCAGGAAATAAAGCGCGTTGATCTGGTTGTTCTTCGAGATATTGTTCTCGTAATAAGCCAAAGCCGATTTTGCCTTGGAGATGAATGTCGAGGAATCAATCTCGCTGTCCTCACTCTGTTCCAGTTTGAAGTAGGGCAGGATGGTAACGGCACCGATTTCGGCCTTGTTGATCAGGTCGTTGTTGGGGAAGGTATCACCCGTGCGGAGTGTTTTCAAAAGAAGCGGGAAACCGCTGGCACCCGTACCTCCGAAGATACTCGAAACGATGAATATCTTGTCGCCTTTTTCAAATGAGTTGGCGAAGGTGATGAAATCCTCAGAATTGACAATCTGGTTGAGCACCACACTACCGATGTTTGGATTACCCTTGAAACCAACGTTCATGCTGGAAGCCAGGTTCTTCTCGGAGAAAAGCATCCGCATCATCGCCTGGTTTTGCTTGTTCATGGCAGGCAGTTCGATGAATTGCTGGAACTGGCGGTCCTCCGTATCCTTAATCAGCAGGTTATAGTTAGGCAGAATCTGGTCAATCTTGGCCTTGAAAAACGTTCCCTGTCCTTTTTCCGGGAAGGTAAGATGCTGCCGAAGGTTGGCATACTTGTTCATCAGGGCAACGGTACGTGTCAGGTCAGCATTAGCCGAATCCGGGTCAATCACAATGGGAACTACATCGCTCTGACTGGTTTTCACACCAGCGGCAAGCATCATAGTCAGCGAACGGAGCACTCTTGAGCCAGTGCCACCGATTCCGAAAACATATAACTTAGACAATTTCTTATTGAATTAAATATTTGACAAAATTAGAATGGAGCACGAGGCACGTTCGTGCTTCCCCATTTGATGAGATAGGAAATGATCAGGAAGGCGATCATGGAGATAATCATATTGGCAAAGCCGAAACTGATGCAATCGTTCTCCATAATACCTAAAGGCGTAAGTTGACCCGTGGTCTGATCCATTTTTTCCATCATACCGTCCAGCAGGTCACTCAACACCCATCTCCAGCCGACCATGTAGTTGATCAGACCGTTGATCACAAGGAAAATGCCCCATCCCCACCAGTTGTTGAGTTTGGGATGATTGACGACGTAATAGAACAGTACGGCTACGAGTAGCGAAATGCCTAACATAACCAGACCGATCGTCAGAAACATATTTCCCTGCTGGCGTTCGGTAGCCTCGCCAGCCAGATAACTTGCCAGTTCCAGACCAAAGAGGTCATCAAAAAGGCAATAAACGGTAGTGAAAAATTCTCCCATATCCTTAAAATTAATTCTTTACGATGTTAAACTTGATGTTCGTGAGCAGCTTGTCGTTCTTGTAGGCATCGGCAATACCACCGATGATATACTTGATGCCCGTGGTTTTTTCCAGGTTCTTGCGCACGTTCTTGCCCGTATCGTCATTGACGGCATCCAGCCAGTTGGGTGTTTCCTGCTGGATAAGACGGAGTTGCTCGCCTGACGGATTCATCTTACCGTCGAGGTCGATGGTAAACACGTGTGTATAGGGACTCTGCGTATCATCCATACGTTCTACGGCACCCACATTGACCGTGGCATTCTGAGTACGGTAGTTCTCCGGATTCATCACGTAGGCATCATCCTGCAGGGTGGTGAGCAGATTGGCTTTCAGCTTCAGATGGCACTTCCCCTTGGCATCAGAGCGGCATTCCAGCATGTTCTTCCTGGCCACGCCGAACTCATTGGTCATGTCGAAATTGACGTCCTCGTAGGTCGTGAAAGCACAATAGTTGGCAATGCCGTGCTTCACTTCGCTGAAAGGAACGCGCTTGTTGATTGAAGCCAGCACATCACGGTCTCCGATGACAAACATATAGTAAGGACGGCTCTGGCCTTCCAGCTCTTCGCCTCCTACGCTGTAATAGTACATTCCCTTGAAGTTGGACTTCAGGCGGAAAATCTCCACGCTCAGGTTCTTCAGCTTATTGCGATACTTGGTGAAGGCATTGCGGATGTCAATCTGACGGTTGATGAAGAAGTTGTTGGCCTGTCCTTCAGGCACGTCGAGGATACAGTCGCTGACGAAGACGCTGATGGTATTCTTGCCCTGTACGGACAGCATCATTTCCATCATCTGGGCGATGTCTGAGTTGGCACGGCTTCCACCGGCTTTCTTGAAGCTTTCAGGATTCATGTCGCTGATGAAACTCTTCATCGAACCGTTATACGGAATGATTTGCGAATTGATGAAATGCAGCTGCGGCTTGCCGTTGGAATAACTAGCCAGGCTGCTTACGTAGCTGTAAACGGCATCTTTGAGCTGTGAACCGTCGCCCATATAGCCGTCCATACTGCCTGAATTCTCAATATAGACCTTGATTTGGGGAGTTGACACAGGCAGTTCCTTCTTCACCGTTTCCCATTTCACGATAAGGTTGTGCTCACGTGGAATGAGCATATAGACAATCAGCAAGAGAACCACTAAAGTGGCGGGAATAATAACTTTTTTCATTTCCGTTTTTTGATATTGACGGCAAAAGTACAAAAAAAGTTGCACACCAAGAAAAGATAACTATGTTATCTATGGTTTTTTTACTATTTTTAGGAAGGTTAATTGTCAGAGGTACGTTTTTTAACCTCTTCTTCGATGCCGGGGAGCATTTTTTGGATTTGTGTGATGCGGGCTTTCAGTTCGGGCGTATTACGGTACCGCTGATAGTAGGAGAGGGCACTCTGGAAACTGTCCCGTGCATTTTCCCATTCCTCCAGAAACATGTAGCTGAAGGCTATCCGATAGAAGGAATCACCCTTCTCGTTGTCATAGCACACCTGCAATTGTTTCTCGTAGAGCGGGATGCACTTGCGGTAATGCCCCAAATTGAAATGACTCTCAGCATCCGCAAAATAGTAGAAACTGCGTTCATGGGGGGCATAGACGTCAAGTTTGGTGATGACCGAATCAAGATAGGCCGTTGCCTTCTCGTAGTTCCATTCGTAATAGTAGCAGACGCCCAAGTAGGCCTTAAACCGCGGATTCAGTTCGTATTCATCGTCCAGTTTCTGGAAAAGCAGCAGAGCCTCGTGGTATTTCCCTGAAGAGAAATACTCCATGGCCCTTCCGAGCTGTTCCGCATCTTCCGATTTCTGGCGGCGTTGGGCATCAACCGGCATGACTGTCAGAAGCAGGAGAGCGATGAAAACGTACTTTTTCATTTTCTGAATCCGATGAAATGGGTTATTCCGTATAGAATCTGATCAGCCGTTCAATGGCTTGCCGGCAAACAGGACAAAACTCGGGATGTTCGTTCGTCCGCATCCTGCAATTCTGATAGGCCCGATAAACGCCTTTCAGGGAATAGCCGGCACCCTCGAAGAGACCTGCTCCTTTGAAATTCTTCCACTTGCTGTCAAAATCTTTCAGCGTTGTAATGTTGGGCTCCCAGGGTTCTATGTCAGCCGGATACATGGGAATCTGCTCTTGCTCGTAGGCGTATTCATCAGCAAGGCCTGCGAAGGAATGTCCGAACTCATGAACGACCACAGGCTTGAACGACGGGTGGTGGGTCATACTCAGATTGTAACTATTGAGGATTCCTCCGCCGCCATAGTTGTCCGTATTGACCAGGACGATGATATGCTCGTAGGGAGTACCTGCAAGCCAATCATGTAAACGCTTGAGATTAAGAGTAGTTAGGTATCTATCGCTATAGAAAGTATCGAAGTGGCTGCCGAGGGCTGTCTCTTTCCAGATTCCTTTGCCGGGTATGCTTGTGCCGGAATCTTTTGAGGGCGATTTCACCGCGATGATCTGGAAACGGTCCTTCAACTGCTTGAAGGGCTCGTGCAGGAACAAGGCCTCCATGGCCGTATGGGCATCTTTCAGGAAAACGCCCATTTCATCGGGTTGATATCCTTCTGCCACATAGGCAATGTGAATACAGTTGGATGTATCTTTTGCCTGTTGAATAATTTCATAATCGGTCGGCGTCTTTCCAATATGATGGATCAGGATATCCTGAGGGCTTACCGTATGTGTCAGAGCGGTCATCACCTCCCTGCGGTTATTACGGAGTTCAATGGTCACGTCAACGGTATCTTTCGGCATGGGAATCAGGAAGACATTTTCAAAGCTCCGCTGTTCTGTCTCGGCTTCGGGATAGGAAAGCCATTCCTGGAAAAGGGTGGAGAAGGAGTTCTTGTAGATGATCTCCTCCGAACGATGCCTGCGTACGATAATCTGGCCGTTGCCTTCCACAGGCACTTCTGCCAGCCTGCGGTGCTTCCCGTACCATCGCGGCATCATGTTCAACTTGTCCACATAGATGCTTTGGGCCATGGCATTGCCCGCAAAAATATAGTCAATGCGAAGCGTGGAATCACGGAAAAATGCATCGAATTGTTGAGAATAACCCGATGAAACTGCCAAAAAAGTAAAGATTAAAAGCAGGATTCGCCTCATTTTCTTTTCTGTCTTAGTTCTTTCCACAAAGCCTTTACGTAGTCACGGCTCCAATCCTCCTCCTTGAAGCGCTTGTCTCCGTATTGGAGGATGTCAATGTCAACGGGAATATAGCCATCGCCTGAATCCTCCTGATTGCGGCCACAATTCTGCTCCAGGTCCTTGAACCATTGTTTCAAGTCTTTATACGACATGTTCGTGTGAATCTCGGCCAGGGCATTGATATAATAGCCATCACCGCCATCCACTGGCTTCGTCTTCATAAACTGGGTGAAAACGATGTCAGAACCGAACATTCCACCGAGATACTCACGTACGGAAAGTGCGTTGTCACGCTGGTTGAGATTCGTTCCGATGGCTATAATAGCTTTCATGGGCACTATCGTAGATCAATGACTTCTGCCTTCGGATAGTCCTTCGCATTAAAACGGAAGGCCTTGTCGGGAAGGGAAGCCTTGCGGAAATTGCTGATGTTGATGTTTGTCCAGCCTTTCGCGGTTTTCATTTTCACGTTGGTGGGCACAAACTGGTTGTTCACGGTGATATACATCTCCGTGATGGTACGCTTGGGATTGGTAGCTTTTAGATAAACCTCAAAGCCGTTCTTCACCTCTTTCTTGGTCATGGCGTAACCCATATTATAAAGGTTGATGAAGCGGTAGGGATTCATCGTCTGCTGCTGAGCCTCTGTAGGGGTTGAAACGTTGACTTCTTCGGTGGAGGTCATATAGGTCCATTGTGTCTTTCCGTCATACCACATCTTGGCCTGCGGGGTGTTGGCCACGAATTTATTGCCCTTGATGGAGATGGTTCCGGCGGCATTACCATATTTGCCACTCATCACGAAATCGGCCGTTGCACCCTTCTTGGCATTCACCACGGAAGCGGCTTTGTCGAGAATTTCCTTAGCAGTCTGTGCACTTACGTTTGCAAGCGAGAGTGCGCATATCAATGTGAAGATGATTCTTTTCATTTCTGTTCTGTTTTAAAATTATCCTGTTCTTTTGACGTTTCCTGATTCGGATGGTTTAACCGCGAAGAGAAGCCAGCAGACTGTCGAGGCTGGCAATGTCGGTAATCAATACCTCGCGGGGCTTGGAACCTTGTGCGGCTCCTACGATACCGGCTTCCTCCAACTGGTCCATCAGCCTTCCTGCACGGTTGTAGCCGATAGCAAACCGGCGCTGAACCATACTGGTGGAACCCTGCTGGGAAATGACGATGGCATGGGCAGCCTCTTCGAACAACGGGTCCAGATTGTGGGCATCGATGGAACCGCCGGCAGCTGCTCCGGCTTCGTCGGTGGAAGGTTCGGGCAATTCCATCGGCTCAACGGGTCCGGGCTGTGCTTCCACATATTTATTAATGCGCTCCACCTCAGGAGTGTCCACAAAGGCACATTGCACACGGATAGGATCGCTTCCTGCCGAGTAGAGCATGTCTCCGCGTCCTATCAGCTGGTTGGCTCCTGTACGGTCGAGAATAGTCATCGAGTCGATGCGGGCAGAAACCTTGAAGGCGATACGTCCAGGGAAGTTGGCCTTGATGTTACCCGTGATGATCTTCGTGGTAGGACGCTGGGTGGCAATCACCATATGGATACCAACGGCACGGGCCAACTGGGCAATACGTGCGATAGGAAGCTCGATCTCCTTGCCGGCCGTCATGATCAAATCACCGAACTCATCGATGATGACGACGATGTAAGGCATGTAGTCGTGGCCGTCGGTCAGACGGAGCTGATGGTTCACGTACTTATGGTTATACTCCTTGATATTACGCGCACCGGCCATCTTCAGCAGATCGTAGCGGTGGTCCATCAGTTTGCAGAGGGAGTTGAGCGTACGGATCACCTTGGTGACGTCCGTGATGATGGCCTCCTCATCGCCGGATTCATCGGGAATCTGGGCCATGAAGTGGTTCACGATCGGGGCATAGATGGAGAATTCCACCTTCTTCGGGTCAACGAGCACGAACTTCAGTTCGTTGGGATGCTTCTTATAAAGCAGAGAGGTGATGATGGCATTCAGTCCGACGGATTTACCCTGACCGGTAGCACCGGCTACGAGCAGATGCGGAATCTTGGCCAGGTCCACCATGAACACATCATTCGTAATCGTCTTACCGAGAGCCAGCGGCAGTTCCATCGTGGTCTCCTGGAACTTGCGGGAATTGAGGATACTCTCCATCGAAACGATACTGGCCTTAGCGTTAGGCACTTCAATACCGATGGTTCCCTTGCCGGGGATAGGTGCGATGATACGGATGCCGAGGGCTGAGAGGCTCAGGGCAATATCATCTTCCAGGTTACGGATCTTGGAGATACGCACACCTTCAGCCGGTGTCAGTTCATAGAGCGTGATGGTGGGTCCAACGGTGGCTGAAATACTCGAAATCTTCACGCCGAAGGAATTCAGCACCTCGATGATGCGGTTCTTATTGGCCGTCTGCTCCTTCATGTCGATATACGGACGGTTGTCGGTATCGTATTTCTTGAGCAGGTCGAGCGTAGGATATTTGTACTTCAGGAAAGGCTCCTTAGGATTGATGGGCGTAGAGAGATCCACCTCGCCCTGTACACTCTTGCCTGATGCCTTTTCGCCCTCTCCGGCAACGGTCACGGTCATGTCACCGATTTCTGCGGTTCCATCGGCCTTATCCGCCTTCTTAACTTTCTGGCCGTCAGTTTTTTCGCCGATTTCATCGACAAACTTATCGTTATGGTTAACGTTATCGTTAGCGTTAACGTTAAGGTTATCGTCCGTCAGGTCAATCGTCTGACTGGGAATGGGGTCTTCATAGGCAGTTGCGAGTGCAGGTTCGGGTTCATTACCTTCACTCACGTTGGTGATGCGGAACTTCACGCGGTCGGTAATGATACTCACGGGATTGAGCAACTTCCTGATTACGTTGATGGTCTCATTGCTGATATAGGTCAGGAAGATGATGGCCACGATACCCAAGACCGCCATCAGGCCAGGTGAGCCGATGACGTTCTCCAGCCATTGGCAGACGAAGGCTCCGTGGTCTCCGCCGGGATTATAGACCTGGTCGCCAAGGATGGGCGTGAGGAACTTGGCAAATGTCACCGAGCACCACAGCATGATGATGACCAGCGAGAGGAACCACTTGAATAGGTTGATCTTCGTGTAGGCCTTAGAGATGCGAAGTCCGATAATGGCCAGCAGCACAGGAATAATGAAAGCCGCAAAACCGAAACAGCGCGAGATGAAGAAGTAGGAGAGAAGTGCTCCCGTGGAACCACAGGTGTTCTGGAATTCACGTTGTGTATTCATCCATTCGCCAGGCTTCAGATCGAGTACGAGACTTTGGTCTGCCTGTCCCGTGGTGAAGTAGCTGACAAACGCCATGATCATGTAAATAGCGATAATAAACAACGAAAATCCGAAGATTCCGTTGAAAATATCGTTCTGGAATATATTTTTGAAGCCTACTGCCTCCGAAAAGGATTTCGCCGGTTTAGGCTGCTTCGTCTGCTTTTTCTTTGCCATTACGTTTGATGTGGTTTAAAATTTGATGCAAAAGTAGCAGATTTTTCTAAGAAAACACCATAAAATGGCATTTTTTTACTAATTTTGCACCGATTTTTATATGAAGACAATATTTAAGAAGTTTGACAAGAAACGCATCACCGCTCTTCCCGTTGTGCATTTTGAAGGAAAAATCGTCGTGGTGATTTCTGAAGGTGAGGCTGAGAGAGCCGTTGACTACCTCTTGACCCAACCCATTCTCGGCGTTGATACGGAGACGCGTCCTTCGTTCAAGAAAGGACAGAATCACAAAGTGGCCCTCCTGCAGGTGTCCACCCATGACACGTGTTTCCTCTTCCGCCTCAATTACCTGGGACTGGCACCGGCCGTCGTCCGTCTGCTGGAAGATGAGACGGTTCCCAAGGTGGGACTTTCGTGGCATGATGATATCCTCCAGCTCCACAAGCGGGCTGAGTTCACGCCAGGCAATTTCATCGACCTTCAGAAGCATGTGGGGGAGATAGGCGTGGAAGACCGTTCGTTGCAGAAACTCTATGCCAACTTCTTCGGACAGAAGATTTCCAAGTCCCAGCAGTTGAGCAACTGGGAGAACGACGTGCTTCAGGAAAAGCAGAAGATATACGCGGCTACCGACGCCTGGGCCTGCATCAAGCTCTACGAGGAACTGCTCCGGCTTGAACAGACCAACGATTTCAAACTGGTGGAAGAAGAGGTTGCGACCGCCTGAAGACACCTGAGACTCATTAACTCAAACCTATACACATTTGACCATGTACAAGTCAGTATATTTAAAGAGAGGAAAGGAAGAGAGCCTGCTCCGCTTTCACCCCTGGGTGTTCTCAGGGGCTATCCAGCGTATGGATGAAGGCATCGGGGAAGGCGACCTGGTGCGTGTTATGGCAGAAAACGGCGGTTTCATCGCTGTTGGCCATTACCAGATAGGATCCATTGCCGTCCGTGTGCTTTCATTCCGCGACGTTGAGATAGATGAAAAGTTCTGGGAGAGCCGCCTGGCATCAGCCCTCCAGATGCGCATTTCCATCGGAATTGCCGATAATCCCCAGAATAACACCTACCGACTTGTACACGGTGAGGGTGACAACCTGCCCGGACTGGTCATCGACTGTTATGGGAAGACGGCCGTCATGCAGGCCCATAGCGTGGGCATTCACGTTTGCCGCAAGGAGATTGCCAACGCCCTGATGAAGGTGATGGGCAACCGTATTGAGCATGTGTTCTACAAGAGTGAGACCACGCTGCCCTTCAAGGCCGAACTCGGTCAGGAGAACGGTTTCATCATCGGTGGTTCCGATGACAACACAGCCCTGGAGAACGGCCTGAAATTCCACGTAGACTGGCTTCGCGGCCAGAAGACGGGATTCTTCGTAGACCAGCGTGAGAACCGCTCCCTGCTGGAGAAATATGCCCGTGGCAAGCGGGTGCTCAATATGTTCTGCTATACGGGCGGCTTCTCCTTCTATGCCATGCGCGGAGGGGCTGAACAGGTGCATTCCGTAGATTCTTCAGGCAAGGCCATCGAACTGACGCGTGCCAATGTGGAACTCAATTTCCCGGGTGACTCCCGCCATGAGGCTTTTTGCGAGGACGCCTTCAAGTTCCTGGAGAAAGCCGGCAACCAGTACGATCTCATCATTCTCGACCCGCCTGCCTTTGCAAAGCACCGTGGGGCTCTCCACAATGCGCTGAAGGGCTATACCCGTCTGAACCGTGCTGCCTTGGAGAAAATCAAGTCTGGCGGCATTCTTTTCACGTTCAGCTGCTCACAGGTGGTGACCAAGGACAATTTCCGTAATGCCGTCTTCACGGCTGCTGCCCAGAGCAAGCGGAAGGTGCGTATCCTCCACCAGCTTCATCAGCCCGCCGACCATCCCGTCAACATCTATCATCCGGAAGGGGAATACCTGAAAGGCCTCGTGCTTTATGTTGAATAGGAAAGTAGAGACATTCATTCGCCAGCAACATCTGCTCCAGTCCGACGGACGTTATCTCGTGGCCTTGAGCGGAGGTGCCGACAGTATTTGTTTGTTGCTTGTTCTGAAGCGTTTAGGCTATTTCGTTGAAGCAATACATTGTAACTTCCACCTGCGTGGAGAAGAGTCTGACCGAGACGAGGATTTCTGCCGTAGCCTCTGCGCCGAAAAGCAAATCCCGCTCCATCTCGTTCACTTTGACACCCGAGAGTACGCACAGTTACACAAGGTCAGCATCGAGATGGCAGCCCGTCAGCTACGCTACCATCATTTTGCCAGTCTTTGTCATGATCTGGGCTTCGACGGAGTCTGTGTGGCCCACCATCAGGATGACGTGGCAGAAACCGTCCTGATGAACCTCATTCGCGGCTCAGGCATCAAAGGCTTGTCGGGAATCAAACCCAAAATCCAACAAAGGCTACGGGTAGGCGCGAAAGCGGGAATCCCAATCCCCCTGACCGTTATCCGCCCCCTGTTGTGTGTAACACGCGATGAAATCGAGCATTTTCTGAAAGAAATCGGGCAGGATTACGTGACCGACAGCACCAATCTGGTGCCCGATGTCCTGCGCAATAAAATCCGTCTTCAGGTATTGCCATTACTCGATGAAATCGCCCCTTCTGCCTCGCGGAATATCGTTGAAACCGCTGAAAACGTGGCATTTGCAGAAGAGTTCCTTGACCAGGCCGTTTCCGGGATGATGGAAGAGCTGAAAGACGAAGGCTCTATCCCCGTCAGTAAGATTAAGAACGAGTATCTGCTGTTCAGGATTCTTTCGGACTATGGATTCACCTCCGTTCAGATCAAGCAGATCTATGCCCATCTCGATGCTCCCACGGGCACGGAATTCCGCTCTGAAAGCCACATCCTGGTGTTCGACCGTGGCCGTCTGCTCATCGAAGAACTGGAGAAGAATCCTTTCCATGAAATGCGTATTCCCGAGGAAGGCACCTATATCCTCGATGAAACCGCCAAACTCCGCATTGAGCGGATGCCCAAGCCCGAAGGTTTTGAGATTCCCCGTTCAAGCGATGTGATAGCCGTGGATGCCGACCGTCTGCAGATGCCATTGACCGTAAGGCTCCCCCAAGAAGGCGACCGTTTCACCCCCTTTGGCATGCAGGGCAGTAAGTTGGTCAGCGATTTCCTGACCGACCAGAAGCTCTCCCTCCTTGAAAAGCGCCGTCAGCTGATAATCCTCGATTCCACCGGCAGGATCCTCTGGGTAGTAGGCCTCCGTCCGGACAATCATTTCCGCATCACAGCCTCCACCCGCACCATCCTCCGCCTCACAATCGAGAAGCAGTAACCCGAAAAAATAGCCCTATTGTGTATTATTTGGGTATTTTTCTTGGTTTTGCGGCATTTTCTTTATATATTTGCCGCAAAATTTGCGGCGATATTAATTGATAATCGACGCAACAGTATTGATTTGAGTATGTATATACACGAGCAAGAGAATTGGACTGATTTCCGTTGGGAGAGCAAAGATGTTGCACTTCTGTTGGATGAAGTGACACGTGAACAGGGCAAACTTTACGGCCGGCTTAGTGGTCTTGGGTTTGAAAGCCAACTTCAAGCAGTAGCAGAGAACTTGACCCGCGATGTTGTGTATTCATCTGAGATAGAAGGAATCCGTCTGAATGCTGATGAGGTGCGCTCTTCCATAGCACGCAGGCTTGGCATAGAAAATGTAAAAACCACTGCTCCTTCCCATTATATTGATGCCGTAGTGTCTGTAATGATTGAGGCTATGGAGAATTATGACCAGCCATTGACCAAAGAAAAACTTTGTGCCTGGCAATCGGCATTCTTTCCAACTGGTTTCAGTGAGGGCTCACAAATAGAAGTAGGTAAATACCGTACACATGAAGAGCATATCGTTTCAGGCTATCTTGGACGCCAGCGAATACACTATATAGCTCCGGCTCCAGACCGGGTGGAAGATGAAATGAATCTTTTCATAGAATGGTTCAACCAGGACAAGCCCCTCTCTCCAGTTATCTGCTCCGCTATCGTCCACCTCTGGTTTGTCTCTGTCCACCCCTTTGAGGATGGCAATGGCCGATTGGCACGCATACTGGGTGACATCTATCTGGCAAGAGGAGACAAGAGCCGTTTCCGTTTCTACAACATATCATCAGAAATCAACCGTGACAAGAAACACTATTATGACATTCTGGAACGCACCCAACATGGTGACGGCGATATTACGGAATGGCTCGTGTGGTATCTCCAGACGCTGATGCACTCCATCAAAGAAACTAACATCATTGTGAGTACCGTACTCAACAAGAGTTTCTTCTGGATGAGGGTGGGGGAACTGCCCATGACAGAACGACAGAAGCATACACTCAACCTTTTCCTCGATGGTTATGAAGCGAAAATCACCTCAAAGACATGGGCAGACTTGAATAACTGCTCAAAGGACACGGCTAACCGGGATATTCAGGACCTGGTGAAGAAAGGAGTGTTGCGTGAAGACATTCCAGGAGCCCAGCGTCCCAGTTATTCCATCTGCTATGGTGAAGATAATGAAGGCATCGCTAATCTCTTCACAGACATCCAGATTATCCAAGAGAATAACGAATACTATCTTACAGCCAAATTCAACGATGCTATGATACGTGAACGTATTCTACGCTTGGATGCTGAACGATATAACCGTGGAGACCTGCCTCTGAAAAATATCCTCAGCAAATACTTCTCCTATTTAATCAGGAAATAGTCAAACCAAAATTGCACCCGAAGACCATCGCTACACTCTTTGAGCCAACCTTCACGATGGCGATTCCTCCGCGCTGGAGGTTGGTTGCAATGGAGGCCTGCCCATCCTTCATCGTGGCTGAGCCTAACATCTTGCCGTCAGCAGTATATACGGTCAAGGGGAGTCCGTTTTGTTCACCCCTTACCACAACCGTTCAATTTTAACCAAAATTACTATAGTTTAATTTGATATTACTGTCATATATACATGAGTACCATCATCACAATCTTGATTGAGCACTAGCTTAAATGTATTTTTGTTAAGTGATACAATTTCAAAGAAGTATTTATGGTAGGGACTTAAATCGAGATGTATTTTTCCATTTTTCTTTACTATTTCATAGTCTCGGTAAGTGGAGCATAATATATATTGACTGTTAACCTTATGGTTCATAAATCGGTTATTATCAGAATAATCTTGAGTATCAAAATCATTACGGGTACAATTAGATGTAGAACCGAATATTACTTTTTGACTACTCGTAAAAGTTATATTTCCATCATAGTTACCTTCTAATACTTTTCCTGTTTCTTTTTCGACTACTTTTAAATCTCCAGATACCTTCCAAGTCCCTGAAAGTAACTCTACAATTTCAGATTCGGTGTAAGATACTCCTCCACCATCTTCATCATCACTGCTGCTACTACATGCAACCATCGTGGACATTGTCATTACTGCGAGCAAAATTGTGCTCAAGAATTTCATTTTTCTCATAATCACTAAGTTTTTAATGTTGTTAATATTGGGATATAAAAAAACGTGGACTAATTACTTCGTCTACGTCATTCAGGTATCGCCAAACACCATCGCCACTTAAACGAGTAAAAGCCCACGCCAGCCAGCGTGAACCATTTACTTTCGTCTTGTGGCTTTTGAAATTTTGGCGATTTCGAATGACAAGAACAAAAAGCAAACGCTTCTTCCTTATGTCCTTATGTTTATCTTAGATCATAGGCAATATCCTGTTTTGAGGGTTGATAATATTGTATATGTTATTCTTCGTTAGCCCACTCCTCCCAGTTGATATCCGAGAGATAGTGTTCCACTTGATTTCTCAGTTCTGGAATACCATTGATGGCCGTGTCATAAAGAGTTGCAGGATTAATACTGGCATACCCATGCACCAACACGTGCCGCATCCCTTGCACAACCGACCACATGATTTCAGGATGTGCTTTCTTGAAGTCTTCTGTCAACATATATGCCGCTTCACCAACGATTTCAACATTTTTCATGATAGCATAATATGTACGAATGTCAGCCTCAAAACTGTCAAGCGTGAACCCTTTTATCAGCTCCGAGACGTTGTTGGAATACTCAACAATATCTTCAAGTCGTCCCTTATCTCTAGCTCTTTCTCTCATATATCAGTTTTTTATCACGGTTGGCAGTTGCAGAAGCGTAAGGGCGAAGAGTTCCCTCTTCAACCAAATCGACTTCACGCCCTAACAATTCTTTCAAATCCATATACATCCCTCCCATAGTGAAAAGGGTGAATGGTTTGCCTGAACGGTCGGGCACGAACAGTATGTCCACATCGCTTTCCGGTGTCTCCTCTCCCCGGGCAAACGAGCCAAAGAGCCATGCCTTCAACACGGGCTGCGTCTTGAAGTAGTCGGCTATTTGTTGTTTCATCAACTCTGTGCTCATATATTCTCCCTTTATGGTTTTCGAAGGCAAAGATAAACAAAATTTCGGAAACGAAGCGCTTTTGAATGGGAAAATGTTGAAAAAGTTATAAAGCAGAAAATATTTTGGAAAGATTGTATATCGGTATCGTTTTTTTTTTGTAACTTTAGGGGCATAGCCTGGCGTAAAAACTCCCTTTTCTTCCTTTTAAGGATATGGCAGAATGAGAGTATTATGAATTAACATATATTATACAATATCATATAGTATCTACTTTTCATGCCACACTCGCACATCCTTAAACGGGAGAAACGGGAGAATAGGAGTTTTTCGCCTTTGCTGCTTTTTAGGCGTAAAGCGCGAAATATACGTGTAAAGTACGTTCAAAAAATACAAAATAAGTGATTCTTCGGATTGTTAACAAGCTTTAAATGAATAAAGTAAAAGACATTGCAAAAAAACTCCCTTTTCTCCCTTTCTCCCGATTCTCCCTTTTAAGGATATGGCAGAAAGAAAGGGTTATATATTAACATATATTATACTTATATATAAATATAAATATTTATATATAAGTATCTATTATTAACGCTACACTCGCATATCCTTAAACGGGAGAAACGGGAGAATAGGAGTTTTTCGCCTTTGCTGCTTTTTAGGCACAAAGCGTGATAAATACGTCTAAAATACGTTCCAAAAATTCAAAAAATTGATTCTTCTTGTTGTTAATAAGTCTTAAGTGGGTAATGGGGGACGCAAGACTCAACAATCTTATGAACGATACATATCACCTGCTGTGGGCGGTGAGATACAAGAAAGGCCTTCTTGCATTCTTTCCAATGGCAGGAAGCATGACTTCTAATGGATGGAAGGGCGGCCTCCAATGAGTGGAAGCACGCGAAGGGGTTGCTAAGTTCCCTTAAGTGCATATAAGGTACCCATAAGTGCATTTAAGTTACCAATAAGTGCATATAAGGTACCCATAAGTGACTATCTGGTCGGATACGCTCCTGCCAACATATAAAGCGTTCTTTGAAATACTGAAAACTAAACACATTTAAATTTTGGTGGATTCGAAATATATTCGTAACTTTGCAAAACAAATGGAACTGACCAAAATTATGCATACAAGAGAAGAGAAATTGGAGGCCTTCGGACGGCTGCTGGATGTGCTGGACAGACTGCGGAAGGAATGTCCGTGGGACAGGAAGCAGACCAACGAGAGTCTGAGGCCGAACACGATAGAGGAGACCTTCGAACTGTGTGACGCGCTCCTGAAAAACGACAAGAAGAATATCTGCAAGGAACTGGGCGACGTGATCATGCACGTGATGTTCTATGCCAAAATCGGCGAAGAAACCGAGGATTTTGACATTGCCGACGTCTGCAACAAGGAGGCTGACAAGCTGATTTTCCGTCATCCGCACGTGTATGGCGAGGCTGAGAGCCTGAAGCATTCCCATCTGGCTCAGGCTGCTGAAGGAAAGGAACTTTCGCCGAAGCAGGTGCTGGAAAACTGGGAACAGATTAAGATGAGGGAGAAGGACGGCAACAAGAGTGTGCTGAGTGGTGTGCCTGATGCGCTGCCTTCCATCATCAAGGCCTACCGCATTCAGGAGAAGGCCCGCAATGTGGGATTCGACTGGGAGGACCGTCAGGATGTATGGGCCAAGGTGCGTGAGGAACTCGGGGAGCTGGAGGCTGAGCTGAAGAAGGAAGACAAGGAGAAAGCTACCGATGAATTGGGCGATTTTCTCTTCTCGGTGATCAATGCGTCGAGGCTCTACAAGCTGAATCCCGACAATGCGCTGGAATATACCAACCAGAAATTCATCCGCCGTTTTAACTATATCGAGGAACATTCCATTAAGACGGGTAAGCCGTTGACAGAAATGACTTTAGGAGAGATGGATAAACTATGGAATGAAGCGAAGGAACTGGAAAGACAATAAAACAACCAACAAGATATGAAAAGACTGATATACATTTTCGCAGCCATGCTGATCCTGGGTGTCAGCGGTTGCAAGGAGCAGAAGAAGCCGACTCCGAAACTTTGGAACGACCTGGAGGATGACAGCGTTGAGATGGAGGACACCACCTTATATGGCGTCTGTGGAGACGGAACAGCCATGCACTCGCTGGAGCTGATCACCAACCAGGGAGACACGCTGACCATGGGACTCGGCGAAGAGGATGATACGATTTCGTGCGTAAAAGGCGGACTGTCGGTGGGTGACCGTCTGGCTGTCATCGTCAGGAAAGGAACCGGTGATGAATGGGACAGAGCCTCGCTGGTGGTCAACCTGACGACGCTGCTGGGCAAGTGGTCGGCCCTCGACAAGACCTTCGAACTGCAGGAAGGCGGCGTGGTGGTGAGCACCGTTGTGGAGCCCCATCCCCTTACCGAATGGAAGATCTTCAACGGCCATCTGGTGCTTTCTACCGACACCTTCGACATCTATGAACTGGGCGCCGATTCGCTCTATCTGGAGAACAAGAAGGGGATATTTGCTTATAAGAGGATGAAATAAAACCCCTTCCCCGACCCTCCCCGAGGGGAGGGAGTTGAATCCTGAATCTTGAAACTTGAATCTTGAATCCTAAATCATGGAACCGTTTAAAGTTCACATACTGGGTTGCGGAAGTGCGCTTCCCACCTTGCACCACATGGCTTCCTCGCAGGTAGTGGAATTGCGTGACAAGCAGTTCATGGTGGATTGCGGGGAAGGTACCCAGGTCCAGATACGCCGTTCACGCATCAACTTCAACAAGATTCAGGCGGTCTTCATCTCGCATATCCACGGTGACCATTGCTTCGGACTGATCGGGATGATCAGCACCTTCGGACTTCAGGGACGCAAGTCTCCGCTCCAGGTGTATGCCCCGGCAGCCCTCGGTCCGATGCTCCAGTCGCAGATAGAACTCTTCTGCCAGCATCTCAGCTTTGAGGTGGTCTTCCACGCCATTGACACGGAAAAGACCGATGTCATCTATGAGGACCGCTCACTCACGGTTTCCACCATTCCCCTGCAGCACAGACTGCCCACATGCGGTTTCCTCTTCCGTGAAAAGCCCACCTTGCCGCATATCCGCCGCGACATGATAGACTATCTGGAAATCCCCGTCTCGCAAATCAACAACATCAAGAACGGGGCAGGGTGGACCACTCCCGAGGGACGTACCTACAGCCATGAGGAACTGACCACGCCCGCTGAGCCCACAAGGGCCTATGCCTATTGCTCCGACACCCGCTATGTGCCCACACTCCACGAACTGATTGCCGGCGTGGACCTGCTCTATCATGAGAGTACCTACTGCCGCGACAGTCAGCACAGGGCCGAGGCCTACTGGCACAGTACGGCAGCAGATGCCGCCACGGTAGCCCGTGAGGCAGGGGTGAAGAAACTGCTGCTGGGCCACTACAGTTCGCGCTATCCCGACGAGAATGCCTTTCTGGATGAAGCCCGCGAGATATTCCCGGAATCCTACCTTACCAACGAAAATGACATCTTCTACGTCTGAATTTCCATACGAGGGGCAAAAAAACGGGTGAAATATTTGGAAGTTTCAAGTTAAATACCTAAATTTGCACCAAATATATACGCGTATGAAGAAATATTTACTAAAAATATCACTCTCCCTGGCTTTGTTGGCCGGGTTGCCTGCGATGAGCATGGCAGCCATTGAAATCATCGATCAGGACGCTCAGACCACGGTGATTTCACAGACCACCAACAACACCCTCCATATTGTGAATGCCAACGGGGATGTGGTCTATATCTACAACGTGGCAGGCAAGTGCATCAAGACTTTCAAGGTGGAAGGCCCTGACCGCCAATATGAACTCAACCTTCCGAAAGGAATCTACATCGTAAAAGTAGGTAACACTGCTCGACGCATCACCGTGAAATAATGCGCAGAATTTCCTGGGTAGTATTCTTTTCAGCAGCCATGCTTCTGATGGCTTGTCAGGAAAAGGACACCTATTCAAATAAAGATTTGACATTGGAAGCGTTTTCAGCAATGGAAACGCCTTCTTTTGCTATCAACTCGCATACCATCCGCAAGCATATTTCCCATATCCAGAAGGCCGATACCGGCAGGCTGGCCGTGGACAAAGAGGTGCACAACTACTACCGTCAGGAGCGCCCTTTCCTATGGATTGACCGTCATGGTATCGACCAGCGGGCCGACTCGTTGCTCTATTGGATTGAAAGAGTGGGAGAGACGGGTGTAGACCCGGCCATCTACCGACTGGAGAAGATCAAGGAAGACCTTGCCAGGCTCCGCATGCTCGACCTGACGGAAGAGCAGGACATCAACCGCGTGATGGCCAGGCTGGAATACAATCTTACAAGGGCCTACCTGCGCTATGCCTCCTGCCAGCATTTCGGCTATGTGAATCCTGCCTACACGCTCAACCACTGTGCCGTGAAGGACTCCGATTCCACCCACGTCACCTATTACCATGTCTTTGACGTGAAGATGAGCCATCCCAACGAGGCTTTCTTCACAAAGGCCTACCATAAGATCATCCACGACAGCGTGGACCTTTTCCTCAGGGAAATCCAGCCCACGGGCAAGATGTACCGGAAACTGGTGGACTACCTGAACACCAAGCAGCCCACGGGAGATGAACGCCGCAAGGTGATCTGCAGCATTGAGAGATGCCGCTGGCAGACGGATGATTCACCCGAGAAGCATGACAAATACGTTTTCGTGAACATCCCTTCCTTCCGCCTCTATGCCTATGGCGAGGACTCGGTACTGACCATGAAGGTGGGCTGTGGCAAACTCAAGACGCGCACACCACTCATCCATTCCACCATCAAGCGGATGGACCTCAATCCGAAGTGGTTCGTTCCCAAGAGCATTGCCAAGGGGATTGCCCACAGTTACGGCTACATGCGCCGCAACAACATGTATATCTACGACAGGAAGGCCGGCAAGCTGTCGCCTGAACACGGCTCCTATTCGCGTATCATGGAGGGCAAGCAGTATATCGTACAGGAGGGCGGACCGGGCAATTCACTGGGCCGCATCATCTTCCGGTTCGACAACAACCATAGCGTCTACCTGCACTACACGAACACGCCCTGGTTCTTCCAGCAGAGCGTCAGGACTGTCAGCCACGGATGCGTGAGAGTGGAAAAGCCGTTGGAACTGGCTGTTTTCCTGCTGAAGAAGAAGGATCAGGACCTGATAGACAGAATCAAATATTCGATGGAGGCTGACCTCAATCCCAACGACAACGAGCCTGATGAGAAACCTGTGGTTGACCGCAAGAAACTCATAGGAAGTGTCAACGTGGAACCGGAAATCCCCGTTTTCATCGGTTATTTCACCTGCTATCCTTCGCCTGACGGAGAACTGCAATATTATAAAGATGTGTATGGCTATGACGCCGCCATCTGGAAAGAAATGAAAAAATACCTGCTTTGACTGAGAACGATATATTGAAACTGCTGTCCAAGCCCGAGACCCAGCGGAAGGGCTTTGAGATGATCGTGCGCCAGTATAGCGAAATGCTCTACTGGAAGATACGCAATATCGTCCTGGATCACGAGGATGCCAATGACGTCCTGCAGAATACGTTCATCAAAGCCTGGCAGGGATTGGGTGAATTCCAGTCGAAGTCGAAACTCTCCACCTGGCTCTACCGTATCGCCGTGAATGAATCGCTCGATCACCTGAGAAAGAAGAAAAATAAAGTGAGTGCCGATGAAGACATCTCGGTGGCCAACCGGCTGCTGGCCGATGAATTCTTCGATGGAGATGAAGCACAGGCCCTGTTGCAGGAAGCCATCGCGCAACTGCCTGATGTTCAGCGAACTGTGTTCACTTTGCGCTATTATGACAACATGAAATATTCAGAGATGAGCATCGTGATGAAAACCTCGGAAGGTGCCCTGAAAGCCTCTTATCACATCGCTGTGAAAAAAATTCATGACTATCTTTTAAACTTTTCCAAATCCTAATCGTCTAACAATCAAAGAAATCATTATGAAAGAAGAGAATTATCTTAAACAAGCCTACGGCACGGAAACACCTTTCAAGGTGCCTGAGGGATATTTCGATGACTTTGCTACCCGCATGATGGAGATGCTGCCCGAGCAGGAAGCCAAGGTTGTCGAGATGAAGCCTTCAGTATGGCTGCGCTGGCGTCCCTATGTGGCTGCTGCCAGTATCTGTGCGGTAATCTGTGGCTCGGCCCTGTTCTACTTCGGACAACAAAATACCGAGCAGACGACGGCCTATTCGGGCATGAATACTCCTGCCACCGAGATTTCTATGGAGCAGGCTGCTGACTATGTGATGATTGACAATGACGACATTTACAATTATTTAGCAGATTATTGATGAAAAAAGTACTTCTATTATTCATATTGCTCATGAGCCTGACTCAGGCATCGGCCCAGTTCGGTAACATGCCGAAATTCGACCCGCAGCAGTTTCAGGCCAATATGGAGCAGTTCATCACGACCGAGGCTGCTCTCTCACCCAAACAGGCAGAGGCTTTCTTTCCTGTCTATCGTGAGATGCAGAAGAAGCAGCGCCTGCTCTATGACCAGCAGCGCCGTCTCCGTCACATCAAGCCGACGGATGAAGCCGGTTGCCGTGAAGCCATTCAGAAGAGTGATGACTGTGAACTCCAACTGAAGGAAGTACAGTTGCAATATCACAAGAAGTTCATGAAGATTCTTCCCGCCTCAAAGGTCTATGATGTCCTGCGTGCTGAGGAGAAGTTCCATCGCCAGATATTCGGCATGAACAGATTCGGAAGAGGAGGAAGAGGCAGAATGGGAAGGCAATAAAGAATCTTCACATATCCGATAGGTAAACACATAAAAAAAGCCGTTTTCATCGAGAAAGCGGCTTTATTGTTTGCGTATAGGAAAGTTTTTATCCTATCAGTTCCACACTCCGTTTCAGGAATTTGTCGAGGGCTTCTCCGCGAAGCATTCCGTTCTGCAGGAGGGCCAAGTCTATCAGCTGATGAACGACCTTGTTGTCCTTGGCGGCATCGGCGATAATCTGCTTCTTCTTGTCCTGCTGCTCGTCGATGGCCTTCTGCGTGTTGCTCAGGTCGTCCTTCTCTTCCTGTGTCACCTCTTCAGGCTTCTTCTTGTTCTGCTCCTGACGGAGGATGGTCAGACGGGCTTCCTGTCCCTTGATTTCAGCAAGAACCGGCTTCAGGGCTTCCTCGGTTTTGGCGGTTTCATCGGCAATAACCTTCTTGATAAGCGGATGGTCGGCATTGAGCACCAGGTTGTAGGCATCGGGCATCTGTGAATAGAATCCCATTCCCTGCTGGTAGCGGCTCATGTCCTTCATACGGCGCATATATTCACTCTGCGTGATTACCACGGGCTGGGCCTGCTCACCAAGGCTTTCCACTTCCACGTAGAACTCAGCCTTCTCCAGTTTGGGCATTTGTGAACGGAAGGTCTCTGACAAATTGTCACTCGCTTCTTTCTCAAGTGTGTTCTTCGGGGCATCCTCCTTCACGATGAGACGGTCGATAATGTCACCGTCAACGCGGGTGAAGCGGCTCTTCTCAAACTTCTGTTCCAGCATTCCCACCATCGGCGTGTCAAGTTGTCCGTCCATCATCAACACGGAATAGCCTTTGGCCTTTGCACTCTCAATGAAGGAGTATTCAGCCTCCTTGTCGTTGGCATACAGATAGATCAGATTGCCGTCCTTGTCGGTCTGGTTGTCCTTGATGAGCGTCTTGTATTCCTCATAGGTAAAGAACTTACCGTCCACATCCTTCAGCAACGCGAAGTCCTTGGCACGGTCGTAGAAGTCCTCCTGTGAGAGCATACCGTAGTGGATGAAGAGTTTCAGGTCGTCCCACTTCTCCTCGAAGTCCTTGCGGTTTTCCTTAAAGAGTGAACTCAGACGGTCGGCCACCTTCTTGGTAATATAGGTGGAGATCTTCTTCACATCACGGTCGCTCTGCAGATAGCTGCGGCTCACGTTCAGTGGGATGTCGGGTGAGTCAATCACACCGTGAAGCAACGTCAGGAACTCCGGCACAATACCTTCCACCTGATCCGTTACGAACACCTGATTGCAATAGAGCTGGATCTTATTGCGCTGGATGTCAATGTTTTGCTTGATACGCGGGAAATAGAGGATACCTGTCAGGTTGAACGGATAGTCCACATTCAGGTGAATCCAGAACAACGGTTCGTCCTGCATGGGGTAGAGCGTGCGGTAGAACGACTTATAGTCCTCATCCTTCAAGGTGGAAGGCGTCTTCGTCCAGAGAGGCTCCACGTTATTGATGATGTTGTCCTCGTCGGTATCCACCTGCTTGCCGTCCTTCCATTCGGTCTTCTTACCGAAGGCAATGGAAACGGGCAGGAACTTACAATACTTGTTGAGCAACCGCTCAATGGTAGCCTTCTCCAGGAATTCCTTGCAGTCATCGTCGATATAAAGGATGATATCCGAGCCGCGGTCGGCCTTTTCCACCTCTTCAATCGTGAATTCAGGGCTGCCGTCGCAACTCCATTTCACGGCCTTCTCACCTTCACGATAACTCTTGGTCACGATTTCCACCTTCTTCGACACCATGAACGAAGAGTAGAAACCCAGTCCGAAGTGGCCGATGATGGCATTGGCCGTATCCTTATACTTGTCGAGGAAGTCTGTCACGCCCGAGAAGGCAATCTGGTTGATGTACTTGTCTATTTCCTCGGCTGTCATTCCGATTCCACGGTCGCTGATGGTCAATGTACCTTTGTCAGCATCAAGAGAGACATGCACGGTCAAGTCACCCAAATCCCCGTTGAAATCGCCTTTTTCTTTCAGCGTCTTCAACTTCTGGGTAGCGTCAACGGCATTGCTCACCATCTCGCGGAGGAAAATCTCATGATCAGAATAGAGAAACTTTTTGATGACGGGGAAGATGTTCTCTGTCGTAACCCCGATATTACCTTTTTGCATAATTTGAATGTAATTAAGTTTCTGCCTTTCACTCTTGCAAAATCCGTGCCAAAGCAAGAAATGACATGAAACCGGGCTCATAGAGTTTACGTCAAGTCTCAAATAATGTCAAAAAGGTATTAATTTATTTCAAAGCCAAATATTTCTTTCTTTTTTATTTGAAACAAACCGAATTTTTCATTATCTTTGCGAAGAAAATCAGGAATGTTTTAAGCAGACATGGAAACGCAATCGAAAAAGTACAGTATAATTGCTAACTATTACTCGCAACATTATGATGAGGTCTTAGGCTTCGTGTCTAAGCGGATGATGTATGCCGAGGGTGCTGAGGACATCGTTCAGAATGTCTTTGTCAGACTTTTGCGTACCGATAAGATGATTACTCCGATTACACTTCCGTGCCTGGTCTATACCACTGCCCGCAACCTGCTCATCGACTACTGGCGTCATCATCAGTCGGTGGAGGAATATGAGCATTTCATCGTGCAGCAGGGGGTGAGTGATGATCTCGATGTGGCTTCTGTCTATAGTGCAGTAGAAATCACTGAGATTCTGGAGCGTGGCATTGCCCGCCTGACTGACCGTCAGCGAACCATTTACCGTATGAATATATATGAAGGGAAGAAGGTTTCGGAAATTTCCGAGACGCTTCATCTCACCTATAAGAGCGTGGAAAGCCGTCTGGGAATCGCTCGAAAAGAAATCCGCCAGTATATGAAACGTATGCTGGCCTAAAGTCACCTTTTATTCGATAGGTAGGTTTTTTTAGGTAACAGTCCCCGCATTAACGTAGTGATACGTACAGCGGGGACATTTTTTTTAGTTCTGTTTGAAAGCCAGCACCTTGGTCATTTCCGGATCCAGATAGAAGGTGCGCACGATTGTGTCTTCCTGTTGTATCACCTTCATCCGCATATAGATGATTTTTCCGGGTACAGGCTTATCCCATTTGATGCCTTTCTTGAAGGCTTTGTCCTGAGGAGCCTGCTGCTGAAGGGCAATGAGCACGCTGTCTTTCACCTTATAGGTACTGTCCATCGAGATGTATTCCGTCTTGAACTCGGCATTTACCAGATTCTGTCTGAGAAAGTCCTCAACGGCATTGCTGGCCTTGCGCCGATTGCCACATGCAATCAGCACAAGGGTACACATTATTATATATAATACCTTTCTCATTTCTTGGCAGGTATGTTCTTCAGGATTTCGAGCAGATGATCCCATACCATCTGAACCGTGGGAATGAGCAGACGCTCATCGGGTGAGTGCACACCACGAAGGGTGGGACCGAAGCTCACCATATCCATATGCGGATATTTCTCGGAGAAGAATCCGCATTCCAGACCTGCGTGAATGCCGAGCACCTTGGGATCCTTGTTGAAAAGCTTCTTATAAGCTTCGACGGTAATTTTTGTCAGTTCGCTATTGGCATTCATCTTCCAGGCAGGATAGCCGTCGCCCTGGTTCACTTCGGCACCGGCCAGTTCAAACACAGCCTTGATGGAAGCAGCCATATTGCGGAGGTTGCTCATCACGTTACTGCGCTGGGAAGCCACCACCTTCACCTGTCCGTCCTGGGTTTCCACGCTGGCCACATTGCTCGAAGTCTCCACCAGCCAGGCAATCTCCTCGTCCTGACACATCGTCAGAATACCGTTGTGCATGGCCTGCAGGCAGCGAATCAGGTTCTTGGCCGTCTTGTCGTCCATTACCTCTGTGGGCTCCGTGCTTTCCATCAGGAACTCCATCGTGGTATCTGTTACATGGAACTCATCGGCAGCCTCTGTGGCAAACACGTTCCAGTCGGCCCTTACATTCTCCTTGTCGGCATTGGGAACGGCAATGATAAGTTGGCCGTCGCGAGGAATGGCATTGTGCATCTTACCGGAATTGAAGCAGGCCAGGCGAACGTCTGTCTTCTGCATCTGGGCATAGATGAAACGGGCCAGCAGTTTGATGGCATTGGCGCGTTTCTTGTTGATGTCGTCACCTGAATGACCGCCCACAAGACCTTTCAGCGCTATCTTGAGGAAGAAGTAGCCTTCGGGTGCCTTTTCCTTCGTATAGTGGAAGATACCTTCCGTTGTAATACCGCCGGCACATGATACAAATATCTGGCCTTCATCTTCTGAGTCGAGGTTGATCAGGTAACGGCCGTTCATGAAGTCACCTTTCATGCCGAAGGCACCTGTCAAGCCGGTCTCTTCGTCACGGGTGAAGACACACTCGATAGGACCGTGCTCAATATCATCGGAATCCAGGATAGCCAGTTCAATGGCATCACCGATACCGTCGTCGGCACCGAGTGTGGTTCCCTTGGCCCTCATCCACTCACCATCGATGTAAGTCTCGATGGGATCGTTCAGGAAGTCAATCTCATGGTCCACGAGTTTGTCGCAAACCATATCCATATGGCTCTGAAGAATCACCGTTTCAAGGTTCTCGTAGCCTTTGGTGGCACCCTTGCGGATCAGCACGTTACCGGTCTCATCCACCTTTGTTTCCAATCCACGGCTTTCACCAAATTCCTTCAAGTACTCAATCATCTTTTCCTCGTGCTTCGACGGACGTGGAATCTGATTGATTTTTGCAAATTGCTCGAAAACACGAGCGGGTTTTAAATCTCTTTTATTCATTATTAATGTAATTTTATTTTGAAATTCAAGGGATATTCCGTATCTTTGCACTCGATTTTGCATTACAAATGCATGCAAAGATAATAAAAATGCTGAAAACTCTTGTCATAACCGTGTTAATAATTGCTATTTGTGTAGCATTATTGAGCGTAAAAGTGATTTTCAAGAAGAACGGAAAGTTCTCCTCGCAACACATTCACGACAATGAAGCATTGCGCCAGCAAGGCATCCATTGTGTGCTCGATCAGGACCGGGAAGCAAGGGAGGCAGACAAAGCATATTAAGAATCAAAACATTATAAAGAAAATGAAAAAGACATTTATCGTTGCACTCTGTGCCGTCATGATGGCATCTTGCAACAAACAGGCACCCAAGGTTGACGAGAAGCCGGCCAGTCAGAATGCTCCCCAGGAACTGAAGATTGCTTTCGTGGAAGTAGACTCTATTATGACTCAGTACACTTTCTGCAAGGAAAAGAGCAAGGAACTTGAGAAGAAAGGCAACAATATCCAGAACACGCTTGCCCAGAAGCAGCAGGCCCTTCAGAATGCTGCCGTGAAGTTCCAGCAGGACATTCAGGCAAACAAGTACACCCAGCAGCAGGCTGAGTCTGTCCAGGCTGGTCTCCAGAAGCAGAACAACGACCTGCAGGCCCTCAACCAGCGTCTGACCGCTGAGTTCCAAAGCGAGACCGAAAAGTTCAACGAGGAACTCCGCAAGAATATTCAGGCTTACCTGACTGAATACAACAAGGATAAGAAGTACTCCATCATCTTCAGCAAGCAGGGTGACAACATCCTTTATGCTGATGGTGCTTATGACATCACGAAGGAAGTGGTGGCCGGACTGAACAAGTCTTACAAGGCTGCTCCTGCAAAGAAGGATGAGGAGAAGAAAGACGCCAAGGCTGAAAAGAAATAAGCCACGGAAAATATCATTCATCCCATTGCCCGGTTCCACTCTCCGTTCAGGAGCAAGTTTGGCATTCCGCGCCAAAGTGGACTGGTAGAAGAGCTCGAAGGCGAAATCGTCTTCGAGCCTCCTTTTCGTAACCCTGACTTCATCCGGGGACTGGAAGAATTTGACTATATCTGGCTTATCTGGGAATTCTCAGCCAATCGCCGTCAAACCAAGAATGCTATGGTGCGGCCTCCCATCCTTGGAGGTAACGAACGAGTAGGTGTCTTTGCCACGCGCTCACCTTTCCGTCCCAACAATCTCGGACTTTCTTCCGTTCGTATCGTTAAGATAGAGTGGGAGGGCAGCCGTGGCCCAATCATCAAGGTGAAAGGGGCAGACCTGATGGACGGCACACCTATCTTCGACATCAAGCCCTATGTCACCTATGCCGACTGCCACGAAGGAGCCAGAAGCGGTTTTGTGGACAGTCACGATTGGAAACGTCTTCAGGTCATTATTCCTGAAGAACTCGGCCATCTCTTTTCCCCCAAAGAACTGGAAACCCTCAAAGAAGTGCTTTCCTGGGATCCACGTCCGCAGACCCAAATCCATCAGGACAAGGTGTTCGGCATGCCCTATGGCGAATATGACATCCGCTTCCGGGTACAGGAAGACACGCTAACCGTCATTGAAGTAGTATGAGAATCGTGATACTTGACGGGTTTACCGCTACCCAGTATGACCTGTCGTGGAAAGAAGTAGAGATGCTTGGTGAGGTCATTGTCTATGACCGCACACATCCAGATGACACCGTGGAACGTTGCCGTGGTGCCGTTGCCGTACTCACCAACAAGGTCGTTCTTTCTGCTGATGTCATTGCCCAGTTGCCGGAGCTTAAATATATCGGTGTGCTGGCCACGGGCTATAATGTATTGGATTTGGAGGCTGCCCGTCAGCATGGAATTGTTGTCACGAATATTCCTGCCTATAGCACCATGAGTGTGGCACAAATGGTGTTTGCCCATA
This sequence comes from uncultured Prevotellaceae bacterium, assembly GCA_900316985.1. Classification (GTDB taxonomy): domain Bacteria; phylum Bacteroidota; class Bacteroidia; order Bacteroidales; family Bacteroidaceae; genus Prevotella. Next base: position 55,937 of record ONFE01000002.1, read on the forward strand.
TACTTAACGTCACGATGCATGTGGAGGAGCCGTAGTGAGGATTTCTGTTGGATGGATACTCCCGTGGTGGAACTCAGCGGCAAGATATTGGGCATTGTCGGTTTAGGCAATATCGGTTCCGCCGTGGCTCGTATTGCAAATGCCTTTGGAATGGAAGTGATGGCTGTCACTTCAAAGGAGCAGTCCTTGTTACCCAACTATATAAAGAAGGTAACGAAAGATGAACTATTCCATACTTCCGATTTCATTTCCCTCCATTGTCCGCTTACGGAATCTACCCGAGGGCTCATCTGCCGGGAAAGCATCGCGATGATGAAGCCGGGAGTGGTTATCATCAATACCGGCCGTGGTCCGCTGGTCAATGAGCAGGATATGGCTGAAGCCCTTCAGCAGGGCAGGGTATGTGCCTTCTGCGCTGATGTACTTGCCCAGGAACCTCCCGCAGCAAATCATCCGTTATCGGGTTCTCCCCGAGCCTATATCACCCCGCATATAGCATGGGCTAGCAGAGAAGCCCGTATGCGCCTTATCCATATTGCCGCCGCTAATCTGGAGGCTTTCCTCAACGGGAAACCTCAGAATGTTGTGAGTTAGGATTGTTTTCCCACATTTAAGAATGAAAATACCATCATTCTCTTCGCTAACTCGAAAAATTCCACTATCTTTGCACCTAAAATATAATAAGGTAATAAATTATGGGATTTTTCAGTAAATTATTCGGAAAGAAACAAGAGAACAGCGTGGCTGGAATGGAGAACTATATGACGCTTATCCGCGTGTATTTCCAGGCTGCCATTGCCGAGAACGTGGGTATCACCAATCTTGCCGCTCTTCCTGATCTGCGTGTTTTCAAGACAACTCTTCACGTGCCGACCGTAAATAACAAACTCGGAGTGGGCGAGAAGAAGCATTGCAAGAAGATGCTCAAGGATATCTATAAGACCGAGGACAACTTCTTTGAGGAGATTGACAAGAGCATCAAGAAGGGATGCCGCAAGATGCAGGACGTGCAGACCTATCTCATCCAGTTCCAGGCCTTCACCAACGACTTGATGATGCTGACGGGTAATCTGATGAAGTTCAAGCTCCGTCTGCCCAGCTTTTTCAAAGGTGCCATCCGTACGATGACCGAAAAGACTGTTCACGATATCTTCACCAAGAACGACTATTCAGATGCAAGTGTGGTGAAGACGGTGCTTTCCGTCCGCCAGCTCGACAAGCGCCTGGGCTTCTCGGAGCAGTGGGTTTCTGATTTCATCTATCAGGTGGTGATGCTGGCCAAGAAGGAGCCGAAGAAAAAGGAGGAATAAAGAATGAAAAAGATCATCTGTTTCATCCTTGCGGCTTGTGGTCTTACACTCTCTGCGGATGCCTGTACCAATTTCATTGTTGGTAAGAAGGCTTCAGCAGACGGGTCGGTGATGTGCACTTACAATGCTGATTCCTATGGTATGTTTACAGGCCTTTGTCATTATCCTGCCGGAACCCATGCAAAAGGGGAGATGCGCAAGATTATCGACTACGACACATACGTTTGTCATGGCGAGATACCCGAAGCTCCTGTCACCTACAACGTGATAGGCAACATCAATGAATACCAGGTGAGCATCGGCGAGACTACTTTCGGAGGTCGCGAGGAACTGGTGGATTCCACCGGAATGATTGACTATGGTTCGTTGATGTATCTGGGTTTGCAACGTGCCAAGACGGCCCGTGAAGCTATCGATGTGATGACTTCGCTCGTAGCCCAGTATGGTTATAACTCTGAGGGTGAGACTTTCACAATCTGCGACCCCAATGAGGCCTGGATTATGGAAATGATAGGCAAGGGACCTGGCCGTACAGGTGCCGTATGGGTGGCTATCCGCATTCCCGATGATGCCATCTGTGCACACGCTAACCAGAGCCGTATCACCACTTTCGACCAGAAAGACAAGAAGAACGTGCTCTATTCGAAGGATGTAATCAAGTTTGCCCGTGAAATGGGTTTCTTCACTGGAAAGGACAAGGATTTTTCCTTCAATGCCGCCTATGCCTATCCCGATTTCGGTGGACGTCGCTATTGTGAAGCACGTGTGTGGAGCTTCTTCAACCATTTCTCCAAGAATATGGACCGCTACCTGCCTTATGCGATGGGCAAGGTGAAGGAAGCAGAACCTATGCCACTTTGGATTATTCCTAACAAGAAGGTTTCCCTGCAAGACGTACAGGCCTGTATGCGTGACCATTACGAGGGTACACCCTTTGCGCTTGATTCTGATATTGGAGGTGGTGTATGGCAGATGCCCTATCGTCCTACGCCATTGAGTTTCAAGGTGGACGGTAAGGAGTATTTCAATGAACGTCCGACCAGCACCCAGCAGACGGGATTCTCTTATGTGGCACAGTTGCGCGGATGGCTTCCCCGTCAGATTGGCGGTATTCTTTGGTTTGGTAATGATGACGGCAACATGGTAGCCTATACGCCCGTGTATTGTTCTGCCACCCGCCAGCCTGAATGCTACAACACACCGGGTGCTGATGCCGTGACCTTCTCCGACAAGAATGCGTTCTGGGTATGCAACTGGGTGAGCAATATGGTCTATCCTCGTTACTCTGCGATGTTCCCCTCATTGAAGGCAGTTCGTGATTCACTCGAACATAGTTACTTCAAGGAAGTACCCGCCGTGGATGCGAAGGCACAGCAGTTGTTGGCTACTTCTGAACAACAGGCCGTGGATTATCTCACGTCCTATACTTGCAAGAAAGGTGATGAAATGATCAGCCGTTGGCGACAACTGGCCATCTACCTCATTGTGAAGTTCAATGATATGGCTGAGAAGAAGGAAGTGGACGGTCATTTTGAGACCACTCCCGAGGGTGTCTCTAAAGTAGTGCGTCCGGGGTATCCCGAGGCCACAGCCCGTAAACTCATTGAGCAGACGGGAGACCGTTATGTAATTCCCGACTGGAAGTAAAGGCTTCTGTCGGCCATAAATAACTGCCGGGCTTTAGTGTGATAAGGTCTTGGTGATGTTTGATGGTCACGATGCCAGGTGCCAGTTCCCTTTCAATAGAAAAAACATTCCAGCCTAAGTGCTGAATAATGGCATAAGCCGTTGCTCCGCCTTCAACGACGAGATGAAGAGGAGCAGCGGTTTTCGTTTTGATGAGTTGCGTGGCTACCGTTGCCATGACCTCTCTGAGACGGGTGGCATAAGGCTTTCCTCCTTCAGATGGCTGTGCAATACGGATGGCCATCCTGGGATGCTCACGGAATTGATTCTTCAAGGATTCAATCCATTCTTTCGGCTCAGCGCCGTGAAAGACATCGTAAGGCATCAGAGCCTCCGTGATATGCCAGGGATTAGGGCGGCTCTGCGTGCTTCCCTGGATGAGGAGCAACGAAGAGTTGGGATCCTGACTATCTTCGATAGAAGTCCGCTCCTTGCATTCAAAATGCTCTTCCAAAAACAAGCTGAAAGCATCAGCAGCGCCAGCAATTAACGTTGTCTCATCCGCTTTGTGAAGTTGTAGCAGCAGTTCTTCTTTTGTAGACCCGTCAGCCACATTAATTCCTTTATGAAGCGAATCTTGTAGGGATAATGACCGTGTGCCTGGCAAACGTTCTTCAACCAAAGAAGAATTGGCAGGGAATTCGGGGTCGTAATAGAACAGGCTACGGTCGAGCGGAAGGTCGTCGAGATAATAGATTCCTTCCTGAATGATCCGTCCCTTCGATGGATTCTGAGCCATCAGCAAAGCCTTATCTTTGTCAAGCGCATACATCAACGCCCTTATCTCAGCCACGATATGGCCTCGCAAGGCACTGTCTGTCTTTTTAAATATAAGGTGTTCACCGGGATTCGCTATTCTTTGCAGAATGCCTTCAACGGTTTTCACGGCCGCTTTCCTGGAAGCTTGCCGGGTATCTGTGACAACGACGAGCACATCACATGATGGCAGATTTCTACTCACCTGCATCATCATGTTGACGCTCAAACCTTTGCTCCAAGCTACGCCAGCCATTTCGGCGGCACCCGTCAAATCGTCTGCAATAACAATCAGCATTTCAAATTCTCTTTTCGGTAAATAGCCATCTTGGTTGCATAGTCGATACTGAGCAACATCGCGTCAGGTGCTGCCACACCCTGTAGGGCTACGTCGAAGGCTGTACCATGGTCCACACTAACGCGGATGATGGGCAGTCCGAGGGTGATGTTCACGCCTTTGGCAGTCTCCATTTTACCGGTTTCCTTGTTCCATTGGAAGCCGCACATCTTGAAGGCGATGTGTCCCTGATCATGATACATGGCCACGCAACCGTCGAACTTGCCGCTTCGAGCCTTAGCAAAGATGGAATCGGGCGGCACGGGGCCCTCCACATTCCATCCCCGTTGGCGCATTTCCTCTACGGCAGGTATAATTTCCTTCTCTTCCTCCCAGCCGAAAAGTCCGTTCTCTGAAGCGTGGGGATTCAGTCCGGCAATACCGATATGCGGCTTTTCAATACCAAACTGGCGACAGGCATCCATGATGAGTTCGGTCACTTCGATAACGCGTTCCTTCTTTACACGGTCGCATGCCTCACGGAGAGAGCAATGGGTGGAAACATGAATCACACGCAGGAACTCATCAGCCAATAGCATCGCATATTTCTTTGTTCCCGTGTAATGGGCATAAATCTCGGTGTGACCGTCGAAATTATGTCCTGCCTTATGCAGGGCTTCTTTGTTGAGGGGTGCTGTCACGGTTCCGTCCACTTCGTTGGCCATAGCCAGTTCGATAGCCTTGATGACGGAAATGAAGGCGGCATGTCCGCATTGCACCTGTACAACGCCCGGCTGGAACGAGTCCATGTCGATGCATTCAAGGTCGATGACATCCACGATGCCTTGTTCGAAACGGGCTTCCGAGACTTCCTTGATAGCGCGAATCTTGATGTTGTAGCCCAGTTTATCGGCAGTCCATTGCATCACTTTGGCATCACCCGTGACCAACGGACGGCATTGTTCGTACGTTTCAGGTAAAAGGAGCGACTTGAGTATAATCTCGGGACCGATGCCGGCGGGGTCGCCCATGGTAATGGCAAGTATTGGTTTCATTGTATGCTGTTTTTATTTCTGTTCTTTTTGCATGCGGCGCTCTTCCAGATAGCCGTAGACCGTGAGTTCCTTGTCGGCCAATGGCGTCTTGAAGCAGAGACTGGCCAGATAGCCAACGACAAGTACGATGAGATGGCTGTACACACCGAGCATCAGCGTGTGATGGCTGAAGTTGTAGTCGCCGAGGTCGAGCATCAGTTTCTTGGTACCGTCAGCTGCATCGAAGGTAGTTGTGGTAAGAATGGCATAAGCCGTGAAGATGACGGCACAGGCAATGCCGATGTAGACACCCTGCCAGTTGGCCCTGCGCGAGAACAGTCCAAGCAGGAAGATTCCGACGATACCTGCCGACACGATAGCATAGAGACCGAAGAGCGTTCCGAGCACACCTTCGCCTCCCCATGATACGTAGAGCAGCGCTATGAGGATGCTCAGAATACCGATAACGAGCACCGATGCACGACCAACGAGCAGCTTCTGCTTGTCGGTGGCATTCTTCTTCAGTCGGCCATAATAGTCTTCCACGATGACCGCTGAGATACAGTTCACATCGCTATCAATACTTGAGATAGCTCCGGCCACAAGTGCCGCAATGATAAGTCCGCAGATGCCGATAGGCAGCTCATTGGCAATGAAGTAGGGGAACACCTGGTCGCTCTTCATGGCTGCCACTTCGGGAGATGGATTCAGATGATAATAAACGAACAGACAGGTGCCAACAAACATGAACAAGGCCCAGGCCGGAACGCTCATCAGCACACCCATATAGCTGGCCTTCTTGGCACTTTTCTCATCCTTGGCAGCCAGGTAGCGCTGAACGATACTCTGGTCGGTTCCGTATTTCTGAACGGCATAGAAGATACCGTTTACCACGAGCACAATGAACGTGCGCTCATGGAAGTCCCAGTCGTAGGGGCCAAAGTCTATCTTATCGTATTCGCCTGCCACCTGGAAGATGGTAGCAGCTCCGCCATCGGTAATCCAGAACAGGATACCTATCGTGAGCACGCCACCAAGAATAAGCAGGAATCCTTGCACCACGTCCATCCAGATGATAGCTTCCATTCCGCCCAGATAGGTGAGCAGGATGATGACGATGCCGATGAATACAATAATGTAGGTGATATCCAAGCCCGTAAAGGTGGCCATGGCCATGCCCATCAGGTAGAGGATGGTTCCCATCTTGGCAAAATGCTCCAAAACGAAGGCCAGCGAACTATAGTAACGGGCCACGGCTCCAAATCGGCGTTCGAAATACTCGTAGGTGGAAAGCCTGATGACGCGTCGGAACAACGGCACGATGAACCAAATCATTCCGACGAGTACGATGGGCACCATCAGTCCCTGTACCAGCAGAATCCAGTTGCCGGCATAGGCAGCACCCGGATAGGCCAGGAAGGTGACGCTCGAAATGATGGTTGCAAACATTGACATGCCTACGGCCCAGGCGGGCACGCTGCCATTGGCAGCAAAATAGGCTTTGGTGGAGTTCTGCTTGCGCGAGAACCATACGCCAACGCCAACTGCCGCAATGAGCGACAGAATGACGATGACCATATCAATCCAGTGGAGTTTCATTATCAGGTTAGGGTTTTAGTTTATTAGGGCGGTTGCTGCAAAACAGCAACCTACGGTAAATCTGGGGGTTAAAGACTATTCACGATGGGGGCAGCCTCTTTGCGAATGCGGTCGGAAATTTCGGGACTGAGTTCGGTGAGGGGTGGCAGCATGTATTCCTCGCAAAGGCCGCACATCTTCATGATGACTTTCAGTCCGGCCAGACTCTCGCCCAAGGTGAGGCCTGCGGTATTGATCTTACCGATTTCAATGGTCTCTTGTTGCAACCGTTCGCATTCGGCCATGTCGCCGTTGATGCCAGCCTCGTAGAGCTGCTGATACTTTTGTGGCAGATAGTTGCCAACGCTTGGCACAATGCCGTCGGCACCATTCTTTAACGAAACAGCTGAATTGGCGGCACATCCGCAGAAATAGGCGAAGTCTTCGCGGTCGGCAAAGAGTTTCAAGGCTTCTTCCAGGCGGGGCACGTTGTTCTCAGAATCCTTCAGTCCCACGATGTTGGGATGATGGCTCAGGCGCTCAATCACGTCGAGAGGAATGCTCATGTGGGTGGTGATGGTGATATTGTAGAGCATCAGGGGCACCTTGATGGAATTGGCCAGCGTCAGATAATAGTTTTCCATCTGCACGGGAGTCAGCGCATAGTAAGAGGGCAGGGTAGCGGCAATCACGTCGGCTCCGGCCTCGATAAAACGCTCAGCAGCAGCTAGTTGCTCGCTGATGCAGTTGCCTGCCAGTCCGGTATAAATGGTGACGCGTCCCTGAGCGGCTTTCTTGGCAGCGGCAATCATCTGCACACCGCCCTCGGTGCTCACGGAATTTCCCTCGCCGGTAGTTCCCATAATCAGGGGAGCCACGCCATAGCGGGCCATATTGTCAACAATGCGTTCTACGGCAACGGTGTCAATACTGCCATCCTTACTTACAGGTGTCACCATGGGCACAACTACGCCATGGTATTTCTTCAATGTCTTCATTCGAATGTTTTTTTGATTTGTTTGTTTATTTATATAAAGACGGAACAGCCCGTGATTTGTAACCACAAAAATAAGGAGCGACTCTATAAAAAGTCGCCCCTCAGCATTAGTATAAGTTGAATAATAAGTTAGTGTGTTATTCGTTGATAGCTGCAACACCAGGAAGCACTTTGCCCTCGATGGCCTCGAGCAGAGCACCACCACCGGTAGAGATGTAGCTAACCTGATCGGCAAGACCGAATTTGTTCACACAAGCCACGGAGTCACCACCGCCGATGAGCGAGAAGGCACCTTCCTTGGTAGCCTTGGCAATAGCCTCACCGATGGCACGGCTACCAGCTGTGAACTCATCGCACTCGAATACACCTGCAGGACCGTTCCAAAGAATGGTCTTGGCACCTTCGATAGCTTTGGCGAAATCCTTCTGACTTTCAGGACCAGCGTCAACACCCTCGAATCCCTCGGGAACATCAATAGCGGGGCAGGTGATGATCTCAGAACCTTCCTTCACGGTCATCGTACCGAAGTCGAGGCCATTGGTAGCTGTGCAGTCGCTGCCGAGTACCAGCTCAACACCGTTCTTTTTGGCCAGTTCCTCAACGCCGAGAGCTACATCAAGCTTGTCGAGCTCAACGATTGAGTTACCGATTTTGCCGTCGTGAGCCTTTGCGAATGTGTAGGTCATACCGCCGCAGAGAATCAGCTTGTCAACCTTGCCGAGCAGATTCTCAATGATACCGATCTTGGTAGAAACCTTAGAACCACCCATGATGGCTACGAAGGGGCGCTTGATGTTGCCGAGAACGGCATCAACAGCCTTCACTTCCTTCTCCATCAGATAGCCCAGCATGCGGCTGTCCTTGTCGAAGAACTCATCGATAACGGCAGTAGAAGCGTGCTTGCGGTGAGCAGTTCCGAAAGCATCCATCACGTAAGCGTCGGCATACGAAGCCAGCTTCTTGGCGAATTCCTTCTGTGATGCCTTCATGGCCTTCTTGGCCTCGTCGTATTCGGGAGTGCCTTTCTCAACGCCAACAGGCTTACCTTCCTCCTCGGGATAGTAGCGCAGGTTCTCAAGCAACAGAGCCTCGCCCATCTTCAGGGCAGCAGCCTCTTCAGAAGCATTGGCACAATCGGGAGCAAACTTCACGTCAACACCGAGGGCCTTGCTAACAGCGGGAATGATCTGCTTCAATGACAGTTTGGGATTAACCTTACCCTTGGGCTTGCCCATGTGGGACATCATGATGACAGCACCACCATCGGCGAGAATCTTCTTCAGCGTGGGAAGAGCACCGCGGATACGGGTGTCGTCGGTTACATTACCATTTTCATCGAGGGGCACATTGAAGTCCACACGAACGATTGCCTTCTTACCGGCAAAGTTAAATTGATCAATTGTCATAATACCTTTAATTTATGATGTTAATACCTAATTCATAATAACCCTGCAAAATTAATATAAAAAGTTGAAACTTGTGAGTATGGAGCTCATAAATTTCAACTTTTTTGCAGTTCGTCGCATTAAATGTAACGTAGGGTTTGCAATTGTAGACTTGAATCAATGCTTCAGGTCGAGACCCAGACGAATTCCGTCATAGTTTTTTGTCAGTTCACCAACGCTGCTAAGTGTGGAGTTGCCGCTGATGGCAGCAATCGTCTGGAGTGCTGACAGCAGTTTCTTTGATTCAAAGAGCAATGAGATGCCCTGGGCATTACGGTTCACATAGCCCTTGATGTTAAGCAACAGGGTCTTCAGCTGTATGCTCTGGTCGTTGGGATTGAAGGTGTAAGTTCCGCTCAGGGGCTGCCCGTCAATCTTTCCGCTGAACTGGCCGTTCTCGGTAAACTGGAAATACGTGTTGGCAGCAGAAATGCCGAGCTTCTGATAGGTAGGTGCCAGTTCTTCCTTGGCACGTGTGGCTGCGATATGACCACCGGCCTTAGCCAAGAGACTCTCCGTGGTGAAGGCACAACCAGGCTGATAGTAATACCAGTTGCCTACAAGGTCGGCCTGCGATAGCTTGTTGTAACCGATCACGTCAAAGATAATGTTCGAAATGGTGTTTGCGTTAGTGGCTGCACCCAGAATGGATCCGAGCACATTGCCGTTTTGGCCACCCATACAACTGCAGAGTGCGAATACAGCACTTGCAGCAAAAAGTGAGATTTTCTTCATTGTTATTGTAAATTGTAAAAATTCTGTTGCAAATCTACATTTTTATTTTTAAAAATCCAAAATCATTACACTTTTTTCGACCGTTTTCAGATAAAAACACTTATCTTTGCACGGTTATTTAATTTTATTGCAAAATGAAAGCAATCAAGACAGATAAAGCGCCTGCTGCCATCGGACCTTACAGCCAGGCCATTGAAACAGGCGGACTGGTATTCGCCAGTGGACAACTTCCCATCAATCCCGTTACGGGAGATTTCCCTGAGGGTATCAAGGAGCAGACCCGTCAGAGTCTGATGAACGCGAAAGCCATATTGGAGGCCGCCGGGCTGAGTATGAAAAATGTGGTGAAGACCACGGTGCTATTGGCCGATATCGCTGATTTCACTGCGATGAACGAAGTGTATGCAGAGTTCTTTGAAGAACCTTATCCCGCCCGCAGTGCCTTTGCCGTGAAGTCGGTTCCCAAGGGAGCACTTGTGGAGATAGAATGTATAGCTGAGAAATAGATGAAAGACAGTATTCTTATCCTGAGTGGCGGAATGGATTCCACTACGCTTCTCTATGATTATCGCGAACGGATTGCACTGGCTATTTCGTTCGATTACGGCAGTAATCATAACGGCCGTGAGATTCCATTTGCGGAGTATCATTGCCAGCAGTTGGGCATTGAGCACATCACGATTCCTTTGGCATTCATGTCGAAGTATTTTAAGAGTTCGCTCCTGGAAGGCTCCGACGCCATTCCTGAAGGTCATTATGCAGAAGACAACATGAAATCCACGGTGGTTCCGTTCCGCAACGGCATCATGCTGGCCATAGCAGCTGGTATGGCAGAGAGTCGCGGCCTGAAGTATGTGATGATGGCCAATCACGGTGGTGACCATACTATCTATCCTGACTGCCGTCCGGAATTTGTGAAGGCTATGAGTGAGGCCACCCGTACCGGAACTTTCCCAGGCATAGAGATTCTGGCGCCATATACCAATATCACCAAAGGAGACATCGCCCGGCGCGGAAAGGAGTTAGGCATCGACTACTCGAAAACGTGGAGTTGCTATAAGGGTGGAGAGCATCATTGCGGGAAATGCGGCACTTGTGTAGAGCGTAAGGAAGCGCTGGCTGCTGCAGGTATTGAGGATCTCACTATCTACGACGAATAAAAACGAAAGTATCATCCGTCGACTTCGGGCGGATGATACTTTGACCTCGGGCGGATGATGTTTTGAAAGCCAGCGGATGATACTTTGATCAGAGCCTGATGCAAAACCCAGCCGTTATCCAGAAACCAGGCTGCGGCACATTGCCGTAATCCACATAATCCTTCTTGTTTATAAGGTTATTGGCTTCCGCAAATACTTCATACTTGGGCGCATTCCACGACAAGCGGGCGTCAACGAGCGAGTAGGGAGCGTAATCCTGCACTTGGTCCTGAGTGTCAGTATAACTGCCGGCTCGGTCCTGGAAACGGTATTTAATGCCGAGATTCAATTGGCTGACGAGATGCAGTTGCAAGGAAGCTACCAGTTTGTGACGGAGATATTCCAACGTTGATTGCGACTTGATCTGCTCTTCGTTCTCGTCTTTCTTCTGATTCATATAGCAATAAGATATGTCAAGTTTTTTAAGTATGCTTTGAGTGGGCATCCATTCCTTGAAATCAAGATGAAAGACAGTCTCCAGACCGATTGTGTTGACTTTGGTATAGTTCACGCTTTTCCAAACAGGATCGGGGTCGTTCGTATTCATAATCCAGTCGATCATGTTTTGGGCGTGATGGTAGAATCCGCTTACGCTTGCCTGCAGGATTCTTGACTGGTATTTGACACCCGTCTCAACGGCTGAGAGCTCTTCGGGCTTCAGGTATTTGTCTGCCTTATGTCCACCCACGCTATAATATAGTTCGGTAACGGAAGGCATTCGCAGGGAGGTATTCCATGAAGCATAGACTTTCCAGTTGTCAGAAAATCGGTAACTGGCGTCCGCGCCAGGATACAACTTGAAGTTCATTTCGTTCCAAGTATTCTTAACTAGAATAAAACCAGCGCTTAATGTAAATTGATTCAATAGAATGTTATGTTCCAGATTGAAACTGATGTTAGAGCGGTTAAGTCCAAATTCGTAGTCGCGGTCTGTTCCGCTGATATGTTTTGTGTGGTTGAGAGGTTCGCCGAGATTTCCGCTGATAACATCCTCGTTCCGGAATTCTGCACCAATGGCCGTCCGACCTAAAAACCAGTCGAACCAACTGTTCAGGTTCACGCCGAAGACATCAGAACGATGGTAATTGAATGGATACTTGTCCGGGTCGTTGCGTAATAGTTCAAAACGGTCTTGAGAGCGGTTCCAATAGATGGCTGGTTTGAAATGAAACCATGAACCTTTCGTTTCAGCCTGAAGAGCCGTAAACCATTTGGTAGTCTTTTCGTATTGGTTGTCAAACTTTTTGCTATAGAAAGTGTTGCTGCCAAACCCCTTCGTGGAGAGTCCGGCATGCCATCTCACTTGGAGGCTTTTGTCTTCAAACCGACCTTGATAGAATGCCTTACCACCGCTATAGTCCATGTTCAGTCCGCCGGCCTTGTTCCGACTGTATCCGTCACTACGGGTAAACGAGGCACTCAGCTGGTTGCTCCAACGTCCATTTGAGATGTTACCGTAACCACCTGCAGAGAGATAGCCGAAGGAACCGCCTTCCATGTGGAGACAGGCTTCCTGGGATGGTCCGGAATTACCAAAGACTCCGGAGTTCTTCGTCACGATATTGATTGCTCCGGCCAAACTGGATGTTCCATAGACCCTACCTGCGGGACCCTCAAGAACTTCAATGCGCTCTATCTCGCTGATATCCACCGGAAAATCAAAACTGTTGTGACCTGTCTGCGGATCGCAGATGTTGATGCCGTTAAGCAGGATGGTGATTTGCTCTTGGGTTCCTCCCCGGATTCCGATGTCAGTCTGCGCGCCAATGGGCCCTCGCTGGCGGACATCTACTCCTGCCGCATACTTGAGCAAATCGTTAATACTTTGTACTGGCGCCGCCTGAATGTCCTCGCGGCTCAGTACAGTTACCATTCTCGCCGCCTGCCCTAAAGCAAGCGGGGCACGCGAGCCCGAGACTTCCACGTCATCGAGCGTCACCTCATATTGAGGCTGGTCCTTTTCGGTCAGTTCCGTCCGGATGCTGATACCGTCTGCTTTAGCATAGGTGAGCGTAGCCACACTCAAAGTGCCCACGATCACCTCACGGCCAAGACAGCTGAAGAGCGAATAGCCCTTATTGCTGAACCGCTTGAAGCGAAAGACCTCGCGTTTGTTAAAGATTGATTTGTACATAATTTTATAAAAAATCCGCCCTGCCTTTCTGCAGAGCGGATACAAAGGTATATAAAATTATTGTAATAGCCAAATATAACTGTTATTATCAGTCGAAGAAGCCCGGTTGCTTATATTCAATACCGAGTTCACGGTCAACAGTAGCCAGAATGCCCTGCACCTGTCCGAGGGCGAACATACGTCCGAGCAGGGTGTAGCCGGCGTTGTGGCCGTGGCTCGACTCGTCCATGATGCCGCCTGGCTGATCAGTGAAGGTCATACCGTGGTCAACGCGCATGGGCAGGCTGGGATTCTCTTTTTCAAAGATACGGCACAATTCGATGATATCGGCACGTCCTCCCAGGTGGCTGGCCTCAGTGAAGTCGCCGTTGGGGAAGATGTGGCATGAACGCAAGTGAACGAAGTGGGTGCGTGAGGCAAACTTACGGGCCAGTTCCACTACGTTGTTATAGGCACCGGCCGAAAGGCTGCCTGCGCAGAAAGTCAGGCCGTTGTGCTTATTGGGTACGGCATCGAGGAACCATTGGATATCCTCTTCCGTACGGACGATGCGCGGCAATCCGAGGATTTCGATGGGGGGATCGTCGGGATGTACGCACATGTTCATGTTGCACTCCTCACAAGTAGGCATGATAGCCTCCAGGAAGTATTTCATGTTGGCACGCAACTGAGCCTTGTCAATTCCCTTGTAGAGATCCAGAAACTCACGGAACTTCTGAATGGGAGCCTCGTCGTTCTCGCTGAAGTTACCGGAAACGAATCCCTGCGTCTTGATAACAATGTTCTCCACCAGTTTGTGGTCTTTCTCGGGTGTCATGGTCTTGGCCAGTTCATCGCATTCTGCCAACACATTACGTCCTTCGCCCACACCTTCGGGGAACTTGAACTTCGCCCATTCCTCACGAGCACCTTCACGCTTCAGGATATAGATGTCGAAATAGGCAAACTCAGCATAGTTGAAATAAAGGTTGGTCGATCCGTTGGGATTGTCATGAAGCAGGTCCGTACGTGCCCAGTCAAGCACCGGCATGAAGTTGTAGCAGATGCAGTGGATGCCTTCTGCCGAGAGGTTGCGCAGACTTTCCTTATAGACTTCTATCTGCTCGTCACGGTCGGGACCACCGTACTTGATGGTCTCCACCACGGGCAGACTCTCCACCACGCTCCAGCGCATGCCATAGGATTCAATATACTCTCGCAGGTCGCGAATCTTCTCACGTGTCCACACTTCGCCGAGGGGCACATCATGAAGGGCTGTCACTATGCCCTCCACGCCGATTTGTTTCAGCATGGCAAGCGTAATCTTGTCTTTCTTGCCAAACCATCTCCAAGTTCTTTCCATAGTCTTATATTATTTATGAGTAATATGATTGTCTTCGTTGTCTATTCGTGATGATAGGGTTCACCTTTAATAATGGTACACGCGCGATAAATCTGCTCGGTGAAGATGAGCCGCACCATCTGGTGAGAGAAGGTCATCCGTGAGAGTGACACCTTTTCGTTTGCCCGTTGGTACAGGGCAGGGGAGAAGCCGTAAGGGCCGCCGATGACGAATATCAGCCGCCGGGCTGTCTGCTGTTTCTTCTGTAGCCATGAGGCAAACTCCGTACTTCGCATTTCGGCTCCGTGTTCATCCAGCAAGACCACGGTGTCTGTAGGCTGCAACAGTTTGAGAATCAGTTCGCCTTCACGCTCTTTCTGCAATTCCTCCGTCAGCGCTTTCGTATTTTTCAGTTCCGGAATGGTTACCAGTTCGAAAGGCATGTAGTGGCCGATACGCTCCACGTAGTCGTTGATACCCGCCACGAAGTGCTTGTTCGCCGTTTTGCCTACAAGTATCAGCAGAGTCTTCATTTCTCCTTATACGATGCAGGATGGTCAGGATTGTCTTTGCACACTGGACAGAGACTATCGTTCTCGTCCATATCTTCGTATTCGTGCTTGCGCTTGGGATTCATGGGGAACCATCCTTTCTTCACACGCTTCTTTTGGGCGAACAGTTCACCTATACCCCAAAGCAGCGAGGCTCCACAAACGCCCAATATCGAAGACACCACGATGCCTGTCTTTTCTGATTCAAAGGCATTCGGTACAACGAAGGCAGCACATATGAAAAGGATTCCCCCTACCAGCCATAGCCACCAGTAGCGAGTTCCCGTATAATATTCTGTCTTGATAACCAGGGGATGACACAAGCCGATAATCAGAAAGGTACAGATGGCAATAATCACTCCCGTAAAATAGATTTCCATATCCTATTTCTATTTTTGCCCCCAAAATTACGTCAAAAAATCCAAATATCAAAACTTTTTTTGATGAACCTTTCGCGAATACAATAAAAAACATTATCTTTGTACTCAAATCAAAAGAATTCAAATATCTAATTACACTAACTATTATGGAAAATAATGAAGCTTTAATCAAACAGTGCGAGGCAAAAGCCCAGGAGTGGCTTTCACCTGCTTTCGACGAAGAGACCCGTAAGGAAGTTCAGGCTATGCTTGACAATGAAGACAAGTCGGCCCTCATCGATGCTTTCTACCAGAACCTCGAGTTCGGTACGGGTGGTCTCCGCGGTATCATGGGTGCCGGAACCAACCGTATGAACAAGTATATCGTCGGCATGGCCACACAGGGCTTTGCCAACTATATCCTGAAGGCTTTCCCCGGAAAGCAGTGCTCAGTGGTGGTAGGTCACGACTGCCGCAACAACGGCCGTATGTTCGCTGAATCCGTGGCTGACATCTTCTCTGCCAACGGCATCAAGGTCTATCTCTTCGAGAGCCTGCGTCCTACTCCTGAGATTTCGTTTGCCATCCGTCAGTTGGGTGCACAGGCAGGTGTCAACGTGACTGCTTCCCACAACCCCAGGGAGTACAACGGCTACAAGGCTTACTGGGACGACGGTGCCCAGGTGCTGGCTCCCCACGACAAGGGTATTATCGACGAGGTGAACAAGGTGACGATCCACGACGTGAAGTTCGAAGGTAACAAGGATCTCATCGAGATCATTGGTGGTGAGATGGACTGGGACTACATCCAGGCCGTGAAGGAGGCTATGGTTGACCAGGACGTCATCCTGCGCCAGAAGGACCTGAACATTGTTTACAGCCCGATGCACGGCACAGGTCGCGTGATCATTCCTATGGCCCTGCGCTCATGGGGTTTCCAGAACATCCACGTGGTGCCCGAGCAGATGGTCATCGACGGAAACTTCCCAACGGTTGTCAGCCCGAATCCCGAGAATGCAGAGGCTATGACGCTGGGTATGAAGCTCGGTACGAAGCTGAATGCCGACCTCGTGATTGCTTCCGACCCTGATGCCGACCGTCTGGCCATCGTCTGCCGCAATCCGCAGGGAGAGTGGGAGATCTTGAACGGTAACCAGACCTGCATGATGTTCTCATGGTATATCATCGCCAACAAGAAGAAGCTCGGTCAGCTGAAGGGCAACGAGTTCCTCGTGAAGACCATTGTGACTACCGAGGAAATTGCCGAGATTGCCAAGAAAAACGGCGTTGAACTGAAGGACTGCTACACCGGTTTCAAGTGGATTGCCAACGAGATCCGCGTCAACGAGGGCGTGAAGAAGTATATCGGCGGTGGTGAGGAATCATTCGGTTTCCTGCCATTCGATAAGGTTCGCGACAAGGATTCACCTGCTTCCATCTGTCTCATCTGCGAAATCGCTGCATGGGCACGCGACAACGGCAAGACCCTCTACGACCTGCTGATGGATATCTACGTGGAGTACGGATTCTCGAAGGAGACCACGATCAATGTGGTTCGTCCCGGTAAGACCGGTGCCGACGAGATCAAGGCCATGATGGAGAACTTCCGCGCCAATCCTCCAAAGGAACTCGGCGGTTCAAAGGTATGCTGCTGGAAGGACTACAAGACCCTCGAGCAGACCAATGCCGACGGCTCCAAGACCAAGATTGACATGCCTGACACCAGCAACGTGCTCCAGTGGTTCTGCGAGGACGGTACGAAGGTCAGTGTTCGTCCTTCAGGCACAGAGCCTAAGATCAAGTTCTACACCGAGGTCAAGGATCCTTCCATGAAGTGCGCCGGATGCTATGAGCGCTGCACGAAGGATGCCACAGCCAAGATTGAGGCCATCAAGAAGGGCTTGAATCTCTGATCGGATTCTTTCTTAACATTAAGCGTGAGGCAGGGGAGTGTTCCCCATGTCTCACGCTTTTGTTTGACAACGGTTTTATTCTTCACCCATATTCTCCTTTTAAAATAAATAAGGTGAAGTGCGGATGAGTCAAAATTCTGAAAAATATTTCAGGAAATATTTGGCGGTTCGGATTTTTTACACTACCTTTGCACTCGCAATTGAGAAATCAGTTGTTTCGGCAAATCGAACGAACCTCCTTGGAAGGATGGGTGAGTGGCTGAAACCAGCAGTTTGCTAAACTGCCGTGCGGGTAACCGTACCGGGGGTTCGAATCCCCCTCCTTCCGCAGAGGGGAATGGTCGAAATGCTGAATAGATGGTCGGTTCATCTAACGGTTAGGATACAAGATTCTCAATCTTGGCATAAGGGTTCGATTCCCTTACCGACTACTAATAATAACCCTGTAAGTCCTGGACTTTACAGGGTTATTTGTTTCTGGAAATCATTAATACGCTATATGAAAACAAACAAATGCCTTATTGTCGTAGCCATGCTCGCTTGGAGTCTGATGGCTGCCGCCCAATGGCCCAGAGGCCTGCAGGCTCCCCTGGAGAAGGGTGCTTTTGAGACCGGTCAGTATCGTAACCTTTTCGTTGAGATGGGCTACAGGCCCAACGAAGTGGAGCAGAAGTTGAAGGAAGTGTTCAACGATGTGTTCCATGGTCCCAACAAAGTGTATTTCGAGGTGGGCGACACCATGGGATATGTCAGCGACATCAAGAACCATGATGTACGCACGGAAGGAATGTCGTACGGCATGATGGTAGCCGTACAGATGGGAGAGAAGGACATCTTCGACCGTCTGTGGCGCTGGGCAAAGAAATACATGCAGCATCAGGAAGGTATCCGTGAGGGCTATTTTGCATGGAGTTGCAAGACCGACGGAACCCGCAACTCACCAGGCGCTGCCTCCGACGGAGAACTGTACTTCATCACCGCGCTGATCTTCGCTTCCAACCAGTGGGGCGATGCCACCGGTATTAACTATAAGGCCGAGGCACAGCACATCCTGAACTGCATCCAACCCAAGGAATATACGCCCGAGCCCCGTCCCGCAGGATTCGGTGGTTTCGGCGGTCCTGGAGGGCAGGAGCAGTCAAAGGCAAAGATGTATCTTATCGATCCTGAGACGAAACTCATCACCTTCACACCCGACGGATTCGGCCAGCGTTTCACCGACCCCAGCTACCACATTCCTGCTTTCTACGAGGTATGGGCGAAATGGGCTGACGACGGCCGCAGCGACTTTTGGATGGAGTGCGCAAAGAAGAGCCGTGAACTGCTGCACAAGTGTACCAACGCGCAGACGGGTCTGAACGGTGACCAGTGCCAGTTTGACGGCTCTGAGATGCAGATGCCACGTTTCCCTGGAATGCCGCAGCGTCCCGAGGGCGCTCCACGCCGGAATGGCAACAACAATTTCCGGTACGACTCATGGCGCGTGCCCATGAATATCGCACTCGACTATGAATGGAGCTGTGCCGATGCCGAATGGCAGCGCGCCTATGGTGAGCGAATCCAGAACTTCCTCTACAGTCAGGGTATCGACACGTTTGTGGATCAATACCGCGTGGATGGCACGCTTCCCGAAGGAAACGAGATTCTGCAGGCAGGTGGTTTCAGGAAACTGCGTCATAGTATCGGACTGGTGGCCACGTCGGCTGCTGCCTCCGTGATGTGCAGCCACGATAAGCGCCGCGAATTCATCAAGGCTCTCTGGGAAGCCAAGCACGTGCCTTTCGAAGACGGCTATTTCGATGCCTACTACGACGGACTGTTGCGTCTCTTTGCCTTCATGCACCTGAGCGGCCACTACCGCGTCATCTTCCCGCCGTCGGAGCGGCAGTTCAACGTGGGTCATCTCTCTGCCACCATCGACACAGGGGCAGGAGGCAAGATTCTCTCGCTGCGCTATGACGGCAAGGAAGTGCTGTCTCAGTCGAAGATGCCCGAATCTTTCGGAAGCACGTTCTGGACCAGTCCGCAGAAGGAATGGAACTGGCCTCCCGTGCCTGAGTTCGACAAATACCGCTACCGTATCGATGAGGACGACGACACGCTGACCATCACCAGCAGCGAGTCGGCAAAGCTTGGCATGCGCGTGAGCAAGCGCTTCCATACCAACAAGCGCGACCAGTCGCTCACCGTGCGCTATTCCATTATCAATACCGGCAAGCAAGCCCGCAAGGTGGCACCATGGGAAATCTCCCGCGTGCCCAATGATGGCTGGATTTTCTTTGATGCGCCCGTGGAAGGCATCACCCCCGCAGGCCTGATGTCGTTCACCGCAGCCGATGGTGCTGCCTGGTACAAGACCGATACGGCCAACGAGAACCGCAAGATCAATGCCGACAGCAAGGGATGGCTGGCCTATCTGAACGACGGGCTGCTCCTGGTGAAGAAGTTCGAGGACCTTACTGCAGACGCCCCGGCTCCCGGAGAGGCCGAGATTCAGGTCTATGTGAACCGTGGCAAGACCTATATAGAACTCGAGAGCCAAGGTGCTTATGTGACCTTGGCTCCCGGTGAGCGTCTCACGTGGACCGTTAAATGGATGCTTGCTCCCTACAGCGGCGAAGTTCCCTCCGCTAAAGCCGTGAAAGCCGTGAAGAAGATGCTGAAGAAGTAATCGTTTTTGCATCGAAATTGGAGCAAAGCTCCTTAAAGACCTTAAGGTCCTTAAAGTCCCTAAAGTCAAACTCAAAAGCAACACATCATGGAAAAACTCATTCGCCACTCAGGCAACTACCGTAAGCTGCTTTCCTACCAAAAGACGGAGGTTATCTTCGAGATGACTTACTACTTCTGCCACACCTATCTGCAGAAAGGCGATCGTACTATCGACCAGATGGTGCAGGCGGCACGTTCGGGCAAGCAGAACATCATTGAGGGCTGTGCTGCTTCTGCTACCTCGGCAAAGACCGAGATCAAACTTGTCAATGTGGCGAAGGCAAGTTTGCAGGAACTCCTGGAGGACTACATCGACTATCTGCGCACGCACGGTCATCGCCAGTGGGAAGAGAATTCCGTGGAATGGACGGCCATGCGCCGGCTGGGCAAGGAGCACAACGATGCCGAATACTTTATGAATCTCTGCCAGACGCGGCCGCCTGAGACCATCGCCAACATGGCTATCATCCTCATCAACCAGGCCGACTACCTGCTCTTCAAACAACTTGAGCGACTTGAAAAGGACTTCATCATGCAAGGCGGCTTCTCCGAGAAGATGAACCGCATCCGCCGCGAACAGCGCGGATTTTGATGGTGCAACATTGAATAACCCAAAACCGAATGGAAATATGGAATTCCAGCAAACTGTAAAAGAGGCTATTGGCTACTACGTTTATGTGCTTGTGGATCCGAGAGACAAAAATATTTTCTATATTGGAAAAGGAAAGGGCAATCGCGTCTTTCAACATGCCGAGGCTGCCCTGTATGAAAAAGGACAGAGCCTTAAACTCGAAACTATCCGGAGCATTATTGCCGAAGGAAAGCAGGTGGCGTATTATATTCTCCGTCACAACCTCACTGAAGATGAAGCATTTCTCGTTGAATCGGTACTTATAAACATGCTCACTGATCCACGGTTTAATCACGAAAACCAGTTGACGAACCTTGTGGCTGGCCATCACCAATGGGATGAGGGAATCATGAGCATTGACGAAATAAATGCGCTTTATGATTGTCCGCAGATAAAGTTGTCCGAAGGTGACAGATTACTTCTAGTCAGTCTTAACCGCAGTTTCAACCAGGCCAAGGCGAAGGGCGTATATCGACGGTTGGATATCTATGAATCGACTCGCAAATATTGGGCTGTCGGTGCTGAAAGGGCCAAGAGAATAGACTATGTGTTAGGCGTCTACAGAGGTATTGTACGTTGCGTCATAAAGGTTAAGTCTACCAGTTGGGTCGGCAAGGCCGATGATGGAACTGCGTTCAAGAAGCCCCGGTGCTGTTTCGAAGGAGATATATGCCCAGACTCTCCGTATTTGAACATGGATGTTTCTGCCTATCCTTTCGGTAGCGGTGGGGCTGTCAGATATATTGACTGACTTGAAGAAACAAGACCATGCGTTTTTGCTTTTGGGCGGATGATACTTTGATCTCGGGCGGATGATGTTTCGGAGTCGGGCGGATGATACTTTGAAGGGCAGCGGATGATGTTTTGAAGCTAAAAGGTGTGTAGGGTGTAGGGTGTGTAGGCTTTTTCAATAAACTTATTTATTATACACGCGCGCAAACCTTAGATTATTTAATTATAAAAGTTGCGATAATTGCCTACACACCCTACACCCTACACACTTTCTTATTCTCTTTTCTTTCGTTCAATTTCTTCAAAGGAAAGTTCTATCACATAGTATTTCACGCAGTTACGAGTTCTTTTCGTACTAAACCCCAGCCTTTTCATAGCCATACCAATTTTAGCGGTGGAGGGCTCTTTGCGCAGTCCGGAACTGATCTTGAGGAGGATTTCGGTGGTGGTGAGGTAGACGCCCTGCTGGTCGGGACGGGGGACGGCGAAGTAGTGCTGGATGAGCTCCAACTCCTTGTCGGTGTCCTCGAAGTGGCGGTTGCGCTCGTTGAGGGCATTGGTCTCCTTGCGGGTGAGGTAATGGCGGAAATTGGGGTCCATGGCCAGGGAATAGATCTGGGCGAAGAGGGCTTCGTGATGGTAGTCGAAACGGTTGGGGTCGTCGATGCTCTCCACGACGAAGGGGAGCCAGCGGCGGGAACCGGTGGGGTCGTTGAGGAAGTGCTCGTTGTTGCCGGTGGCACAGAAGGAGGCAATTCGGCGGCGCTCCTCGAAGCATCGGGAGTAGGCGGGACGGTCCTGCACCACCTCCATGGTGATGATGGCCTTGAGCTGGTTCTGCTCCTTGCGGGAGAGGGAGTCAATCTCCTCGAGGCAGATGAGCCAGTTGCGCGTCATCTGCAGGCGGTCGTCCTTGTTGATGACTGTGTTGTCGGCCTTCACGAAGAAGTAGCGGCGCAGTTCGTGGGGCAGGAGGTTGCGGAAGAAGGTGCTCTTGTAGGAGCCTTGTTCGCCGATGAGGGCGAGCACGCTCTGGTTGGTGACGTTCTTCATGATGGCGCCCCTGACCATGCCCACGAGCCAGCGGCGCAGGCATTCGGTCCATTCCTGCTGGGCCTCTTCCTGGCTCTGGCCGCCCACGGGACGGATGTGGACATGGTCGGCCACCTCCTTGATATAGTCGTAGCCGCTGCTGTAGATGTGGTCCATGCTGTTGTTGAAGAGCCAGTCATAGATGGGGTCGGTGAGCGGGGTGAAGTCGCTGTTGATGATGGACTCGATGTCGTTGCGGTGGCATCGCCAGTACTTGGAGCAGCGCACGTAGAGGGTGTTGATCTCACGGTCGTTGATGTCGTGCCAGAATTTGCCGTACTCGCAGGCTCCGTCGGTGACGAGGCTGCTCTGGGAGAAGGGGTCTATGTCGTCGTTGATCCATCGTACTTCTATCTTCATGGTGAGTGAGTTCTTGCGTGTGACGACCATGGTGGACATGGCTTCCCGGAGTTCCTCGATGGTGGCTATGGGCAAGGCTTTGGCCTTCTCTTTTTTCGTTTCATTCTTCTTTTTCATAACTGTGTGGTTTTAAAGAGTGTTTAAAAATGAAAATAAAACGGCGGCGGAACCATCTGCTCGTTGTGAGATGATTCCGCCGCCATAGTCCGGATTTTGTGCCGGTTGGTGGAGCCCTTTCGGGCTATCAGGGAAACCTCACGATGAGGGACCGTAATCGGCCTTAATAGCCGATTCTGAGCGCTTTGCCCGGGCAATGATTGCCGCCGAGACTATCGCCTGTGCCTTTATCGCGAGGGAGTTATGGTACATGCTTTTTCCTTCCTTCATTATTGTTCTGCAAAGTTAATACTTTTTCTCTTTTCATGCAATACCTTCCTGTATAATTTACATAAATTAACTGAAGGGCGTCACGGTTCGCCCAGGGCTTCGACGATGGCGCGGACCTGAGCGGGGGTGAAGATACGGGCCTTGGGACGGAAGCCCAGGGCGGTGAGCTGCTGGCGCAGACCGGGGTAGCGGTCTATCCAGTGGTTGAGTTTCTTACGGGCCGTGCTGTCGGCCGAATCGGGGCTGTATTTGGCGGCCAGTTCGGCAATGCCATAGGCCTTGATCTTGAATTCTTCCATATTGCAAAGATACGAAAAAATGAGCACAAATGCAAATAAAATTGGTTTTATTTGCTTTGTCGAATGTAAGTATCTTCGGCGAAGCCAAAGTACGAAATAATCCGCTCATTTCCAAATATTTAGACGCGATTTATTGCGCTTTATCGCTCCCTTTTGAGACCCACGGTTACGCTGCGTGAAAAACACCCTTCCGGATGTTGTATCTTTGCAATAGATAAAATAAACATAATTATAATGGAACACAAAGACACAAAGAAACAAAGGGCTGCGCAAAGAGAAAAACTTTGTGACTTCGTGTCTTTGTGTTTAGTTAAAATGAATTTGCGAATGAGAACCATTACACTGATCATCATCCACTGCTCGGCTACGCCTGAGGGCAAGAGCCTGAGCTTCGAGGCCTGCAGGCGCGACCATGTGGAGAACCGCCACTTCAAGGACATCGGCTACCACTATTATATCACGCGCGACGGCCACATCCATGCCGGACGGCCGGAAGAGCAACCCGGTGCCCATTGCAAGAACCACAACAGCCACAGCATCGGCATCTGCTATGAGGGCGGGCTGGACCGCCAGGGGCGACCTGCCGACACGCGCACCGAGGCGCAGAAGGAGGCGCTGCTCGACCTGGTTTTCTCGCTCAGGATGGACTATCCCCAGGCCGTCATCGTGGGTCATCACGACCTCAATCCCATGAAACCCTGTCCCTGCTTCGATGCAGCAAAGGAATATCTTAAGAATTAAGAGTTTAGAATTAAGAATTAAGAGTTGTCGCCTCCGGCGATTAACAATTATCAATTATCAATTAATCATTAATCATTTAATCATTATGGCACTTTACAGTTTGTATCAGAACAAGAATGAACACATGACGGGAAGCTACCAGAAATGGTATGCCCGTCCGGTAGTAACCGGCATCAAGTCGCTCACCGACGTTGCCAAGGAGATCCAGGAGAACACCACGGCCAAGGAGGCTGACGCCTACGCCGTGCTGAAGGAGATGAAGAACGTGCTCATCAAGTGGCTCCAGGAGGGCTACCGCATCAAGATCGACGGTCTGGGCTCCTTTAAGCTGGGCATGCGCTCGAAGGGCGTAGCTGCTGTCTCCGACTTCACCGTGACCGAGAACATCAAGTCTACGCGCGTGATCTTCATCCCCGAGGTGGAGGTTGACTCCGCTACGGGCAAGCGTTTCAAGCCGCTCATCCGCAGTGTGCGCTGGACCAACATCGACGCCCTTGCCAACAAGGATGCCGTGAACGCTCAGACTGACGAGCAGGAGCCGTAAGAAGAGACCCTCTAAATCCCCCTTAAGAGGGGGACTTACTGGGCGGCGGATGCAAGAGAGTTAGTTAATTGATTGTTTAACCTGAAATTGACCCTTATAAGATAGTCCCCCTTCTAAGGGGGATTTAGAGGGTCTCCTGATTACTATGAGCAAGAAAGAAATCATCAAGTACATCATTCAGTTGCTGATTGCCATCCTGACGGCCATCGGCACTACGCTGGGCGTGAGTTCGTGTATGTAAGAAATTATCCTCAAAAGAAAGTCCCCTCATGGGGACTTTTTATTTCTTGCGTTTTCCGAAGTAGAAACCGGCGTAGAGGTTCACGGAACCATAGGTGTTGCGCAGGTGGTAGTCGTTGGCGTTGTAGTGGTTGTCATAGACGGCAGCCAAGGCTCCGCAATACCATTGGGTGTTGTTGTAGGTGATGCCGAGATGTGCCTTGAAATCGAGATTCACTCCGGTATGGTGATACTTGCCGATGTCCTCGTATTCGTTGCAGCCATGGTCTTCGCGGTCGATGTTTTCCATCATGTCGTTTACATTTTCCATATGGGCATCGCAGGTCTTCAGACCAGGGTTTACGAAGACGGCAGCTCCCAGGAGCCAGTTGTGGGCGAACGCCCAGTTGTAGCCGTAGCCAGCTGTGAGTGAAAAGGTGTTGAAGCGTGCGTTGCGCGTCATGATGAGATCTTCGTCATTGTCAGGTTCATCGGTGTCGATATCCTCGGCGAGCACCATCTGGTCGAAGGTTCCATCGTTGATGGATTTCCTTACCATGTCGTAGACCATGTCGGCGAGGTTGAAGTCGAATTTCGAGCGCATGTAGCCTGCCCCGAAAATCAATGAGCCTGCGCTACGCCGCTGGTTGGTGGACTGCCCGAAGGCTGCCGGTGCGGAGTAGCGTTTGTGGTTGAGGATGTAGCTGAACGAGAAACCGAAATTACGGGTAGTGATGGCGGAGCAATCCATGCCCTCGATCCACTTCAGTTCGGGATCGGTTATTTCGCGTAGTTTGAAGTCGTTGCCTGCCTTCCGATAGTAGATGTCGATGACGAAGGGGTTGGTGAAGATGGAGAACACGAGATTGGTGCGGTCTTTCGACTTGAAGAACGACTTCATGTCCACTGTATAGCCGGCGAAGAAGAACTTGTAGCCGCCAAAGGGGCCCACGCCCACGGATAAGTCGGGGGCGAAGACCATCTTGTCTTTTCCGTCATCGAGGCTGATGCGGTCGAACGTGTATGAGTTCTGAAGCATCAGCATTCCCGGATAGTGCTGGGGTTCAATGTAGGTGGTATCGGTCTCACCCAGTTGTTTCATAAAGCGTATGAGCCAGTTGTCGGCATAGGAGAGCGACACCATCAGGGAAAGGAAGACAATGAGGAGATTTCTTTTCATCATATTCGAAATATATTGGGGTTCAAGATTAAAGATTAAGAATTCAAGTTTGCGCTCAGGCTTCCGTCGGTATCGGTAATCACACCTTCTTTTACGAGTTGTGAGAAGGCTTCGTTGATGGCATTGTCAACCTTTGCGCCCCTGCGCATGAATCCCAGTTTCTTTGAAACAATGAGCGACAGGGCATCGGCGCTGATGGAGAATTGTTCGGTGACGGCCTCTATCACGGCATTTCTGATTTCACGCATCGGCACTTCGCTGATCTCACGGCCGGCTGCGGGACGGTACCATCGGTAGTCGTCGCGGTCCTTTTCACTTTCCCAGATGACTTTTCCCTCACGGTCATTTTCAAGGAAGAACTTCTGGCTCACATAATCGCGTGTGGTATCCTGCACGAAAGAAGTCACACGCGCATCTCCCCTCAAAGTGCAGATGCGGCGACAGAGCGTCTTGAGCGTGATGGGCTGTTCCTGATGAACGATGGCCTGAATGAGTTTCCTTGAGGTCATGGCCTTGGCTTCCTCAGGTGAAAGCTTCAGTTCCTGATATTCACGGGCGAATGAAGGCTTCTCGATGACTTTCTCCTTGGAGATGTCGAATTTCACGGGGGTAGCCGTTTCCTGCTTTACGGGGGCCGCTTGCAGTTGTTCCATCACACGATCAATGACGCGTTGGGGATTGTTAAGCCAATCCACGCTCCACACACGCATCACTCGCCAGCCGAGTCCTTCCAGTACAGACGGCTGTACGATCTCACGGTCGCGGGTGGTCTGCGTGTCGCGGTAGCTTTCACCGTCAAGCAAGATGCCCAGAACGTAGGCATCTGAAGATTCCTGACGGCTGACGGCAATATCCACCTTGAAATGCGACCTTCCTACATTGACGTTTACCACATAGCCTTTTTCGGCAATGGCATCGGCAATCTGACGGGCAAGGGGAGTGTCAGGACGCGAAGCCGTACTCTGGATGTTCTCGGCAAGCACCTGCTGCTCCGCATATTCCAGGAAATGCTTCAAACCCTCCACACCACGGGCTTTCGAGCGCCTGAGGTCGATATGGGATGAGCGCATCGTGGAGAATACCATCATCTCCTGGCGCGCACGGCTGACGGCCACATTCAGACGGCGTTCACCACCGGCATTGTTCAGCGGACCGAAGTTCATGCTCACATTGCCCTTCTTGTCAGGACCGTAACCCACAGAGAAGAGGATGACATCACGCTCGTCACCCTGAACGTTCTCCAGATTCTTCACGAAGATGGGTTCATAGAGGGCATCGGCAGCCTGCTTCACGGCCAGTTTGTGGTCGAGCATCTCCTGCAACAGGTCTTCAATAAGGTTCTGCTGCACCACGCTGAAGGCGATGATGCCGATGCTCTGCGTGTTGGAATCGGATGTCAGGCGGCGTTCCACTTCCTTGACGATGGCCTCGGCCTCGGATCTGTTGGAGCGGCGGCCTCCCTTGTCATAGACTCCCTCAACGGGCACGAACTTCACCTTCGTCTGCTTGTCGTCAACCGAAGGGAAGGTGATGAGTTTGCCGTCATAGTATTCGTTGTTGGAGAAGGCGATGAGCGACTCGTGGCGCGAACGGTAGTGCCAGTTGAGTTGCAGCGACGGGATTTCCAGCGTGCGGCAGTCCTCCAGAATACTCTCCAGGTCATCGATGTCGGCTTCATCCTCGTCCACGTTGGAAGAGGCAAAGAAACTCGTTGGGGGCATCTGTTTGGGATCACCCACCACGACAAGTGCCTTACCGCGGGCAATGGCTCCAACGGCTTCGCAGGTTGGCATCTGTGATGCCTCGTCAAAGACGACCAGATCGAACTTCTCCTGAAAGAGATCCAGATATTGGGCCACCGACATCGGACTCATCAGCATACACGGACAGAGTCGCGGCATCAGTTTCGGTATCTGGTCGAACAGGTCGCGCAGGGAAAGCCCGCGTCCGCCATTGGATATGTTGCGGTTCAAAAGACCTATCTCGCTGCTGTTGTCCAGGTTGTCGGCTATGCGGGGAATGCTGGCGGCCAGACGTGCATAGAGCTCTTTCTGGCTGAGCATCTGGAATTCTTCCGTGAAATGCTTGTACTGCTGCACCTGCTCGTCGAAAAGCATTCCCTCGAAGGTGCGCAATTGGTCTGAGGCTGCTGTCTTTTCACGGGCTTTGGTCAGGAAGAAGGCCTTGAAGAAACGGTCGGTGAGCTGCTTGGGCTGCTGTGTCTCCCGTTCAAGGGCTTCCACGATGGCTGTCAAGCCATGGACTTTGAGCTCTTCTGCATATTCACACCAATGGAACCAGTCGCGCATCATGGCTGTGTTCTCCTTCCACCTGGCAAGGTCTGCCATGCTTTGAGTCATCTGTTCTTCGGTTGGCAATTCATCGGTGGTGAGTTCCTTGCCGAAATACTTCCTCATCACCTCCTGTACGGGCAGTATGCGCCTATGCTGCTCCTGATAGTCAGTAAGACGGTCCATCAGTCCGTCAATCTCTTCCTCCGTGACATAGGGATTAAAGGCACGCATCCGCTTGACATACGACTTCTTGGCAAACAACCGGGGCAGGAACCACTTGGCCTTTATGACACGCCATTCATCGCGCAATTGGTTGCCATCGGTTTCCAACAACTGCTCGTTGTTATCCTTTAAAATTTTATCTCTAAGCAACTGTGCTTCAAGTAATTGTCTTCTTTCGTTCTTTCCTTTCTCTAAGGTCTCGATGGCAGAACTAAGACGTGTTGCTGTCTCACTTTCATCCCGCAAGTCATCCGTACTTACATGCATGCCCAGCAACGGATGAACCGAAGGCTGTCCTATCAGTTTCAGCACGGCTTCCATCCGTGTGCCCAGGAGTTGCTGGATGTCGGGTAGGGTGGTGGCAGTCAGTGCCGTTCTCAGTCTTTCGTTCAATTCGAAGGGTTTCAACGGCTCTTCTTGGATTCCTTCCTCATGAAGGATACAGTCGTAGAGAGAGAATCCGTCTTTCTCGTCCACGGTATGCAGAGCTTCCAGATAGCCGATGAGTTTGCTGCGCTGGGCATAGAGCTTCTCTGCCGTTGACTGATATTCCTTGGGCGTAGCAATATGGGTGACGGCCAAAGCCTTTTCCAGTTGGCTGAGCACGTGACGCTTGGTTACCTTGTTGGAATGCATCTCCAGGCAGAACGGGTCGAGTCCGATCTTGGCCAGACGACTCTGTACCACGCTGAGGGCGGCCAACTTCTCGGCCACGAAGAGTACACGCTTGCCTTGGAAAAGCGCATTGGCAATCAGGTTGGTAATGGTCTGTGACTTGCCGGTTCCCGGCGGACCGTACAGGATATACGAATGTCCCTGTCCGGCAGCAAAGACGGCAGCCATCTGTGAGGAATCGGCAGCCACGGGGAGTGCCAGTGATTCCGGGCGCAGCGCCTTGTCTTTTTCCCTCAAGGAGGTGACGAGCGGTTCTGGCTGGAAACAGAGTTTCTGGTCCACCAGACTCTTCACGATCTCGTTTTCCTGGAGTTCCTTGCGGTGGTTGTGAACGTCGTTCCACATGAGGAACTTGCTGAATGAGAACACGCCGAGGATGCATTCCTCTTCCACGTCCCATCGCTTCTGCTCCTTCAGGGCTTCTCGGATGATGGCGAATATCAGCGTCACGTCAACGCCGTGGTCATCCTTCGGCAGTTGGTTGAGTCCCGGAATCTTGATATCGTAGTTTTGTCGGAGGAATTCCATGAGCGTCACGTTCATCATGATATCCTCATCACGCGAACGAACGTAGTAGCCGCCCTTCTTGTAAACCATCTCCACGGGGAGCATCAGGATGGGGGCATAGTGGGCCTTCTCGCTCTGTTCGGTCTCATACCACCGCAGGGTTCCGATGGTCATGAACAGTGAGTTGGCACCCGTTTCCTCTATGGCGTTGCGGGCCGAACGGTAGATGTTCTTCAGTACCGCCTTCGTCTCGGTATCCGTCAGGTATGTATGGAGCTGGTGATTGCTGATATCGTTGCTCACCAGTTCGCGGATGGGTTCTGCAAGGCGCGAGCGGATCAACCGTCCACCGTCGTCCATGGTCTTGAACTCAACGTCAGGCCGCTCCACGATGCTGTATTCCTCGCCCTCCTGCAGATGGTCCTCAATCTTATCCACATCGAGCGAAATCAGTTGAACGGCACGCTGTCGGAGATAGAGGTTGAGCATCGTATTGCGCAGGGAGAAGTCGAGCAGTTTGCGCTCCCAGATGTCCATGCGTGTCAGTTCCTGCGTGGAGTTCATCACTTTAGTCAGGTCGTAGCGTGAATGCTCGCTCAGATGCAGGTCGCAACTGTCATGTGAAACCCCGTCGGAGACGATTTCCCATACACCGTCTTTCAGGATACGGGTAGGCAGGGGAAGGAAGCGTTCCAGACGGCAGCGGCGCACATCGATGAACAGCTGGAAGTTCTCGGTCTTGGCGAGATGCTGCTCCGCCGTCAGCCGTGACTGCTCCAGTGAAGTGTTCTCTGCGGTTATCCCCGTGCTTTCGATGACCATGATCTCATCGATACCCTTGGAACTCTTCTTCTCTATGAACGAGGCATCGTCGAGCGTGCTGTAGCGGCAACTGTCGTTCACCAGCCAGATGCCCAGATAGGCGTGTCCGTTCTCCAGGATGATTCCGCTGTTGATACCCACGCCCTCAAGCACACTGGCGAAGAGCAGGCTCAGTTCGATGCAGTTGCCCAGTTTTCCGCTCAACACCTGTTCGGGCAATGTGATGCGTTGTCCAATCTGCTCATAACTGGCAGGCATGCTGCGATACACGATTCCTTCTTCATGAAGAGTGGCAAAGATGGCTGCCACCTGGCGCACCACCTCATTGGGATTGCCCGACTGGTATTCCGTGAACGATGATGAGCCGGAGAGATCCTTCAGTTTCTGCGCAGCCTTCACGATGAGTTGTCTGACGGCGGGTGTGTCTGGCGTAACAAACGATACGAGTGACTGTGGAAGAACCGTGGTGCCGAGCCATTGGTCGTAGGCCATCAGTTCGATGGGGTATTCCTGACGGAACACTTCCCTGCAACTTTCCTCCGAAGCGGCATCAGCCACGATGTACAGCGTGAATGTTGTGTTGACACGCTCCGTCAGCGCCGCCATCTTATCCGCATCCAACTTGAGTTCAAAGTTCTTGATGCGGATTGTCCTTTCTGCCGACACCGTACTCATCACGGGCGTCTGATAACCCATCAGGTATTCGCCCTCACAGGTCACCATCATGTCGTGGATGTCGTTTGAAGTCTTATCCTTTTTGTCGAATCTTATTTCAAGACTTTTGCAGAGGTCGATGCCATTATGTACAAAGGCATAGTTGGCAACTTTCAAGTAGTCAATCTTAACAGTTGGCGTCATCATCGGTATCTCTTATGTTACATAATTTCCTTTAACATGCAAAGATAACGATTTAATTCCGTTAACTGTTCACCCGTCGCCATAAATTAAAAGTTTTTTGCAAAAGCCTCCATTCGGGCGGATGATTTTTGAAAAAGAAAATCCGCAAGCGTTTTTGGAAACAACTTGCGGATTCAGTAAGAGGTGCGTAGCAGAGGTCAAATATGATAATTTGTGATAACAAGTGATATTTGCAAGTAATTGAATATCAATATATTACAAAACCGTTTAAATATTTTTGTTATCGTTAATTATCGTTAAATATCAAAAAGTGGCTACAAAAGTGGCTACAAAAATTTGGTAGCTAAAACATAAAATACTATCTTTGCAACATCATTTAAAATGTGTAGAAATGGAGTACTTTATCAGAACAACAAAGAAAGAGGGTAGGGCGTCGCTCTACTGCAGAATCAGAAAACCGAAATGGAATATTAACACCACACTTCGCACCGATCTGAGTGTGGACATTAATGCCTGGAACAAGTCGCAGCGAAGCGCCAACGCCTGGAACCAATACGCGCAGACCGACGAAGGGAAGCACGTCGAGGAAACCATGCGGGCCATCGATGAGTCGATTAATTTCACTGTGGAGCACGGAATCCGCGTCCGGGGAGTACACCGCACCATCGAAGTGGATGGAGCGTATAACAAGCAGATTCTCGAAGAGGCTATAAAGACCATCACCAACCGGGACCTGCTTGCAAGGCAGAAGGAGTACAAGGAATCCGTTAAGGTGGCAAGGCCGAAGGAAAACACGCTTGTGGCCTTCACCGAGAGATACATCCTGGAGTGTCAGACAGGCGAGCGGCTCAAGCATGAGACTAACGCCCCGATCAGCGCCTCATACATTAAGAACCTTAAGGCTTTCCGAAATCAGATTCTAGAATTCCAGAAAGCCAAACATAAGGTGTTGGGCCTCGATGACATCACCATGGATTTCTATAAGAGTTTCAGGCAGTTCTTTCTCGACAAGAAGTACTCGCCTAACACCATAGCACGGCACATCCGAGACCTTAAGACGCTCATGCGTGCAGCCTGTGACGAGAAGCTCACCGCCAACACCGAATGGCAGAACCGGTCGTTCTCTGCCAAGTCCGAGGACGTGGACAATATCTGGCTGACCGATGACCAGGTGCAGCAGATGTACGACCTAGACATCACCACCTATGACCAGGCAAAGGCTCTCCTTGAGAACGTCAAGGGAATTGACGAAGAATACCGCAAGAGCCTGCAGCACGCGCTCAAGCGTGAAGTCTACCGCATTAATCTGATGAACGCCCGCGATATATTTATAGTCGGTTGCCTCACAGGGCAGAGGGTGTCAGACTATAAGCGTATCAACGTCTCAATGATAGAGAAGCTGGCCAAGGCTGGCAAGTTCCTGAATATCACCCAACAGAAGACAGGAAAAAAGATATACGTACCTCTCGACGTCAGGGTGGAGAAGATTCTCTCCCGGCATGGAGGCAGACTTCCAAAGATGTTTGACCAACACATTAACGATCACATTAAGGTGGTGGGGCTTCTTTGCGGATGGACGCACCCCGCACACATAGAGCAGACCCGTGGCGGAATGACCTATGACAACGGAAAGAAGTTCTATGAATGTATTATGACTCATACAGCGCGGCGCACCTTTGCCACAGAATGGTATAAGAAGGATGCACCGCTGTCAGCTATTATGACGGTTACAGGCCATTCCTCGGAGGCCATGCTTCGACGGTATCTTAAACTGAATGACCAGGAGAAAGGCAGACAGGCAGCCATAGAGCTGGCTCAACGTGGATTTAAACAGGCGAAGTGATATGAAGGATTTTATCATTATGCGAAATTGGGTGGGTATGGCTAACAGGCTCACCGATAGCGTCCATAAAGTGTTTGGCGTTGAGACAGACGAACCAAACCTGACCCGCCATGAGATCGTCGAAGTCGAAGTCGAAAATGAAGAAATCGAAGCCTTGTTCTGGGAGCAGCCCATCACGACGTACGAAGATCCTGAAGACAGTCTTATTAGCGAGCTGCTGGGGCTTTCTCTCGGACTTGCTGACCTGCAGACCACCTATGAGGAATGGATGCAAGAGGTGAGAAAAATAAGGCTACCTTCAGCTTCTTTTTATGAGTACCGGGAGTCTGTATATAACGAATCTGGTTATATTGATAAACGCTTTCACGATCCGAATCTCGGTGAGTATTGGAAAGAACGCTCGTATTCATGGCGAGTTGCGTGCAAGCTCCGTGACAAGTGTGCAGCGTTAGGTGTAGCCATCGCCAAGCTCAAAGAGAAGTACAAGTTATACGATAAGGTGTACCTGGGAGACATAACAAAGCCCCGTCCCGTATTCACGGGGGTGTTAGGGCCCGGATATGAGCGCACACCGCATTCGTATGATGAGGAGCTTGTCGAGCTGGCTGTCCTGAACGGCCAAGACCGGGCTGCAGCAGAGGCGACAATCATGCGTGGCCAGAATCGGACTGCAGCTGCAAAAACGAAAGGGAAATCTCTCCCAACTAAAGAGGTGGCCTTCCCCGTCCTCGAAAAATATATGATGGTGAGACCTGAGTATATAGGCAAAACCATGCACGAATTATTGGACGATTGGGATACGCTAGGCAGCGTGAAACTAAGGAAAGCAACGGTAAACAAGTATCTTACCTGGCGGCGCGATATACCTCAGACCTGCACGCTTTTTGGACTTAACGGGTTTATACAGGGGGAACTGTTGTATGAAGCGTTTGGCAGTGCTTCTCCAGACAGCTTCAGGAAATCTTAACTAATCAAAGGTGTGCCAATTGGTACACCTTTTTTGTGGAATTCCAAATTTCTTCCATCTTTCTTCCAAACTGCAATCAAAGTGAGTACTAGTCGATATCTTTGCAGCAGATTTTAAAAGTTATCGATTATGGACAATAAGTATCTATTTGAGGAACTAGCTCACCGTATACAGTATGCGGTGGATCAACCTAAGTACGTCAGCAGCGAGATGGCCTGCAAGATGCTACTGTGTTCTGCTTCTACATTACGAAAACTCGACAAGGCGGGTAAAACTAAGCCTATGAAGGTAGGTAGGAAAAAGATCTACCTCCGCCAAGATCTGGAGAATCTAATTATGAATTCCTAAAAATTTAATAAAATGATAACAGAAACTAACCAATTTGGCTGGATCTTCACTTTGGATGAAGAGAAATTGCGGAAGATAATCGCCGGGACCGTCCAGGAACTCCTGGAGCAGCGAGACGCCCTTGCACGGCCGGAGAAGCTATACACAACTGAGGAGGCGGCTAACCTGCTTAATATTAGCAAGATAACTCTCCACAGGTGGAAGGATGCAGGGCGCATCGCACCCGTCCAGGTGAAGGGCAGCCGTAAGTTGCTCTACGCAGAGAGTGAGATTAACAGAGTTCTAAACCGGTAATTCACCTTTTGCGATGAAAGATATAGCAGCACCATTGGCACAGGCACTCGACGGGGTACTACCGGTCTGCACAGGCAGCTCTCGCACCTCGAAAAAGTGGACAAATACCACTATAACCTGGGGCGACCTTTGCCAACGTCTGGGTAAGACCCAGCGCACCGGTGAGACCGTCGAGCAGTACCACGCCATGAGCAAGGATGAGAAGGCCAAGGTTAAGGACGTAGGCGGCATCGTATGCGGCCACCTTAAGCACGACAAGACATCCGACGACAAGACGATGGCTGGCCGAAAGACCAAGGACAATATCCTTAACCGTTCCATCGTCACCCTGGACATGGACGAATGCCCGGAAGGCTTGAACCCCGTCGAAATCATCAGCGAGAAGCTGCCAGGCATCGCAGCCGTGGCCTATACCACCCACAGCCACACCCCCGAGGCTCCCCGCTGGCGTATCTTCATTCCGCTATTCGAGTGGGTAACTCCATTCTATTATGAGGGTATCGCTCGCTGGATCGGCAACGAGATAGGAATGCAGTACCTTGACAAGACCACATTCCAGTACAACCGGCTCATGTATTGGCCTTCGACGTCCAGCGACGGTGAGTATCTCTGCAAGGTTGTAGACGGCAGCCCGATCTCTCCCCGGAAATTCTATGAGGCATACCCCGCCATGAAGCGGGAGTCGGCATGGCCCAGGCATCCGGATGAAGAGCCCGTCGAGAAACGCTCACCGCTCCATGAACGCGAAGGGGAGTATTCGGCGGCAGGCAAGCCGGGTGCGCCCGCGGAAAAGCCTGGCATAATAGGCGCGTTCTGCAGGGCATATCCCATTGAGGAGGCCATCAGTACGTTTCTGGGCGAGGTGTACAAACCTGAGGGGCTGGGTCGCTATACCTATATTAACGGCAGCAGCAGCGGCGGACTAATAATAGACGAGGAGGGCAAGGCGTATTCTTTTCACGGGACCGATCCGGCTAATACCGGCCACAGCCTTAATGCCTTCGACCTAGTGAGAATCCACAAATTCGGGCACCTGGACAAAGACGCGAACGCGGGATGTAAGGGCAACAACTTACCATCGTACCAAGCCATGTGCACATGGTGTGCGGAAGATAGTAGAGTAAGGGGGCTGCTTAATAAAGAACTGATTGAGCACGTCGAGCAGCAAGAGTCCAAAGACTCAAGGAGTCATATACCCGGATTTGACGAGCTACTTCGAGGCTCTAAGGGAGAAATAAAGAAGTGCTATGAAAACTTTAAGATAATCATGCTAAACGATCCTGTGCTGTCAAGGATTAGGCGTAATGCATTCACCGGCAACGACGAAATAGATGACCCGATGCTAATCGGTTGTGAGAGCAATATAATAGATGATAGTGCACTGTTTGGCATCGCGACAATTTTCGAACGGAAGTATAACGTCTACATCACTAAGGACAAAGTCGACGATACGCTTGAGGGCGTGTCCGGATTACATTCCTACCACCCCGTTAAGGACTATATACTCAGTGCGGCCTGGGACCATATAGAGCGGCTGGAAACTGCACTAATAGAATATATGGGCGCACCTGACACACCTCTGGTGAGAGCACAAACTCGCAAATGGTTCGTCGGTGCAGTGAAGAGAATCTTTGACCCTGGCTGTAAATTTGATTATATGTTGGTTTTGGTCGGTCCACAGGGTGTCGGTAAATCAACCTTTTTTTCTCTCATTGCCAATAATGGTGAATACTACAACGAATCACTTACCTTCGACATGGAATTCAAAACGTTTGTTGAGACGCTTGTCCGTGGATGGATTTTCGAAATACCAGAGATGGCCGGTATGAAGTCCGTAAGAGAACAAGAGAAGGTTAAGTCCATACTCTCTATGACGGGAGCCTATGCACGCAAAGCGTATGGACGCAGAGTGAAGTACTACCCACGACACTGTGCGTTAGCAGCCACGACCAACGAGCGAGGTTTCCTTAACGATCTTAACTCGCGCAAATTCTGGGTTATTGACGTCGCGGGTGATCCGGACCTTCGCAGCAAACTGACAGATAAAACCATTAGGCAACTGTGGGCAGAGGCTTACGTCTACTACACCCAGAATGAATCCATCTATCTGCCTAAGGATTTAGAGGAGGAATCGAGAAAGGCCAGCATTGCACATAATACAGCATTCGAAGACCCACGTCTAGGCGATGTCTTGGCATACCTGGAGTATTTGCTGCCGGACAATTGGCGAGAGCTGTCCCGCGACGCACGTACAGCATACATCAAGCAATACACAGTATCTAACGGCAACGGACCGGATTTCGATTTCCGGCGCAAAATGAGACGCAACCGTGTATGTGTGGCGGAGGTGAAGAATGAATTAGACGACATCTTCCGCAAATACCCAGACAAAACGTCTCCGCAGTATGTTAACCGCTTGTTGAGTCTGACGGGATGGGAACTGTACGACGACGGCGAAAAGCATATAGTAGACAAAATTTACGGGCAGCAGCGCAATATCTTCATACGTCCACACACAGATGGTGAGGATGAGGTGATTCTCACAGATTGCGACGATGACAGCGACTGTGAAGCCCAGAAACCATACAGAGCGAAAAGGGATTAAATATGTAGACAAAAGACAAAAAGACAAAAAATGTATAGGAAACATCAAAAAATGGTAAATACATACATATATAATATACTATTACCATTTTTTATAATTACATAAGAAATTTCTGTCTTTTTGTCTTTTTGTCTATTCAAAATAAAAAAAATAATTGAAATGAAAAAAGAAAGAGACCTCATGCTTCTGCGCAAATTTTTAGACCGCGTTCTGCCACTCGATTGGCAACAGAAGAGCGACGTAGAGAAAACTGTTTATCAATTGAACTACGACCACAACATAGGTAAGTTCCTCAGGCGTAACAGCATAACCCTGGGCGAACTAGAACGCGAACTCCCGCCGCGTTATATGGGCCACGCCATCAGTCGTCAAGACTTACGCGAGCTTCTGGCAGCGCTAGGGTGGGAACAAAAAGAGTGTGGACGCGATAATAGGCTTATGTATGTACGGCCCTACCATTGTGGCCTTTATACAACTGTGGAGATGCACATAGGGCGCAAATGGACTGAGAAAGAGAAGAAGGCTATGAGGCAGCAGCACACCCCCGGTGGTGACGAAAACAATAGCAACCATGACAGGCAGCAGCCTGACCCCGGGGCGCCGTAGCACCCCAGAACCCCGGGGGAGGGTTTTTTGAGGGGGTGGGGGGTCTTGACTAACCTCCCCCTGCTTAAGTCTTCACACGAGGTCGATTTTTACCCTGATGGGGGAAAATGAAGGCGAAAAACGAAGTGAAGTTTTATTTTTATTGTAGTTTATTTCTAATTATTTGGTGGTATCATTATTATTTTATAAATTTGTACAAATTAGATATTTAAATATGGATAATTCAATATATACTTCAACCGCCGTAAGGCGACCGGGAGCACCAGCCAGGCAATACCTCCGCGCAGATATAGTGTACCTCAACAGCGTATTGCGCATGATGCGTAGGCACGGGGTAACGAAGAGCACTACCGCCATGCTCCTCAACTACGCACAGCACCCGGAACTGCTTGAGCCCGACTTCCCACGCCGCAAGGTGCACAACCCTGACCTGATACAGTTCACAGGCAGGGCAGTGATCGTCAACGAGGCAGCCCTGGACCGTCTTAATAACAATGTAATATATAGGTAGTATGAAACTAGAAACTAGAGAAATATTCTGTAGATCCTCCCTTCAGGTGAGGGAGACCGGCACAGGCCGCACAATCAGCGGATATGCTATACTATTCAATAAAGAGTCAGTTCATATGTGGGACGACGACGATGAATATGCCGTGGAGGTGATCTCCCCTTCGGCAATCACCAAGGAGTTCCTGGACAAGTGTGATATCAAGATGACCATGTATCATAATAGGGAGAAACTATTATGATGAGGGCTTTGTCAAGCGTACAGTGACAAAGATAGGCAAGAAAACCAAGATCACCTATACCGTTCTGAAAGTGACTGATATCCTGGACTTTACTCTTGCGGGCGATCCCGCCTACCCGCAGACTAGTGTCAGCGCAAGGGAATGGGAGCGCCGTAGGGGTGGCAGCAGCCACACCCGTGCAAAGTGGCAGAACCTTGAGAAGCTGTACCGGGCCTCGGGAATGACGGATGCGCAGATCGCGCTGAAGCGCGCTGAGCTGCAGGGGTCACCAAGGGCTGGCCGGTTGGCCAAGAAAGAAAATATCAATAAACTTCTAAATATATAATAAGATGAAAAGGAAAAACGCATTTATGGTTATTAATATATGGCGTAACCGCCTGGGGGCCATCAACAGGGTGTTCGCACCGATATGGTCAACATTAGGCATGAATATAAGTTCAAAGGAGTTCCTTGAAAAGTTCTTGTCCGACCCCACGATCGAGACCTTGCGGGAGATCTATCTTTCCGCGGAGCAGGATACATACAAACAATATATGATGGCGCACGTATTCAACATAGCTGCAGATACTCACCTAAGACGTACAGGGCGCAGCCTTAATGTGGTGGATCCTCGGCTGGCTGAATGGTCGTACGATCGGCAAGATATAGCGCCCATCCCGCAGAAGTACCTTAAATATATTGAGGTGGGGGTAACCGTCCAGGTCACGGGGGTTCGGTATGAAGATAGGCCATATACCTACGATGTGGAAATTCCGGATCGAGAATACAAGTGGCAGACGCACACCGTCCAGCGGACCAAGCTGGTTGAAGTACAAGTGGAAGACACAATCGAATACAATGTGCTGAGATTCAACCAGGAGTTTAATGATGAACTGAACAAGTACACGCTGTCACCGGCTGAGGAGAAGCGCTACAAGCAGCTCTAGGATGTCTGCAAGGCGCTGAACACTCTTTATAAAGGTGCTCCAGCGGGCAAACGCGCTGACTTCATGCGGCTTCTTTATATAGATCCTACCACGCAGCAGTTCAAACCGATAGAGACTGTGGACGCAAATACTTTTAATTTCTAGGAATACGCGGCCCCCGCTAGCGTGTCGTTCTCGATGGTGAAGCGGGAGAGGTCAGACTAACCAGGCAGCGGGGCCGCGCTTTTTGTCTAACCTTTTAATAATAAAAGACATGGCAGATTTAGTAACCAGGCTTCTACTTAACAACACCAATTTCAATAATAATATCCAAGCGAGCACCAAGGAACTTATGTCCTTCCGTCGGCAGGCTGAGACCGTCAGCAGCGGGTTAAGCGCTGTAACCGGTACGCTGGGTAAGATGGCCGGGGCCTTTGGCATTGCCATGGGTGCAGGTGAGATTTTCGGCAAAATGCTTGAGCAGAATCAGACGTTCGGTGACAACTTCCGCCGTGCACAGCAGCAGGCTTCCGAGGCTGTGAACTTCTTCGCTGTTTCTCTTGCACAGGCTGACTTCTCCAACTTTCTAAACGGTCTGCAGAGTGTCATAGCAAAAGCCGGCCAGGCAGCAGATTCACTCGACGAATTGCAGTCCCGCACCTTGCTTTTTGGGCGTTCAAACAAAAAGGACTTGACGGAATACAATAAGCAGATGAACATTGCCCGTGACCCTATGGCCACGGTTAAGCAGCGTGAGAAGGCGCTCAAGAAGGCCCAGGAACTTGATAAGAAGATGGCGGTACAGGAGAAGAGCTTGTCCAAAGCCAATAAGAAAGCTGCTGCAGACCAGATCGACAAAGAGCTGGCGAAGTACGGCGTTTCTGTCAATAATCAGCAGCGTGACTGGCTCTTCAACTACAGCAATTTCGACGCGCGAAAAAAATATGCCGATGAGTACGAGCACGCTATGAAGGAGCGTGACCGACTGTTGGCCCAGGCAGACAAGAGCCGACGTGAGCGTGAGAAGAAAGAGGCTCAGAATCGTGTTGGCGGTGTAACCCGTCGTATGGGTTACAACAAGGAAGAGCTGGACATGATCAACAAGGCCAAGTCCTACAACGTGACGTTAGGCAAGGCTATTAATAAAATGTCCTATGCCGCTTCTCAAATAAACGATGGGGCAAACAGCGCACTCGCTACAGCTATAAGCGCCTTCAATACGGCAGACGATCTGGAGCAGCGTACATCAGATCGCCAATACCAGATGGACCGCGCCCACAACCGTGTGATAAAGACCGGGACACCACATAAGGTAGGCAAGGTAGGCAAGGTGACCACGGTTACACCTCAACCTGAGGCCCCCGTAGGTTCCATGGCATGGAATGACAAGAAGATAGGTGAGCTGCAGCAGCAGCTAAAGCTAGCGGTAGATCCTCAGAGTATGGCTTATATTCAGAAGCAGATTGAGGACTTCAAGGCCAAGAACCGAACTATGGAGATTCAGGCCCAGCTCATCATGGACACAGCCACCGGGAAGCTGGGCAAAGGGGCAGGTGTTCTTAACACAAACGAGCTCACC
The DNA here is from genome assembly GCA_900316985.1 of uncultured Prevotellaceae bacterium. Lineage (GTDB taxonomy): Bacteria > Bacteroidota > Bacteroidia > Bacteroidales > Bacteroidaceae > Prevotella. The sequence goes on from ONFE01000002.1 coordinate 97,403, forward strand.
TCCGCCATTGCAAAAGATGTGGAGAAGATGGCAGCAGACGTCGCACCGCTCATGGAGAAGGTTTCCTTCGCCATACAACAACCTATGGTCGAGGCAGCGCGCAAGGCCAACGCCTTCGAGATGAAGGTTGTGGAGCCATACAAGAAGTTCACTGAGAATGCCGGAAGTATCGTGAAAGGTATCGAGGGTATCGATGGCATGGTGTACTCGATGAATAACCTCGTTACCTCCATCGAGAATGGTGCCAATGCCTGGGATGTGTTCATGGGTGTTATTCAGACGGCCACAAGTATTATGAACGGCGTAACCGCCGTTATGGAAACCGCCAACGCCATAATGAAGCTGGCCGGTGCAACGGCAACAGAGACAGCCACCAAACAAGCGGCAGCATCGGGAACCATTATTGCAGCAAAATCCGGCGAGGCTATTGCCGGTGCGACAGCCGGTGGCGCTATGATGCCATTCCCGTACAGCCTTATTGCCATTGCAGCCGGTATCGCTGCTGTCGTGGCAGCCCTGTCCATGATAGGCGGATTTGCCACAGGTGGAACTGTCGGAGGCAACTCTTTCACCGGTGACAAGCTGCTTGCAAGAGTGAACTCAGGTGAGCGTATTCTCCCGGCTAAGAAGGCAGCAGAACTCGACGACTTCCTGGAGAACGTTGGAGCCGGTAGCGGCGGCGGTATGGTAGACTTCCGCATTCGCGGAGATCAGCTCTACGGCGTGCTCAGGAACTATACAGGTATAAAGAGTCACACCCGCAAAGTAACTAGATTCTAGCTATGAAGGGAGAAAAAGAACTCAGGGAACTGCTCAGGCAGTTCGTACCATACGTTCACCTGGTATCTGAACAGTTACACCAGGTAATAGACAAGCTCTCTCCCAAGGAGGCTGCAGACTTAATAATTCATGTGGAGGCTGTAGATGACCTCGGCATGGATCTGGCCGTCCTAGACAGCCAGGCGTTAACCTCTGAATACCTGAGGGCCACGGCTGGCAAGGTGTTCCACTTCATGGCCATTTTCGCCTCCATCTTCGAAACAGCTTACCCAGAGAGCGAAAACTTCAGGGCCTTCTCATCCGTTATTAAATCCACAGGTGTGGCGGTGTGCGCCATTCTCAGACGTGCAGCCGACCTGATGGAGACAACATATCAAAAAGACAAATCGCAGTCGAATTAAGTCTAAGTTTTTGTTTATTCATCATTTTTTTTGGTGTTTTGGTTCCCCGCTTCGTCGGGATGACGCGGCGGGCTTTTATGTTATAAAACATATAATAATAATTTGGTTAATTGAGATAATATGTTTAATTTTGCGGTGTTCAAAAATAAAACGGAAATCAAGCCGTGTATATGTTATCTTTCCGAGCCTCTTCTAGAGGTTGGGAAGCGCTATATCCACAGGTGTGCTACCCGTATCTGCTCTGTAATGGGGCAGATGTGGCTTTCCGTTTTAGCCATTGAACAACGGGCGGGCACACCTTTTTTGTGTCTTAAATTATTAACAGTTCAAAAATTAAAACGTATGAAAAAGAACAATCTGAACGCAGTAGTACCTGGCAGCCAGGTAGCTGCAGAGTGGTCCTCGTTGAAGGACGAAAACTTCGTAACCTTTCAGGTCAAGGGTGACTCCATGGACGACGGAACGGCAGACTCCTACAAGGACGGTGAGGTGCTGATCTGCAAGCAAATTGAAGGGGACATCCAGGTGAACCGGGACTATGTTATAGCCCGCGGCAACGATGTGATGGTGAGGCGTGTAGTCGCTCACAGCGTGACCGGCAAAACCATCGCCGTACACTCGCTTAACCCGATATATAAAGATGAGACGGTCAGTCTGGCTGATGTCGAAGTCTATAACGTAGTAATTTCCCAAAGGCAAAGATGATACACCCGTTAGCTACACAGTATCTCGCCAACATTAAGCGAGGCGAGATAAACGACGAAATGGTGAGTGAGGCGGCCTTCGCCTTCGACGCCAGGGGCGCATGGTATCGATATAAAGAACTTGACGCCCTGCAGCACCGCGGGATGAGTCCCTACAACTTCCGCCACCAAAAGCTGGCCTTCTGGAACAAAAAAGCGCGACTCCTCAGGGCGTGGGCATTACCGTCGTGTATTCATATCGACTTCGCGCGCGACGTAGATATTTTCTTCCAGGGTGAAGATGGTTACGATGAAACCCGTCGCGGTATTGTGGATTCCGGTTTCTTGCCGGTGTGTGTGGATGGCGAGAGAGAGCTCCTTCCGTATATAGAGGTACAGCGCTCTACCTTCTTGTGCTACTATGGCTACCAGATAGCCGGTAGGCTGTTCCACGTCCCGATCTCCGAGCAGGAGGCCACAAGCTACACAGGCCTAAAGATCATGAATAAGCCAGAGCGGCCCGAGGGCTGGTGGTTTACTGATACCCTGGACATTAGAGTGTGTAACAAGCTGTTAGATGAAGTAGAGCGCCAGACAGCGAAACCTCGGTAAGTTATACTTCTTTTGAAATTATCCTCATATGCATTATGGAATTTGTCCTTTTGAGGTCCTGAGCCGTGAGGTCCGGGCCTCTTTTTTTTTGTGTAGCAAGTTGTACTTTTGTGCACACAAAAGTTTGCCCGGATACCCGGGGAAGTCTATTTCACTTCATCTAAATTTGCATTATTGAAAAATTAATCATAACTTTGCAGCCGTACTTACATAGTACTACACATTTTATTTTGAGGGCTGTTCATCGCGAGGTGAGCAGCTCTTTTTTATGAGGTTTTCAGAGATAGTGGCTACAAAGTGGCTACAAAAATGAAATTTTGAAAAATGAAAAATCCCGCAAGTTGCTTATTTTTAGGCACTTACGGGATTCTCTGGGAGGTGCGTAGCAGAGTCGAACTGCTCTATACGGTTTTGCAGACCGCCACATAACCGCTTTGTTAACGCACCCTGTTTGCGATTTGCGGATGCAAAGGTAATGCAATATTTTGGAACATCCAAATTTTTCCGTTATTTTTTCTCGCCGCAGGGTGCTTTTTGTCGCTTACCAAAGGGCGAAAGACCGGATTTTCCCTTGCGCTGCGCATCACGGATTTCCTTGAGCTGGCATCCCTCACACCCGTAACAAGGGTCGTTTGCAGCCCGCAGTGCGCGATAGATGCGCCATGCTGCATACATTACGGCAACGGCCAGCAGAATGGCCACTATGAGGTACTGGATATTCATTTTTGTAATACGGTCACGCTGATTCTCATTCCACAACCAATCGACGGTTCTTAGGATACTTGACACGATATTGAACAATGAACTCCCGCTGCTCATAGGGCTGGAGTTTCAGTTGCCATACGACAATACCCGTTGACTTATCCAACTGGCCGCCGCTGAGTTCCTCGGTGGTGACGGTGATATTAGAGTTCTGCGAGACAGGTATCTGATCCTGCAGAGTGAGTGAAACAGTTTCCTTGCGGCTGTTCTTGACCGTGATGCGCCAAGTCATGTTCTGTTCCTGAGTGGAAGCCAGCAGACGACGAGTGGAACGATCAGACACTTTCGTGCGCTGAATGTGGATTCCGTTATCCCTGCCTAATGAGAAATGCAGCGTGTCGCTGGTCACCATGGGATCGAGGATGGTCTTGCCGACGAACGAGTTCTCGAAATAGACATTGGTTTCGCCTTCGAGCAGATTATGCTGCTGCCAGTCGGTGGCATCGGCCACGAGGAAAGCATCCTTGTCAGCCCTCGGAATACCAAGATACTGATAAGTGGCGGGAAGCTGGTAGCGGGCAATCTCGGTAGTAGTGGTCTTACCATCGGATGACAGCGTGAGCGGCTGTCTGATATCGAACTCGTAGCCGAACTGAGCCTTCTGCTCATTAACGGCAATCAGCTCGCTCTCAGGCATTTCCTTTGAAACGGTAATTCCCGATACTTTTCCCTCAAGTGCCATAGCGGCATCTTCCTGTTTCTTGCTGCTGGCTCTGACTTTTCCAGGTTTGCTGATACCATAGCCGACGACCACAACTTCCTGTAATGCGGCATTATCCTCTTTCATTCTGACATTCAGGGTGGAATTGTTAACGCTGAGGGTTTGAGTAAGATACCCGACATAGGCGAATTTCAGTTGGTTCTTGCCACGGGGCATGGCGATGCTGTAGCGTCCGTTGACGTCAGTAACCGTACCTAGGCTTGTACCAACCACCATGACAGAACAACCTATCATTGGTTCTCCTTCTTCATCAATCACTACACCCGTCACGCTGCCCTCTACGGCCGACTCATAGTCATAGCGGGGAGCCTGCTTGCCGTAATCAATCCAATAGGTGCGCAACTCCGGAGCAATGTTGGAACGGTTTGGATTGGCCGACGAGAGGGTCACAGGAATGTTGTGCCATTCCTCTTTGGTGTTCTGGAACATGTTGGCCTTATACGACAGTTGCAGGGGTTGGTCGAGTCCTTCGGAGCGAAGGTCGTAGGTGGGATACCAACCTGCATTTCTGACATAATAAGATAATTCGAACTCTACCTTACCAGCCTGCGGAACCTGTAGTTTAAGGTCTGCCTCGGTAAAAGCCTTCATCTTCAGATGGGCAATTGAATCAACAGTCTTTTCCTGTTTCTCACGTTTCTCGGCAAGCACTGCCAGTTCCTGGTCGATAGAAATCGCCTTTTTCTTCAGTTCAAGCATCTCTTGGGCATAGTAGTTGTTCAGTTCCTTGATATTGGCCAATGGGGTAACCACCGTGCGGTTGCCTGTCGAACAATTGGTCTTCAACAAGTCCAACTGTGCATTCACCACTTCCAGCTGTGCCTTCAGTTCTTTTTCTTTGTCGGTTGTTTGTTTTACCTTTTGTTCTGCCTCGCGCAACTGCTTAACTTGCTGCATGCTGTCAGGATATGTCGTACGATAGTTCACCCCGAGCACGGTGAGTTTTCCCCGTGCCTTGATTTGCATACTTTTCACGTCGGTATAGGGTGAAAGTCCTGTAAAGGTAATGACTTGCTCACCCGCCGTTAGGTTCACGGAATGGGAACGTTCCACTTGAGCGCCATTGGTAAACACTGTTACGTGCTTAATATTTGCTGTTACTTTCTTGTTTTCGCCATTAGCCGCAGTCACCATCATCAGTGCCACAGCCATCAAAATAATTTTTGCTTTCATGTATATAATTTCTTTTCTATCATCAGTTGGTGTTTCGTATGCAAATTTAGTGTTTTATTCTTAAAGCAACAAACTTATTGGCATTTATGTTGCAAATCTTACCCCAGCAGGCGTTTTTATGTATCGATTAGCGTTAATCTTCTGAAATACCTTCGCTTTTACAAACTTTTTTTGTACATTTGCGCCTATGAAAAGACTTTTTCTGATTTTATTGACCGTAGTGCTGTGCCAGCAGACGATGATGGCACAGGGGCAGAAACGTGAGTTTAGAGGTGCCTGGATACAGGCGGTGAACGGACAATGGACGGGCGTGGGCCGCGACCAGATGCAGCGAACGCTGACTTATCAGTTGGACGAGTTGCTCAAAGACGGGGTGAATGCCATTTTCTTTCAGGTGCGTCCGGAATGCGATGCGCTCTACCAGAGCAGCATTGAACCGTGGAGCCGTTTCCTGACGGCACAGCAGGGTAGAGCACCGCAGCCTTACTGGGACCCCCTGAAATGGATGGTTGACGAATGCCACAAGCGAGGCATGGAACTGCACGCATGGATTAATCCCTACCGTGCGAAGACAAAGACCACACACGAGCTGGCCAGCAACCACATTGCCATTCAGCATCCTGAGCGCGTGTTCAACTATGACGGGCAATTTATTCTGAATCCTGCACTCCCTGAGAACCGTGCGTTCATCTGTCATGTCTGTGGCGACATCCTGCGCCGCTATGATGTAGATGGTCTTCATTACGACGATTATTTCTATCCCTATCCTGTAGCCGGACAGCCGATTCCCGACCAGCAGTACTTTGCAGCCAATCCCCGCGGATTCAACAATATAGGCGACTGGCGCAGGGACAACGTGAGTCTGTTCGTGAAAGAACTGTGTGACACGGTCCGCGCCGTGAAGCCCTGGGTGAAGGTGGGTGTGTCGCCCTTCGGCATCTACCGCAACAAGCGCAGCTCTGACATCGGCAGTAACACCAACGGACTGCAGAATTATGATGACCTCTATGCCGACATCCTGCTCTGGGTGAACAATGGATGGGTGGACTACTGTGTGCCACAGATTTACTGGGAGATCGGCAACAAGGCCGCCGATTACGAGACGCTGATCAAATGGTGGAACCAGTACTGCGGCAACCGCCCATTATATATAGGTGAGGATGTGGAGCGTACAGTAAAAAACGCTGACCCGAAGAATCCCGCCAGTCATCAGATGCCCGCGAAGTTCCGCCTGCATGAACAACTGCCTAACGTAAAGGGAACTGTTCTCTGGTATGCAAAGGCAGCCGTTGACAATATTGGCAACTACGGCACGATGCTGCGCACGGTCTATTGGAAGCATCCGGCCCTGCAGCCTGAAATGCCGTGGATTGACAAGAAGGCTCCGAAGAAAGTGAAGAAGCTGAAGGCCGTTGATTTCGGACAAGGTCCGATGCTGATGTGGACGGCTCCGAAAGGCAAGACGTGGAAGGATGAAGCGGTACGCTACGTGGTCTATCGTTTCGCAAAGGGTGAGCGTGTGGACATTCAGGATGCGTCGAAGATCGTGGCCATCACGGGGACGACGTCGTATGAACTGCCGCACGTGAAGGACAAGAGCACTTGGGTAGTGACGGCGCTCGACCGCCTGAGCAATGAGAGTAAAATAAAGAAGGTGAAGCATTGAGCTTCACCTTTCTTATTTATGCGGGTTGTGTTTGACCCCTTTTATTTCATCAGATCCTTAAAGAAGTCGTCGAGTTCCTTGTCGAGTCCTTCCATCAGGTCACCACTGACGATGATGGTGTCGTCGTCGGCCAGATAGAGTTCGCCGATGTTTTCCTTATCGTCATTTTCGAGCACAATGCTGAAGGGCTTGAGTATGCCGAGGTTATCCACGGTGTTACGATGGCGCTTCAGCTGGTTGCGCAGGATGAGGAGCACCTGGTCGTAGAAGTTCTCATCTTTGTTCTCGATCCATTGCTCTACGACACAACGTGTAATTTCCTGATCATCGTCGTCGAAGGCCAGCATCTCACCGCTGTCTTGCGTCACCCGGATGTGGATGTCGGTGAGCAGCAAGGCTTCGTCGCCGTGCATGGGGAATTTCTGAGCAATCTTGTTGATGAAGCGCTCAATCTGCTGTTGTGTCTGTTCGTTTGCTTTCATATCTTGGTTTCTATTTTGGTGCAAAGATAGTGCAAACGAATGAAAAATCAAAATGAAAGACGAAGTTTTTCGGTTTTGTTTTTCTGAGTGCAGTCTTTTCTTATGAAAAGATAGTACATACGAATGAGAAAACAAAATGAAAGACGAAGTTTTTCGATTCTTTGCAAACGTTAACGTAAAAGAAAAGTTAACGAAATCGTAAATTCTTCCGTTTTTTATTTGCAATTCTAAATATTAGTTGTATCTTTGCAATTGCAAACTCCACTTTGCAAATAAGAGGAGTTGGTACTACTTAAAAAATGAGCAGCAAGATTAGTCATAGCGGCATTGTGGAATCGGTGGAGCCCGATTGTCTGCATGTGCGTATTCTTCAAACTTCAGCCTGTGCCAGTTGTAAGGCAGCCAGCCATTGCAATGCAGCCGAGAACAAGGAGAAAACTGTCGATGTCTACGGTATTGCCGATACATCCTTGTATCGTATTGGGCAGGAGGTGAACGTGACGGCCTCGATGCGGGTGGGAATGAATGCCGTGTTGCTGGCTTTTGTCATTCCATTCGTCATCCTGCTGGCAGTGCTTTTCATCGGCAGTCGGTTTATAGCTGACGAAGCTGTTGTAGCCCTGCTGAGCATTGCGTGCCTGATTCCCTATTATGTAGGGCTTTATATGATGCGTTCCAGACTGCGCGAGCGATTCACTTTTCGCATAGAATAGTTTCGAGATTTTAATAACTAAAACATATACAAAGAATTATGAGCTTTATTTTAACAGCAGTCATCGTACTTGGAGCCATTGCCCTTATTGCGGCGGTGATTCTCTATGTATGCTCCAAGAAGTTTGCTGTCAAGGAAGACCCCCGTATTGCTCAGGTTTCGGCCCTTCTGCCCGGTGCCAATTGTGGCGGCTGCGGATTCCCCGGATGTTCGGGTATGGCCGATGCCTTGGTGAAAGGGGCTGATGCCGGTTCGCTTGAGGGGCTGATGTGCCCCGTGGGCGGAGCCGATGTGATGGGCCAGGTGGCCGACCTGCTGGGTATGGCCATTGCAAACACCGACCCGATGGTGGCCGTTGTGCGTTGTAATGGAACCTGCGAGTTGCGTCCGCGCATGGCCGAGTATAATGGATTGCGCACCTGTACGGCGATGAATGCCTGTGGCGCTGGTGAGACAGGCTGCGGTTACGGCTGTCTGGGCTGTGGCGACTGTGTGGCTGCCTGCCAGTTTGATGCCATCCACATGAATCCTGAAACAGGACTGCCCGAAGTGGATGAGGACAAATGTACGGCATGCGGTGCCTGTACGAAAGCTTGTCCTCGCCATATCATCGAACTCCGCAAAAAGGGTCCGAAGGGGCGTCGCATCTACGTGAGCTGCATGAACAAGGACAAGGGCGCTGCGGCTATGAAGGCCTGCAAGGCTGCCTGTATCGGCTGCGGCAAGTGTGAGAAGGAGTGTAAGTTTGAGGCTATCACCATCACGAACAACCTGAGCTACATCGACTTCAACAAGTGCCGCATGTGTAAGAAGTGTGTGGAGGCTTGTCCCACGAAGGCCATCCATGCCGTGAATTTCCCGGCACCGAAGCCGAAGCCTGCAGTTGTAGAAGAAACCATTAAAGAAGAAAAGGAGGCCCAAGTATGAAAGTGAAGACATTCCGCATTGGTGGCGTTCATCCCGATGAGAACAAGCTCACCAACGACAAGGTGACCGTGAAGGCCGAACTTCCTGCTCAGGCCATCTTTCCGCTGTCACAGCATATCGGTGCACCCGCGAAGCCTGTCGTGGCCAAGGGTGATAAAGTGAAGGTAGGCACGCTGCTGGCCGAGGCTGGCGGTTTCGTGTCGGCTCCTATCTATTCCAGTGTCTCGGGTACAGTCTTTAAGATTGACGAGGCCGTCGATGCCACCGGTTACCGCAAGCCTGTGATTATTATTAAGGTGGAAGGCGATGAATGGGAAGAGAGCATTGACCGCAGCGAGAAACTGGAACTTGTCAAGGATCATCCCGAACTGACTCCCGAGGAAATCGTGGAGCGAGTGAAGAAGGCTGGCGTCACCGGTATGGGTGGTGCCGGATTCCCTACCTTTATTAAATTATGTCCGCCGCCTACTGCCAAAGCTGAGTGCGTTATTATCAATGCTGTGGAGTGCGAGCCTTATATCACCGCTGACTTCCGTCTGATGATGGAGAAGGCCGATGAGATTCTGGTGGGACTCGAACTGTTGATGATGGCAGCAAAGGTTAAAGTCGGCTATATCGGCATTGAGGACAATAAGCCCGCAGCCATCGAATTGCTTACACAGAAGTGCGCTGAGAAATTCTCGGGTACCGACTTCCAGGTGGAGGTTGTACCCTTGGCAAAGAAATATCCGCAGGGTGGTGAAAAGCAACTCGTAGATGCCGTGATCCGCCGTCAGGTGCCAGCACCTCCAGCCATCCCTGTCAATGTTGGAGCGATTGTTCAGAATGTAGGTACTGCCTATGCTGTGTATGAGGCAGTTATGAAGAACAAACCATTGTTCGAACGTTACACCACCGTGACTGGTAAGCAGCTGAAGAATCCCGGCAACTTCCTGGTTCGCATGGGTACGCCCATGAGTCAGCTGATTGATGCCTGTGGCGGTTTGCCCGAGGGCGACAATAAGATCTTGGCCGGTGGTCCGATGATGGGTAAGGCCCTTACCTCCACGGAGGTTCCCGTCTGCAAGGGAACGAACTCCGTGACCGTGCTCACCGACGATGATGCACGCCGCAAAGAGCCGCAGCCCTGCATCCGTTGTGCCAAGTGCGTTAGTGCCTGTCCTATGGGACTGGAGCCCTTCCTGCTGGCTACCTGCAGCAGCAAGAAGATGTGGGAAAAGGTGGAGGCCGAGGACATCACCTCCTGTATCGAGTGTGGTTCCTGCCAGTTCACCTGTCCCGCCCATCGTCCGTTGCTCGACAATATCCGTCTGGGCAAATCCACGGTGATGGGTATCATCCGCGCCCGTAATGCAAAATAATTAAACCGTAAATAAGTAAAAACAAATACAACAATGGGAAAACTTGTAGTTTCATTGTCACCGCATGCACATGGCAACGACAGCGTTGAGAAGAACATGTACGGCGTGATTATCGCCTTGATTCCGGCGCTTGTGGTCTCGCTCCTGTATTTCGGACTGGGGTCGGCCATCGTGCTTGCCACGTCGGTGATTGCCTGTGTCTTTTTCGAATGGGCTATCACCAAATATCTCTTAGGTCGTGAGAAGTCAACCATCTGCGACGGTTCGGCCATCCTTACCGGTCTGCTCCTAGGCTTCAACCTTCCTTCCAACCTCCCCATCTGGATTATCATCATCGGTGCACTGGTAGCCATTGGCATTGGCAAGATGACTTTCGGCGGACTAGGTAACAATCCCTTCAACCCCGCACTCGTAGGCCGCTGCTTCCTGCTCGTGTCGTTCCCCGCACAGATGACCTCATGGCCGGTGCCCGGACAGCTCACCACTTATCTGGATGCGCAGACAGGTGCCACGCCGCTGGCAATCATGAAGAATGCCATCAAGGCCGGCGACCCTTCCATCCTGGAACAGTTGCCTTCATCGATGAACCTGCTTATCGGTAACCATGTGAGTCCCGACGCAAGCGTCATCCTCGGCTCTGGTACCGCAGGCGAAATCTGTGCTTTGGCACTCCTGCTGGGCTTGGCTTACATGCTTTGGAAGAAGATTATTACCTGGCATATCCCTGTAAGCATCATTGGAACCGTATTCGTTATCAGCGGACTGATGCATCTTGCAGATCCATCCTATGCCAATCCTGTTGCCGTGATTCTTTCCGGTGGCCTTATGCTCGGTGCCATCTTCATGGCAACCGATTACGTTACATCGCCCATGACGCCTAAGGGACAGCTTATCTATGGTGTGTGCATCGGCTTCCTGACGATTGTCATCCGCAACTGGGGAAGTTATCCAGAAGGTATGTCGTTCGCCATTCTTATCATGAACGGCTTCACTCCGCTCATCAACACTTACATCAAACCCAAGCGCTTCGGTGAAGTGCCTGAAAAGAAATAAGGAGGAGAAGAATATGGAAAAACTGAAATCATCAATTACCAATATGGCGCTTGTGCTCACGGGCGTTGCCGTCATTACAGGCGGTATCCTCGCTTACGTGAACCACGTTACGGAAGGTCCTATCGCTGAACAGAACAAGCTGACGCTCCAGAATGGTATCAAGTCGGTGATGGGTGGGGGAGACCTTACCGTGAGCAAGACCGACACCGTGCGCCAGAATGATGCCAAGGGCAAGGAACTTACGTATATCATCTATCAGACGCAGGACAAGCAGCAGAAGGACCTCGGGGCTGCCGTGGAGAGTACCACTGGCGGTTTCGGAGGTGACCTGAAAGTGCTCGTCGGCTTTGACCCTCAAGGCAATATCCTGGGCTACACCATTCTGGCCCACGCCGAGACTCCTGGACTTGGAGCCAAGGCCGACAAGTGGTTCCAGAAAGGAGAGAAGGGTGACATCATCGGAAAGAATCCCTCTGAGGAACTCATCGTGAGCAAGGACGGTGGAAAAGTGGATGCCATCACCGCATCGACCATCACCAGCCGTGCTTTCCTCTTGGCCGTGAACAATGCTTATAAAGCCTATAAGGCTACGCCCATCGATGGCGAGACCGGTGCAACTAAACAAAAGAAGGAGGACAAAGAATGAACTATCTGAATATTATCAAGAATGGCATCACCAAAGAGAATCCTACCTTTGTGCTGATGCTCGGTATGTGTCCCACGCTGGCCACAACCACCAGTGCCATCAATGGTATGTCGATGGGACTTGCCACGATGTTTGTGCTGATTTGCTCTAACGTGGTGATCTCGCTCATTAAGAACCTCACGCCTGACATGGTGCGCATTCCCGTGTTTATCGTGGTTATCGCATCCTTTGTTACCATTCTCCAGATGGTGATGCAGGCCTACCTGCCAGATATCTATGCATCGCTGGGACTCTTCATTCCGCTGATTGTGGTGAACTGCGTCATCCTCGGTCGTGCCGAGGGCTTCGCATCTAAGAACGGCCCCGTGGCTTCACTGATGGACGGTATCGGTATCGGCCTCGGTTTCACTATCGGTCTTACGCTGCTCGGCATCTGCCGTGAGTTCCTGGGTAACGGCTCCATCTTTGGACTAACCCTTCTGCCCGAGACCTATAACATGCTGATGTTCGTGCTGCCTCCGGGAGCCTTCATCACGCTGGGTTTCCTGGTTGCGATTGTCAACAAGATCAAGAAATAGTAAATTCTAATCGAAGCAATTATGGAATATATATTGATTTTCATTAGCGCGATATTCGTCAACAATATCATCTTATCGCAGTTCCTCGGAATCTGCCCGTTCCTGGGCGTTTCCCAGAAGATTGACACATCGCTCGGTATGTCGGCAGCCGTGGCCTTTGTGATGACGCTAGCTACGATCGTCACCTATCTCATCCAGAAGTTCGTACTCGATGCCTTTGGGCTCCAGTACCTGCAGACCATTGTGTTCATCCTCGTCATAGCCGCCCTGGTGCAGATGGTGGAGATTATCCTGAAGAAAGTGTCGCCCGCCCTTTATCAGGCACTGGGTATCTTCCTGCCGCTGATTACCACCAACTGTGCTGTACTCGGTGTGGCCATCCTCGTTATCCAGAAAGACTTCTCGCTGTTGCAGAGCGTGGTCTATGCCTTCTCTACGGCCATCGGTTTCGGACTGGCTCTGACGGTATTCGCTGGTCTTCGCGAGCAGATGTCGCTGGTTAACATCCCGAAGGGCATGCAGGGCGTGGCCATCGTGCTTGTCACTGCCGGACTTCTTTCCCTCGCCTTCATGGGCTTCTCCGGCGTTGATGGAGGCCTGAAGGTTCTTTTAGGTGTAGAATAAGCGTTCGGCTGAATGATAGAATAAGGGGGTATGCAACTTGAGGCATATCCCCTTTTATTATTGCGGCGACTACAAAGTAAATTAGTTTGTTCTTCAAAACATCATCGGAAGCAATGCAAAACATCATTGGATGAAGAACAAAGTAAATTAGTTTGTAGTCGGACAAACGGAGGGCAGGAATAGAATAATCCCATGAAATGAGGGTGTACCTTAGTCGGGCACACCCTCACTTGTGTTATCAGGCTATCTGATTACCGGTGTATAACTGGTAGTACTTACCGCCCAAGCTGATGAGCTGGTCGTGGGTGCCGCGCTCGATGATGCGGCCGTGGTCCATCACGATGATGATGTCGGAGTTGCGGATGGTACTCAGGCGGTGGGCAATGACAAACGTAGAACGGCCTTGCATGATACTGTCCATGCCTTGCTGAACCATACGCTCGGTGCGGGTGTCAATGCTTGAGGTGGCCTCGTCGAGAATGAGGGCAGGGGGATTGGCTACGGCTGCACGGGCAATGGCCAGCAACTGGCGTTCTCCCTGTGAGAGATTGCCGCCGTCGCCGGTAAGCACAGTCTGGTAACCGTTGGACAGACGGCGAATAAAATCGTCGGCATTCACCAGTTTGGCGGCGGCGATGCATTCCTCGTCGGTAGCATCCAGACGGCCGTAGCGGATGTTTTCCATCACGGTTCCCGTAAAGAGATGAGTCTCCTGAAGCACAATGCCGAGCGAACGGCGGAGATCGGCCTTGCGGATGCGGCGGATGGGCAGTCCGTCGTATTGAATGGTACCGCTTTGGATATCATAGAAACGGTTGATAAGGTTGATGATGGTGGTCTTGCCGGCTCCCGTACCTCCCACGAGGGCAATCTTCTGGCCGGCCTCCGTGTCGAGCGTGATGTCGAAGAGCACCTGCTTGGGAGTCTTCTGCTGGCTGCTGGGGGATGGCGGATAGCCGAAGTTGACATTGAAGAAGTCCACCTCGCCGCGCTGACGGGTGAGTTTTCCGCTGCCGTCTTTCCATGCCCAGAGATTGGTCTTCCGCGAAGTCTCCATCAACTTTCCGGCTACCATCTCGGCGTTGACCAACTGGATATCGGCGTCCATGTCATCGGTCTCGGCTTTTGCATCGAGCAGATTGAACACACGGTCGGCACCGGCCACGGCGTTGATGACGCTGTTGATCTGGTTGGATATCTCACTGACCGGGCGCGTGAAGTTCTTGATGAGCGTAAGGAAACTGACGAGCGTTCCGATGGTAAGTGAAGAGTGAAGAGCGTAGAGTGAAGAATCCTTGGCGAAACTCAGGGCAAGCGCGGCACCGAAGACTGCGGCCATCACGTAGATCAGATTGGAAAGATTGCCGTTGATAGGCATCACGATATTGGCCACGCGGTTGGCATTGCAGGCATTATTGCGCAGTTGTTCATTCAGTCTCGTGAATTCGGCAATGGCCTCATCCTCGTGACAGAAGGTCTTCACCACTTTCTGACCTGTAAGCATCTCCTCAACAAAGCCGTTCATCTCGCCGAGGCTCTGCTGTTGCTGGCGGAAATGGCTGGCGGAAATGTTGCCGAGCTTGCGCGTGGTGACAATCATAATCACCGACATGATGACCGTTAGCACAGTAAGCGGCCAAGAGAGCACAATCATTGAGGTGAAGGTGATGACAATGGTGATGAGCGACGAGAAGATGTTGGGCAAGGAAGAGATCATCTGCCGCAGGGTATCGATATCGTTGGTATAGACCGACATCAAGTCACCGTGGGAATGCTGGTCGAAGTAGGATATGGGCAGTTGCTGCATGTGGCTGAACGTATCGCGGCGAAGCCGGAGCAGCGTTCCCTGGCTGACGTTGATCATCAGACGGCTTTGCAGATAGGCACAGAGGGCACCGGCCAACAGGATAATAGCCAATTTGCCAATGGCCAGGGCCAGCGGGGTATAGTCGGGCGTTGCGGCCTGGGTGAGCGGAATGATGTAATCGTCGATGAGCGTCTTGGTGAAAAGGGTGGAGGAGAGGGTGGCCACAGGTGTGATGAAAGTGCACGCCACGACGACAATCAGACTCCATTTATATTCTGCGATGACCATGCGAAGCAGCCGCATAATGGTCTGGCGCCCTTCCTTGGAAAGGTGCTTGATTCCTCCTGTATGTCGTGGGCCGCGAGGACCGCCGTGTGGATTCAATGTTGGGGGCATATTCTTTAGAAATGAAGAGTGAAAAGTGAAGAGTGAAGAATTATACTTGAACTTTGATCTTTAATCTTTAATCTTGAATCTATTCGTCAAAGTCACCGGTATCCTGCGTCTGCAGGCGGTAGATTTCCTGATAGATTTCGTTGGACATGAGTAGGTTCTCGTGCGTGTCGAATCCTACCACACGCCCTTGGTCCATCACGATGACACGATCGGTGTGTTCCATACTCAGCACGCGCTGGGCAATGATGATCTTGGTGGTGCCGGGGATGGCTTTCGTAAACGATTCGCGGATGCGGGCATCGGTGGCCGTATCACAGGCACTGGTGGAATCGTCGAGAATCAGAACTTTGGGCCGTTTAAGTAGGGCACGGGCAATGCAGAGGCGCTGCTTCTGGCCACCAGACACATTAGCTCCGTTCTGCTCGATGCGCGTCTCATATTTCTCCGGCATCTGTTCGATAAACTCATCGGCACAAGCCATTCGACAGGCTTCCTGGCATTCCTCTAAAGTTGCATCTTCCTTGCCCCAGCGCAGGTTCTCAAGGATGGTTCCGGAGAAGAGCACGTTGTTCTGTAAGACCATTGAAACCTCATTGCGAAGCGTATCAAGATCATAGCGGCGCACATCTACACCACCCACACTAACATAGCCTTCAGTAGCATCATAAAGGCGTGAGATGAGTGTAGCTAACGTTGATTTTCCGCAACCTGTACCGCCGATGATACCGATGGTCTCGCCGGAGTTGATGTGGAGCGTCACATTCTTGATGGCGTATTCATGAACGGGTAGTGCGTTGCCTTCTGATGAGGTGGGTCCGTGATTCAGGTTATAGCTGAAGCTGACGTTTTCAAAGTCAATGCTACCGTCCTTGACCGTGTGAAGGGCGTTTACGGGAGAAGTGATGCTGGCCTGTTCGTCGATGACCTCAGCAACACGCTTGCCGCTTGCCGCACTCATCGTGAGCGTGACGAAAATCATCGAGAGCATCATCAGAGAGGAGAGGATGGTCATCACATAGGTGAACAGAGATGTCAGTTGTCCGGTGGTGAGTTCACCGCCAACGATGAAATGGGCACCGAACCAGGAGAGGGCCATGATACAGCCGTATACGACCAGCATCATGATGGGATGGTTGATGGCCTGCAGCGTCTCGGTCTTGACGAACAAATTGTAGAGTGCCTCGGCCGCCCGACGGAACTTCGTGTTCTCAAAGTCTTCCCGCACAAAGGCCTTCACCACTCTAATGGCAGCGATATTCTCCTGCACGGCACCGTTGAGGTCATCATAGCGGAGGAACACCTGGGTGAAGAGTTTCATCGTACGGGAGATAATCATATAGAGCGCAATGCCGAGGATGACCAACGCGACAAGGAAAATGAGACTCATCTTGAAGTTGATGAACACGCACATCAGCACGGAGAGAATCATATTGAACGGTGCCCTGACCGATATGCGCATGAGCATCTGGAAGGCGTTCTGCAAGTTGGATACATCGGTCGTCATACGCGTGATCAGTCCGGAGGTGGAGAACTTGTCAATGTTAGCGAAAGAGAACGTCTGGATGTTGCGGTACATGGCATCACGAAGGTTGTATGCAAATCCCGTGGAAGCCTTTGCCGAACAACGTCCTGACAGAATGCCGAAAAGCAGTGAGAAGGCTGCTATCAAGAGCATCAGTCCGCCATAGAGACATACGTTACGTAGATTGCCCGTAGAGATTCCACGGTCGATAATCCAGGAGGTGACGTAAGGAATCAGTACCCCCATCACCACTTCAAGTCCTGTGAATACAGGCGTCAGCACAGCCGCCGTGCGGAATGAGCCTACTTGTCGGAGAAGAGTCTTAAGCATATTCGGGGACAAATATACAAAAAAAAGCGGAATCACCTTTGCGATGGTTCCGCTTTTTTGTCATTTTGTTTCTTGTTCCTCCCGCATGTCAATCATTTGTTTCTTGCTGTCATAAAATTCGTATTGCAAGAAACCCATCTTTTGCGAGGGAATGATGTGTACACCCAGTCCGTACTTCATCTGCCATTTACGTTTCAGCGACACGAGTCCCTGATTGATATAGGCAGCCACATACGGGTGGACGTGCAGATAGAATCTCTTAACGCCGATCTTGTTGACCAGGGCGTCAATCTTACGTTCGAGCGTATCGGTGAAAAGAATGCTTGACTTGATCTTTCCACTACCGAAACAGGTAGGACACTCTTCCTCTACATTCACATCCATAGCAGGTCTGACACGCTGGCGCGTGATTTGCATCAGTCCGAACTTGGAGAGCGGCAGTATGTTGTGGCGTGCGCGGTCTTTTTGCATGTTCTTACACATACGCTCGTAGAGCATCTGCCGGTCTTCAGCCAGGTTCATGTCGATGAAGTCAACAATGATGATACCTCCCATGTCGCGAAGACGCAATTGACGTGCCAGTTCGTCAGCAGCACCGAGATTTACTTCGAGCGCATTGCCCTCCTGTCCTTTCTCTGCGCGAATACGGTTACCGCTGTTCACGTCCACCACGTGCATTGCCTCTGTGTGCTCGATAATGAGATAGGCACCATGCTTGTAGTTCACCGTCCGGCCGAAGCCTGACTTGATCTGCTTGGTGATGTTAAAGTTGTCAAAGATAGGTACCTTACCGGTGTAGAGCTTTACGATGCCCGCCTTTTCAGGGGCGATGAGCGTCACGTAGTCTTTCACTTCCTGGAACACTTGCTCGTCGTTGACGTAGATGTTCTCGTAGGAGGGATTGAAAAGGTCGCGCAAGAGTGCTACGACACGGCTTTCCTCCTCATAGACGAGCTGTGGCCGTTGGGTGGTTTTCTGCACCTTGGTAACGGCGTCCTCCCACCGCTTGTAGAGGACTTTGAGTTCAGAGTCGAGTTCGGCTGCTCTTTTGCCTTCAGCAACTGTCCGCACAATGACTCCGCAATTGCGGGGCTTTACACTTTGGATGATTTGCTTGAGCCTGGCTCGCTCTTCACCGCTTTTGATTTTGGACGATACTGAAACTTTATCCCCGAATGGAATCAGGACCAGATAACGTCCGGCAAACGACAATTCAGCCGTCATACGCGGACCTTTGGTCGAAATGGGTTCTTTTACAATCTGCACCAGCACCTCCTGATCTTTCTGCAGCGTTGTTGCGATGCTGCCGTCTTTTTTCAGATCGGGCAGGCGTGATGCCTTGGAGAAGGGGTAAAGTTTTTTCCTGTCGCTTTCTACCTGTTTGAGGTACTTTCCGTAAGAATTGAACTGGCTTCCCAGGTCAAGATAGTGAAGAAAGGCGTCGCGTTCGTATCCTACGTTCACAAAACTGGCGTTCAGTCCGGCCATCAGTTTTTTCACTTTGGCCACGTAGATGTTTCCAACGGAGAACGATGCTGAGCGGGGCTCTGTCTGGTATTCCACCAGGCTTTTGTCTTCCAGCAGGGCAATCGAAATCTCCTTCTCTTGGACATCAATTACTACTTCGCTGGTCATTTCTTCTGCTCTTGATGTGGTATAAAGCCATAAGAGCAAGTAGGCTTACTTGCTCTTATGACGATTCTTTCTCAGTCTCTTTTTACGTTTGTGAGTAGCCATCTTGTGGCCCTTTTTCTTTTTTCCGTTTGGCATAACTTTAAATATTTAATGTTAAAACAATACTTTCCAACTCTGAATTCCTCTCGGTCTTCACTCAAGTATTATTCCTCACCCTTCATCTTGGCGACGAAGCTCTTGGCGGGCTTGAAACTTGGGAAGTCGTGAGCTGCAATCACGATAGTCGTGTTCTTGCTGATGTTGCGAGCTGTCTTTTCGGCGCGATGCTTCACAACAAACGTACCGAAACCACGCAGATAGACATTCTCTTTCTTTTCCAGCATGCTGTCTTTCACAGACTCCATAAATGCCTCTACTGTGGTGGCAACATCTTTACGGGCGATACCTGTTTTTTGAACGATATCCTCGATAATTTCTGCTTTTGTCATCTCTATTTCTTTATATTTTGATTAATTCGGGATGCAAAGATACTGCTTTTTGACAAGATACGAAAATTTATTTGAGTTTTTTTCGATTTTTCTTTGCGAAAATTGTTGTAGGATAGGAAATTACGACTTCCGTGAGGTCGGCTTTCGTCAAATGGGCTTTCACGTTGACACCTATTTTAATATTACCTAACTTCTGAAACTGGTAGTTCAGGCCTATCCGCTCATAATATGGTTTTTCCAGTTCCTTGGCCCATTTGCCCATGTGTCGATAGATGTAGAAACCGAGTGCAACATTGAGTGACAGATGTCCAAAGAAGGCTTCGTGCTTAGCGGCAATACCGACCGACCAGGGGCTGATTTCCGATGGGTCGTTACGCAGAAGGCTGATTTCACGGATACGGCCGTCGTAGGTGCCATAAAAGACATCGACGCCGATGCCGGAAGCCCAGCGGCGGGCATAGCGGTACATTACATCGGCTCCGAAGCTGTAGGCCAGATAGCATTTGAATGAATCCGTGCGGTAGTCTTTCTCATCGGGATTCGTGTAGAACTGAGTCTGCTGCCATTCCTCCATCAGCGTACGCCCACCGATTGAACCATATAAATTAAAATAGGTATATGGCTGGAATTTGGATGCAGGAATGTGTCGCCGGGGAATGGAGGCTTCATAATAAGGCTGATATACAAGGCCTAGCGAGGGTCCCACGAAGTTGGCTCCCTTGTTGGGACGGTTCAATGCCCCGTTGCTGTGATGGTAATAGTCGATGCCCAGGCGTACGCCCCAATCGTTGGAGAAATGCCAAGTACCGTGAACGCCTGCCCCAAAGAAGATGTTCCAGCGGGAACCGATGAGCTCGTTGTCAATGTTGTTCTCCTTATTATATTTATGTTGGTTCCAAGCCACGCCGAAATTGAGTGCATAGTCGATTTCCCATCGGTGTGTGCGGAGCAGGGGACGGGCGAATTGTCCGTAGAAGGAGAGGGCGTTGCCTAAGCGCGAGTCGTAGTCCACTTCCTTCAGCGCGTTTTGTTCCTTTCCCCAGAATTCCTCACCTTTATGAACCGTAACGCCGTGATTCAGGCTCCATTTGACGCCTGCCGACAAAGTGGGAAAACCATAATCGCGGGCGTAATCGTTACTATCCGAGGGCAATGTAGCGTGGATGAGTTTCAGGTCGAAGGAAAGGTTCTGCCTGTCTTTCTGCCATTTGCTTTGCCATTCATCCATCACGATGGCACGTCCGGGCATGATGCTGAGTTCCGCTCCCCAGTGGTGACGGATGGTGTCGGCAGGTACGGCATTGGCCTTGATTGCCAAGAGGCATAATGCTATCGTGAAGATTCTTTTACCTGTAATCATTTGATGCCGCGCTTGTTCAAGGCATCGGAGTATTTGGCTGCATTGGCCAAATGTTCTGCATAGGTGCGGGCAAAATTATGTGTGCCGCTGAAATCCTCTTTCGCACACATATATAAATAATCGTGGTGCACCAGGTTGAGTACGGCATCAATACCGGCCACGGTCGGTATACGGATAGGGCCTGGAGGAAGTCCCGTGTTGCGGTAGGTGTTGTAGGGACTGTTCACGGAGAGCATATTGTTATAGATACGCTTCAACGAGAAGTCTCCGATGGCAAACTTCACCGTCGGGTCGGCCTGCAGGGGCATATCCGTTTTCAGACGGTTGTAGTACATACCGGCAATCATCGGCTTTTCCTTGTCGTTGGCGGTTTCCTCGTCGATGATGCTGGCCATCGTAATAACTTGCTCGGGTGTAAGGTTGAGCGCGTTGGCCTTCTCTGTGCGCTCTTTGTTCCAGAAAATATCGCTTTCCTTCTTCATACGGTCGAACAAGACTTCCGTGCTGACATTCCAATAAATGTCGTAAGTGTTGGGTATAAACATACATGGCATCGTCTCCGGTGTATAACCGTATTTCTGGCAGATGGCAGAGTCACGCAAGGCAGTGATGATTTCGGTGCTGTCGAGCATCAACTTCTGAGACAGGGTGGCGGCCAAACGGTCCATTGTGCGTACGGATGGGATGGTCAGGTTGAGAGGTTCCTGCATCCCGTTCTTGATGTGGCGGAAGGCCGTGAATGCGCCTTCCGATGGCTTAATGCCGTAACGCCCGGTGCGTATTTTCTCTTTATACTTGGTATGACGTGCCAGCGTCTGGAAGGCGAAAATCCCGTGGAGAGAGGAGAAATCCTTGAGTTTCACCAGCACGGAGTCGATGTTATCGTCCTGATCAATGTAGAGATATTGGGTCTTATCCTTCCCGGTCATTGACGAGAAAAAGAAATAGTATATGATGCCTGCTATGAGCAGGATGCAGATGAGCATTGGAGCCACGTACTTGTTTGCGCTTACCTTCATAATGCAATATGTTTTGAAAATCTTGGCAAAGTTACGAAAAGTTAAGCGCAAAAACAAATAAAAATAGTTTAAAATTGAATTGTCCTATGGAAGCGGCTAATTATTCACCGAAAAATTTCTTTATTTCGTCTTTTTAGACTATCTTTGCGATATGAAACTGAAATTCAATATCCATTATAATACGGAATGGGGACAGCAGATGCACGTCGTAGTGAATTACCTCACAAGCGACCGCCACGAACGTGAACAGGACTTCCTGATGCAGACCCAGGACGGCACAGAGTGGATGCTTGACGTGGTGTTGATGGAATCACGCCAGCGTTCCATACTTTCCTTCCACTATGTCTATCAAGTCGAAGACAGCGATGGGCATATTCTTCGAAGGGAATGGAATCAGGTGAAGCGAACCTATGCTGCCGACAGCATGAAAACTTTTGTCTTTGCCGACCTCTGGCGCGACCGTCCGCTCAACTATCCGCTCTATACTTATTTTAATAAGCGCTATGAGCCGGGCATCATGCCCCTGTCGTTACCTCTTTTCCGTAAGACCATCATCTTCCGCGTATCAGCACCGCAGTTGCAAGAGGGAGAAACGCTGGCACTGATTGGAAATCATCCTGCCATCGGCAACTGGAATCCCACACGTTATCTGCCCTTGCAGCATATCGGTGAGTTTGATTGGATTCTTTCTGTGAATGTCGACGGTATGACTTTCCCGCTGGAATATAAATATGTAGTCATCGATGAGAAGAAACGCCAGTTGAAGACATGGGAGGAAGGTGACAACCGCACAAATCAGGAACATACGGTAGGAGACGGTGAAGTGCTTGTCCTTTACGGCGATTCCCTACGGCTGAAGGAAACCCCGATGAAAGCAGCCGGAGTTGTCGTTCCAGTCTTCTCCTTGCGCTCGGAGCACAGTTTCGGCGTAGGCGACTTCGGTGACCTCAAACGGATGGCCGATTGGGCTTCACTTGTAGGCCTTCGTATCATCCAACTGCTCCCCGTCAACGATACGACCAGCACTCACTCATGGACAGATTCCCATCCCTACAATATCATATCGGCCTTTGCCCTTCATCCGCATTATATTGATTTGGAACAACTGCCGCCCTTGAAAGATGAGAAGAAATCTGCCCGCTTTATGCGTCAGCGCCGTGAACTCAATGCCATGCGTGACAGCGACTACCTGGCTGTTGACCGCGTGAAGTCGGCCTATGTACATCAGTCCTTTGTGGAGCAGGGGAGTGATACGATGAAATCTGATGCTTTCAAGACTTTCTTTAAAGATAATAAGGATTGGCTACCTGACTATGCAGCCTTCTGCGTGCTACGTGACAAGAACCGCACCTCCCGTGTGGCTGACTGGAAAGAACTGGAGCCCGGCCCTGAAGTGGAGGAAATCTATTACGTGCAATACCATCTTCATAGGCAGTTGAAAGGTGCAGCCGACTATGCCCGCAGCAAGGGTGTTTCGCTAAAGGGCGACCTGCCTATCGGTGTCTATCGGGACAGTGTGGAAACATGGAAGCATCCCGAATTCTTCCATCTCGATATGCAGACGGGTACGCCTCCGGACATCTACCATCCCAATGGACAGAACTGGGGATTTCCAACCTATCGTTTAGATAATTCCAGTAAATCTGCTCCCCCCGCCAGACACGGGGATATGCTCAGTATTTCCGCTTGGTTCCGCCGCAGGTTTCAATGGATGGAACAATACTTTGACCTCTTTCGCATAGACCACGTTATCGGATTCTTCCGCGTCTGGGAGATTCCTCAGACGTCCGTCTATGCCACAATGGGCCATTATCAGCCAGCATTGCCGATGAGTACCGAAGAAATAGAACAGATGGGTCTGACTTTCCGGCAGGATCTCTACACTCGTCCTTTCATCAACGATTCCATTCTCGATAAGATTTTCGGCATCCACGCTCAGTATGTGAAGGACAATTTCCTTATCCGGCAATCCTACGGTCTCTATTCCATCCAGGCCGAATACGATACACAACGTAAGGTTGAGCATGCTTTTCAAGGGCGTAATGATGAGAACTCACTATGGATTCGCGAAGGACTCTACCGGCTCATCTCCAACGTTCTTTTCCTTGAAGACTCCCGTCAACCAGGTATGTATCATCCTCGTTTCGGCATCAACCGGGAGCCTGTATTCGAGATTTTGAGTCACGATGAGCGTGAGGCTTACATGCGTATTTATAATAGCTATTTCTTTGAACGTCACAACGGTTTCTGGGCTCATCATGCCATGATGCTGCTCAGTGAAATCTTGCAAGACACGCGTATGATGGTCTGTGCCGAAGATCTCGGTCTGCTGCCGGCCTCTGTACCACACGTTTTGGATGCCCTGCGAATATTGACACTTGAAGTACAGTCATTGCCAAAGGACTATGGTACAGAGTTCGCCCATCTGGAGGCCAACCCTTACCGAAGTGTGGCCACGATAAGTACTCACGACATGTCACCCTTGCGTCTTTGGTGGGAGGAGAATATGGGTCGCACACAACGGTACTTTACAACAATGATGCAACGTGAAGGGCGCGCTCCCCTACAACTCACCGCGCCAATGGCCGAGGAAATCATTGCGCGCCACATGTACTGTCCGTCGATGCTCTGCCTGCTCAGTATCCAGGACTTACTTTCCATGGATGCAATGCTTCGGGCAAAAGATGTCCGAGCTGAGCGTATTAATGAGCCTTACGACAGTTACAACCAATGGAAGTATCGGATGAACGTGACTATCGAGCAACTTATGGAGGCACGCCAGTTCAATCAGAAACTTCACACGATGGTTCTGCGGAGTAGGAGAGGAGAAAGTTGAGGAGATGAAACAGTATTCCACCTACATATTCGATTTGGATGGCACGTTGCTTGACACATTGCAGGACTTGGCCGTGAGTGTGAACTATGCACTCCGACAATGCTCGATGCCTGAGCGAACGCTGGATGAAGTGCGTCAGTTTGTTGGCAATGGCGTCAGGATGCTAATGAAACGTGCTGTTCCTCAAGGTGAAGATAATCCGCGCTTTCAAGAGGCCTTCGATATTTTCCGAAGTCATTATTTAGAGCATTCACTTGACACGACAGCTCCCTATCCTGGCATCATGGAGATGCTTGCCCGACTGAAGGCCAGTGGCAAGCGAATGGCTGTCGTGAGCAATAAGTTTGATGCGGCCACAAAGGAACTCATCCGCCATTTCTTCGGTGAACTGATTGAGGTGGCTATTGGTGAGAATGAGGCAGCTGGGGTCCGTAAGAAACCTGCTCCCGACACAGTGAACGAGGCTTTACGTCAGTTAGGGGTGGGAAAGGAAGATGCTGTCTATGTAGGCGACAGCGATGTGGATTTGCAGACGGCCAGAAACAGTGGGCTTCCTTGTATAAGCGTTCTTTGGGGATTCCGAGACCGTTCTTTTCTTCAGGATCATGGAGCTATGGATTTTGCCGATAGTCCCGAAAATATATGATGTTTTTAATCTTCGGAATCAGCACCACGGAGAATGATGCTCGTGGCACCTAATGTGAAAAGGCTGCCGTCATCAATAATGCGACGTTCCCCTTGCTGGAGTTCCACGTTGTCCACGAATGTTCCCGTATTGCTGTTCAAATCGCGCAGAACATATTGTATCTGGCCGCGCTTGTTTCGGCTGACGGTGATGGCACAATGCGTCAAATCAACACTCGGATCGACCGTTTCAAATGGCGTGTTAATGCGATTACCCTTCTGGTAGCGGCCTATCACGTTTTCACCTATTTTTAGCGGAATCACTTGCTTGTAATGAAAGCAGTTTTCTATAATTACAATAGAGCCGCAGCCTTCTTCGTTAGCCTGCTCGTCAGGATTCTCGTCTTTCTGGCGGTTATGGAGTTTGCTAACTCCGATTCGTATGCCGAACTGTTTGTTACATTCCGTACATTGAAAGACCAGTTGCTGGCCTTCTTCATATTTAGTTTCATCAAAAATGATGTAATTATCACACTTCGGACAACGAACGCGTTTCATAACAAATAAGGATTATTCTTAATAACTTTAACCTTCTACCTTGTATACCCAAGCTTGGCTGAACTCTGAATACTCGCGCATTTCGTGGAGTGCATTATATGCCTCAGCCTCAGACTTGTATTGGTTGAAAATTACTCTTGTGGTTGAATGACTGCTGAAAACAGCAGCCTCATTGAAACCAGCCTTGTGAAGTGTCTCCACATAGGCAGCAGCATTCTTCTTGCTCACATGTGAAGCCAACACTATGGTGTAGTAGGGGAGGTTCTGTTGTTCATACAGAGCATCTTGTTTGACATTGGAAGTATTTTGTGCTTTCGTTGTCTCTGCTGTTTCGCCCTTATCTCCCTTTTCGGCCTTTTCCTCTTTGGCACTCAGGTCTTCAGCTGTTATGCCCTTTACTTCGGCAACTCCTTGTATAGTTGTTTTAGGCAGAATTCGCGTAAGGGTTTCAGTATTCATGTTGAGCATGCTCATCTCCTTATGCGATCCGTTATTCAACGGAGTGGAAATCAGAAAGAAAGCAAAGACGGCAATGGCTGCAGCTGCGATGTTGCGCAGTACACTCACACGGATATGAATCTTGTCATCATTTTCATCTTCGACATATAGAGATGTCAGCTTCTTGTCCTCTTGGTCCTTTTCTTCTTTAATTACATTTTCTTTTACTGCCTCAATCTTGACAGGTTTTGTCTTTGTTTCCACTAAGGCAGGTGTAAGACTGACAAGTGGATCCATTTCCACGCTACTTAGTCCATAGAGAGCAGGAGTCAGGATACCTGCCTCACAAGGATCAAACTCATAATTGCCATATTCGTTGACCCGAAGTGTGCCAATATCGTTCAGTTCATAATAGCCTTCATTCTCAATATGTTGCCGCAATTCGTTAACTTCATCCTCTATGCGAAGCAAGGCTTCTGGATAGGAGATATCGTAGGCTTCAATATAAGATTGTGCCAGCAACGAATCATTCATTTTCAAGGCTGGATTGAATCCGAGCGTACGTGTCGGCGGCAGGAACATCTGGTCGCTGTCGTCATAGTGAGCCTCTGAATAATGGGCCATAAAGCCACCGAGATCGGGAACGATCACGCAATCATTATCAAGAAGCAGAATTTCTATATGTCTTTCGAGTTCAATCACGACTGCAAAAGTAATTCTTTTTCTTGGATTCTGCAAATATTTACAGTCTTAAAAAATAAAAATCGTGAAAAACGTGTGCCGATTCCATTTTTTATTGTACTTTTGCAAAACAATATGGAATACAAGGAAACAGACATTAAAGGCGTGTGGGTGATTGAGCCTAAAGTGTTCAACGATGCCCGCGGCTATTTCTTCGAAGCCTGGAAGAAAGAAGAATTCGAAAGCCATATCGGTTCCGTTAATTTCGTTCAGGATAATGAGTCGAAGAGTTCCCGGGGTGTCCTCCGCGGCCTTCACTATCAGAAAGGAGAATTCTCGCAAGCAAAACTCGTGCGTGTCATCAGCGGAACAGTCATTGATGTAGCTGTGGATATTCGTCGTAGTTCACCTACATTTGGCCGTTATGTGGCCGTGGAATTGAGTGCTGAAAATAAGCGTCAGCTTTTCATACCACGTGGAATGGCTCACGGATTTCTCGTACTCAGTGACGAAGCTGTGTTCACCTATAAGGTAGACAATGTGTATGCACCGCAGGCAGAGGCCAGTATCCGGTTTGACGATCCCACCATCGGTATAGAATGGCCCATTGATCCCGCAGAAATGTTGCTTAGTCCCAAGGATCAGAATGGGAAGAGCCTGCAAGATGCAGAACTCTTCGAATAAGGGAAGAACCATATTCACCTAATTAATATATGACGAAGGTACTACCGCTCATTTTGCTGCTATTCCTGCTTACCGCTTGTGGAAATAAGGAAAAGCCTATAACAGCGCCTGTAGAGGACGCTTCCGCCAAGAAGATGCTCCAAGGTATCTGGCTTGACGAGGAAAGCGGTGAACCTTCATTTCGTGCTGAAGGAGACACGATTTATTATCCTGACTCCACTAGTGCCCCTGTGCATTTTTACATTATAGCGGATTCGATTGTGCTTGACGGTTCAAGAACACTTCGCTATGCTATATTGAAGCAATCTGCCAATATTTTTCAATTTGTCAATCAAAATGGCGAAGTTGTGAAACTTGTCAAGAGCGTTGATAAGACAGACAATGAGGTTTTCGAAACGGAACAGCCTATTGCTCTCAATCAGCGGAAGACTATTAAACGAGACACTATTGTGGGAACAGGAAATGAGCGTTATCACTGCTACGTACAGGTGAATCCCACTACCTACAAGGTGTATAAACAGACATACAATGACGATGGACTACAGGTTGACAACATTTACTATGACAATAGTATTCACGTGGCTGTATTCCGGGGAAATGCGCGTGTCTATACGCACGATTTTCACAAACAGGACTTTACCCGTCTGGTTCCGAAGGACTTTATCAACCAATGCATCTTGAGTGATATGGTATTGAAGTCGTCTAATGCCGAAGGTGTGCATTATGAAGCGCAGTTGGCTATACCTGACACCCCCAGTATCTACCTTGTAGACGTGGCCATCACCTACAAAGGTGCTATGCGGATGAATATTGCTGAATAGGTCTTAACCTTGTATAAGACTTAAAATCATTGCTTGCTTGAACGTTTCTTGATCTGCTTCTTGACAATGAAGTAGAGGGCTGCCACCAAGACGATGGCAATAATGATGTATTTGATGTAGTCACCGTATTCAAGAATCTTATCGTGTAGTTGTTCTTCTGGGACGATAGTGTGAAGATACCAACCGAGGGCGGCTAATATGATGTTCCATGCACCAGCCCCTACCGTTGTATATAGCAGGAAATGACCATAATGCATCTTGGCAAGTCCCGCCGGAATGCTTATCAAATGTCGGATTCCTGGAATTAGGCGGCCTGTAATGGTAGCCAGTTTTCCATGATTATCGAAGTATTTTTCACTCTTCTCCACCTTCTCCTGATTGAGCAGGCAAAGATGGCCAAGACGGCTATTAGCAAAGCGATAAATGACAGGACGGCCTACATAATAAGCCACCACATAGTTGATGGTTGCACCGAGGTCGGCTCCTAATGTGGCAAAGAGGATAACGAGCCACATATTCAGATTGCCTCCGGCTGCATGATAGGCGGCAGGTGAGACAACTAATTCTGAAGGTACAGGAACTACCGTGGATTCAAGCATCATCAGAAAAAAGATGGTGGGGTAGTTGAGGTTGTTCAGAAGAGATGTGATGAAATTCATTGAGTGTTCATTATTTGTTTGAAATAGTCTTCCAGGTCAACATCGTCGGGAATATCTTCGCCACACACTTTCATATAGTGCACGTAATTGGCAACCGCGTCTTCGATGTTTCCCACATAGAAAAGAGCATTCGCCTTGGTCAGTAAGGCATCTGCATTATCTGGTTGTATGGCAAGCGCGTAATCACAACTGGAAATACATTTTGGGAAGTCTTTGGCATAAAAGTTCGTGCAGGCTAACAGATTCCAATAAGCCGTAGAGAAGGGATTGCGGTCTAGCAGAAGATTGAATACTTCTTCGGCTTTGTCATATTCCTGCCTTACTGACATCAAACGTCCTTGTAGTTCGAGATAGTCGGACTCTTCCTTGTCTTCGTAGTTTTGGCTCCACGAATCTGCATAATTCCACAATTCGTAATCGGCAAAAAGCGTAGCCACATCGAGCAGATAATCCTGACGGTCATCTTCATCCACTTCATTGTATTTATCAAGCAGGTAATCGTTGGCTTTCTCGGCTTCATTATTGTAAACCATGATTTCCGCCTGGATGTAATAATAATCCAAGTCGGTCTTGTCATCAATGAGGTCTGCATAATAGGACGCAAGCTTCGGATTGCCGTCTTTTACCAGTGAAGTACGAGCGCGGAACACCAAAGGACCCACGGCTCCCGGATAGATGTCGATGGCCGCATCCACTATCTTCAAGGCTTGGTTCATATCTCCGATGGTGTGGAAGTATTCAGCCAAATCTGTCAAATCTCCTGAACTAAAGTCCACAAGATGTTCAAGACCTGCTTCTTCGTAATGATGAAGCAGATCATGGAACTCGTTTGATTGGAAATATTCGCTGTACGCCAAATTCTACGCTTTCTGAGATTTTGCCCATGTGTCCTTCAGACCAACTGTCTTGTTAAAGACGGGGTTATCCGGAGTGGTATCGGGATCGGCCATGAAATAGCCAATTCGCTGGAACTGGAGATACTGACCAGGCTTCATTCCTGCAGCATATGGCTCAATATAGCAGTTCTTGTTCACGTTGAGAGAATCGGGATTAATCATCTGCTTCATCGCTGTAACGGCATCACAACCCTGCTCCTCGCGGATAGCTGCCATAACATCGCGTGGATTCTCAACTTTCCAAAGACGCTCATAAAGGCGTACTTCAGCCTTAACGGCGTGAACACAACTTACCCAATGGAGTGTCTTGCCCTTAATCTTACGATTGGAACCAGGCATCCCACTACGTGAATCAGGATCGTATGTACAATAGATAGTCGTCACATTGCCGTTTTCGTCTTCATCGCAAGGATGTTCCTCATCGCATTTGATGATATAGGCATTCTTCAGACGAACCTCCTTACCAGGAGCCAAACGCATGAATTTCTTTTCGGCTACCTTCATGAAGTCATCTCGTTCAATCCAAAGTTCGCGGCTAAACTCAACTTCATGTGTTCCATCAGCTTCATTTTCCGGATTGTTCACGGCAATCAATTGCTCGGTCTGCCCTTCTGGATAATTGGTTATTACGACCTTTACAGGGTCAAGAACGGCACTTACACGAATGGCACGACTATTCAAATCATCGCGAACAGCACTCTCCAACAAAGCGATCTCATTGAGGGCATCATAAGTGGTATAGCCAATCTTATCGATAAACTTCACAATACTCTCAGGACTATATCCACGACGACGGAAACCACATATTGTCGGCATACGGGGGTCATCCCATCCGTTGACAAGGCCTTCATTCACCAAAGCAAGCAGATTTCGTTTAGACATCAGTGTATAGGAGAGGTTCAGTTTATTGAACTCAGTCTGACGAGGACGGTTATCTTCGATATTGTCCGTCTCACCTTTGTATTCTTTTATCCATGTGACAAATAGATCATACAAGGGCCGATGCTCCACAAATTCCAATGTGCATAGAGAATGGGTTACGCCCTCCAGATAATCGCTTTGTCCATGAGTGAAATCATACATGGGATAGGCATTCCATTTGGTGCCTGTCTTCACATGAGGAATGTTCAGCACGCGGTAGAGTAGGGGGTCACGGAATAGCATATTGGGGTGAGCCATATCTATCTTGGCTCTCAAGACTAAGGTTCCAGGAGTGGCCTTACCGCTGTTCATAAACTCGAACAAACGAAGATTCTCCTCTACAGGACGGTCACGATAGGGGCTGTTTGTGCCCGGACTGGTAGTCGTACCTTTCTGTTGGGCTATAACCTCAGCACTTTGTTCGTCAACATAGGCACGTCCCTGCTTGATGAGCCATACGGCAAAATCCCAGAGTTCTTGAAAATAATCGCTGGCATAATAAACATTTGCCCACTTAAAACCGAGCCATTGGATATCGTGCTCTATGCTTTCAATGTATTCTGTATCTTCCTTGACCGGATTGGTATCATCAAAACGGAGATTACAGATTCCGTTATGGCGCTCAGCCACACCAAAGTCCATACAGATGGCCTTGGCATGTCCTATGTGAAGATAGCCATTTGGTTCAGGCGGGAATCGTGTCTGGATACGACCGCCGTTCTTTCCTTCAGCGAGGTCTTTTTCCACAATCTGCTCAACAAAACTGATGCTCTTCTTCTCTTCGCCAATATTGTCTTTGATTTCTGTCATAAATGAATATTTTTTATATATTTGGTGCAAAGGTACAACTTTTAATTCACATTAGAGAAAGCAATTCAATATATTTTTTCACTAGCTGTTTAAGTGATTATATTACACTAATTATGAGCGTTTTAGACACTTTTTAATGAAAAACATAAGATTATGTTTAAAAACACCAAAATATATTTTTTTTATCACAAAAAAGGCCTTACCTTTGCAAACGTTATCCTGAATACAATCTTTTTACCTTAAAAAAGCTAATACCTATTGAGATTAAAATGCCTGGCTCTGTGAAGACCCGGGCATTTTTTATTTTTGAATTATTTGAAGATTTTCTGAGCAAATTCAGTCAGATAAATACGCCAATTACGCCAAATGTGACCTCCGTCAGATTCTCGGTACTCGTATTTGTAACCCATTTCATCTAGATATTTGCGCAAGTCGGTATTGCTCTTATAAAGAAAGTCCGTATTACCGATGGCAATCCAATATAGTTTAGGATTAGACGAAAATAGGCGTTTCAGCTTGTTCTGGGCGTCTTTATTTGCCTTCAGCTGTTCGTAAAATGGTGCTTGAGGATTGATATTGCCATCAAGATGTAGACCAGCAGAGAATAGGCCGTAGTAATTGAACGTTTCAGGGTAACGCATAGATATGTGGAAAGTATGTCCACCGCCCATAGACAATCCGCAGACTGCACGACCATTACGGCTTTTAATAGTGCGGTAGTTATTATCGATAAAACTGACAATATCCTTGAAACTTTCGTCCATCGTAGCAACGGCTTTGCCATCCTGATGTCCCATAAAGGAGGGCTTGTACATTCCTTTCGACCATTCGCCAGGAGCAGCCTGGCAATTTGTATTACCATTGGGCATCACAACAATCATCGGCTTAGCTTTGCCTTGAGCCACCAGATTGTCCATAATCTGAGCTGTACGGCCCAATGTGGTCCATGCGTCCTCGTCGCCACCTGCACCGTGTAAGAGATATAGAACGGGGTAGTGACCTCCTTTTTCATATCCAGCAGGGGTATAGACGGTCATACGCCGTTTCATTTTCAGCGTTGGACTGTCGTACCAGACCTTGGATACATTTCCGTGAGGCACTTCATTTACTTTATAATAATCACCTTTGTCGCCTTTACTTTTGGATATGATGAATATATTCGTGAATTGTGCGATATCTCGGTTTATATAAACATTAGACGGATCCAGTATTCGCATTCCATCTACTGTCAGACTGTAGCTGTAGAGTTCTGGATCAAGTGGTTTAGAGGTATAACTCCAAACACCGTTTTTACCTTCTGTCATTTCTGCAGATGCTTGTACTTCTTGCTGGCCGCGTGGTGTATCTACTTTGACCATAGGCATAAAATCACCTGTAACTTCAACTTTTACTGCCTTGGGAGCAAATAGGTTTATCGTAACAGATCCATCTTTATTTATAATTGGAGACTCAATCTGAGTACCACCAAAAAGTGCTTCCTGCGCATTACAAGTAATTGCGATCAAGGGGAGAAGCAAACATAATGTTTTTCTTTTCATTTTTTCAAAGGTTAATATTGATATCGTGAGTTTTATTTATCATAATGCTGATTCTATCTAAATAATACAACAAACATATTATTCAGACACTATACCGGCTTTAAGCCATTGTGTAGCAAGTGTTTGAGCATCGTGTAATGCTGTTTCTTCATCAACCTCATACTGGTCAAGAAGCAAATTAGCCAAATCTTCTGCAGTAAAACTTTCGAGTTTTTGAACTTCTCTCCATAGATATGCAGAACTTTCATTCATGCTGATAATGTTACTGAAGTCAATATTTTCTTTTCCTTCAGCCACGATAATCTGCTCACCGCAAACATCGCGTAAATTGAATCCTGGTTTTGCTTTCATATAATTACATTTATTAAAGACAAAAATCGCAAAATGCAAGTTCTTTCCTGCAAATTGCGATTTTGCCTTGTATTATTCTACGGGATTATTTTCTTCAAAGATAGCCATACGTTCTTCAAGCAAATCGTACTGATTATCATTAATAAAAGAGGTACACACGCGCAAGCCTTCCTGGTGACTACCTGTGGTAATCAAACAGATGGCTGAAACACCATAATACATTAGTTCGTGTGCTAGTTCGCCGCTGGTCATACCGGGATATCCGATCGTGAAATAGAAGCCGTCAGCTATAGGCTCATCCAAATCCTTATCGTAAACGATATAGAACTTGTGGCGGCAGAAGATTTCCTTCAGTTTGTGAGCACGTTCACCATATACACTTATTTCCTTGCGGAAATCATATTCGCCATCTGTTGCTGCTTTCAGCATGGCCGCCATCGCATATTGAGCACTGTGGCTGGTTCCTGACGAAAGCGCATAAAGCATTCGCGTAGAAAAAACCAAACCGAATGGAAGTCCCTCGTATCGATTGGCCAAATCCGGAAAATGACGATGGAATAATTTGTCAGAGATACATGTTACGCCAATACGTTCACCAGCATAACTGAAAGCCTTACTTCCACTGATGAGCAGCATGTAATTGTCTGTATATCTGGCAACTGTAGCTTGATATGGAGGCTCAAATGGAGTGCTCAGATTCTTACGGAAATCCATTGCAAAATAGGCCAAATCCTCCATCACGACAACATCATATTGAGTGGCCAACTCCCCTATTACATTCAGTTCCTCCTCTCGCAAACAAATCCATGCAGGATTGTTGGGATTGCTATAGACTATGGCGCAAATGTTGCCTTTATCTAAGTAACTCTCCAATTTGCCTTTCAGCTTATCGCCTCGATAATCATAAACGTCAAAAGTTTCATATTTAACGCCCATCACCTGTAACTGCATTTTCTGAACAGGAAAACCTGGATCGATGAAAAGCACGGTGTCTTTTTTCTTATCGGCCTGACTACAAGTTAGGAAGGAGGCAAATGTGCCTTGCATAGAGCCACTTACGGGAACACAACCCTCTGGGGCAATATCCACGCCTATAAAAGCTTTTACGAAGCGAGAAGCTTCTTTCTTCAGTTCGGGATAACCTTGTATGTCTGGATAGCTATGGGCTATACCGTCCTGTAAAGCCTTGATTTGGGCTTTCACTCCGGCTTCAGCAGCAGGAAGTCCAGGGATGCCCATTTCCATCTTGATAAACTCAACGCCAGTTTCCTGTTCAGCTTTGGCAGCAACCTGCTTCACTTCTCGGATGGTAGCCTTGGCGAAATCTGTTATTCCAAGATTCTCTATCAGTCCGTCAACGATCTGTTTGTCAATAGGTGTCTGTTTCATTTACAATCAGATATTAACGGTTTATTTCTGCAACGCTCGACCCAAGGCCAAAGCCTTGATGTTCTGCTCAACAATCTTCTCACCTTTCCGCGCAAACACACGGCCGATGGCAGCTTCCAGCTTGTCATATTCTATGCCAAGAGCCTTTTGGGCGGCACCCAACAAAATCACGTTGGCTGAGCGTGGAACCCCGTTGTCCTTGGCCATCTGCTCAATGTCAATCATAATGACGTTCTGAAGTTTGGAGTAGTCGGCCATCAATTTATCCATTTCAGGATAATTGGGTATATTAACAAAAGGAGCACTCGATGTGATAATCCAACCTTCTTTACTCAAGAATGGCAGATAGCGCAGAGCCTCCATCGGTTCCATTGAAATGATCACATCAGCGCCGCCCAAAGCTATAAGGTCACTATGGATAGGTTCAGAGGAAATGCGGAGATTCGACTGCACGTCACCTCCACGCTGACTCATTCCGTGAACTTCAGCCTGCTTGATATAGAGATTTTCCTTCATGGCAGCTTCGCCGATAATGGTGGCGATAGATAGGATTCCTTGTCCGCCTACGCCGCAAAGTATGATGTCTGTTTTCATCTTTCTTCCTTTAATTTATTTGTTTTCTTGAGCTGCTTTTTCTGCAGCCTTCTTTTGTTTGAGGTGGCGCTGCAGAGTCTGCATACACTCACGGCGGGGGATAATCACACTTACGCCCTTATACTCGATTTCATCTCGGATAATCTGCGTGATTTCAGGCATATTCTTGGGTAAAGGAACTACCACCTTCAAATGTTCATTGTCAAGGCCCAAACCTCGAACGATAGCCTCAAACTTGTTAGTTCCGGCAGAGTCCTGTCCACCTGTCATACCCGTTGTCAGGTTATCACTGATAATGACGGTGATGTTAGCATTCTCATTTATCGCATCGAGCAAACCAGTCATACCACTATGTGTAAAGGTGGAGTCACCGATAATGGCAACGGCAGGCCACTGACCTGCATCGGCAGCTCCCTTGGCCATCGTAATGGAAGCACCCATATCCACACATGAATGAATGGCTCTGTATGGAGGCAGGAAGCCCAAAGTATAGCAGCCGATATCACCGAACACACGAGCGTTGGGATAATCTTCAAGGACTTTGTTTAATGCAGTATAAACATCACGGTGTCCACAACCTTGGCAGAGTGCTGGTGGACGAGGCGTAACATCCTCACATGGAGCGAAATTCTCGTCCGAAGGAATGCCGAGAGCTTTCTTCAGGAAATCGGGATTCAACTCACCCGTACGGGGAAGTTCACCTGTCAGGCGGCCCATGATATTCTCGGCCTCCCCTACTCCTCTTACCATATCTTCAATGAAAGGCTGGCCTTCTTCCACGATAAGCACCTTTTCACATTCAGCCAACATCTTGCGAACCAATTTCTTGGGCAGAGGATATTGCGAAATCTTTAATACAGGATAAGGGCATCCGTCCTTGAAGCACTCCATCACGTAGTTGTAGCCGATACCGCTGGCAATAATACCCAAACTCTTATCGGTTCCTTCCACAAATTTGTTATATGGTGAATCAACGGCTTTCTCTTCCAATTCTTTCTGCTGACCCGTCACCACGACGTTGCGCTTACGGGCAAAGGCTGGCAGCAACACCCAGTCGCTTGCTTTGGCATTATAGTTCAGTTCATTCTCCTGACGTGGAGTTTCGGCGACTTCGACTACGGCACGACTATGAGCCATACGTGTAGTGACGCGCATCAGCACCGGCAGATGTATCTCCTCGGAATAGTCGAAGGCAAATGCCATCATATCGTAAGCTTCCTGCTGATTGCTGGGTTCCAACGTAGGAATCATAGCAAACTTACCGTAGAAACGGCTGTCTTGTTCGTCTTGTGAAGAATGCATCGAGGGGTCATCGGCCACAAGCACAACCACGCCACCATTTGTCCCGGTCATTCCTGAATTGACAAATGGGTCAGCGCAGACGTTGAGTCCCACATGTTTCATGCACACCAAAGCACGCTTGCCCATAAACGACATACCAAGAGCAGCCTCCATAGCTGTTTTCTCATTGGTTGACCAACGGCTATGCACATTGCGCTCCTTAGCCAGAGGGGATTCCTGAATAAATTCAGTAATTTCAGTTGAGGGCGTACCGGGATAAGCGTAAACACCACTTAATCCCGCATCGAGCGCTCCTTGAGCAATAGCCTCGTCACCCAAAAGTAATCTTTTCATAATGTTGTGATTTATAATGTTTTATTTCAAATTCTTAATGAAATGCTGAGCAATCTGACGAAGCAGATGGTTACGTGTGTTGCCACCGTTGATACTGTGATTACGATTGCGATAAAGACGTTCAGAGAAGTCCTTGTCGGCTTGAACCAAAGCTTCTGCGTAATCAAAGGTATTCACAGGATGAACATTGTCATCTGCCGTTCCGTGGCATAACAGCAAGTCGCCATGCAATTTCTCCACTCGTTTGATAGGGTTGTCGTCATAGCCCATCCCATTTTCTTGAGGTGTCTGCATATAGCGTTCTGTATAAACGGTATCATAGAATCGCCAGTCGGTAACTGGAGCCACAGCCACACCAGCACGGAATACTTCTCTACCCTCGCTCATAGACATCAGGGTGTTGAAGCCTCCGAAACTCCATCCCCATATACCTATGCGTTCTTTGTCAACATAGGGTAATGTTCCTAAATAGATGGCGGTTTCCACCTGATCTTTACTCTCCAGACGTCCCATCTTTCTGTAAATAGCCTTTTCAAACTCGGCTCCACGGCCTCCAGTTCCTCGACCATCCACACAGACTACGATAAAGCCTTCCTGCGCAAGATAGTTGTCAAACATAGCGCCATTACCCATAGAACCGATGCGCCAAGAGTTGATGACCTGTTGAGAACCAGGGCCACTATACTGCCACATCACTACAGGATATTTCTTGGAAGAGTCGAAGTTTTTCGGGCGAATCATCACTCCGTTCAGTTCAACACCTTCTGAAATATTGAACTTAAAGAATTCTTTCTGAGGAACACCCAAACTGGCAATCTTCTTATTCAATTCATCATTGCCCTGCAGCTTCACTAATTCCTTACCTTTATTATTGCAAATACTATATTGATAAGGCGTATTAGCATCACTCCATGTCAGAATAAAATGGCTGAAATCTCGGCTGAAGATAGCGGAATTCCATCCGTCCTTCTGACTCAGGCAGCTGGTCTTACCTTTGCGGTCAGTAGCATACACCTCACGATTCATAGGATTCTTGCCAGCAGCCTGATAATAGACTACGCCGCTCTTCTCGTCGTAGCCATAAACATCGGTCACTTCGCCTTGAATACTTGTCAATTGTCCCAGTTGCATGCCATCTGGTTGATATAGATAGAGCTGCATGGAACCTGAACGGTCACTAGGTACAAGGATATAAGTGCTATCCACGAGGATATTCTCCATAGCTTCCTCCTTTACGTAGTTGTCTACTTTCTCCTTGATAAGCAGATTGCAAACCGTAGAACGGGTGTTACCGTCATAAAGGCAGAGTTCATCCTGATGGCGGTTCATCGTATAAACCACGACATGGTCAGCTTCACGGGCCATCTTCAAACGGGGAATATAACCCTCCTTGGGAACCGGCACCTGAAGCGTACGCATCTGCTTGCTCTGTATGTCATAGCTCCTTACGCTGACATCTGAATTCCTGGCACCAGCCACGGGATATTTGTATTCATAGTCATTCAGCCGGTAGTTCTCCACCTTTGACTCATCATAGCGAATCCAGCAAATCATTTGTCCGTCACTGGTAAATGTAAGTGCTGTGTTGAAACCGAATTCTTCTTCATTCACCCAGTCTGGTACGCCGTTTATGATCTCGTTACGCTTACCGTCTTTGGTCACCTGCGTCTCGGCATTGTCATAAAGCAAACGGATGAGGTAGATATTATTGTCGCGGACAAAAGCAACGTTACGGCTGTCAGGACTCCATACGGGGGATTGCTGAGGGCCGAAGTCGCTCAATGGCTCCAGTACTCTCGACTGAATGTTATAGATGTAATAGTCTGCCGTGAAAGAACGACGGTAGATGCGCTTCACTTTGTTCCAAACCAGCATTCGGGTACCGTCAGGACTCATCTCATAGCCACTGATTTTGTCCACTTTGCCACGCAAAGTTTGGCTGACATCAAAGAGAATACGCGTTTGATTGCCTGATTTCAGAGAATACTCCACCACTTTTTTGCCCTCATTGTCGAGTACGGCATAAGTATCGCCTCCGGCTAACATCGTCACTTCGCCTAAAGACTCAGCAGCATATTTGCCACTGGTAATATCCTTTATGTTAAGGCCCGACTGTGCTTCAGCCACCAATCCTGCCATCATTAAAAAACTCGCGATTATCAGATATTTCTTCATAATGGGTGCAAAATTACGAATTTTTTGATAACTTTGCAAGCCAATTGATATAAAAAGGTTTAATGCAATACAACGATTTCGGCACTTGGCTGCGGAAACAGTTTCCTGACTTCCGGGTACAGAAGATTTCAATTGATGCAGGATTCACTTGTCCTAATCGTGACGGAAGAATCTCTACGGGTGGTTGTACCTATTGTGACAACCGCACGTTTAATCCCTCTTATTGTGACCGCAACAAATCTATCCGAGAGCAATTAAAAGAAGGGAAGAACTTCTTTAACCGTAAGTATAGCAATATGAAATATCTTGCATATTTTCAAGCATTTACCAACACATACGGAAGTGTCGATTTGTTAAAGCAAATGTATGAAGATGCCTTACAGGAAGAAGACATTGTAGGACTGGTAATCGGCACTCGTCCCGACTGTATTTCCACTCCCCTACTCGACTACTTGGAACAACTTTCACGTCAGACTTTTCTCATCGTGGAATATGGCATTGAGAGTGCCAATAACGACACATTACGCAGAATTAACCGTGGTCATACCTTTGAATGTAGCAAAAAAGCCGTGGAAATGACTGCCGAACGTGGTATTTTAACTGGCGGACACATCATTCTTGGGCTGCCTGGAGAAGATCGCGAAGAAAGTTTACGACAAGCTCCCATCATCAGTAGCCTCCCGCTGAACATCCTGAAAATCCACCAGATGCAGATTATCAAGGGAACGCGACTGGCCGAAGAATACCTGCAAAATCCTTTCCCTCTCTACACCGTGGAGGAATACGTGCGCCTGATAGCTGACTATATCTCATTGCTACGCAAGGACTTAGTGTTGGAACGCTTTGTCTCGCAGAGTCCTCCCGAACTGCTTATTGCTCCTCGCTGGGGATTGAAGAACTACCAGTTTGTGCATCTCCTGGAGGCGTTGGGTTAGCGCCCTGGTTACGTTTAATCAGGCCATCTCGTGTGTTACGTTGTTACGGTGTTACAGTTCTCGAGAAGGGTATTCTAGTACTCGAATTACTTTCTATATTTATATATATATATATAAATATAGATATAATTTCAGACTTTCGCACAGTTGTTTTTATAACTGTAACGCTGTAACGCTGTAACGCCGAAATATCTTCGCAAAGTGTAAAGATAATGTTTTTGACCTGGAAACCATATACTTATGCTTTTTAACAGTTAAGTGGAATAGATTTAACAGATTTTTGCGGGATATGGAACCCGAAATTTTGCTCTCTCGCATTTTATTCGTACCTTTGCAGCGTTTTAATCATTTGAACGTAACAAAACAACAAACAACGATAATGGAATTAGCATCTAAGTATGATCCACATGCAGTGGAGTCAAAATGGTACCAGTATTGGTTAGACAACAAATTGTTCAGTTCTAAACCCGATGGACGTGAACCTTATACAATCGTTATTCCTCCCCCAAACGTGACGGGAGTACTTCACATGGGTCACATGCTGAACAACACCATACAAGACATCCTTGTGCGCCGTGCACGCATGGAAGGCAAGAATGCCTGCTGGGTGCCTGGAACTGACCATGCATCCATTGCTACAGAAGCCAAGGTCGTGAAGAAGCTGGCTGCTGAAGGCATCAAGAAGCACGACCTGACCCGCGAACAGTTCCTGGAGCACGCCTGGGACTGGACTCACGAGCACGGCGGCATCATCCTGAAGCAGCTGCGCCGGCTGGGTGCCTCGTGCGACTGGGACCGCACCGCCTTCACGATGGACGAGAAGCGTTCGGAGAGCGTCATCAAGGTCTTCGTTGACCTCTACAACAAAGGGCTGATCTATCGCGGCCTCCGCATGGTGAACTGGGACCCGAAAGCGCTGACCGCCCTTTCTACCGAAGAGGTGATCTACAAGGAAGAGCAAAGCCACCTGTTCCACCTGAAATATTATGTAGATGGCCTAGTTGAACTAGAGAATCTAGAAGAACTAGAAAACCAGGGCAACATCATCCACAAGGATGAGAAGGGCTATTACGCTGTTGTAGCCACTACGCGCCCTGAGACCATCATGGGCGACACGGCCATGTGTATCAACCCCAAGGACCCGAAGAACCAGTGGCTCAAGGGCCGCAAGGTAATCGTACCGTTGGTTAACCGCGTGATTCCCGTGATTGAGGACCGCTATGTGGATATCGAGTTCGGTACGGGTTGCCTGAAGGTCACTCCTGCCCACGATACCAACGACTACATGCTGGGTAAGACTCACAATCTGGAGACCATCGATATCTTCAATGCAGACGGTACTATCTCCGAGCAGAGCCCCA
Source organism: uncultured Prevotellaceae bacterium (assembly GCA_900316985.1). Taxonomy (GTDB): domain Bacteria; phylum Bacteroidota; class Bacteroidia; order Bacteroidales; family Bacteroidaceae; genus Prevotella. The sequence continues at coordinate 139,047 of ONFE01000002.1, forward strand.
TCTACGTGGGTATGGACCGTATGGACTGCCGCAAGCAGATTGCCAAAGATCTGCAGGAGGCTGGACTGATGGAGAAAATTGAGGATTATATCAATAAAGTGGGCTACTCTGAGCGCAATCCAGATACCGCCATTGAGCCCCGTCTCTCCCTGCAGTGGTTCCTTAAGATGCAGCACTTTGCCGACATCGCCCTGCCGCCGGTGTTAAACGGAGAATTGAAGTTCTATCCACAGAAATACGTAAACACCTACAAGAATTGGCTTGAGAACATTCAGGACTGGTGTATCTCGCGTCAGTTGTGGTGGGGACACCGCATTCCTGCATATTATTATAATGAGGAAGGTGACTTCGTGGTAGCCGAAACACGTGAGAAGGCGCTTGAACTGGCTCAGCAGAAAGACCCGAAGATTACGGATGCCGACCTGCGTCAGGAAGAGGATGCCCTCGACACCTGGTTCTCATCGTGGCTCTGGCCTGTCTCGCTGTTCGACGGAATCAACAACCCCAACAATGAGGAACTGAACTACTATTATCCCACCAACGACTTGGTGACCGGTCCCGACATCATCTTCTTCTGGGTGTCGCGCATGATTATGGCCGGCTATGAGTTTGTAGGCAAGATGCCTTTCAAGAACGTTTATTTCACGGGTATCGTACGCGACAAGCTAGGACGCAAGATGTCGAAGTCGCTTGGCAACTCACCCGACCCCATCGAGCTTATCGAGAAATTCGGTGCCGATGGTGTACGTATGGGTATGATGTTGTCTGCTCCTGCCGGAAACGATATCCTTTTTGACGAAGCCCTCTGCGAACAAGGCCGTAACTTCAATAATAAGATATGGAATGCCTTCCGTCTGGTGAAGCAGTGGCAGACAGCTGATATCGAGCAGCCACAAGCATGCAAGACAGCGGTCTCTTGGTTTGAGGCAAAACTCCAGGAAGTGAACGCCGAACTGAAAGACCTCTTCTCAAAATACCGTATCTCTGAGGCTCTGATGGCCGTCTACCGTCTATTCTGGGATGAATTCTCCAGTTGGTATCTTGAGATGGTGAAACCCGCTTATCAGCAGCCCATTGACCAACAAACCTATGATGCTACATTGAAGTTCTTTGAACAGTTGCTTGAAATGCTCCATCCGTTTATGCCGTTCATTACGGAAGAGCTCTGGCAGCATATCTACGACCGCAAGGAAGGTGAGAGCATTATGGTAAAGGTACTGGAAATCGCTGCACCTACAGAAGAAGGACAAAAACTCGTAGCTGACATCGAACTTGTGAAGCAGATTACCTCTGGTGTTCGCGCCGTTCGCAATTCCAAGAATATCCCACAGAAAGACGCCCTTGATTTGCAGATGGTGGGCAAGAATAACTTTGAGGCCTATAATGACGTCATCAAGAAGATGGCCAATCTGAAGACTATCACCGTTGTGGCCGAAAAGGCAGCAGATGCTTCCGCCTTTATGGTAGGCACCGATGAGTTTGCCGTTCCCCTTGGCGATATGATTGATGTGGCTGCCGAGATTGAGAAGCAGGAGGCACAACTGAAGCATCTTGAAGGATTCCTGACGGGTGTGATGAAGAAACTCCAGAATGAACGCTTTGTTGCCAATGCCCCGGAAGCCGTTGTTGCCCTTGAACGAAAGAAACAGAGCGACTCCGAGGAGAAGATTGCTGCGCTGAAAGAATCGATTGCCGAACTGAAAAAGAAACTTTGAAAATGATAAAGAAGATCCTTGGTTTGCTGATTATTGTCATCGCGATGTCCTGTGCTATCGGTTGTTCTGAGGCTGAGGACATTGAGAGCATAAACAAACAGACTGTGTTTGTCTATATGCCCTGGACAGGGGCAGGCTCCAACCTCTACAATTATTTCACAACCAATCTGGACAGCATTTATAGTGCTATTAAGAAAAAAGGCGGTCTGGGTACAAGCAGGCTAGTGGTTTTCCTGAGTGAATCAGCAAGCAGGTCTTCTCTTTTCGAAGTGACTTACGACGGAAGCAATATCCAGAAGCAGACGCTGAAAGAGTATTCCGGTAATAGCTACATCTCAACGGAAGGGCTCACACAACTGCTCAATGACGTGAAGGGCTATGCTTATGGTCTCAATTACGCTATGATCATCGGTAGTCACGGTGTGGGATGGACATTCAAGGAAGACTGGACAGACTATCCTTACCGGGCCAAACCGTTCGACGGATCGATCTTTGAAGAAAGAATTCCCTATCAGAACTATCGTTATGGTGAAATGACCGATGCCCAAACACGGTTCTTTGGAAGTTTGTCAGATATGAATGACTATTCCATGAACGTGCCGACTCTAGCTGATGCGATCAAGGCAGCTGACATGAAGATGCAGTACATCTATTTCGACGACTGTTATATGGCTAATGTGGAAGTGGCCTACGAACTCCGTGAGGTTACCAATTTCCTGGTCGCCTCCACAAGTGAGATGCTTGCCGCAGGTACTCCTTTTGCCTCTTCTTGGACCTATCTTGCCAGTCCCACTCCCAACTATTCGTCAATGGTAAGTACGTTTGTCGATTTCTATAACAAAACCGACTATCCCTATGCTACGCTCTCGGCCATTGACTGCCGCATCATGGATCAGTTGGCCCTGATGATGGCTGACATTAACAATCAATACAAGTTTGATGCCACCAAACTTGAAAAGCTGCAAAGTTTAGATGGCTTCGCGCAGCCAATTTTCTATGACATGAAAAGCTATCTGGAGCATCTATGTCCTAACACGAATGACTACAAACAATTTTTGACAGTTCTTGATAAAGCAGTGCCCTACAAGAACCATACTGAGAAATATTATTCCTATATCTATAACGAACCGATGACTTTCAACATTGAAACTTTCTCAGGCATCACCATTTCAGATCCCAGTCAGAATAATGTAGCCATGAAAGGAAAAGAAAAGACTTCATGGTGGAAAGCCACCCATTAACCATCTTTCTACTCGTAATCATCAATTACATTGTTCATGAAATCCATCATGGGTTTGGCTACCTTGAAAACCTTCATGGCTTCATCGAGCCATTGATCACCTTCGAAGAAAGAATCAGGAACCATCTTCCAACAACAGTAATCCTTCATACGAAGGTATTGGATGAATTCATAGTCACGCGGAAAGCCTGAGGGAGCGGACTTCAGATGGCTGATGCCAAAGCCTTTCTTATCTATAGGCCACATCTCACTATCACCTTGATGAACATCTTCAGGACGACCGAAGAAATTGATGAACTTACGGCTCTCCACGATTTCCCGCCACGTTTCAATATTGGCCATAATCTCATTCCGGCAAGAAGTGAGGATATTCGTAGGCAACCAGTAACTGCCTACGGCCAGCATACAATTACCTGGCTCCAGATGAATATAGTATCCACCGTGAAGCGACTTCTTACCGTATGCAGAAATATAAGCACCGAGATGTCGCTTATAGGGAGACTTGTCTGGTGAGAATCGCGTGTCTCGATTGAAACGATAGACCGTATCCTTCACGGCTAAGTGGGCTATGCTCTCATCGAACTCAGCTATGTGTCCGATGGCTTGAGCAATACCGTCATTGAAGCTTTTACGTACGGCATTATATTCGGCCTTGTTAGCATGAAACCATTCGCGGTTATTGTTAGCTGCAATATCCTTTAGATATTTCAGAATTCTTTTTGTTTCCACCTTATTATATTTTACTGTTATCAAGACGCTTCGGACAGAAACTGTCGAAGGGGCATTCATCACATTTAGGCTGTCGGCTCTGACAGATGTAACGGCCATGCAGCAACAGCCAGTGATGTGCATCGGCACGTTTATCTTCAGGTATGTTCCTCTTCAACTCCTCCTCCACTTTTGCCGGAGTATTAGCCTTTGAAGAGACCAATCCCAACCGATGACTGACGCGAAACACATGAGTATCGACCGCTATGGCACTACGTCCGTAAGCCACTGCCTGAACCACATTCGCCGTCTTCCTGCCGACACCCGGAAGTTTTTGCAAATCCTCCATAGTATCAGGAACATCTCCACCGAACTCTTTCACCAGCATCTTCGACATTTCGGATAAATGCTTGGCTTTGGAGTTGGGATAACTCACGGAGCTGATCAGCGCGAAGATATCCTCCACATCAGCCTGTGCCATAGATTTCGGGTCTGGATAATGACGAAAGAGCTCAGGTGTCACCTGATTGATTCGCTTATCGGTACACTGGGCACTGAGAACCGTAGCCACTAAAAGCTGAAAGACACTACCGAATTCGAGCTCGGTAGTGACTTTCGGCATCTTCTCGCTGAAATAAGCAAGAATGGTTTCGTAGCGCTGCTTTCTCAGCATACCTTCTCCAGGCGTTTCATCATGACAAACATGAAGATGGCCGCGATGAGGCAGACAGCAAGGAATACGCTCCAGCAAACCCAGAGAGGAACGGCTCCCCACAGCAGTCCACCAACTACCACGAGCTGGTTACCGATGGCTGTAGCGACAAACCATCCGCCCATCATCATGCCCTTATACTTGGGAGGTGCAACCTTCGACACGAACGAGATACCCATTGGCGACAGGAGCAGCTCACCGAACGTGAGAATCAGGTAAACGGAAATCAGCAGATTAGGAGTGACGTCGGCCACATGAACGGCAACAGGATTGCCGTCGGCACCCATTACCGTCTGAGGCATGGGAAGTCCGAACGAACCGAATGCCATCAGGGCATAGGCCACAGCTGCCACTATCATACCGTAGGCAATCTTACGCGGAGCCGAGGGCTCTTTTCCCTTGGCGGCCAATGAACCGAAGATAGCCATCGATACTGGAGTCAGAGCCACCACATAGAAGGGGTTGAACTGCTGGAAGATGGGGGCAGAAACATCGATGCTGCCTGAAAGCTGACTGTATTTCCAGCAGAGGAAAGCTACGGCAAGGATAACCACAGCGCAGGCAATGCCGCGGCCCTTAGATGTCTTCGACTGGAAAACTGAGAACAGGCCATACACGATAAAGATGATAGCCACGAGATTCCATACGTCGAAGCACATGGCCTGCAAGCCCGAGGCAGAGTTAGCCGTGAACTCATCGGCAAAATAGGTCAGCGAGAGTCCGTTCTGATGGAAGGCCATCCAGAAGAAAATCACAACGGCAAACACGAGGCACAGGGCAACAATACGCTGTTTGGTCTCTTCCTTGCTCAGTTCCTCGACGGCCACATCGGCAGCCTGGTCCTTCTTCTTGCTTCCTCCCTCTGTATGGCGGAAGGTAGAGCGGAAGATGTAATAGATGGCAATTGACAGAATCAGCGACACACAAGCTACAGCAAACGAGAAGTGATAGGCATCGTTGCTGGAATAGCCCAGTGTGTTCTCGGCATACTCCTTAATCTTGATGGCGGCCGTGGGAGCAAACAATGCACCGATGTTGATGGCCATGTAGAAAATGGAGAAGCCCGCATCGCGCTTGTCCTTATACTTCGGGTCGTTATACAAGTCGCCCACCATTACCTGCAGGTTGCCCTTGAACAGTCCGGTGCCGAAGCCAATCAGCAACAGGGCGGCCAGCATCACAATGAGGGCAAACGTGTTGCCTCCCAGGGGGACGCTCAACAGCAGATAGCCTGCAAACATGATGATGATACCCGTGGTAACCATCCGACCAAAGCCAAACTTGTCGGCAAGCATACCACCAAACAGCGGGAAGAAATACACAAACATGAGGAAAGCGCTATAGATGGTACCTGCCAAAGCCGGCGACAATCCATAGTTTGCCCTCAAAAACAATGCAAACACTGCAAGCATCGTGTAGTAACCGAAGCGCTCTCCCGTATTGGCGAGAGCTAGTGCAAATAGACCTTTAGGTTGATTTTCAAACATAATTATTTAATTTTGTCGTTTTTAGTCCTAAATATATCAAACAGGTAAGTAAGTTTAACAACGATGTTCCCGAAGTTTGAACGACCGAAAAAGTCGCGTTTACTGTCATGGTAGATGTTACCTAAGCCGTAGTAATAACGGCCTTCCACGATGAAGTGACCCAGTTTGGGATGGGAATATTCCAAACCCAGACCACCCGCAATACCGTAGTCGAACTTGTTTTCCACCATCATCGTGTCTTGTTCAATCGTTTGGTTTACACGGTCGGCTACATTTCTTTTCTCGAGTTCAAAATTCGATTTGGAACTTTCACTCAGATAGACACCGAACTGAGGACCTACCTGAAAGAAGAAATTGAACCCCTTACGCTCACGTCCCCATGCCAGACGGGCCATGATGGGAAACTGGATATAGTTGATTGTTTTCTGAAATTGTTCTTCAAGGCCGGTCTCAGAGTTGATAACAGGCTTATCCTCAATGTCTAGGATTTCTTCTTTCCATCCTATCTGAGAATAATTGATTTCACCATAGACAGAACAGATGGATTTGAAATATTTTTCACAAACATAGCGGTAGGATAAGCCTCCGGTGATTCCTCCATGGAAAGTCTGCGACACTTTAGGTACAAATGAAACATTACTCAGCACGTAACCGCCATTCACACCAACGGCAAAATCACTACGATGCTCGCCAACCTGAGCCGTCGAACAGAGTTGGCATGCGATAAGCAGTGTCAGCAGAATGAAAAACTTCTTCATCTTACTCACTAAAAATTCACTATGGAGATGGCCCCGTTCGTGTTGTAATGAATGAACTGGAACACCTGATTCTGATAGCCACCCTTCTTCCCTACTCTTTCAAAGCGGTAAGGCGTCTGCACGGATGGCTTCACACTCTTGCTTCCGTCGAACTTGTCACCATACTCATGCAATCCGCGTATAAAGAAACAGGCCTGATCATACCCCGTAATGGCAAAGCGCGGAATGGCCTCCATCATGGGAGCGTGGAACCAGCGATTGTAGTCTTGAAGCAAGGTTTGAGTCTTCTGGGCAGAAATGTTCAGATAGAATGTTGAGGGCACGTATGTGTCATACTCTACAAACTTGGTCATGTTATTGCGCTCGTACATCAACCATTCCGTATAGCCAAACATCGAAATCTTAAGTGCTGAATTGTTGCGCTTCAGCTCATCTAATTTACGGTAAGCGGAAGTCAGTTCGGGAGAACGATCAGTATTCAGTATAACAATGTTAGGCTTATCCAGTGTGAAAGCCTTCACGAAATTCTCATAGGGAGAATTAAGGTTCGTGATGTTGTAATTAACACCTTTTGAATCGAGCAACTGACGAAGTCCCTTAGTGAAAGGGCCTTTCTTGCTATCGGGATCATTGCAATCGATGAAAACGGGATGATAATCAGCGAAACGGCCCATAAAGTTCTTAATCGTCTTTTCGTTCAACTGTTCGGGTGACTGATATACCTGATAGATCTGCGGACATTTAGTGACATCGTCACCATTAATGGAGAAAGGAATCACCACCTTAATTCCATAAGCTTTGGCAAATTCAGCCAACTGTGGAACTTGCTTTGTATAGAGCGGGCCGAAGATGAGGTCACACTTATCAGCTCCGTCCTTTAACAGCGTCTGGCGTATATCTGCGTCAATGTTCACATTCCATGCGTGAATATCCACAGAAATACCTTCCTTCTTGAGGTCATCAACTGCCAGCAGAATTCCACGGTAGAACTCCACCATGCGCCGTCCGTCGCCATCCACGTCATGCAACGGAAGCATAATGCCCACACGCACTTCGCGCTTGCGCACATCCGTCTTGCCGGTTGCCATTACGTTGTTAATCACCGTGAAAACCATTAGTGCTACCAGCACTCCATATCTTAAATAATGTCTCATTTTCGATAATTCTTTTAGATTTCGAATGCAAAAATACAAAAAAATGCGTATCTTTGCGCATTAAAGTCGAACTAAAATGAAAATAAAACAATTATTTGCACTTTCGGTGGCTCTTTTGATGGCTTTTCCTGCCTTTGCCGATAATTATCCGATAGTATCTCCTACGGTTGAATACACTGATTCGACTGGAGTGCTAATCATTAAACATACGTCCGAGAGTTTCACGGAGCAGGCTCCGCTCACCATACGGTTCAAGGCCAATCCGGAAAATACTGCCGGATACACGATGAATTATCAATGGACAATCAACAATACTAAAGATCCTTCGTTCAATATCGTGAACTATACCGAGGAGTTTGAACAGACATTCACCCGTGCTGGCGAGTTCAGCATAAAACTCCTCTATACGTATACTGACGCTGATGGAAAACAAATGTCGGAACAAACCGACTCGATAAAATTTACCATTAAGGAGAGCAAACTTGATTTTCCCAATGCATTCTCACCCAATGGCGATAGGCTGAATGAAAAATACAAAGCCAAGGTTTGCCAAAGCATAGTTGAGTTTCGGGCCACCATCTATAATCGTTGGGGACAGAAGCTATATTCCTGGACCGACCCTTATGATGGATGGGACGGGACTTTCAATGGCAAGCCTGTGAAGCAGGGTGTTTATTATGTCAATGTTGTGGCTAAGGGTGCTGACGGATATGAATACCATATTCGCCGGGATGTCAACCTGCTGCGTGGTTACACCGAAGTAACCAGTACGACAACACCATAATGCGTTCTCAGCGACTCAGCTGAAATCTTAATCATATGCAAAAAGAAACAGAAAAGATAAATGTCTGGGGAGCCCGCGTCCACAATCTGAAGAACATTGACGTTGAAATCCCCCGTAATTCCCTTACCGTTATTACCGGTCTTTCCGGCTCAGGAAAGTCCTCTTTGGCCTTCGATACTATTTTTGCCGAAGGCCAGCGCCGTTATATTGAAACCTTTTCCGCCTACGCCCGTAATTTCCTCGGGAATATGGAACGTCCGGATGTGGACAAGATTACCGGACTTTCACCGGTAATCAGTATTGAGCAGAAAACCACCAACAAGAATCCACGTTCTACTGTAGGAACCATCACTGAGGTCTATGACTACCTGCGTCTTCTCTTTGCTCGTGCAGGAACGGCCTATAGTTACATGACCGGTGAAAAAATGGTGAAATACACCGAAGAGAAAGTGCTTGAAATGATTGGGCAGGCATATCAAGGACGGCGTATTTTCATTCTGGCTCCACTCATTCGCAATCGTAAGGGCCACTATCGTGAACTCTTTGAAAGTATGCGCCGTAAGGGTTACCTCTACATCCGTGTAGATGGTGAAGTACTTGAGATTCAACGTGGAATGAAAGTTGACCGTTACAAAAACCATAATATTGAGGTTGTCATAGACAAAATGGCCGTAAACGGACTTGATACCGTTAGCGATGACCGCTTACGTAAAAGCGTGTCAACAGCTATGAAACAAGGCGACGGACTGCTGATGATTATGGATAAGGATACCGGTGAGGTGAAACACTATTCCAAGCGTCTGATGTGCCCCACCAGCGGAATATCGTATGGAGATCCTGCTCCAAATAAATTCTCGTTCAACTCACCGGAAGGAGCCTGCCCTGTCTGTAAGGGATTAGGCTATATCAACCAGATAGACCTCAAGAAAGTAATACCCGATGACAAGCAGTCTATCCACGACGGAGGCATTGCCCCATTGGGCAAATACAAGAACCAGATGATCTTCTGGGAGATTGAGGCTATTCTTAAGAAATACGATTTAGATCTCAAATCCCGTATTGCCGACATCCCTGTTGAGGCAATTAATGAGATTCTATATGGTTCATTGGAGAATCTGAAGATTCCGAAGGAGGTGGTTCATACGACAAGTGATTATTTCATCAGTTTCGATGGCGTGATAAAGTACCTGCAAAACGTGATGGACAATGACGATTCCGTGAGCGGACAGAAATGGGCAGACCAGTTCCTTGCCGAATGTACATGCCCAGAATGTAAGGGACAAAGACTCAATCGCGAATCCCTATCCTATAGAATATGGGACAAGAACATCAGTGACCTGGCCAATATGGATCTCACGGAACTGAAGGATTGGTGCATGGAAGTTGAGCAACATATGGAGCCCCAGCAGCAACAGATTGCTACGGAAATTCTGAAGGAAATACGAACTCGTATTGACTTTATGCTGGAAGTAGGACTCGATTATCTGGCTCTCGACCGTCAGTCTGCAACACTTTCCGGTGGAGAGAGCCAGCGAATACGCCTGGCCACACAGATTGGTTCACAACTGGTGAACGTACTTTATATCCTGGACGAACCAAGTATTGGTCTGCATCAACGAGATAATGAACGGCTCATTTCTTCATTGAAGGATCTGCGTGATATCGGCAATACGGTCATTGTGGTGGAACACGACGAGGAAATGATGCGCAATGCCGACTATATCGTTGACATCGGCCCAAAGGCTGGACGCAAAGGAGGACGAGTCGTCTTTCAGGGGACACCCGACAAAATGCTTTCACCCGATGCGGAAAAGACGCTCACCGCCCAGTATCTAACAGGTGAGAAAAGCATCGAGATTCCTACTAAAAGAAGGGAAGGAAACGGTAAGTATATCAGCATCCGAGGCGCAAAAGGAAACAATCTGAAAAACGTAGACGTGGATTTCCCATTAGGGAAACTCATCCTCGTAACAGGTGTAAGTGGTTCGGGCAAGTCCACGCTTGTCAATGAGACGCTTCAGCCGATTCTCTCTCAGCATTTTTACCGTTCTTTGAAAAAACCCATGCCCTACGATTCCGTGGAAGGTATCGACTATATAGATAAGGTAGTCAATGTTGACCAAAGTCCCATAGGCCGAACACCACGCTCCAATCCCGCTACATATACGGGTGTATTTTCAGATATCCGCTCTCTTTTCGTAAACTTGCCTGAAGCAAAGATCCGTGGATATAAGCCCGGGCGTTTCTCATTCAATGTCAAAGGAGGCCGGTGCGAGGCATGTAACGGTAATGGTTACAAGAGCATTGAAATGAATTTCCTGCCCGATGTGATGATTCCTTGTGAAGTCTGTCACGGCAAACGCTACAACCGCGAGACATTGGAGGTTCGTTTCAAGGGAAAGTCAATTGCCGATATTCTCGACATGACCATTAATCAGGCGGTGGAATTCTTCGAAAATGTCCCTGAAATTCTGCGAAAGATCAAGACCATTCAGGATGTCGGATTAGGTTACATCAAACTAGGACAGCCCTCCACTACCCTATCCGGCGGCGAAAGCCAGCGCGTGAAATTGGCCACGGAACTTTCAAAACGGGATACGGGCAAGACCCTCTACATTCTTGACGAACCGACTTCGGGACTTCATTTCGAAGACATCCGTATCCTGATGGATGTACTGCAGCGTCTGGTTGACCGCGGCAATACGGTCATCATCATTGAGCATAACCTGGACGTCATCAAACTGGCTGACTGGATTATCGACATGGGACCGGAGGGAGGTCGCAAGGGCGGCGAACTGCTTTCTGCCGGAACACCTGAGGCAATTGCAAAGAGTGACCGAGGCTACACGCCCCGTTTCCTGCGTTCCGTGCTGAAATGATAAGTATTGCCGCTCACAGTTTTGATTTGGGCGGATGATACTTTGCCTTCGGGCGGATGATACTTTGAAGTCCAGCGGATGATACTTTGGAAGGTAAAGTATCATCCGCCGGAAATGGAAAACTAAATGCTCAATTCATCGAGCACTTTTATCAGTTTGCGGTCGAAAGGCTTGTCCGTGCGGATACATTCGCTAAAGGGTACATAGACCACTTCATTGTTCCGGACGCCGACCATCACGTTGCGCTGTCCTTGCTTAATAGCCTCAATGGCTCCCACACCTGTACGGCTGGCCAAAATACGGTCGTGGGCAGAGGGCGAACCGCCACGTTGCAGATGTCCCAAGATAGAAACGCGTACGTCAAACTCCGGGAACTCCTTCTTTACACGGTCTGCATAATAAAGCGCGCCGCACTTGGGACTCTCGGAAACAATGACAATGCACGATTTCTTTGACTTACGGATACCGCGGCCCATAAACTGCGCCAACTGGTCAACATCTGTCATGTCCTCAGGTATGATGGCTGCTTCCGCACCGCAAGCTATGGCAGAATTCTGAGCCAGGAAGCCGGCATCGCGTCCCATAACTTCTACGAAGAAAATGCGTTCGTGAGAGTTGGCGGTGTCACGGATTCGGTCCACGCATTCCATAATCGTATTCATGGTAGTATCATAGCCTATCGTGGAATCGGTGCCATAGAGGTCATTGTCAATTGTGCCGGGAAGTCCGATAACAGGAAAGTCAAACTCCATACCGAAGTTTCTCGCACCCGTAAGTGAACCGTTACCGCCTATTACGACCAAAGCGTCAATTTCTTCTTTCACGCAGGTTTCGTAAGCTTTCTGCATTCCTTCCGGTGTCGTGAACTCTTTGGAACGGGCTGTCTTCAAAATCGTTCCACCACGGGTGATAATTCCACTTACATTTTCCGTAGTAAACTCTTTCACTTCACCTTTGATGAGGCCATCATAGCCACGATAGATACCTTTTATTCTGAATCCGTTATAAATGCCTGCACGCGTGACGGCACGTATAGCCGCATTCATGCCAGGGGCATCACCTCCGGATGTCAGGATTCCGATAGTCTTGATTTTCGACATAGTTATTATAATTACAGGTTATATTTTAACTGTTCAATAAGAAGAGTGCAATCATTCCCAACAGCCACGACAACGCAACTACCCATCCTACATTGCGCAGATACCAACCCACACGAATGTGTTCCATCTTCATCAAGGCTAATCCTGCCACAGAACCGATCAACAGCGTTGAACCTCCCATTGCTGTTGAAAAAGCAATAATCTTCCAGAATACATCATTCTGCGGGAAGTTTTGGAAGAGGGAGATGAAACTCATAGCTGAGGCAAACGTGTCGAGCACGGTACTGAAAGCCGCAGCGATGGCACCCATCAGCCACACATTATGAATATTTTCAAGACACCAGCGTCCAAGCCATGCAATGGCTCCGGTCTCATGAACCACACCAATGGCAAGCATGATGCCCATCACGAATAGAGCCAACTGAACCACACCATATTGGAGCACAAATGGAACACGTCGCTGAATCATCTTGTCAACATCCATCAGTTTGCGGTTCATCACCTCGTTTACAATCCAAAGCACACTCAGCACGCACAATGCTCCAAGGAAAGGAGACAGTTTGGTGATATTATGGAAAGTCGGAATGAACCAGAGACCTCCGATTCCAACAATGAGCATCACAAGACGCTGCCAGATTTTAAGATTGGTGTCATCGCCCCTGTATGGCATTGTCCGCCATTGGGAATCTATTCGTTCCGGTAACATTCGGGAAAGCCATAGCGTAGGCACAATCCAGCAAATCAGGCACGGAATGATAAGTGCCATGGAGAAATTGGTCGCCGTTACCAGTTCGTTGGTCCACAAAACAAGTCCCGTAGGATCACCGATAACGGTCAGCGCACCCCCACAGTTGGCTGCCACCACGATAGCCGAACCGTATATCATCCGCTGCCTACGTGCTGGGACGATATCATGCATAATCATCAACATCATCGTAGTGGTTGTGATGTTGTCGAGATTGGCGCTGATAAGAAATGTGATGGCTGTCATCAGCCAAAGGAGTTTACGGCTGTGGCGTGTACGCATAATTTGCGTCAGGAAATCAAAGCAACCATTATTATTGAGGATTTCCACGATAATCATCGTCGCCAGCAGGAAGAGCACAATTTCTGCACCTTTACCCACATAATTCAAGAAAATATTCCCTGCGATGTATTCCTTGACGGCAACACTTGTTGCATTGGCACCGGCCAGCCAATTGATATAATCATCCGGATGCTGGGCCATTACGTAATCAGTACCCCAACAGATATAGAGCACCCACCCCACCGTTCCGGCGAACACCGCCGAAGCAGCCTTGTTGATATGCGTGATGCTCGATGTGGCAATCAGCACATATCCAATCAATAATATGGCAATAATTATCAGTGTCATTTCATCCGCAAAGTTACGGATTAATTATGTAAATCTCAAACATTTGAGACTTTTTTTTCAAATGCGCCCGAATATCTTTCGCAATGAAAAGTATATTTCCTCCTGCAAGCGGAAAAGATTCCATGAAAAGCGAAGCGGCATATAGCCAGGCTTTAACAACAAACGTTTAGGCACGCCGATAAGGTCGGCAGTCTGCCACCCTTGCCTAATCTGAGTCAGCGCATATCTCCTGTCAGCTTCCGATAATAAATGGCGGAATCTAAAATAATCCTTATACTGGTCGATAACAGTAAGCCATACATTTTCTTTCAACACGTGAATGATGTCAGTCGTAACTTCCATAGCCTTCAGTTGGGCAAGCAGACTCTGTGCAGCTTTCATCTTTTCAAAGCGTCTGCGACTTACGGAGTGTGTCATAGAAACGGCATGTTGGCGGTAATAATAGATTCCCTCACAATTACGTACTTCCTTTGAGACCAGATAGTGGATGCGAGTGGTGTTGTCATCGCTGAAAAGCAGGGCACTATCGTCATAAGGATATTGTTTCTGAATGGCAGCCCTCACCCCGTAGACTCCATGAATGCCGTTCCAACTGAGACTTTTGCGGAAGGCGGTCTCACCAGGCAAAACGCTGAAGTCATCCACAGGGAAATCTTCTAAGTTGCCATTCTCATGAATAAGTACAAGATGTAGGAGTACGCAATCTGTTTCGGGATGGTTTTCAAAAACGCTAACCATCTGTTGAAGCGCATCATCTGAAAGATAGTCATCGCTGTCAAGAAAACACACATAATCACCATCGGCGTATTTCAAGCCTTCATTTCGGGCTACTGCCTGGCCTGAATTATGGTCCATCTTCTTGACGAGGAAACGATTGTCACTTCGGGCATATTCATTGAGAATGTCAAAAGAATGGTCTTCACTCGCATCATCCACACAAATAATTTGGATGTCTCGTAAAGACTGACGACTGAGAGAATCGAGGCATTCACGCAGATACTTCTCTGCATTATACACGGCAACAAGTACACTGACCTTACTCATCAGATCCTCCTTTAAATTTGCGCTTCAGACTGTTCCAAAGTGCTGTCTTTTGCTGGAGAATCTGCAGGGAAATGCCTGTACTGGCCACAAGCAACAACCCGCCCATAGTCCAATAAGACCATCCTTGAAGAGTCTGGGTCACGATATAGACAGCAATTCCGATGGGTATTTGTAGCATCATATAACTGATAACCTGTCGTGAAAGATTGAAATGGTATTTCCGATGGGTGTATATGATTGTTACTGCAAAATCAACGATGCTACAGATAAGCAAAGCGAAGCCAATACCCTTTAAACCATAGTCACCATACAGCAAGATAATCAGCAATACAATCGGCACATCGTAGATGACTTCAAGAAACATATATGAAAGTGAATCACCCTTGGCAAGTGACAAATATTGTACGGGAAGATTAACTGCACGCAGATATAGTGCAAGTGTAGCAATCTGAACCATATCGAGAACGGGCATGAACTTTCCGCTGTAAAGCAAGGGGATGATAATCGGGAGGGCGATAATCAAAGCAACCAGCATGGGCGACAGAATAAGTAGCGAAACCTCAATCTGTCTGTTAATGGTCAGGTTGCTTGCGGCAACATCTTTGTTTACTGCAGAAAGACGTGGAAAAAAGTCTGTTTCCATGGCAGAGAAAACCATACCCGCATAAACCATCGTCATCATATAACCCGCATTATACAAGCCCACGGCATCAAGTGAATCCGTGTAGTTCAGGTAGGAACGGATTATAAAATCGGCACCGCTGCCCATAACACCGGCTATCACGAAAGCCACTCCCAGACGGACCATGCTCATGCCTTTGTTAATGGATGATTTCTTGAATGATAACCGATAAGGATAAAGTCGTATGCTATAGCCGATAACAAGCAGCATCTGCACGAATGTTAGTAAAAGAAGCGAGGGAATAATACCCCGCTGCCCCATCAGATAAAGAATGGGGATGCTTATGAGGACGGAAAGGAAAACACCATATATGGAAACCTTGGCAAGACTTTTCAGTTTGCGGGCTCCTTTGAGAATAGACAATTCACCACTCGTGATAGCCGTCATTCCGACAACAGGCGAAAGGAGAATGAAATGAAGGATGTGGTCTCCCCAACTGAATGTGAACCTATTGAGCAACGGACTCAGCACAATGCACAGCAGAGTTCCTGCTAAAGCCGTGAGGAAACTCCATGTGCGGACAGTCATCACCGTCTCATCGACTTTTGTGTCATTCTTTTCGAAAGCCTCCGACATATCCCTCACTGCACTTGTGCCAATGCCGAGATTGGTAGAATCGGAAACAAACTTAATCGTAGAACTGAAAAGCGACATCAAGCCCATACCATCCGGACCTAAGATAACGGCCACCAATTTGGTACGCACAATCGACACAAGTATGTTAAGACCTTGAATACCACCAAATATGCTGGTGTACTTCAAGACATGTTGGTATGCGCTTTGTTTGCTTTTATTTTCCATCTTCAAAAAATAAACGTTCTTTTCAGTCTTTTATTATAAAATAATGTGTACCTTTGTGGCATAAATGACACATCCAATTATGGACAACGACAAACCAAATAGGAAAAAACCACTTGTCAGTTTCATTGTGACTTATCACAATGAGACAATGACTATGTTACGCGAATGTCTCGACAGTATTTTAGCCTTGACACTTGCTGACGAAGAGCGCGAAATCATCATTGTTGATGACGGGTCTGACGAAAGCCCGCTCAATGAACTGCTTGAATATCGCGACAGAATTCTTTATGTCAGACAAACAAACAATGGCGTAAGTGTTGCCAGAAACAGAGGCATAGCCAATGCAAACGGCCAGTTTATACAGTTTGTTGACGCCGATGATACCATCATCGATTCAGGATATGAGCATGTTCTTGACGTTGTGAGAAACAATGAACCAGATATGGTGCTTTTTAATTTCACTACCGAGGAAGAAGACGTAGATACGCCATACTTATTCAATGGACCTTTTTCCGGCAGCGAATATATGCAGCACAATAACCTCAAGGCATCTGTCTGTTGCTATATTTTCAAGAAAAAAACACTCGTGGACCTGCGCTTTACGGAAGGTATTGAATATGGCGAAGACGAGCAATTTACACCTCAGCTAATCCTGAGAGCTGAAAAACTATACGCTACCGATACTTTCGCCTACTTCTACAGGATGCACGACAGATCGGTAACTCACAATGACTCTTCTCGCGCACTTGCCAAAAAGTTCAAGGATACAGAGCACGTGATTCTCTATCTAAACCATTTGTCGCAGACACTTCCAACCGCAGAAAGATTGGCTTTGCAACGTCGTGTGGCTCAACTGACAATGGATTATCTCTACAACATCATTACAAAGACACATTCAGAACACCAACTTGATGAACGGCTCAAGCGGTTGGAGAAAGAAGGCCTGTTCCCATTGCCCGACAAGAATTACACTTCAAAATACAAACTGTTTGGCAAGATGATTAAACACAAATATGGTCGGAAAATAATGCTTTACCTGTTGGGAAGATTGTAATCAGCCAATATATATGGAGAATATGATTTCTGTCATCGTTTGCACTTTCAATCAAGAGGATACTATCAGCCGTACACTCGATAGTGTTCTATGCCAGAAGTGTCATGTTCCCTTTGAGATTATCATCGGTGAAGACTGTTCTACGGATGGGACCTTAGCCATTTGCAAAACGTATCAGCAAAAATATCCTGACATTATAAAAATCTTTGCTAACCATCCCAACAAAGGCATTGTGGAAAATTATTACGATTGTCTGTTGGCCTGCAAAGGAGAATATATTGCTGATTGTGCTGGTGACGATTACTGGGTTGATGACCATAAACTGGAAAAAGAATTACGTGTCCTCGAAGAGCATCAAGAAGTAACATTGGTACATACTGGCTGGCAGATTATTCCACAATCCAGCAGTGAAATCCTCCCTCCTACTCCCCAACCATATACTTCGGCCATTACTGACGGAAAGTTGATGCTTGAAGATATCATCACACAGACTTCGACTCCTGTTATCCACTTGTGTACATCACTTTATCGTAAAGACACCTTTCTGAAAGCCTATCAGAAAGATGATTATCTGTTTCGTAATCAAGGATTTGGATGCGAAGATCTACAGCTTTCATTCATTATGGCTTTAAATGGGAATATAGCCTATATACCTGATATCACACTGAACTATAATATTGGTAATGGCTCCATTTCCAATCAATCTGATGAGGAGAAGCAGTTCCATTTCATTGCAAAGACCACTTCATTGAGAGTGTATCTTGCAGAACACTATTACAGGCGAACGGATAAGATTGAAAAGGATCTAAGCCACAGACTTTTTGCACTCAACATGCACGCGTTTCGTTCTCACAACAAGACACTCGCCTCAAAAGCATCTCAATTAGGGAAAGAATGGAAAGTCAGAAGGACAGCCCTAACTAGCGTAGTGGAGACTGTCATGAAAAACGAACTGACGTGGAATATTGCGCTTTTAACTAGAAAACTAGCCGTTTCCCTAAAGCGCCCTTAACCTTCAATAACTGATAGGAACAACTGTTCCAATTCCAAGGCAACAGCCTTGGGAGAAAACTTTTCGGCTATGACTTCCGATACTTTCCGACGGTCATACTCTATCTGCCGGCTTACGGATTCCATCATCTTCGCGAGAGCATCTGCATCACCGGTTTTAACGATATGACAACCTTCACCTATTCTTAACGAACGGGGAGTTACTTCCGTTGCTACAACGGGTATGCCTGTACTCATGGCCTCCATCAGACTCAGCGGCTGTACCTCGCTCTTGCTAGCAAGCACCAAAGCATCACTGTTATAGAGTAATTCACGTACTTCCTGGCGAGAAAGGCGACCGTGCGAATGCACATCTTGATGACGTCGATGAGCATCTATCAATTGGCGGCATGATTTGCCATCTGTTCCACCGCCGGCAATATCCAAGGTGGTACCATCGGGGAGTTGATCAAAGGCATCAAGCAGAACATCATATCCCTTCAAGGGCCAGAAATTGGCCAGACAGCAGAACCGGAATCCATGCTCATCAGGTTGACGTTCACGGTACGCAAAGAAATCTGTATCAACCATATTGGGAATATATTTCCAACGGTAATTATTCCCGAAAAGCGGTGATAAGCTCTCAACAAGTTCTTCCGAAACAGTAACCACGCAGTCGGCATGCTCATAGGCTTCACGAAGCATCGGCATCAGCCAAGTATCCTTATATCCAGGCCCAAACTCCTGTTCGTAAATCATCTTTGAGAGATGTTCCGTAATAATATATGGTATGCCATAAGCCTCGCTGAGTTGCATGGCTGCATATCCTGCCCATTTACAACAATGAGCATGGATGATATCAGGCTTACCGTTTTCAGCAACATACTCATCAAACATTTTTTTCACGATGCGGATCCAGCGCTTCGCATTCAACCTGAAACACTTTGGAATGCCACGCATATAAGATTGATAGACTGTCACATCGTCCAACATCTTATAATGGTGACTGTAAGGGAGCTTTACAAATTCACTCAGGCTCTTCTTTACTGATAGCTGCACATTGCTGACAATCGCCACACGATGACCTAATGCTTGTAGCGCCTTTGCCTGCTCCAAACAAAACTCACCTCCATAGGGAGGGAAAAAAGAAGGAATCTCAACAATATGCATAAGTGAATGAAAAAAGGGACGGATGCCATAACATCCATCCCTGGTAATTTCTTACTTGTTTTTGAAGCAAGTGATTAAGCCTCTGCAGGAGCTTCAGCAGCAGCTTCCTCTGCGGGAGCTTCGGCGGCAGCCTCTTCAGCAGCCTTAGCAGCTTCAGCCTCTGCCTTAGCAGCAGCCTCTGCAGCCTTCTTGTCGGCTACCTTCTTGGCGATGGCTTCATTCACCTTCTTCTCTGCCTCCAGTTCCTTGGCGGCAGCATCCTTCTTGGCCTTGCTCTCACTTGCGGCTACAGCTTCGAGTCCCTTCTGCTTATCTGCTTTCCAGGCATCGAACTTCTTCTGTGCAGCAGCCTCGTCGAAAGCACCTTTCTTCACACCTCCGCGGAGATGCTTCATTAGGTAAACGCCCTCGTTCTTGAGGATGTTACGAACAGTGTCAGTGGGCTGTGCGCCAACTTCTACCCAATAGAGGGCACGGTCGAAATTCAAATCTACTGTGGCGGGATTGGTGTTTGGATTGTAAGTACCAATCTTTTCAGTAAATTTACCATCACGTGGTGCGCGAACGTCTGCAATAACGATGCGATAAACAGCATAACCTTTGCGGCCGCCGCGTTGCAATCTGATTTTTGTTGCCATTTTCTTTAATTTTTTTTTTTATTGAGGTTTGAATTTTATGCTCCTATCTCGTAAGAGCGGGTGCAAAGGTACAAAGATCTGCTTAAAATACCAAATAAATATCCATTTATTTTGAATTGGAGGTCAAGAATCCATACAATAGGAAAGGTCAAATCAACTCAAAGACTTCACTGGGCACCTTGCGTTTCAGCACGTCGAGTAGGAAATCCTTTCCTGGCACGATACCGTAACTTTGAAGAACCATCTCCACCGTCTTGCGAGCTAATTCCGGATGATTGTTTTCCTCACTGAGGTGGCATAGCCATACATGACGTAGTTCGGGTGTGGCATTCTCTGCTAGAGCGATGGCGCATTCCTTGTTGGAAAGATGTCCTTTCTGGCTGTGCACACGGTCTTTCAGATACTGCGGATAAGGGCCCGACTGCAGCATCTCTTCATCGTGGTTGGCCTCGATAACAAGATAGTTAGCTCGGCTGATGAAGGGTTTGATTTCGTCAGTAATTTGCCCGGCATCGGTTATGAGACAGAAAGTCACCCCGCAAGCCTCAATACAATAGCCCATACAGTCGGAACTGTCGTGCGGAACATCAAATGAAGTTACGGTAAAGTCGCCAAGTGTGAAAGTTGTTCCTTTCTCAAAGACCTGGGCATTTTCGGGTGATATCTTGCGGGCAACGCAATAGTTGCGGTCGATTCCGACATGAACGGCATGGGTTGTATAGACGGGCAGATTAAAATCATTGCTCACGACGCCAACACTCTTCACATGGTCAGCGTGGTCATGAGTGACAAGCACATGTTTCACGTCGGTAATTTGCAGACCGTGATCGTGAAATCCCTTTTTCAGTGCTCTTATTCCTATTCCGGAGTCTATGATTAAGCCATCCCTCTCGGTGAACAGATAGTAGCAGTTTCCACTACTGCCGCTCCCGAAGGATATAAATTTCAGCATTTTAGTTGTTATTTTGATGCAAAAGTAAGTAAAATTGCACTGAATACCAAGAAAATTGGTTACCTTTGCATCACTTTTAAGAATTTTATATGAATTTAAAATATCTTCTAGCCATCATAGTTACGGCATTTATGCTGTTCAGTTGCGATTCCACATCCTTTGTCCGTGGAGAGCATAAGGTGCGTGCTGCCGTGGACAGTTTTGCCTTCTACTATTTCAACTGGCAGTTTTCCAAGGCTTCGCGTTTTGTCACTGACAGTTCGCAGGTTTGGCTACGCTATGCAGCTAGTCAGGTACACGAGGCAGACGTTAATATTCTGCGCGATAAAGAAGATGCAACCATTGAAATCGAGGAGGTTAACGTTACCTCAGGCGATGAGGCTACTGCCCGCATCACTGTGAGGGATTTCCTGCGGATGGACACAATAGGAACGGAAGGACACCTCGTCAAAAAGGCTTCCTACATTCTTCACTTGGAAGAAGCAACTGAGGATAAAGTACGGTGGAAGGTCAGAATGGAAGGCCTACCGCAAAGTGAAAGGAGAAATCGCGACTGAGGCGTGGGTGGATGATTGCCCAATGTTCTTTGTCTGTTTCGTAGGCAGGGTTAATTGCTTTCATGCCCATATCGAAACGCACGATGAAATAATCGAAATTGAACCGTAATCCTAAGCCGTAAGCCACGGCTATCTGCTTGTAGAATTCATTCAAGCGGAATTGTCCCCCTGGCTGTTCTTCATATTCACGGAAAGTCCAGATGTTACCTGCATCCAGAAATAGTGCGCCATAGATTTTCCAGAAAAGCCAGGAACGGAGTTCGGCATTAAGGTCCAGTTTGATATCACCGGTTTGATTGATGAAGTCAATACGTCCGTCTGTTCCCTTGTAACTACCAGGGCCAAGTCCTCTTACGCTCCATCCTCTGACAGAGTTCGCACCACCTGAGAAATACCGCTTCTCAAAAGGCAGTACTGTTGAGTTTCCATAGGGATAAGCCAGTCCAAGACGACCATGGAGGGCAAGTTGATTATGGGAATCGAACACAAAGAGATGGGTGTAATCTATATCACCTTTTATATATTGTGCATAAGCAATATTGAAAAGTGTGTACTGACCATCACTGTTTTTGCTGGCGTGACTCATCGAACTGATGCCATGCAGCAAGTTTCCCGCTGTCTCCAGACTTGTACGGAGCACATTGGAGCCATCGTTATAGGTCATACCACCTCCGACTTTCATAATGAAAAGATCTTCGTAGTTATAACGCAGGATAGCATTACGGCTGTTAGCATTATCGAGATAATCGGTCTTGAAAGTCTCTGAAATCCATGGCATATAGACGTAGTTGAGGTCAATAAGATCAAACCTCCACGTTGTGTTTTTATGCACGGAACTTCCCCACCTATAACGCCAGGCTGCAGAGAAAAGACGGCGATGGAACTCAGGACGGTTCTGCAAGTTCCATCCCACCCTCAATTCCGAAGTAGCCTGTGAATGGAGTTTGCGCACTTTTGCCGGCAGGAAAGGTGCAAGCAGACGGGGAAACTGCAAACTGGATTCCAGATTGTATTCCACATAGTTCTGATTCTGATAGCCTTCCAATCCGGTGATAGCTTCATATGCTCCACGCAGTTCAATGGAAAATGTCTCGGAACCATGGAATACATTGCGGTTGGTATAAGTAATAGAAAGTGCGGCACCGAGGTCACCTGCGGTGTTCGTACCTTCAGGCTGGAAACTGATGGAATTGGTCTTGTTGGGACTAAGCAGGATATTACAATCCAAAAGTGTCGTGTCGGGTACTTCCGCTAATCGTATATTGGTGTATTTCAGAGCGCCAAGACGTCCTAATGCATTGTAGGTTTTCTGCAGATTGTCCATGCAGAAAGGTTTCCCCTCCTCTACCCATGTGTTGTCACGTAAGACTCGCCTTCTAAGTGGCAGTTTGGTAGAATCTTCACTCAGATAGTTCACCTTTCTTATATAATAACGCGGATGGAGTATCTCTTCAGCATTACTGTTTGCACGATATTTCTGTAGATGAAGAGTAAGCGAAATATCCTTCTCGCCGCGGATCGTATCGGCAGTATAGCGAATAAAGTCTTTATGAAAACGGTAATAGCCCTGGTTGTTGAGAAACTGCGTGATACGTTTGCGCTCCTGGTCAAGTGTATTAACGGTGAACTTGCTTCCGGCTTGAAGAGCATTCTTACGGAACGCGGGATCATCAAGCAACTTTGCAATAGAGTCGTCGGCAATATCGTACGTGATGTCCTTAATTAAATAAGGAATGCCTGGCTTCAACGTATAGACCACATCAAGTTTATGACGACGTGTATAGGTGTCCACATCAACCTGAGCATTCATGTAACCCATATTCTGGAGGGCCTGACGGAGGTCTTCACTGGTGAGACGGGCCTGAAGCGTATCGAAGATAACAGGTGCTTCGCCGATATTCTGAAGCGTACGGTTAAGCCATTTCGTCGTGTCACGTCCTGAGAGGGTGTACATTCCGAGCGGAACCTTAAACAGGGAGAACCACTTGGAATTGCCTTTCTGCCGGATATACGGCTCAAGTGAAGCAGGATCAAGACCGGGCTCTTCGCTTCGGATTTCCACCTTATGAAGCATATACTGACCATCGGGTACGAACTTTCCTGCCGAACAAGCATTCAGCAACGCAATAACAACCGTCAGTATCAGCAATATGGATAGTTTATTCTTCACTTTAACGGAAATTTCGTTGCAAAGGTAATATAATTTTTGTACTTTTGTAGCCGATGATCAGTAAAAATCTCATAAAACTCATAAAGAGTCTCGAACAAAAGAAGTACCGCAAGCGTGAAAAGCTGTTTGTGGCTGAAGGACCTAAGGTCGTTGGTGACTTGATGGCACTGATGGCTCCCCAACGTGTCATTGCCACCAGTGAATGGTACAAAGGGAAACAGGTTTCGGAAGATGTGGTGGTAACGGAAGATGAAATACGGAAAGTAAGTTTCCTGCAGCATCCACAGGATGTATTGGCTCTTTTCGAACTTCCGGAAATAGAAGAATTACCTGCCGAACAACTATGCGACCATCTCACGTTGGCACTCGACGATGTTCAAGATCCTGGGAACTTAGGCACTATCATTCGATTGGCCGACTGGTTCGGCATTGAGCACATCCTGTGTAATCTGGGAACAGCTGATGCCTATAGTCCGAAAGTTGTACAAGCCACCATGGGAAGCATAGCAAGGGTAAAGCTTCACTATACCAATCTGGCAGAATACCTTGAGCAACTTCAGGACGCAGTTCCCGTTTACGGAACATTTCTCGACGGCAACAACCTTTATGCTGAAAAACTGTCACCGTCAGGGATTATCATTATGGGCAATGAGGGGAATGGCATTTCCGAGCAAGTGGAACGTTATGTAACCAAGCGGCTGCTGATACCATCCTACCCCGCAGAACGCCCCACCGCTGAAAGCCTGAACGTTGCCATTGCAACAGCAATCACTTGCGCCGAATTCCGTCGCAAGAATTAATAATACGTAAAAAGGAATCCGTTGTTAAGGCTGTTCGTCCTTGAAAAGGTCGTTGATTTCGAGAATCTCGTCATCATCAAACCATTGGGATAGTTTGGCCTTTGCCTTTGCCTTCACATCATCACTCACTTCACCCCAAACTTTCTGCAGCACAAAAATGAGCACGCCGAGATCGTCTGTCAGTCCTGCGATTGGAATGGCATCAGGAATCACGTCGAGCGGACTGATCAGATAGCCCAAGGCTCCAATAATGATGGCCTTCTCCTTAACACTCACCTTATCACTCTGAAGCGTATAAAAGAGGATAAGTGCCGCATAGACAAGTTTCGCACCGGCACGTTTGGCTATGCGGGAAATCTTCTCAACAAATTCACCCTTGGTGAACTTATTGCTGTATTGCATGAAATCAGGTATCTCCATATTTATGTATCTATAACGATTAAAGTTGCATATTATTATAAAAAAGAAAGCAGTGTCCCCGTAAGCCGGGTTCTGTTTTAATGTCTGCCATTTATCTAGGCCATGGGTCACCCCAAGGCTCAAGCATTCTACCCTCCATTGCATCAAGCACTTTCTCCTAAAAAAGAGAGTTACCGGATTCAGGCGGACAACCTTCAGGCAATGGTTTACGCGAACTTGCAGCTCCCAGATGGCACAGCCCGCCGATCACCCGGCGGCTGGTGGTCTCTTACACCACCTTCTCACCCTTACCCTTACGGGCGGTTATTTTCTTCTGCCGACACCTGCTGTCACCAACAGCTTCTACTTTCGGAAGTGGGATGTCCTCTGCTGCCCGGACTTTCCTCCCGTCAACGCCGTACATTCATCTTTCATAGATGATGCGCGCGAAGACCAGCGACAGACCGGAACACTGCTTTCAAGGTGCAAAAGTACGAAATATTTTCCTTAAATGAATGTAAAAAACCGACTTTCTCTCGCAAATATCTTTTAATTGACGCTTTTATAGTGTTAAAAGTGGACAAAACAACGCGACAAATTGTCAGATTAACAATTTTTGCGCCTATTTTTGCAACCGTCAAAAACAAAGTTCGGAAATATCGGACAAGTAATAAACAGAAATTCAAACAAAAAAGCAGAAAGAATATGAAGAATGTAAAGAACTATCTTGTTTATGCAAGCTGCATTGTAGCCATTGCTTTCTCTGCAGCATCATTTGCCAAAGTTTATGCTGTTAAGGCTCCATTCGCAGCAAGTGCTCCAGCTCCTGCAGCAGGACAACCCGTTGATCTTACTTATGCCACCGACAAGGCTCTGCCTTCTGTGGTGACCGTCCGTGTGGTACAGAATTCAAAGACACAGACCGTTGAAGTGGAAGATCCATTTAGCGACTTCTTTGATCCGTTCGGTTTCTTCGGACAGCGTGGACAAGGCAACAACGGCAGACGCAGACAGCAGGTTCAGACCCCGAAGAAGCAAGGTTCCGGTTCGGGTGTTATCATATCAAATGATGGTTATATCGTTACCAATAACCATGTGGTGGAAGGCGCTGATGAAATAACTGTTATTTTGACAGATAACCGCGAATTCTCAGCTAAGGTCATCGGTCTTGACGCCAGTACTGACCTCGCCCTTATCAAAGTCAGTGGCAAGGACCTTCCGGCCATCGCCATCGGTGACAGCCAGAAACTGCGTATCGGTGAATGGGTAATTGCTATCGGTAATCCCTTCTCTATCGGTACTACTGTAACAGCTGGTATCGTGAGTGCCAAGGCTCGTTCAGTAGGAAGCGGTGGCAATGCTGTACAGAGCTTCATCCAGACTGACGCTGCCATCAACCGTGGTAACTCTGGAGGTGCCCTTGTCAACACAAGTGGTGAATTGGTTGGCATTAACTCGATGCTTTATTCCGAGACGGGTAGTTACAGTGGTTACGGATTCGCTATCCCAACCTCTATCATGAACAAGGTGGTTAGTGACCTGAAGACCTATGGCACCGTACAGCGTGCATTAATCGGCATTAGTGGTAGTGACCTCAATAACTACACCGACGGTCTGAAGCAGCAAGGCAAGGAAGTGCCTGACTTCGGAACCGTGAACGGTATCTATGTGGCTGAAGTTGTAGAGGATGGTGCCGGAGCTGCAGCTGGACTGAAGAAAGGTGACGTAATCACAGCCATCGACGGCAAGCCTCTCACCAAGATGGCTGAGCTTCAGGAGTATCTCACCAACAAGCGCCCCGGTGACAAGGTAACTATTACATACCTGCGCGACAAGTCCAAGAAGACTGCTACTGTGACGTTGAAGAATGCCCAGGGTAACACCAATGTGGTGAAGACCGCTGATCTCGACGTACTGGGCGGCAACTTCCGCGAAGTAACCAAGGAGCAGAAGGAGCAACTGAACATCAGCTACGGT
>ONFE01000064.1 GCA_900316985.1 uncultured Prevotellaceae bacterium
GAGCAGCCACCACGGCAGACCGCCCATTTCCCATTCTGCACAGACATACGGGCCGGGGCGCACGATGACATACATGCCGTTCTTCTGTGCCAGACGGCAGAACTCGGCCACGTCGTTATTGCCCGTGAAATCGAAGTTACCCTCCGTCTGCTCATGGATGTTCCAGAAAATATAGATACAGACGGCATTCATGCCCAGCGCCTTGCACATCTTGATGCGGTGCTCCCAATAAGGACGCGGGATGCGCGGATAGTGAATCTCTGCCGCCTTTACCACGAACGGCTGTCCGTTCAGCAGGAAGGTCTTGTCGCCCACGGTGAAGGTTCCCTTCTTTGGGGCAGCCGTCGCAGGCAGGGCGAGCATCAGCATGCCCAAAAGGATAACCAGGAATATATTTCTAGTTCTCATGTTTTCGGTTTATGAATTAGGATTAAAAGTCGTCACTCCATCGATGGTCTTTCGGGAAAGGTTGTCCTCCCCAGGCCTTTACCTGTGTCCACGGTTGCGGTGCATCTTTCCAGAAAGGATGATCGGCAGGCAGTCCAAGCGGCATAAAGGCCAGCGAACACATGTAGAGCGAGCCGTTGTTGGTGTACCAGTCGGCAGTATCGGGCTGACTACCACAGAATCCAATGGTGAGATAGCCGCCGGCATTAAAGTTGTCCTGCTGGTCAAACATACGGTGGAAAACTTGCGTTAACGCGGCTCTTACCTGACCGTTGCTGAGGTCCTTCGGCAGCGTCTGATACCACGCCATCAGTGCGAGCGGCTGCATAGCAGCCATGCGGTAGGGCGTGGAACGGCCGATGACGGGGAAAGTGCCTTCGGGCGATATAAAACGTTCGAGCACGATAGCCATCTTCTGCGTACGTTTCAGTTGGCGCTCGCGGAACTTCCTGTAGTCTATACCCCAACCGCCGCCTTTCGCATCTATCATATTTTGGAGCGTTTCCAGATACATGGCATGGAAGACATAACAGCTGTAATAGTCGAAAGCGAATGTACCCTGTCCGTCAGAGAACCATCCATCGCCTACATACCATTCCTCCGTCTTGCGGATGGCCATGTTGATGCGGAAATTATCGTGGGGCGCACCGGCTTTGGCCAGAAAACTCTCGATGGTGGAAGAGAACAGCAGCCAGTTGGTATAAGGAGGATCCACACGGCGCAGACGAGTGAATTCATCGATATAGCGCTGCTTGGTGGTGTCGTCGAGTGGCATCCACAAAGCATCGTAGGCACGGATGAAACTCTCAGCCAGATAGGCAGCGTCCACCAGTGTCTGTCCTTCCTTGCGCCATAGCAGATAGTCGGGCGACTCTGGGTTCACGGCATTCTTGTAGGCCTGCAGGGCCCACTCACGGAGTTGCCTGCGCTGACGGCCTTCTGCCGTATCATCATCGGGGAGCGACAGCCATGGTGAAATGCCTGCCATCAGTCGGCCGAAGGTCTCCATATAGACTACGCGGCGGTCGCGTTTGTCGAACGACGGACTGAATTCCGTCATCATGTTCTTCTGCAGTTCGCCCTTGGCCATGTTTTCCAGCACGGGCTGTGCCATCTTATATGCCAGCGCCGACCAGTATTCGCGGTCGGTCTGAACCGTTTTCTTGGTTTTCTTGGCACTTGCTGTCAAAGGCAACAAGATGAGAAGGGAAAGGAGCACAATGCTCTTCATCAGCTTTTCCATAATGCTTAATTCTTAATGCATAATTCTTAATTCATAATCGCGAAGCGATAACTCTAAATTCTAAACTCTAAACTCTTAATTCCTCCTCAGGTAACGTTCGTATTCGCAGGCTGCCAGCAGAAAGGCCCCTACGCCAAAGTTAGCCTCACTATTGGCATCCACCGTCTGTCCGGGGATGGCCCGTTCGCCGATGGGTTGCACATAACCTACCTTGCCGCTCTGCTGCAGGGCGGTTTCCGTGAGGTATTTCCATGCCCGCTCGATGACAGGGGCAAACTCTTTTTTGTCCAGGCGTCCGTGATTGACGCCCCACAGCAGGCCGTAGCAGAAGAAAGCCGTACCGCTAGTCTCAGGTCCCGGCGCATGTTCTGCATCGAGCATGGAGCGGGTCCAGTAGCCTTTTGGTTGCTGGCATTTTGCCACTGCACGGGCCATGCGTGTGAACTTATGCACGAAGAACGGCTGTCGGATATAGTTTTCAGGCATATCCTGCAGCACCTTGGCCAGTCCGGCCAGCACCCATCCGTCGCCACGGGCCCAGAAATCTTTCTTGCCGTTGGCCGACTTATGCTTGGGAAAGACGTATTTGCCGTCGCGGAAATAGAGTCCCGTTTCCTCGTCGAGCATGATGCTGTCACTGTAGAGCAGATTCTCGTAGAGCTTGTCGAGGTATTTCTCATCGCCCGTAAGCCGGTACATTTTCGTCATCACCGGCATCACCATGTAGAGTGCGTCGGCCCACCACCAATAGTCGTGTGCCCTTGAGTCTGCCTCATAGCCCATCACCTCTTTGGCGCGTGCTATTCTCTCCTCTCTCCTCTCACCTCTCTCCTCTATAGAATAAAGGTCAATATAGGTCTGGAAGCAAATCTGCCAGTCGCCGAAGAGCACATAGTCCTGCCCTTCGCCGTAAGTCTTGTATTTCCATTTACTGGCATCAGGCTCCTGAGCACCCATCCAGCGGTTGTGCTCAGCCCATCGGACGCTGTAGTCGAGCATTTGCTCGTCCTTCAGCATTTTATACACCTCCATGTTTCCGGTATGATAGGCCGCATTGTCCCAGAAAGAGCGAACCTCCGCCTTGTTGTTTTCCTGCCAGTAGGTATTCACCTTCCTGATCACGTCCCTCACCTCATCGGGTGTCCATTTCCTCGCTTGCAGTGCGTGGGTCGCGGCAAGAAAGATTGTCAATAATAAAAGTCTTCTTGTCATAATGATTAGGTTTTTAAGCCAGCGAGTGCCGTGTAAATAATTTTCTGTTTGCAAATATACAATGAAAAATCAGAATCAGTATCAGCGATGTGGTTAAATCTTATGAAAATGGGGCAGTCTGCATCTTGACAGGCTGCCCCAGTCATCCATTAATTAAAAACCTAAACTAATACCTCGCTAATGAATAATCTTTATTCTGATATATCTTCATCTGCAACGGCATCTTCCCAATTGGTCCACATGGGAACACTCTCATCATATCCATCATAACCGTAGTTCTGACGGAGCTGGCCTTTATTGTTAGCAGTGATGGCTGAGTTGGGAACAGGCCAGTGCAGATTGTGCTTGTTGACCTTGTATTCGAATGTCTGGTTACCTTGCTGTCCCTTTCCGTAATCGTGATTGAACACGTTATAGGTAGTGCAACGACGATACCAGTAGCTGCCACCCTTAAGGTCGGTACCTTCCTGCTTGTCCCAAGTGTTAAGGTCATAGGTGTTGCCCCACTCATCAGCTACACCACTACGAGCGAGACACCATGAAACACGTACCATCTCAGCCTGACGGAACTCTTCGAGATAAAGTTCGCGTGCGCGCTCCGACATGATGTCGCCAATAGTCACTGTGGTGAACATCTTCTTGGCATTGGCACGCTTACGGATAGCGTTCACGTCTTCAGCAGCACCTGCGGCGTTCTTCTGATAGAGACGTGCCTCAGCACGCAGCAGGTAGGTCTCGGCCAGACGGAACAGGTACATATCGCCGTTGGCACCCTTGCCGGACGCACCCTGGAACTGGTTGGCACCCTGATTCTGCTCGTTGGGCGTATCGAGGATGTAGAGCTGATAAAGCGGTGTGGGATACCAGCTGCGGATGGTATCGGAGCAAAGAATATCGCCTTTGTGAACCAGAATCTTCGAAGGATCAGAAGGATCTGCATAGTCTTCAGTAGCATAAAGCTGATAGTTCTGTCCGTAGCAATCAGACTTCCTGTTGTTGTACTTGAAGTCTTCCATCTCCATCCAGTTTCCTACCTCACGGTTATGGCGCAGGTCTTGCCAGTCAGTCTCGCCATCATAACTCCAAATGGTTTTGTTGTAATAATAAGAGGTACGGTTTACGGCGATGCCGCGTCCGGCAGCACGAACCCAGTCGAGGGTCTTATTGTAGTCCTTATTGTTACGGGCGATGTTCTGTCCGGGACCACCCAGTCCATGAGGATCGCGAATGATACCATTACTCCAGTGAGCGAAGCAGGCGCGCATTACATTATAAGTAGTGAAGTCCTGGTCGTTAGAGTTGGAAATCATCATAATCGTCTCCTTGTTGGCAGGGTCTGCAATGTTGGGAGTGCGGTGCAGGTCCCAAACCACGTTACGGGTAACCTTCCAGGTATCCTCTGCACCTGAGGGCTGCCAAGTACCGAAGTTCTCGGTCATCAGTTTCAATCCGTGATTGTTGATCAAGTCGGTGGCCACTGCCTCAGCCTTGGCATATTCTCCTACAGCGAGGTAGCACTTGACGAGCAGGTGCATACAGCCTTCCTGATTTACCTGACCCACATAAGCCATCTTGGCCTGTGACGGTACGTGCTGTACGGCAAACTCCAAATCATGAACCAGCATCTTGAAAATGGCTTCCTTGCTGGCCGATGTGTAATTGCGCTTAGGCACGCTGATTAGCTTGGTCACCAAAGGAATATCGCCAAACTGCAATGCGAGATTGTAATAAGCATAGGCACGATGGAAATAAGCACGGCCTTTGTAAGCATCACGTGTTGCATCATCGAGACCTTTCACCTGATCGATATACGAAAGGATGGTGTTGGCGTATTTCACCATACTGTAACCCTGATCCCAGAAACGCTGCATGTAATTAGCGTCACCACCGCCTGCCATACCGGAGGTCGGAGTGAGTTTGGCATCGAAGTTATCCTGGAAGCCACCACCCATATCGGTCTTGGCATACATGCCGACATCCGACATCAGATAGTTGGTGAAGATACCTACATTGTTCCAGTTACCGTCGATGCGGTATGTCTTCAACTGTTTGTCACATTGTGCGAGGGCAGCCTGCAGACCTGCCTCTGTGCTATAGGTGGTAGCTGGCTCGTAGAATGACAGCGGATCCTGCTCCAGGAAACCATCCGAACAGCCCACCATGGTTCCTGCAAGGACTATCAATCCTGCGCGGAATATATTTTTTGTCTTCATAACTTCTTGTTTTTACTTTTTTACCTTTTTACTTTTTTACTTTTCCTAAAGCGTTACATTAAGACCGAAATGGAACTGGCGGTTTGCAAAACCTCCTGTTTCGGGATCGCCATATTCCCAACTGTCGATGGTGAACACATTGTTGATACCTGCGGTTACATGAACACGCTGAATACCCCATTTGCCGGTAAGCTCACGTGGCAGTGTGTAGCCAAGTGTGATGTTGTCCAGACGAATGAAACTACGGTTGTAAACCTTCTCGATACCTGTTACACCGGAAGGACCGACGGCATTCAGACGAGCATAGTCATTGGTAGGATTCTCGGGTGTCCAATATTCCTTCTTGTAGGTATTACAGGTCTGAGTAAACATTGAACCGGAGTTGTCACCGTTCAGCCAGTAACCGGCACGGCTCTTGTGTCCCATATAGCTGTACATCGAGAAAGAGAAGGTGAAGTCCTTCAGGAAGGTAAAGTCGTTGCGCATGTTCCAGTAGATAGGCGGCTGGGTGGTTCCCAGATAGACGCGGTCCTTGTCGTTATAGACGGGCACGCCGTCCTTGTCGTCTTCCGTGCAGTGGTTGATTACCTTCGGGTCACCAGGTTTCTGGTTCACCTTGGCAGCCTCGGCAGCCTCGTCGGCTTGCCAGATGCCGTCGGTCTCCCAATACCAGATTTCACCGATGGGTTTACCGATAAACCAGCCATTGCTGGTATCGTCCATTTCTTTTCCGTTCTCATCATACTCGTAGTACAGGTGCTTAATCTTGTTCTTATTGTAAGAGAAGCCCAGCGTGGTGTTCCAAGTGAAGTTCTCCGTGTCGATGTTACGAGTGCTTAGCGAGATTTCAAAACCGGTGTTGGTTACCTCACCAAGGTTGGTGGTGATGCGGTCGAAACCGGTGAAGTTGGGCAGTCGCTGAGCCATAATCATATCGTGCGTACGCTTGTGGTAAACGTCGATGCTACCGGAGACGCGACGCTTCAGCAGAGAAAAGTCAACACCGAAGTTCCATGAAGAGGTCTTCTCCCATTCCAAGTTGGGGTTACCCAGACGGCTTACCTGCAGGGCATTGAGCACCTCCTGCGAGGTAGATCCGTACTTATAGTAAGCATACAGTCCGCCATTTGCAAGGTTCGAGAGTGCCAGATAGGTGTCATTCAGCGAACGGTTACCATTTGTACCATAGCTCAAGCGCAATTTAGCCATATCAAGCCACGTCCAATTCTGGGCAAACTTCTCTTCAGAAAGTACCCAGCTTGCACCCAGCGACCAGAAGTTGGCCCATGGATTGTTCTGTCCGAAGGCTGAATAACCATCTCGACGTACGGTGGCAGTCACCATGTAACGGTCCATAAATCCGTAGAACAGACGACCCAGATAAGCGGCTGCAGTATAGTGGGTGTCGTTGGTCTTAAACGAACTCTGCTCCTTGTTGGCTCCCTCAATATAATGGAATCCCAACACATCGGTAGGCGTGATGTTGCGGGCATGAATCTCATCGTACCAGTAGCGGTTCTCCTCTGCCTCCTGAACGAGTGTCACGGTGAAGTGGTGCAGGTCGTTGAACGTACGGTCCCACGTCAGTGTATTGTTCAAGTTCCAGTTGAAGGTTTTCGAGGTGTTACGGTTCGAGCCGCGGTCGGCAGCCTTGCTGTCGGGCAGTGAGGCCGACATCCAGTAACGGTCGTAGAACCACTGGTAGCGCGGAGCAATATTGAACTGATAGGTAAAGCCGAAAGGCAGGGTAACCTTGGCGTTGAAGATGGTGTTCAGCACGGTGTAACCTTTGTCTAGATCAAGGTACTTCTGCTGGAAGTGGTAGTTATAACCACCGTTGGTGGGATTACCGGTACGGGGATACTGCACCTCGTTGCCGTCAGCATCGAAGCGAGAAGCATAAGGTGACTCACGCAATTGGTTGTCATCCCAGTAGTTGCTGCCCAGAGGTACTTTCTGTGAAATATCACTACGATCCTGGAAGTTCACGTTAGCACCCATTTCGAGCCAGTCGGTAATCTTTGCATTTAGCTTCATGTTGGCGCGGTAGGTGTGGTAGTCGTCACCCTGGATGGCACCCTGATTGTTCAGGTAGCCGAAGCCCAGATAGTAGCTGACACGATCTGTTGCACCCGAGATGCTGGCGTTATAGTCCTGGTTAAAACCAGTACGGAAGGTGGCATCCTCCCAATTATAGGTCCTGCCGGCCAGGAAGTTCTCCATGACAAGAGCTGCATCGGCATCGAAACCCATACGACGAGCATAAAGGCTGAGCATTGACTCGCCGGCCTGTGAGGTCTTCGGACCATTGCTGGCCCACTGGTCCTGTGAGATACCGTATTTGCCGAGATTGTCGAAATGATCATAATAGCCCACGGGGATACCGCTGTCCTTGCCATAGTAGCCCCAGGTGCCGTCCTCACGGTAACCGTAGGTCTGTGCTTTGTACCAGTCCTCGCGATAAGTCATATACTCGCTGGGGCTAAACACGTCGCGGTAGGCTGCTTTAGTATTGGCCGCGAGATTTACACTCACGTTGATGACGGGCTTTCCCTCCTTACCTTTCTTGGTCGTAATGATGATAACACCACTGGCGGCCTTAGCACCATAGATGGCAGCCGATGAGGCATCCTTCAGTACGTCAATCTGCTCGATGTCATCAGGGTTGATTTCCGAGAGACTTCCTGCAAACTGCATGCCGTCCAATATAATAAGAGGTGAGTTGTGCGAACCTTCGGTGTAGAGGGAGTTCTGACCACGCAACTGGATGCTGGCATTCGACTGGGCATCAGAACTGAAACCAATCTGCAGACCCGGTGTGCCACGTAGCAGATCCTGAACAGTGCCAGGGTTCTGGTCGGCAATCTTGTTCGGGTCAATCTGAACGACAGAACCTGTCAGGTCTTTCTTACGCATCGTACCGTAACCTACGACCACCACTTCCTGCAGCGTCTCAGAATCTTCCTCAAGAATCACGTTCAAGTTCTGACCGTTTTTGTAAGCTACTTCCTGCGTCTTGTAACCAATGTAGGAAATAGTCAATGCACCTCCAGCAGGTACATTCTTCAGTTCAAAGTTTCCGTCGAAGTCAGTAACTGTACCCGTATTGCTACCGTTCACTTTTACGGTAGCTCCGATGACAGGTTCACCGCTTTTGTCTACAACCTGACCTTTCACGATGCCCGATTGCTGAACATTCTGAACTGCCGGTGTTGCCATTGTTGGCAAAGGGAATGAAATCATTCCTACTGCCAATACCATCGCGAAAAAGTATTTTCCTGATGGCTTCTTCAAATTAGCATACTTCATTTGTTAGGTTTTAAGTTTAATAATAGTTAGATATTAATAGGTTTCGCTTGCAAAATTCATCATTTTCTATTTAATGGAGGTCCCCTATGTGTGATTTTAAGGGAACAAATCGTTACTTTCGACCGATTTCATCGGGATTCCACCCATCTCTCCATCTGATAACAGGTTTACCCTGTTCAAATTCGATGGGTAGCCAGATGTAGCGGGCATCACTTGGATGCTTCGGGCGCCAAATGTCGGCCATGAAGATGAACCGCTCACCATAGGGAAGGATGAAAGTGCTCTGACCACCGAAGGTAATCTCCTGTTTCGGGCCGATGCAGGGATTGGGATGCTGAGTCCATGGTCCCCAGATGCTGGGGGCAGAGAACATACGGGCCTCGTTAGGAGCCCAACCCGTACAACCGGAGGTAATCATCCAGTAGGTTCCGTCTTTCTTGAAAATAGCTGGCGCCTCATTTTGACCGCACGGGGCTACCCGTGTATATCGGCCTGTGTGATGAAGGTAGTCGTTAGTCAGTTCAGCGATATGTAGGGTAAGGTTATCTTCCGAAGAGAAAATATGATAGGCTTTGCCGTCATCGTCTATATAGAGCGTCATGTCTCTTGCCATCTGACCGGTGGAGAAATCCCTTTTCAGGAAAAGTCCCTCCTTGATAGCCTCCGCCCATTCGGGCGTCCACCATTTCTCATAGTTCTTTGGATTGAGCGTATCAAGTACTGCTTTTTCATTTTCAGCGAATTCAACGGGATAAGTGCCCGCATTGGCCCGCTGGGAATAGAGGAATTTATAGGGACCTTCGGGACGGTCACTTACGGCCACTCCATATCGGGCTGCATTATAGCCAAGGCCTTTGAGTTCCAGATGGAACCACATGCAGAACTTTTTTGTCACCTTATTATATATGACTTTTGGACGTTCAAGGATACAGCCACGTTCAATGTCGTTGCCTTTCTCGTCGCTCACGCTCAGTGCCACTCCGCAGTTGCGCCAGTTTATGAGATTTTCAGATGCATAGCACATTACGCCCACCATGGCACTCGAGGTGGTGTCGGCCTTATGCTCGCCAAACCAATAATAGGTCTCACCGTACTTCATGATGCCTCCCCCGTGGGCATTGATGTGCCGGCCGCTGTCGTCGAGCCACAGTTCACCGCTCTTGATGGTCGTTTGTTTAGGCTGGATGGCCTCACTTGCAGTCAATACAGCAAGCAGTGCAGCTATGAGTACGGTTTTCTTCATTTTTATAAATAGATTTGGTGATTTGTTGCAAAGGTATGAACTTGCTTTGTAAAACCACTCCACTTATCGTGATTTTAAGGGAACAAATCGTTATTCTGACCACCGTGAGCACATTTTTGCGTGAACATTTGTTTTTGTCCTCGCTAAATCGTATCTTTGCTCAATGTTTTTAAACCATCACATAATGAAACGTAGTTTGCTGATGTTTTTTTTCTGGGGATGCGGTCTGCTGGTCATCGCTCAAACTCAGCCGTTGAGAATGATGTCGCAGATACCGCTTGCCCGTGCGCTGGACGCACGGTGCCTGTTGTTCGACAGTTACGGCATGATGTGGATAGGTACCGAACAGGGACTATTGCGCTATGACGGCTATTCCTTCCATAACTTTCGCAGCGATGCCTATTCTCCAGGCATTCTGCCCAACAACTATGTGCGAACGTTGACCGAAGATCACGACAAAGGCATTTGGATAGGTACCCATAATGGATTGGTGCGTTTTGATATGCACACCGGAAAGTTCCGCACCTATCATCTGGAGGAAGAACAACGACGCGGTATCAACACGCTCTTCACTGCGCGCGACGGTACCGTTTGGATAGGCACAACGGCAGGTGCCAGCCGTTACGACAAGGAACACGATAAATTCATATACTACCGGATGCCCGGCGGTGTGATGTCGTTCGAAGAAGATGAAAAGGGACATATCTTCATTGGTATGTGGGAAAGGGGACTTGCCCGGCTCGATATAAAGACGGGCAAGACGGAAATGTATCCAGTTTTGAATACGCGCAACACGGTTTACTCCATGCTTTTCGACAGCAGGGGGCGGCTATGGATAGGTTCGTGGGAAAACGGCATCCAGCGCATCGACAATCCTGCTGACATAAATCATCCCAAAGTCTGGCTGTTCAATGATGATCGGGATGATTTCCGAACCTATTACCGACTGGTGGAAGATCCGGCGAGCCATATGCTTTGGGGCTGTTGTATGGAGGGATTCACCCGAATTGACATGAATAGCGACAAAGTGGAAAACCACGATGAAATGCTGACTTTCTGCAATGATATCCATACTGATGGGCAAGGTAACCTTTGGGTGCTCACACGGAACAACGGCATTGCACATCTCAGCACACTGGCTGCTCCTTTCCGTTACTATAATCTACCGGAAGGAGGCCAGCAGTTGCTCGTGAGTTGCACGAGATCGTTATTCACACTTGACGGGCGCTATTTCTGGTTAGGACTGCAGCCTTATGGTCTGGCACGCTATGACCGGCAGACCAACGAAACGCTATACGGGCACAATATACCTGGATTCGGGCACATGACAGGCGCCGATGATGTATATCTGCAGACGATTTCATCGATGGAACAGGTGGCTGGCGAGGTCTGGATGGCCAGCAGCAAGGGAATCTTGATTTGGCAGGAAGGACATGCCGTGGAGATTCTCTCTTACCAGAACGCGCCTTTCCTGAATTCCCATAGTGTGAACGCTTTGATGCGCCAGAAGAGTGGAGTGGTGTGGATAGGTCAGGCCTCGCAGGTCAGTGTGGCAACATCCAAGACGCAAGGAAAGACACTTGCCATGAAAGACGGCGACGACGATTTCAGCACGTGCAACGTGATGTCATTTGCCGAGGATTCCAAGGGGCGTGTCTGGATAGCAACCGATAACGAGGGTATCATCAGAGTGAGCGGTGATGCCCGTTATCCGGAGAAGCTACGCTATCGTCATTATTGTCCACAGAACGGAAAGTATCCTGTCGATGACGTCACGGCCTGCTATGAAGACAGCCATAAGCGCCTTTGGGCCATTTCGGGCAGCGGTGGACTTTTCCGTTATGATGAGACTGCTGACCGCTTTGACCCCGTCAATTTCGATTATCACATCATGGGCGGCAGCGTCTATGCTATTGAGGAAGACGCTTCAGGTACACTTTGGCTGACCACCGAGCATGCGTTGGTATGCCTGAACTTTGATAATAAGGGGAATCCTGTCATCACCAGTTATGGTTATGAAGAGGGGCTGGACAATATGCGGTTTTCGCCCAATTCATCGTGTAGGCATGGCAGCGAAGTGTTCTTTGGTAGCGAGAAAGGATTTTTCGCATTCAAACCCGACAAAAGGCTGGCAGCCATGGGTGCAAAAAGTCCGCGACTGGTGGTTACCAACCTGCTGATAGACGACAGACCCTTTGAATTCATCGGCACTGAATTACAGCAGGACATTCTGAAAACCAGCCCTTTCATGGCACGAAAAATCACCATTCCATCGGAAGTAGATAAGTTTCGGAAGTAGATAAGTTTTCGGTGGAGTTCTCGCTGCTCGCCTACAGCCATCAGGAAGAGATACTCTATCAGTACAGACTCGAGGGGTACGATGATCATTGGCGGCATGTTGGCATGCGGCAGCATAGCGTCACTTTCCAGAATCTCCCGGCAGGTAACTACAAGCTGCATCTGAAAGCAGCCGACAACTACGGCCGTTGGACGGAGTTGCCT
This sequence comes from uncultured Prevotellaceae bacterium, assembly GCA_900316985.1. Classification (GTDB taxonomy): domain Bacteria; phylum Bacteroidota; class Bacteroidia; order Bacteroidales; family Bacteroidaceae; genus Prevotella. Next base: position 12,170 of record ONFE01000064.1, read on the forward strand.
TATACCATTCAGATAAACATCCTGCCGCCCTGGTATCTTACCTGGTGGGCACGACTGATATACCTGCTGCTGGGTGCGCTCATCGTCTATGGCATCATCCAGTGGTATAAGAACTACCTGAAGACGAAGAACCGCCTGGCCATGGGCGTGGTGCTGACGAACATCACCCACGAACTGCTCACGCCGCTAACGGTTATCTCGGCTTCTGTAGACGACATGAAAGGCAAGGCACCGCAATTCGCCGAAAACTATGGACTCATCCAGAACAATATTCACCGCATCACCCGTCTGCTGCGCCAAATACTCGAAGTGCGCAAATCGCAGGCAGGACAACTGCGGCTGCTTGTGGCATCTTCCTTTGTTTCCACCCTGTGCGAGAATATCCGTCCGATGGCTGAATCCAAAAACAGTCGGTTAATCGTGAAATGTCCCGAAAAAGGCATCGATGCATGGTTCGACAAGGACAAAGTTGATAAGATTGTCTATAACCTGGTGTCTAACGCCGTGAAATACAATCGTGAGCATGGTACAATCGTGGTTGAACTTTCGGCCAAAGACAAAATGGTCTGTCTGAAAGTCAGCGACGAAGGCATCGGTATCTCGAAGGATAAGATGAAACATCTATACAGTCGTTTTCTCGATGGTGATTACCGTAGGATGAACACCTTAGGTACGGGCATCGGGCTTTCACTGACGCACGACTTGACGCTTCTTCACCATGGCACCATCGAGTGCCAGAGTGAGGAGAATGTCGGTACCACCTTCACCGTAAGATTCCCGATAGACAAAGACAGTTATAAGGAAACAGAAATAGACCTGATGGCCGACAGTCCGAAGCAACGTAAGCTGTTGGAAAACCATATAGAAACGGAAGAGATTTATGAGATTCCGACCGTGAGAAGCGACGGCCATCGCGACTATTCGATGCTGATTGTGGAAGACAATTTCGAACTATTGGAACTGATGAGCCGTTTGCTGGCTCCTCAATATAATATATACACGGCCCGTAACGGACGTCAGGCGCTGAACGTCATCCGCCATCATGACCTCGACATCGTGATTACCGACGTGATGATGCCTGTTATGGATGGCATTGAACTGACGCGTGAAATCAAGAACTCACCCGATTTCGGACAGCTGCCCGTGGTGATGCTCACCGCCAAGACTGCGGAAGAAGATTTCATGACGGGATTCGAAACAGGCGCCGATGCCTACATTACAAAACCCTTCAAACTCGATGCACTGCAACTGCGTATCGACAACATTATCCAGAATCGTGAACGCATCCGGCGCAAGTTTATCAGCCAAACAGATTTCAAAGTCGAAGAACAACATTACTCATCTCCCGATGAAATCTTTATACAGAAATGTATTGACATCGTGAAGCAACATCTCGACGACAGCGATTTCGATAGGGAACAGTTTGCCACAGCAGTTTGCGTCAGTTCATCCACGCTCTACAACCGCCTCCGAGCCTTGACCGGACAGAATGTAACGGGATTCATCAACAGTATCCGATTGAAAGAAGCCTGCAGAATCATGCGACAGCAACCCGACATCCGCATCAACGAGCTCTCGATGGACGTGGGATTCAATACGCCCAAGTATTTCACCAAGTGCTTCAAAAAGGAATTCGGGTTCCTGCCTAGTGAATTTCTTGAAATGAAAAGTGATGAGTGATTAATGGCCGTTGAAGAAGATGTAGAGACCTATCATCACGATGATGAGCAGGGTCCAGGCTAACTTCACGCCACGGGAGGCCGGCTCCACGAGTTTCTGCATATAGGAAACCTGCTGTTCGCTCTTGTCCAGGAGGGATACCGCTACCATGGCCACGCCGATGATGATGAATATCCAGAAAGAGAGCATCATGAAATGCGGCCAGAAAGAAGCTCCGTTGAGAACGAAGAGGTAGAGGATGCCGGTGCCGATACTGAATACGGTTCCCCAAGTGAGCGCCATGTTAGCGGCGCGGGTGGTGCAGCGCTTCCAGAATACGCCGAAGAGGAAGACGGCAGCCATCGGCGGGGCGATGAATCCCAAAACAGACTGGAATATATTGAAGAGGTTGAGGCCCTTGATGCTGTCGATGGCAATGCAGATAAGCACCGAAAGTATGGCTCCAACGATGGTAACCTGCTGTCCGACGCGGATGAGTTGTTCGGGAGTTGCTTTCGGATGGTTCTTCACATAGATGTCCATAGTGAACACCGTGGAAAGGGCATTAAGGGCCGAGCCGATGGTAGAGACAAGGGCAGCAGTGAGCACGGCGAGCACCAGTCCGACCATTCCCACGGGGAAAAGATTGGTGACCATGGTCATATAGGCCTCGTCGGGATTCTGCAGGCTTGGGTAGAGTGCCAGACAGATGATACCAGGAAGGATATAAAGTGCCACGTCGAGGATCTTCAGCCAACCGGTGAAGTTGGCTCCCTTTTGTCCCTCGTTGAGATTCTTGGCAGCCAAAACGGGCTGCACCATGCTCTGGTCGGTACACCAGAACCACACGCCCATGATGGGATAGCCCAACAGGATAGGCAGCCACGGGAAGGCCGGGTCGTCGTTAGGCTGGAAGAGGTTCCAGTAATTGGCAGGCACTGCAGCGGTGAGTCCGCTGATGCCGCCCACTTTTGAGAGTCCTACGATGGTCAGCGTGGCAGAGACCACGATGAGCAGAATCATCTGATAGACATTGGTATAGGCCACAGCCTTTAGTCCACCGAGCATGGTGAAGAAGGCAGAGATGGCCAGCAGGATGCAGGCCGATGCCCACATGGGGATGCTGAACACCTGACGGATAAGTATTCCGCCAGCAAAGAGCGTTAGGGCGAGCCACGAGATGAGCACGGTGACGATGGTGTACCACGCCAGTATGTTGCGCGTCTGCTGTCCGAAACGCAGTCCCATGAACTCTGGCAGCGTGCTCACATTGCTTCCCAGATAGCGCGGGGCAAAGACAAATGCCAACAGGAAGATGAACACAAAGGCATACCAGGCATAATTACCCGAGACGATACCCGTGGTGAAACCTGCCGAAGCCGAGGCAATCAGCATCGAAGGTCCTACGTTGGTACCCCACATGGAGAAACCGATGTGGTGCCAACGGAGGGAGTGTTCGGCAAGGAAAAGCGACGAACCTTTCTTACGTTTGGTACTGGCCCAGATGCCGATGGCAAGCAGGATGATGAAATAGGCGATAAGGATGACCCAGTCGAGGGATCCGAGGAAACGGGCATGTATCATATTAAGTGAAGATTATTATTATCCGAGTAATTGCTTGGCCACCTGAACGGCGGTGTTGGCATTGTCACTATAGCCGTCGGCTCCAATCTCGTCGGCAAAGCCCTGACTGACGGGTGCTCCGCCCACCATGACCTTCACACGGTCGCGGATGCCGGCTTTCTCCAAAGCGTCGATGACTTCTTTCATATAGCCCATCGTAGTGGTGAGCAGGGCCGACATGCAGAGGATGTCGGGCTGGTTCTTTTTCACTTCTTCGATGAACTTGTCGGCCGAGACATCAATGCCGATATTGATGACTTCGAAGCCGCAGCCTTCGAGCATAGAGGCAACGAGGTTCTTGCCGATGTCGTGGAGGTCGCCTTTCACCGTTCCGATGACTACCTTGCCGATGCTGGTGGCATCCTGTCCGGCCATGAGCGGTTTTAGTTCTTCCAGCCCGGCCTTCATCGCACGACCAGCCATCAGCAATTGGGGCACGAAGGCCTTGCCATCCTGGAATCGCTGGCCAACCTCCGACATGGCGCGAATCATCTCGCCATTGATAATGTCCTGCGGAGAAGCACCTGATGTAATGGCTGCCTTGGTAGCAGTGGCACAGTCGGCGGCGTTGCCGGAGAGGATGGAGGAGAAAACGGAAAGGGAAACAACAGAATCACCGGACCCTCCGGACCCACCCCTGCCCTCCCTATGAGGGAGGGAGTTATTAGTCTTTGGGGTAGTAACGTTTTCTGTTGCAATAGTATTTGCTCCCTCCCTCATAGGGAGGGAGGGGGTGGGTCTGTGGGTTTCTTTTTGTCTTGAACTTATATAACACCCTTTGGCAGGCTGTACTAATTCTGCAATCTTTGCTATAAACTGGTCGGTGGTGCCGCAACAGCCGCCTAGGATATCTACAACATGGCCGTCGAGTAAGGGCCAGAGGTCTTGTTGATGCTGTTCGGGCGTTTTGTCGTATTGGCCTTTCCCGTCGGGCATTCCTGCGTTGGGATAGGCGGAGATGCGGTATGGATAGCGAGCGCCGAGTTGCTGCAAGAGAGGTAGCATTTTGCTGACATCGGCGTGGCAGTTGATACCTACGGAGAAGAGGTCACAAGAAAGGGAGTCTAGGAAGTCGAAGATGCTCTGACCGAGCATGTTGTGGCCATCGGGGGTACTGACGGAGAAACTGAGCATGATGGGGAGTTCTTTCCCTTTTTGCTGCATCGCTTCCTGTGCGGCTTCGATGGCCTGACGGGCATTCTCCACATCGAAGATGGTTTCAATGAGGAGGGCATCCACGCCGCCGTCGATGAGTGCGTCTATCTGCTCGCGGTAGGCGGCTTTGAGCGTGTTTTTATCCAAGGCAGGCTCTTTGCCTGTGCTCATGCTTGTGGTTTTGCTGGTAGGACCGATGCTGCCCAAGACATAGCGGGGCTTTTCTTCTGTGGTGTAGTCTTCGGCTGCCTGGCGTGCCAGTTCACAAGCAGCGAGATTGATGTCGCGCACATGGTCTTCCAGTCCGTAGTCTGCCAGCGAGATGCGCTGGGCATTGAACGTATTGGTTTCAATAAGGTCGGCACCTGCCTCTAAATAGCGGCGATGGATGTCGCGAACTACGACGGGACAGGTTATGGAGAGCAGGTCGTTGCAACCCGTGAGGGTCTGCGGATGTTTTGCAAAACGGTATCCGCGGAAATCCTCTTCGCGGAGTTGGTAGCGCTGAATCATGGTGCCCATGGCACCGTCGAGCACGAGGACGCGGCTGGAGGCGGTTTCTGATAGCGCGGGGTTTTGCTGCGGTGCGACCGCAGCACACCTGACGTTGTCGGCGCTTTCGCGTTCCACCTTCTCTATAATAGCCTGGACACGGGCGGGGATATGAACGGCAGCCTTGAAATCATCGACAATCTTCATGGCCTGCTCCACCTCCTGCTCGTTGTGGAAATCCATTTCGAGGTGGATGCCGTCGCCACCAACGTTGTCGAGCAGCGGGCGGAGTTCGTCGAGGGTTACCCAACAGGCCATGATGCTCTTGCCGCCTTCGAGGATTTGCCGGTAGAGGTCGTACCATTTGGATGAACCGCCTTGTGGCTGTCCCACGCCTGGTGTCCACTGGATGGCATAGAGTTCTTCGATTTCAAGAAGAGCAGGCAGGTGGTGCATGGCCCCTACGCCGTCGAGATGATAGAGTGTATAATCTATCTTCTGGCACTGCTCGCGGATGAACGGCTGCACGAAACGCCGGTAGTCATCCTCGGAAATCATAGTAGAGATGTCGCTTTGCAACTTCGACATCTTGCCCGGTGCCCATGAAGAGAAATAACAGAACGCCATCTCATCGCCTTCGCGGATGATGTCGTAGAGTTCGTCGAACACCCGGAAATAGATGTCGTTAATCTGCTGCATCTGGTGTTCCAGCACTTCTGGTTGCATCACGGTATCCAAGAGAACCTTGTCGGTGCCTTTCAGGGCAGCCAGCACATCGAGACCTTCCATCAGGTCGGGCATGCCCACATAGTAATGCCCCTGTGCCTTTTCCTTGCAGGCCTTCAGGAGTTCCTTGTGAAGCAACCAGTTGGGATGGTTCTCGTCGAAGCGGATATCGTCGGTATAGTTGGGATTGGGATGAATCCAGATGGTATCCTCACCACCCTCGAACACACCGCCGAGGATGGCGGCGAGTGAACCCGGTCCCAGTTGGGTATTGGCCACGGGCAGTATGTCGGCTTTGAGCGATGAATGGGCCACATACCAGTCCAGGTATTCAGCGCGCCATTGCGGGTCGAACCACTGCTGGTTCAAATCTTTCGGAGCAGGGGGAGCAGGGATGTCAGCGTGAGGGGCGACACCTTCCTGGAAGTGTTCCCACATATTTAATATAATGCCCTTATGGTTCCACCAGTCGATGTAGTGGCGTTTGGTTTCTTCGAGATTCGGTTTCCAGGTATTCATATCTTATAGCCTTTGAAGTTCTGGTCGATGTTGAGTATGATGGTCTTTTCCAAATCCATTTCGTCGGTGCATTCCACGTGTTCGGGATACATCGGTATCTGCGCACCTTCGCGGACAAAGACGGGCATCAGTTCGAGCGGTATATCCTTCAGTTGGAGCCATTGGCCGCCCTGGTAACGCTCGCCTGTGAAGAAGTTAACCCATTGGGAACCGGCAGCAGGCAGATAGACATCGCGGCGGTTTTCGCTGTTCATGACGGGGCAGACCAAGAAATCGTGACCGAAGTAATACTGGTCGTCGATATGCCAGCAGGTCTTGTCATTGGGATGCTGGAAGACGAGTGCCTCTAAGACGGAGTGACCAGTCTCGGTGGCGATGAGGCTTTCCTGCAGGATGTAGGGGATAAGGGCATAGCGCAGGTTCCACCATTTCTTCACGATATTGGCAATCTTCGGGTAATGCCAGGGTTCGCGCTTGTTGGTGCCGTGGTAGCGGATATGACTGCTGAAGACACCGAACTGTGTCCAGCGAACATAGACATCGTCCTGTACAATGCCGTTCATGAAGTTAGGCAAGGTGTGGAACCCCGGCACGTCATGGCTCCAGAAAGCAAAGCCCGAGAGTCCGAAATGGAGCCCGCCTTTTAGTGAACCCGCCATACCGTCCCATGAGGAACAGCTGTCGCCGCCCCAATGAAGCGGGTAACGCTGGCAACCGGCCCAGGCAGCACGTGCCCAGACGATGCCGTCGCCCGTCACTTCCTCGGTAATCTCGTAGGCCGCCTTCTGGTAAAGCAGCGCATAGAGATTGTTGAGCAACTCGGGACTCATGTTCTTGTATTTTGCATCCATGTGGATGTTCTCACCGAAATCCGTCTTGATACATTTTACGCCCATTTCGAGCAACCGCTTCAGCAGACCTTTATACCACTCGGTGGCTTTGTCGTAAGTGAAGTCGATAGTGCCCGCATAGTCGAGTGTGGAGAAGTTGGAACCCTCGGATTCCTGCTTCTTCGTCAGCGGGCCGATGTAGTTGTTCTCGCGGGCCTCCGTTATTTGTTCAGCTCCTTCGGCTACATAGGGCAGCTGCCAGAGCGACACACGGAAGCCTTTGTCCTTCAAACCCTTGATAAAAGCCGGTGGATTAGGGAAACGTTCCTCGTTGAACTTCCATTCGCAGAGCCAGTCGGTCTTGAACCATCCCGTGTCGAGATGGATGACGTCGCAGGGATAATGCTCGCGGCGCAGACGGTCGCAGATGTTATTCACCTCATCGGCAGAGAAATAGGTCATACGGCTCATCCATACGCCGAAACTCCAAAGCGGCGGCATGGAAGGATAGCCCGTCAGGTCGCGATAGCCGCGCAGTATTTCCTCGATGTCGTAACCGCCGATGAGGAAGGCATCCACCTCAGGCTGTTCGTTCAGGAACTGCACACTGCGGGTGCTGTGTGCGGCAAGGTCGAGTTTGGCGTGGGCCGTGGTATGGAAGAAGCAACCATACATCCGGCTGGATATATAGAACGGGATGTTCTTATAGGTACGGCTGTTGTTCACGCCTTGTCCGTCCTGGTTTTTCAGATAGAACGATTGTCCGCTGAGGTCCATCTTCTTGAAACGCTCGCCAGTACCGCAGAAACATTCGTCGGGCTGGCAGGCAAAGGAGAGGAGACCGGCAGACGATGCGGCGCCATTCTTTACTAAACCGACGGGAAGGGCATCGTAGCGCGGAGGGGAGAAGTGGTCGTAGGCAGCAAGGGCTATTTCCTTGCGCTGGTCACCTTCGGGGTAGAAGCGGATATCGGCGGTAGGCTGCGGAGCGGGTTGCAGGTCGCTCCAATGGTCGATGGGAGCAACGGCGGTATTGATGAAAGCGCGGGTAAGGCCCTCAGGAGTTTTCAGGAGATAGCCCTCTGGGGACTGTTCGATGTGGAGGGGCTTTCTCAGGATGCGTTCACTGAATTGAAGCATTTCTGAGTTATCAGAGAAATCGGAATAATCTGAATTTTCCGAACAAGCTGAGAAATTTGCATAGAGACGGATAATCATCGGCTCGTAATAGCGCACGATGAGCGTAAAGGTCTCTTGTGGCGCGGTGGTGTCGGGGGCCATGTCGTTGGCCTTTATCTGCTTTTGGAATGGAATGTCAATGCAGATGTCACCCTCGTGCTCATACACAGCAGTAGGGGCATAAGCCTTCCAGAGTGATTTGTCTTGTTTTAGTTCCTCGTCGAAGTCGAGGAAGTCGAAAAGATGGTAGTTTGTTTGTATCATTTATTTATGGTTGTTTCTCAGCATCATGTCAGAGCCAGGCTGATTCCAGCCGATGCTCTCCGGGTCCATCTGATTGTCTTCTACCGTGAAACCGTTGGTGGCTTCGTCGAAGTAGATGGCAAAGGCGCGGTCGTTGGTGGCATAGGGAGCCTTGGTGGGCGCACTGATGCGGTTGCCGCGGATGGAGGAACCCGGCTGATACGAGAGCGTATAGATGCCGCCGGCATCGTAGAGATGGCGGGCATAGTCAGTGACCACATTGTTCTCGATGTGGTTGTTGCGCATGCCGCTCTCAAGGGGAGTCCATCCCCAACCAACACAGATTCCTGAATAATTGACGTGAGAAACTTCGTTTTGTACTATCTTGGTGTTCCTTACATAGCCTGCTCCGATGGCTACGGCTCCCCAGTCTTCGTTGGTGGCATCGTGGATGCGGCAGCGGCTGATTTCAATGCTGTCGCAGAGCAGGTTGCCGTGGTAGGGGATATGTGTCTCGAAACCGCCTTCGCCGAAAGGTCCTGCCATGATGGCCGTGCCGCCAATATCCTCAAACTGGCAGGCATTAACGCTGGAAACGGATACACGCTGTTCCAAATCGAGGGCGGTTGCCGCCAAATGACTGAAAGCGCATTGATGGAATGAGATGTTTTGGGCAAAACGCGCTTTGACGGCGGCCTCGGGGCGACTCACCCATGCCTGGTTTTCGAGCGATGCTTTATGGAAAAGGCCAGGCTCTTGGAGTTTGTAGGCATCGATAAGCGGGAAACCGCCCTGTAATGTAACGTGGCCCTGCAAGGAGGGAGTGAACCAGGAAGCATGTTCGAAACGGGTGTTCTCGAAGCGGATATGGGAAACGGGACGGTCTTCGGTGCCAGCAAATTCCACGAGCGTGGAGAGATGCGGTACAACCGCCTCACACTTGTTGGCCTCCTCTTCGGGGCGAGGGTAATAATAGATGCGGCCGCTGGGATATTCCTGCCAGAACTCGCCAGGCTCATCAAGAAGTGAGCGGCTGTTTTTGCTGCCTTTCTCTCCGTTGATAACAGGCTGCGGCCAGGGATGCGAGAACTCCAGTTCGCTTTCTGGCTCATGGAAGGTGAGGATGGTCTGTCCGTTCTTTGTTGAGGCCGACTTTACACGTAGAATCGCAATGGCCCAGCGCTGGAGCAGGAACAGTTCGGCAGAAGAGGAGAGAGGAGAGTGGAGAGAGGAAAGAGGAGAGTTGAGCGTGATGGTCTTGGATTCCTTATCGAAATCGGAAAGACGGACAAAAGGTCCGCGGGCCAATTGGGCTTTCCTACCGTTTACCCACAACTGGCGCGTATAGACAACACGGTTGCCATCACGGGGTGCCTCGGCCACCCACAGATTTCCTTCGCGTTTCCAGTCGGTGACGGCTATTCCTCCAGAGAGCGTACCGCCCATGATGATGGTGGGAGAATCCTTTGTGCCACTGTCTTCCGGCCGGATGAAAAGCGGTTTTTGCAGAGGATAGACGGCATCGGCCAGATGAATGCGGATGCCTCCTGCAACCTCAGGACTGTTCAGCCGCCGCCATTCGCGGGCTTGTTTCAGCGCCTCAGCTATGGAGCCGTTTTTCTCAACATAGATATCACCAGCATAGATACCTAATGAGTAGAGAATAAGGCAAAGGGCATATAGGATTCTTCTCATAATGACTATATGGTGGGGGTTAGAACAAATATGAAGTCCTTGTCGTCATACTTCACCCGATACTCAGGCAGAGCCTCAGCCCAACCGCTCCAACTATCCACACCACCTACGCCGGCATGTTCCTTGTCAAGATAAAGGTTGGTAAACTTTGACCCGGGAACATTCTGAATATGACGCTGCTCTTTATCGTCACCATCATCCAGATCTTCCACAGTGTAGTGAAGAGCAGATGCACAGAATTCATCTTGGCTGGTGACGCGAAGTCCCAGTCCTTTTTCATTGGTCTGTTTCCACCAACGCATATCGGTCTTGGTTCCAGTCTCCTGTGGACGGATATAAGGATAGAATTGTTGGTCAGCAGTCTGGCGATAGATACCGATGCGCTGGGATTCCTTACGGTCGGCATAGTTTTCAATGGGACCACGACCATAATATTCGCTGACATCCATCTTGAAAGGCATTTGAACAACGACACCATAACGTAGCATATTGGCTACTTCAGGTTTCTTGTCGGCATCCATTAGCATCTGAACAGTCATTTTTCCGTTGGATGTTATCTCATAAATCATCTTCAATTTGGCTTTTACCTCCGGAATCTTATAACTGGCCACCACGTTTACGCAAGGTTCGTCCAGTTGGGTCTTGCTTTTCTTCGTATTAAAAGAAGTGAGTTTCAGTGTAGGATTCCTCCATACCTTGTATTTTTGATGGATACGTGATCCCATATCATTGTCGGTTGCAGCACGCCAGAAATTGGGTTTGATGGTTCCTCCATTGCCCAGCAAACTCACGCTGTTCACCTCATACGCAGTTAGGAGTCCTGTGGTCTTGTTAAAGGCTACACGGAGACCTTTGCCGCTAATGACGGTCAAGTTCTTTGATTTGCTGTCTTTTACTTTAAGCTTTTTACCTTTCGTATTTTCTGCGAAGGTTGTCTGATAGTCTGATAGCTGGAACTGCTGATAGGCAACAACCATGTCCTTACGCATCAACGGCTCATCTTTTTTCAGGCGATAATCTACGTTCAAAAGCAATTCATGTCCTTGGTATTCAGCATTATTCAGGTCGAACGGGAGCGTGAAGGAATCCGTCTGTTGGGGAGCGATGTTGATATCTGTAATCTCGCCACGTTTTACCTCCTTGCCATCAGTCATCAAGGTCCATACAAGGTTGGCATAGTCTAAGTTGCGGAAGAAGTTCTCGTTTTTCACAGTTATACGGTTTCCTTCCAGACTCGTCCAGATATTCTGGTAGAAATAGCCGACCTCAAAGAGTTGCGGATTTGGCACACGGTCAGGAGAAACCAATCCGTTGCAGTTAAAGTTGTTGTCTGAAGGATCGTATTTGTTGTAGTCACCACCGTAGGCATAGGAGCCATCCTCCTTATGCAAGGCCTGATCGACGAAATCCCAGATAAAACCGCCTTGGAATTTCGGATACTTACGTGCCAAATCCCAATATTCCTTGAAACCACCGGATGAATTACCCATGGCGTGGGAATATTCACACTGGATAAGCGGCTTGTTGGTTGACGGATCTGTGGCATATTTTTTACAACCCTCTTGGGAGAGATACATCGGGCAGAAGATATCCGTATTGTCTCCTGTTCTTGCCTGTTCAAACTGGACGGGGCGCTGGCTGTCCTGGCTCTTGATCCATTGATAGGCTGCTGTGAAATTGTCACCGTTGATAGTTTCGTTGCCCATACTCCAGATAATCACCGACGGGTGGTTGTAGTTCACCTGTACGTTATGCTGATTGCGCTCCAGAATCTGAGGACCGAAAAGTTTGGTGTATGCAGGTGATTTCCCTGGGTGATAGCCGAAACCGTGGCTTTCCTGATTGGCTTCCGCTACCAGGTAGATCCCGTATTCGTCACAAAGGTCATACCACATAGGATCGTTGGGGTAATGGCTGGTGCGGACAGCATTGATATTGAAGCGTTTCATCAATTGGATATCCTGAATCATTCGCTCACGTGAAACCACGTATCCACCGTCAGGGTCCATCTCATGACGGTCAGCCCCTTTAATCAATACAGGCTGGCCATTCACCAGCAGTTGGGCATCTTTGATTTCCACGGAACGGAACCCCACCTTCTGATAGATCGTCTGCACAGGAATGACTCTCATTCGTCCTGCTAACTTTTTCTTTTCTGAACAAACGGCCACTAAAGTATAAAGATAAGGTTGTTCAGCAGACCATTTATGACAATTCTTCACGAAGATAGTGTCTCCCTTCCGTTCACCTACTTTCACCCCTTTTGCATCAAAGAGGGAGATTTGTAGATTAGGGTTGCCCTTAATCTTTGGCGACATGGCCAGAATACCGTCTTGATAGTTATTGGTCAGCGTGGTCTCTAAGCGGAAATCATATAAGTTGTTTTCTTTGTTCCGGGCATAGAGATAGCTGTCTCGGGCAACTCCTGAAAGGCGCCAGAAATCTTGGTCTTCACACCAAGAACCGTCGCTCCAGCGGAACACTTGGAATGCAATGAGGTTTCTGCCTTTTTTGACATACGGAGTGATGTCAAACTCAGCAGCAATCTTGGAATCTTCGGAATAACCTACAAACTGTCCGTTTACCCATAGGTAGATACAGGAGGTGACACTTCCGAAATGGGCAATCACCTGTTTGTCTTTCCAGTTGGCAGGCACTTCAATGAAACGACGGTAAGAGCCAACATGATTATCTTTTACGGGGACACGTAAATTTCCTGTTTCCTGATTAGCCTCTGCCTCTTCTTTAGTGATGGGGTCAAAATGACCACGCCAAGCAAAACCGATGTTCACATATTCTGGATCACCATAGCCTTTCATTTCCCACATTCCAGGAACCTCCATGGTTTTCCAATCGGAATCAATATAATCGTTCTTGAAAAAGTCAGTGGGACGTTGGTCTGCATGTTCCACCCATTTGAATTTCCACTGTCCGTTGAGTGTCAGTTTAGGTTCATCGGTTTTATAACTGGCATGGTTTTCCAAACGGTTCACTTGATTCACGTAAGCGTTCTGCCATTCGGTAAAAGTCTGTGCCTCGATGCTGGTTGCTGTCGCCATCATCAAGGCCGCTAAAAAGAGTTTTTTCCCCATAAGTTTTTTTAAATTGCAATTATTGCTGCAAAGATAAAGAAAAACATGATAAATCACGGAAAGAGTACTTAAAATTTCTTCTTTTTTTTGTTCATTCGGAGAGAAAGGCCTATTTTTGCATTCAGAAAACGATAACCGGCGGGGTTTGCCAATCCTGTCTTTTTTAATTGAAATAATATGGCTATAAGTAGTTTTTTGATGATAGCGGCTTTGTCCGTGAACCTGACGGTGAGCAATCCCACCGATATGCAGCGGCAGGAACTGGTTGCCGTGGATATGAACCAGATTGGAGTGAAAGCGGAGACGCCTTTCGTGATCGTCAACGGCAAGGGCCAGGAGGTGGATTATCAGGTCAGCTACGACGGAAAACTGCTTATCGACGCCTGCGTGACCCCTCACGGCACGACAACTTTTATCGTCAAAGAAGGAGTGCCTAGCGAGATGAAGACCTGGGTAAAGGGTGCCATGTATCCCCTGCGAAAGGACGATGTCGCCTGGGAGAACGACCGCGGGGCCTATCGCATCTACGGACCGGCCCTGCAGCGCACCGGCGAAAAGGCCTATGGCATTGATGTCTGGACGAAAAACACCCCCGAACTGGTTGTGGCCGACCGCTATTATAAAGACTATCAGGGCAATGTGGAGGAAGACATGCTCCGCCGTCAGGGGAAAATAGAAGAGATTCGGAGGCTCGATATCGTTAGTTCTTTCCATTACGACCAGGGCAACGGACTCGACTGCTATGGCGTGGGACCATCGTTAGGCTGCGGCGCACCGGCACTGATGATTGGCGGACAACTGCAGATGCCATGGTGCTACCAGACCTATCAGATTCTCGACAACGGTCCGCTGCGCTTCACCGTGGAACTGACCTATGCCCACGGCGAGCACCGCATCATTTCGCTCGACAAAGGCAGCAACTTCAACCGCATTACGGTTTGGTACGACAGCATTCCGGCGCGGGCCGACCTTGCCGCCGGAGTAGTTATCCATCAGGCCGACACTAAGTCGGTTGCGACGGGGAAAGACTTCGTGGCCTACGCCGATCCCACCGACCAGCCCCGCCATCATGGCTATCAACTCTATGTGGCAGCACTTTTCCCCGAAGGTGCCGAGACGCAGACGCTGATGCTCAAGCAGCCTCAGGGCGAGATTGCCGGACATGCCTTGGGCATCGTCAGAAAGGCAACCGTCGGACGGCGTTACACCTATTATGCCGGTTCGGCCTGGAGTTGCTACGATGTGCGTACATTTCGCGAATGGCAACTCAGAATTGAAGAATTCCTTGAAGCGGTGAAGTCTCCGCTCACCGTAACCCTGTCAACCCCGCAGCCATGAAACATCTGATAGCATTTTTCTTTCTATTGGCGGCTGTTCAAGTGCAGGCCGAAGAACGGGAAGACAGTTTGATTCAGCAGCGATGCCTGCAATCTTTGGCGGACTTTACATCATATGCCAAAAGCATTTATACCGATGCAGGAAAGAACAGCCGTGGTGATGCCGTCGGCTATTTCAAGGCAGTCAGTGCCGGACAGAGTAATGAGGACGGCGTTCGCACCAATCTGGATATCGCAATGGTCTGCGCTTTCCTCTACAATTATATAGAATTCAATGGCTGTTCTGAATTTAATCTTCCCCATGGTATTAACAAGGACAACCTACGACAAATGGCATGTTCTGCCTTGCGCTATGCTTATAGTACACATCAGACTGTCAGGTTGATGAGATGTACAGACGGAAAGTACTGGGGCACTTATCAGGATGAGCTGGGGCAATGGCATCACCAGTGGGAGAGTTCGCTGTGGGTGCTTAGCATGGCATTTACCAAGAAATTCATCGAGGATTTTGACGGATTAGGCAAAGAGGAGCAAGAACTGATTGCCAAATTGATGGCAAGCGAAGCAGACTTCCAACTGTCACGTCCCATTCCTTTCGGTTTCCAAGGTGACACGAAAGCCGAAGAAAACGGGTGGGAATCCAACGTTTTGGCAGTAGCCTGGGCAAATCTCATAGCGCATCCGCATTCTCCGCAATGGCAGGAAGCGATGATTCGATATGGCTTTAACGGCTATACCGTAGATGCCGATGCTAACGATACAACGATGATTGATGGAAAGCAGGCGCGGGAATGGTATGTTGGTACCAATCTTTATCCAGACTATACACTGCAGAACCATAACTATTTTCATACCTCCTATCAAAATGTAGTGATGCAAGAACAAGCCGAAACAATTCTGGCTACCTATTATCTTAAGGAATACAGACCGCCGAAACTTCATCAGTCGCTGACGTGGCATTGGCAGGAAGTGTGGGATGAGGTTCTTTCCCAATTGGCCTTGGCTGACGGTGAACTGGCTATGCCTAACGGTAACGACTGGAGTATGTTTCTCTACGACCAGCTTCCAGCCTATGCGGCGATGGCATGTATCAAGCGTAATCCTGATGCTTTGATGCTTGAAATGCGTTGCCTTGACCAATTGTTGAAGCGGCAGCATACTACTCCTGATGGTTCCTATATGCTGAATCCCGACATAGGTCCCCGACGAATGGGTGTAACGGCTCATCGTGTGATGATGACCTGGTTCTTGCATAGACTGTTTCCCACAGAGGATCTACGTTCTGAGAAATTTGCTGATGACCATCGCAACGGAATGACCGATTATTTGAAAATGGGCGCCGTCATTCCATCTACTTGGCAGGATTTCCGCCAACGACTGTCCAAGACCAAGTTATTTCCTTGTCAGCAGATTGTTCGCGCGATTTCGGAAGACCGCTTTGTCTGCTTCTCATGGAGTGAAGGGTTGAAGAATGCCACGGGCATCATCGTGCCGAATACGGTGGAGGATACCAAGATTATTATTCCTTATAAATATAAAGGTACGGGCAATTTCCTGGGTTGTTATAACAATGCGCAGACCCGGCTGAGCGGAAAACCGCAGTTTACGACTACCGACAGCACCTTCCAGGTGCGAGGACGGCTGATGGCTGCCGGAGGAAAAGTAGCTCAGGATTTCACTTTTACCGCCGATGCCCATAATGCCGTCGTCGTGGAATATCAGTTGCAGGGCAACGATACCATCTTCGAGGAACGGGGCGGAACGGTGGCGGTTTCGGTGGATCCGTTCACAAAGACCGAGCGGACGCTTTATTATGAGGGCGGGCAGTTTGTCTCGGACGGCAGCCAGCTCCGTACGTTCCATTCCAATTGGGTGAATATCGACAACCGCATAGGCATCATCGCCATCGGCGAAAACAACGAGATGGCCTTCGGCGACCGTCATCTAATCAACAGTATCCAGACGGCGCGGCTCTATCCTGCATACAGCAATAGTCCCCGGCAGGCTTCTCAGGTTAAGCGGAAATTTTACTATTTCACCGGCCAGACGGCTCAGGAGACGCAGCAAATGTTCCGAAGTCTCCGGTCCTCAAGCATTCCGTAGTTACAAACCCCTTGATATTACGTCTTTTATATAATAATAAAACATTATAAATATGGTATATAATGAAATAGGAAAAACAGGTATGCGCGTCAGCAACCTCGGCTTTGGAGCCTCTTCGCTGGGTGGCGTGTTCCACGACATCCGCGAGGCCGAAGGCATCGAGGCTGTACATACGGCAGTAGATAATGGCATCAATTTCATCGATGTGTCGCCCTATTATGGTCATCTGAAGGCCGAAATCGTGCTGGGCAAGGCGCTGAAGGAGATTCCGCGTGACAAGTATTATCTCTCCACGAAGGTGGGACGCTACGGGAAGGACGGTAAGAACTACTGGGACTATTCGGCCGAGCGCGTCACGGCGAGTGTCTATGAGAGTATGGAGCGTCTTAACATCGACTTCATCGACCTGATTAATGTGCACGATGTGGAGTTCCAGGGCGACCTGCCCGGCGGACTGCAGAAAGTTGTAGACGAGACTTTGCCTGCCCTGGTAAAACTCCGCGAGAAGGGAGTGGTAGGTCATGTGGGCATCACCGACCTGCAACCGGAGAATCTGAAATGGGTGATTGAGCACTCCGAGCCGGGAACGGTAGAGAGTGTGCTGTCGTTCTGCCATTATTGTCTGAACGACGAAATGCTGCTCGACTATCTGGATTTCTTCGAGCAGAACAATATCGGCGTCATCAATGCCTCGCCGTTCTCCATGGGACTGCTCTCGCAGCGCGGAGCACCCGCCTGGCATCCGGCTCCCGAACCGCTGAAGGAAGCCTGCCGCAAGGCCACCGAATACTGCGACCAGCAGGGTTATCCCATCGACAAACTGGCCATCCAGTACAGCACGGCGCTCAATCCGCGCATTGCCACCACCCTGTTCTCGTCGGCCAATCCCAAGAACGTGCTGAAGAATATCGGTTATGTGAACGAGCCTTTCGATGCCCAGTTGGCACAGAAAGTTCAGGAAATCATTGGCGACCAAATGCGCGTCCGCTGGAAAAACACTTAAAAAGTGGAGATTGAAGAATGAAGAGTGAAAAATTTTTCCCGATTATTGATGCGCATTCGCATCTTTGGCTGAAACAGGATACCACATGGAACGACCTGAAGATTAAGACATCTGAGGGTAACAGTTCGCGTTCCTTCTTCCTTGATCAGGAGGTGCAGATGCTGCCGCCGTTTATGATTGACGGCAAGAACTCGGCCGAGGTGTTCCTTTCCAATATGGATTACGCGCAGGTGTCGGCGGCCGTGGTCACGCAAGAGTTTATCGACGGCATCCAGAACGACTATCTGATGGAGGTGCAGCGCCGCTGGCCCGACCGCTTTCTGGTCTGTGGCATGTGCGACTATTTCCGTCCGGGCTTTATCCGTCAGGCTGAATCGCTCATCCGCAACGGTTTCTGTGCCATCAAGATTCCGGCCCATCGGCTGCAACTTTCCGACGAGCGCGTCATGATGACTTCGCCCGAAATGATGCAGATGTTCCACTTGATGGAAGACTGCGGCATTATCTTCAGCGTGGATTTGGCCGACGGCGATACCAACGTGGCTGAGATGAAGGAAATAATCCAGGAATGTCCTCGGCTGAAGATTGCCATCGGACATTTCGGAATGCCTACCACCGAACGCTGGCAGGAGCAGATCCGACTGGCCCGCAACGAGCATGTCTATATCGAGAGCGGCGGCATCACGTGGCTCTTCAATTCGGAGTTCTATCCTTTCTCGGGAGCCATCCGAGCCATCCGCGAGGCCATCGACATCTGCGGCATCGACAAACTGATGTGGGGCAGTGATTATCCGCGCACCATTACCGCCATCACCTACAGGATGTCGTACGATTTTGTCGTGAAGTCGGCGGAACTGACCGATGAGGAAAAAGGAAAGTTCTTAGGCGAAAATGCGCGCCACTTCTATGGTTTTAATAACCTGAAGAAGCTTCCTTATATAAAGAATATGTCAGAATAAATAAAGAAAAATGAAAGCAGTACAGATTACCGGCCTTGAAGAGATGGCCGTTGTAGAATTGGAAAAACCGGAAATCAAGAGCAATGAAGTGCTCCTGAAGATGAATTATGTGGGTTTCTGCGGTTCCGACCTCAGCACCTTCCTGGGCAAGAACCCGATGGTGAAGATGCCTGTTGTGCCTGGTCATGAGGTGTCGGCCGTTATTGAAGCCGTGGGCGATGAGGTGCCCGACGTGCTGAAACCCGGCATGCTAGTCACTGTGGATCCTTACAGCAACTGTGGCAAATGCGCTTCGTGCCGCCGCGAAAGGGCCAATGCCTGTGAACACAACGAGACGCTCGGTGTGCAGCGTTGGGGTGCCATGCGTGAATACTATGCCATGCCCTGGCAGAAGATTATCCCGGCCGAGGGACTTACCGAGAAGGAGATAGCCCTGATTGAGCCGATGAGCGTGGGCTTCCATGCCGTCAACCGCGCCGAAGTAACCGATATAGATGTGGTGATGGTGATTGGTTGCGGCATGATTGGTATTGGTGCGATTGTTCGTGCCAGCCTGCGCGGTGCCACGGTGATTGCCACTGATTTGGATGACGATAAGCTGGAACTGGCCAAGCGGATGGGTGCCACCTATGTGGTGAATACCGCCAAGGAAGATCTGCATGCACGGTTGATGGAGATTACCAGCGGACTCGGACCCGATGTAGTCATCGAAGCAGTAGGTTCTCCCTTCACACAGAACCAGGCTATTAATGAGGTGGCTTTCACGGGCCGTGTGGTTTTCATCGGTTATGCCAAGGCCGGAACGGAATTCATTACCAAACTCTTCGTGCAGAAAGAACTGGATATCCGCGGTTCGCGCAATGCCAAGCCTGCCGATTTCCGTGCTGTCATTCATTATATGCAGCACCATCCCGACTATCCAAAGGAAGAACTGATCTCTGCCGTAGCCACGCCCGACACCGCCTTCGATGCCATGAAGCAATGGGCAGCTGCTCCCGCAAAGGTGTTCCGCATCCTTGTAGGATTCTAATGACAGTGTAGAGAATGAAAGAATCCTTTCTTCACGATTTAGAGCATCATGACATAAAACCCACCGCCACGCGGCTGCTTATACTTGAGCAGCTGCACCGTGGCGATGAGATGCTGTCGTTGCCACGGTTGGAACAATTGTTGCCAACCGTTGATAAAAGCACCATATCCCGTACGCTAACCCTTTTCCTCCTTCACGGGCTTATCCATGCAGTGGATGACGGTAGTGGGGCGTTGAAATACAACGTCAGCCACCACGACTGTGAAGACGACCACGACGATGAGGAAGAGCACACCCATTTCTATTGCACCCGTTGTCACCGCACGTTTTGTCTGAAACAGATTCAGGTACCCGCCGTACAATTGCCCGACGGTTTCAGCTTAGAGAGTGTGAACTATGTACTGAAGGGGCTTTGTCCAGAATGCTCACAAACTTGAAATGATCAACGAACAGGACATATTGAAAAGGGAGCGGTAGCTCATGGGTGATGAAGCCATGGAGCATATCTTCACCGAGGAAACGGCCAGTGGGTTTCATCTTCCGTTCGTCATTTTGAGCCCCTTGATAAGGGGCGGCGCTAAAGCAGGGATAAAATAATTATAATTAATTTGCTTTTGTGCTCGCTTAATCGTACCTTTGCCCTCGATAAAGGGAAAAGATTCCATATTATTCTTGTGCTCCTGCTGTTCACTTCCTGCGGCAGCAAGGAAGCCCAGCCGATACTCAACAGGGCCGAAGTCATCGTGGATAAGAATCCCAGTGAGGCCATTGCCCTTTTGGATAGCATTAGCGACTCAGGACTCTCCCGTAGACAACAGATGCGCCGCTTGCTTCTGCTTACCAATGCCCAGAACAAATGTGACACCATTTTCCGTTCTGACAGTATTCAGCGTCTGCTCGTTGACTATTATGAAAGCCATGGCACCGCCAACGAGCAGATGCTTGCCCATTATCTACTGGGACGTGCCTATTATGATATGGGGGAAATGCCCGCAGCCTTAGAGAGTTTTCAGAATGCAGCCAGTTGTGCCGATACCATCAACATGGATTGTGACTACAGACAACTAAGTCGGGTGTATGCCCAAATGGCCGAGATTTTCTACGTACAGCAATTATACAGAGAACAAATGAAATACGAACGTAAGGCTGCAAGGTATGCATGGAAAGATAAAGACACCCTGTCGGCCCTTATGTGTTACGAACAGGAATATATCGCTTACAAGAAATTGGGACTGACGGATTCTGCCGTTTTTATCATTGAAAACGTTGCAAGCCTCTATGACAAATATGGCTATCCCACCGATGCGGCCATTTCTTTAGGCACAATAGTCCTCACATTAATTGAGAAAGGAGAATACTCAAAAGCCCATGAGTATATGAGAAGGTATGAAAAAGAGTCTGGCTATATTGACAATGAAGACAATATCATCAAAGGCCACGAATATTATTATAAGGTAAAGGGGCTTTACTATCTAAGGAACGCAAAATTAGACTCTGCGGAATACTTTTTCAGAAAGGAGTTACGCAATGGTCAGGATTTCAACAACCAAAATGCAGGAGCCGAAGGATTGGCCCAGTTATATAAAGTTCTTAATGTCCCAGACTCTGTAGCAAAATACACAGAATACGCATATTCTATGAATGATTCCATGTATGCACAGATGGCAACAGAGACTGTTGGACGCATGAATGCTATGTACGACTACTCCCGTCATCAGAAAGAAGCAAGAATAGAACGTGAGAAAGCCTCTGAAAGACTTATGCTTATTTGGATAACAATTGCTATTATCCTTCTATTAACCACTATTCTAGTTGCTTTTATGTTTATTTTGCAGCATATCAAACAAAAGCGTAAAACCATTGAGCAACAATATCAACAGAGTCTTTTGACAATAGAACAGACCCGTAGGGATATTACTCAGTTACAGTTATATAAGGAACAGAACAAGAGTCTTATTGCCGAGAAAGAAAAATTGATAACGGAGCAAGAAACTATCAGGAAAGCCATATTGAAGAAAGAGAAAGCAGGTCAGGAGATTGCTCTCAAGCAATTCAAGGATTCTGACATCTTCCATACATTCTGTAAGTATGCTGACTGTGGAAAACTTCCTGCCAAAACAGAGTGGGGGGCACTGCAAGATGCCTTGTTCAATGCGTATCCTAACTTTTCTGAGTTGATGACGGCTAATTGCCAAATCTTAACCGACAGAGAATACAAGGTTTGTCTTCTTGTCAGAGCAGGGTTTAAACCAAATACTGTTAGTTGCATGGTAGGAGCGTTGCCATCAGTTATCACTCAGTTGCGTAAAGACCTTTACATAAAGTTGTTTAAAACACATGGAACTTCCAAAGAATTTGACCTTTTATTGAATAAAATCTACTAATCCTATTCCCTTTTTCTTTCTGACTTCCTACTTTTGTAAACAAATAATTCTTAAAATTTCAGATGGCATTTCATTAATACTCCTGCATCCATCTGAAAATCAAGCAATAACACACTGAAAAACTTCTAAAATCATAGACATTCCTTTCTTTGCTCGTCAGAAAGGAATGCAATAACTTTGCGGTCATAGAATTGAGAAATGTAATTTATTATCTATGAAAAAAAGTCTTTTATTATTATGTGTATGTAGCTTCATATTGGTTACATCTGTTAAAGCAAAGGATTTAATTCCTCTGCATGTAGTTTCTTATAATGACGAGAGAATTGGTCATGGTAATCCAAAGTCTCCCGACGAGACTCCTATAGTCTATCTTGATGACCACACGCTTTCTTTTTCCTATGCTTTCAATGACATTGTTCCTGTAGAACTTCTCGACGAAGATGAGAATGTGGTTTATACCGATTGGCTGTATCCAGGTCAGACTTCTCTCGTTTTCCCAAACACACTTACAGATGAATACACCATCCGCCTCACTGTCGGTTCACGGTATTATATAGGTGTAATAGAACTGTAATTTTCAGTCAGGAAATTACTACAGAGATAAGAAGAAAAGAAAACAAAAATGAAGATATACTCGTTTATTAACAATAAAACAAAAATCAATTATGAACAAAACAAATTTATTTTTATTTAGCACGTTAATGTGCGTGGTTTCATTTGTGTGCGGCTGCAACAATAGCGATGTCATTGAAAACTCGGTATCAAAGCGAACTTTAAAAGTTTCTGACATGAATCATGTGGGAGAATTTCATAATGAAATGATGTCCTATGCTGTTAACAAAATCTCTCTTGATGAGTTTACTGTGTCGAAGTTTGAGACGGCAGAAGATTTGGAAAACTATGTCGTAGATTGCTGGAACAAGAAACTTGTTAAAGAAGTAACTTCGGCTGAAGACATTGAGTGTTTAAAGGTGAACATGAACAAATTCAAGAGTTTCTTACAAGGAGAAAAATTCTTGGATCGGTGTGTCAGAAATATGGGAACAAGGGCTTCCAATGAAGTTGACCTCAGTTATATGGCACAAGTGGAAGAAATAGAGATAATTACACTTCCTTCGTTGGAAGGAATGGTGTCAGATATTAAAACGCAAGGTATCTGTTCTTCGATTAAATGTGACTTTTTTGACAAAATTGTAGATTTGGTATCAGATAGTTATAACGGTACGGTGTCGGGTGATATCTACAATGAACGGCTGAATTCAATCATCGAAGATTTTGACAATGCCAACTTTTCTCCTGATGATAGTGAAGCACAAATGATAGCTTCCGTACTTTCTGTTGGTACCTATTCTTCCGAATGGTGGAGCGAAAACTCAGAGGAGATACCAGTGGAAATTTTAGAAACAGGGAAAATGCCCCATGTTCTTGCTGCAGATTTAGCAGGAGCTCTAATTGGGGGCGTTGTTAATCTAGGTGGTCAGGCATTTACGAGTACTAGTAATAGATTTAATTGGAAATCTTTTGGTTGGGGTGTTGCATGTGGAGCAATTACAGGGTCAACAGGATTGCTTGGAAGAATAGTAACCTGTTTCTATGCAATAGAAAATCCTGTTAAAGAACAGACATGGACTGATTTGTGGCCTGTAAAAGAACCGTGATATACGTTTTTGCATCAAAGACGTATAGAATCTCTGGGAGAATCCTTAAGCCTCTTAATAGTTTTAAGTCGTAAATGATTTGGTCATTTGATAACTTGTTGGTACCTTTGTACTCGTCGAACTATAATGATAAGTATCACTATTTTAACAACTTCAATATAATATGGACAAGCGTAAAATAAAGTATTTCATTGTAGGCATTATTCTATATTTCGGAATAGCAATGGTCTGCTACTTCTTGGGTTTCCTAGACTTAGTATCTGCATTAACACTCGGTGCCGGTATGTTGGCCGCTGATTATGTGGGGGAACGCATTCGAAGGAAGGGAAAGGATTAAAGGATTATGGATTACGGGGCCGATTCCCCGTTCACATAATACACGTAAGAAAAAGTTTTCCCTGTTTTGCTATCACTGCTATCACTAAAATCAGTAAATGATTGGTTTGCAATAAGTTGCTGAGAAATTTTTAGTGATAGCACAGGTGATAGCAGTGATAGCAAAACGCCGAAATCCTGAAAAAGGTTGATGGTTAATCCTGATTTTTTATGATAAAAGCCCGTTTTTTGAGATTATTCACGCAGAGTGCATGGAGTTTTCAGAGTGAATAAAACCTCTGTGAACTCTTATGACTCGGCGTGAGGCGTCTTAGGAATTGTGTGGTGGCTGATGATGCGCTAAATTACTGCGAAGCCTCCGCTGCAGTACTGCGGATGATGTGCAGTACTACTGCCAATGGGTAGCAGCGGTGTTGCTAATGGTATGCACACATGCGGGAGATTACTGCGCGCATGCGAAAATCTGAGTGTTTAGGGGCGTTTTTTTTGCGCGGAAAGGCATTTTGCTATCACTGCTATCACCTGTGATATCACTAAATTTCGCCTGCAACTTTAAGTTAGCCAGACATTTACCTATTTAGTGATAGCAGTGATAGCAAAACAGGGAAGACTTTTCTTACGTATAGAAGGCGTCGGTTGAAGTGGCCCCCCCCCGTTCATACTTCCGATATGAGATAAAGAATCATTTGCCCAGGAAAATAGTGTCTAGATAATGCTGGAAGGCCTCTTTGTACATATCCCCGACGGGGAGATAGGTCTCTGCGTCCATGATGATGCGGTTCTTGTTTACCTCCAGAATCTTATGGAGGTTCACGATATAGGAACGGTGGATGCGCATGAAGTTTTCGGGTAACCGTGTTTCTATCTTTTTCATGGAGAGCAGGGTGATAATCGGTTTTTCCTCTCCCTCCAAATAGATTTTCAGGTATTCACTCATGCCCTCGATATAGCGGATATCAGCGATACTGATCTTTACCATCCGGTAGTCAGTCTTGACGAAGAGGCTGGCTGGCTGTGTGTTGGGAATTGGGTGTTGGATGTTGGTGGATACACTCTCCTGTCTCTCTTTGATACGATTGGCAGCACGGCGGAAATCATCGAGACCGAAAGGTTTCAGGAGATAGTCCACGGCATTGACCTTGAATCCTTCCACGGCATATTCGCTATAGGCTGTGGTGAAGACAATGAGTGGAGGCGCTTGGAGCGACTTGACGAAGTCCATTCCGTTTAGATCGGGCATATTGATGTCGCAGAAGATAGCATCCACGCTATCCTGTTCCAGGAACTTCCGAGCTTCCAGGGCACTCTGGCACTGGGCGGCAAGTTCGAGGAAGGGAACTTTTTGGATATAGGTGGTGAGCTGCTGTAGGGCCAGCGGCTCGTCGTCAATGGCAAGGCATCTGATCATGTGAGCGGTATTTCAAGTTCAACGTTATAGGTGTCAGGCTCGTCCTGTATATTGAGTGTATAGTTCTCTCCAAATAATAAGTTCAGGCGTTGTTTGACATTGGCAAGTCCTACGCCCCCATTCTCTTCGTTGGGCTTATCGGCCTTGCTGTTGTGGCACTCGAAGTGGAGCCTGCCGTTTTTGATGGCAGCCTTAACATGGACGAAGGATTCGTGCTGGTAACTGATGCCGTGCTTGAAGGCATTCTCGATAAACGTGATGAGCATCAGGGGCGGCAACTCATAGTCGGGTGTCTCGATGGGTAGGTCAACTATCACCTCCACCTTGTCTGTATAGCGCAGGCGCATCAGCGAGATATAATGACGGATGAAATCGAACTCACGGGTGAGGGGAACGCCTTTCTTGTCGCCCTCATAGAGCACGAAGCGCATCATCTTCGACAGTTCCAGGATAGTGTCCTTGGCTTTCTCGGGATCGATGTCTACCAAGGCGTGAATATTGTTAAGCGTGTTCATGAAGAAGTGCGGATTGATCTGGTATTTCAGGTATTCCAGTTGCTGCTCCAGATTCTCTTTCTCGAGTGCCATCAGTTGTTTGGCGTCGTGGCGTGACTTGAAGTAATACTTTATGCCGAGGTTCATGCCTAGCATTAATAGCAGGATAATGAGTGCCACGATGTCATGCTCGCCCATGAAGACAGGAGGTTTTTTATGATGGGGAGGACGGTGGTGGGCTCTTTCTTCAGGAAAAGGTGGAGGCATCATCTCTATGTGTTCCCGTGGGGGCCTGTTTTCTTCCATCGGCTTGTGAGAGCATTGGAAGACCAAGAAGAGGGTAGTGATAACGGCTATCGAACAGATATACAGCACCCTTTTTTGCCGATAGACCAGCAAAGGAGCAAGAAAGAAATTGTGAATTAGGAACACGAGAAAGAACATGCCGAACTGCCGCCATATTAACATCAACTCATCCCAGTTGAAGGTGTAATAAGGGTCGTTAACCGTCCGGATATAGAGGCTGAGCACTGGCACTGCGAAGAGCATTCCCCACAATGCCAGGTATGTTAGGTTCTCATATTTCCTTTGTTCTTGCATCCATTTCATATAACGAAAAGCATGGGTGTTTATTGTCTATCTCCAACCGCCGGGGCCACCGCCACCAGGGCCAAATCCGCCACCGCCCATACTGCTGCTGATGGTATTGGAGGCTGTCACGCTGACCGAACTGCTGCCTGCTGTCAATGTGTAGCTGCTTCCGCTGCTCAAGTCGGGCGTGCTGATGATAATCGTATTGCTGCCACTATAGGAAAGAGGGGGTATCGTGAATGTATAGAGTGTCTTGCTGCTGTTGCTCACACTGACACTGCTGTTGGCAGAGACGGAACCTGTTGCGGTGATGATTCCCTGGGTGGTGCTGCCCAGATTGCCGTCCACACGGCCGCCGATGGCAAAGATGTAACCGCCACTGATGTAGAGTTTCTTCTGCTCGTTGATGTCAATACCAGCCTCCGCACCATTGGCTCCACAGGCGATGATAGTTCCGCCTTTGAGATACATGTTTCCGTTGGCATCGATGCCGTCGTTATTGGTACCTACGGCCACTGTGGTTCCACCGCTGATGGTCAGATCACCTGTAGAGTTGATGGCATCGTCGTGGGCATAGACCAATACCGTTCCACCCGTAATGTCGAGCGTTCCCTTACTTTCCATA
>ONFE01000121.1 GCA_900316985.1 uncultured Prevotellaceae bacterium
CTGTGCGCCGTCACGACATCAACAGCACAAAGGCCACGGGTAGGCGACGGTACGTCGGGAATGCGCATCACGCGTGAATATAATAATGTGTCGCTCAGCAATGCCCTGCGCCAGCTGAATGCTGAGAGCAGCGATTATGAAATCAACTTTCTTTACAACGAGTTGGAGGACTTCCGCATCACGACCTCCGTACATCGGAAGAGTGTTCCCGATGCCATCCGCCAGATGATAGGCTTCTATCCCATCCGCATGGGCATCGACGGGACAGGAATCACCGTGGAGTGTCCACAAAAGACTGCCCCACGCTACAAGGGCACCATCATCGACGAGCAAGGCCAGCCCATTGCATACGCCAACGTGGCCATCCTCAATCCAACCGACTCCACGCTGCTTTGTGGCGGTGTCAGCAACGAGAGCGGCTATTTCGCTATCCCCTACGAACAACACACGGTATTAGCCCGTATATCATACGTCGGTTACAAGACCATCTACAAGATTTGCGAACAGCCTGAAGTGGGAACAATCCGCTTGCAGCCAGAGACCATCAGGCTGAACGGCGTGCAGGTGAAAGGTCATCGACCGCTCTATACTTCAACAGACAGAGGCTTGCTGGTTTCCGTTCAAGGTACTCCGCTTGAACAATTCGGCTCTGTTTCAGAGATGCTTTCCCATTTGCCTCTCATGATGAGCAACGGCGAGGTAGCAGGTCACGGCAAGCCGGAAATCTATATCAACAACAAGAAGGTGCGCAATGAGGATGAATTGAATCGTCTGCGTGCCGACGAAATCCTCTCTGCAGAGATTATCACCAACCCTGGCGTAGAGTATGGAGCAGAAGTCACCTCCGTTATCCGCCTCAAGACCATCCGCAAGACGGGCGAGGGCTGGAGCGGCAACTTCTCCGCTGTCTACAGCCAAGGCAAGGAATACTATGCCAATGGCAATGCAGCCCTGAACTATCGCACCCGCAATGGTATGGACTTCTTTGCCCGAGGGTTTCTGACGAGCAACAACCTGGTGGTTAACGCCACTGCCAACGACCAACTACAGGCTTCCAGCACGTGGGACTTCCAAAAAGAAACCACCTTTCTCAACCGCTATAACTACTATTTTGCCGACCTCGGCTGGAACTGGGAGATATCCGAGAAACATTCTCTCGGACTGACCTACACCGCCAACAACTATATCACCGATGCGACACGTAGTATAGAAACTGACGAGGAGGTGTGGCGTGACAGTCAATTCAAGGAAGCGGAGACCAACAAGACGGTCACCTCCCTGAAGCCTTGGATGGAACATGCCGTGAATGCCTATTACGTCGGAGAAATCGGCAAGTGGAAACTGGACTTCAGCGCCGACTACTACGGTGGACATTCTGAGAGCAATATGGAAGGTGGCACCGTTGGCGAGAAGGGAGTCAGCAGCAAGACGCTGACCAAGAACAACCTGCTGGCAGAGAAACTCGTTGTCACAGCCCCTATCCCCTCGGGATCCCTGACCTTTGGCGAGGAAGTATCGGGAGTGGACCGCAAAAGTGACTTCACCCAAAGCGGTTTCTCTGCCGACAACAGAGTACACCAACGGACCCTGACCTGGTCACTGTTCGCCAACTATGCCCTGCAAGTGAAGAAGTTCAATCTCAATGCTGGATTGCGATGGCAGAACGAGCACAACAACTACGAAACCAACGGCCGTAAAGACCCAGAACAGAGTCCCGACTACCATGTGCTCATCCCGCGCCTCTCGCTGACCTACCGCACGGAGCAATGGACGCACACCTTCAGTTATCAATGTTTCCGGCGCAATCCCGCTTATTCCACGCTCAGCACGGCCATCAACTATCGCAGCAAATACGAGTACCAGACGGGAAACCCTTACCTTAGCCCTACAACAACCCATTATGTCTCATGGACGACTAACTACCGATGGGTTCACGCCGAGTTGTATTACCAATACATCAAGAACCTCAACTATTCTTTTCAGGTCGCCTATGATGATATAGACCATCCAGGCGTAATACTCGATGACCGCCGCAATGTGCCCAAAAGCCAGAATTACGGAATGGAAGTTAGCGTCTCGCCAAAGATTGGTATCTGGCAGATGAACTACTCTGCAGATTTCTATTTCAACAACCGAGACTTAGAAGCCATCGGCATCAAGCATAAGTGGAACGGACTTGGTACCTACTTTAATCTTGACAATACATTATCACTGCCACACGACTGGTTGCTAAACATCAGAATGGAACTGCAACCCTACAATGAGCAGGGCTGCTCGCAGACGAAGACCACAAGCGTAATAAACCTCCGGCTGAGTCGCCAGTTTTTCAAAGACAAGAGTCTCAGCGTAGCCATCTTCGCCAATGACATCTTCCATACCCGCTACATCGAGATGACGGCTTACGGAGGTATCAATGTCCGTACCCAGTTCAAGGAGTATCGCGATGCCCGTCGCATCGGCATCAACCTCTCGTGGAAATTCAACGCCACCAAGAGCCGCTACAAAGGCAGCCATGCCGGACAGAGCGAGCGTAACCGACTATAAAATCTCTCTCGTTAGGGCAGATGTCAGTAGCAATCTGGCACTGCCCTTATATCAGATTGCCCCGATGGAATCCGACGGAATGATGTGAATTTTTCAGTCGTACACCCCGAAATGTTACTAAACCCCTGAACATTTGTTCAGACTTTCATCCTCGCTCCCCACTTTTTCGTCCTCTCCGTACACTTTCGCCTCCCTTTTCCGTAACTTCGCAGCACGAAATAAAAAATAAAACGAAATGGTACAGCACTGAGATTATAATCTAAAATAGATGATTATGCGGATTATTT
>ONFE01000088.1 GCA_900316985.1 uncultured Prevotellaceae bacterium
GTATTGGCGCGAGGCATGAAATCAGTGTTCAGGAAATCGTCAAATACTGTTGGGAACCAACTGTTTTTAAACATTACTGGTAACATAATCAATACCTCCTAATTATATTTTAAGTTGAACGTATGTTGCTTGATTGCCTTCGCCTAAGCTCCGGCTCTCACTGAATGTCGGTGCAACAAATGTGCCGACTGACAAATTGGCTCCCGTTTGAAGACAGGATGGCATTGATTTTAAACCATGATAAACTTTGCTGACAATTTCTTAAACTTGATTAAACATTGGGTGTTAACTTTAATATAAAGGAATAAATCAGATATCCTTAAATCTCTCACCGACAAATCCCTGGCCCACATCTCCTGAAATAAGGTCGAAATGTTGGAATACGGGTGGAGTTGGAGATAAATCGTAATAGTCCATCTCTGCTATGGGCAGGCAGAAGTATTCCAGCTGGTCATAACTCGTATAGAGTCGAGACAGCACGGGGTTGTGGCCGTATATCCATCGCTTTACGTCATCCTCGACATTGAAGTTTACCATGCCTGAGCAGCGAACGGAAATGTTATCAGCATATGCCAGTATCTCAACATTGGGATTCTGGCGTAACTCCCGATAAACAGCCTTTTGGGCAGAAGTGGCAAAGTAGAGCACATGCCCTTCCTGCTTCATGATTTGGAAGATGCGTAACTTAGGCAGATTGCCCTCGCTGGTGGCGAAGGCAATCTCTTTGTGGTCTTTCAGAAACTGAAATGCTCGTTCGAACATACGGCTTACCATTTCAGTTCTTCCTGCAGGATGACACCGTCGGTCATGGGACTGTCTGCCTCGGTGAAGGCATTGGCCTTGTACTGGATGCAGAGCATGGTCAGATTCTCGCTGCCCGTGTTCTTCAGCGCACGCTTGCCATCGGGAGCCACGCGGATGATGGTTCCCTCGCTGACGGGGAAGATCTCTCCGTCCACCTGATACTGGCCTTCGCCCTTCAGGATGAAATAAAGCTCCTCATGAGTCTTATGCGTGTGCAGGAAACCGCTGTCCTGACCAGGAACGAGCGTCTGGAACGAGAACTCGCTGCCCGTAGCACCTACGGCCTGTCCTGCGAACACCTTACCCTGAATGGTTACGTTCGGCCCCATGGGAAGCTCGTGCTCGATAATCTCATTCATCTTACCTACGCTTACTGCGCTGTAGTTCTTACCACTCTTAATTGTCTCAATCTGTTTCATTGTTCTTATTCGTTTAAAATGTTATTTACTTGATTTCGACTGCAAAGGTATGGCAAGTTTTCCAATCCCACAAGAAGGCACTTTTTGGTGGGATAGTTACCAAAAAGTAGGAATTGGGATGTTATCGGACTTTCTCGGAAGTGACATTAACTTAGATTAACTAAGTGTATTTTGGTAATTCAGTAACTATTGGTTACTTTTGCATTAAATTCAATAGTTATGGCAGATATTAAGGCAGAAGGTTCGAAGCAGCGAGATCCATTGAGCTCGCTCAAATGGGCGAGTCGCGAAGAAGCTCGACGAAGTCAATATTTGGCTTGTCCAATCAGGCAAGTGGTGAGTCGTTTCGGCGACAAGTGGTCTATGCTGGTGCTCTATATGCTTCACACCAGCGAGACAGGTATATTACGTTTCAACGAGATCCGTCGGCTGATGACGGACTGCTCGCAGAAGATGCTCTCGCAGACGCTGAAGAATCTGGAGCAGAGCCATCTCGTTCATCGCAAGGTCTATCCCGAGGTTCCTCCCCGAGTAGAATATTCCCTGACAGAGACAGGCAAGTCGCTGATGCCTGTGCTTACTGCGCTCATAGCTTGGGGCAAGGAGCATTTCAATGAAGTGGTGACAGATTAACGTAAACCTGAGGAACGCGTGCTTATCTGGTAATATCTAAAAAATGATGGCTGCTGGTTTTGGCCACGAATAACAAAGAGGGTGTTCACTTCAAGACGAACACCCTCTTGTTTTATTTAAAGTAGGCTACGGTTATTACTCTGCAAAGGGGTTCTCCGTAGGATAGTAGTTGCCGCGACACTTGTTGTAGTCAATGTCCTGAACGGGCACTCCGAGGTACTTGAACACCTCCCACAAGTACTTGCCGCAATGGTCGAACATAACGGCAGCATGGTGCGGGTAGTTCTTCTCGATGAGGACGTGGCGGTAGAAGCGGTTCATGTCCTTGATACCGAAGATGCCGATGCTGCCGAACGAGCGTGTGGCCACGGGCAGGATCTCACCCTGTGCGATGTAGGCACGGAGCTGAGTGTCAGCCGTCGACTGCAGACGATAGATGGTAGCCTTGCCAGGAGCCAGATCGCCTTCGAGCGTTCCGTTGGTCACCTCTACAGGCAGAGCGCGAGCCATGATGCGCTGGAAGCACATGTTGCAGTTGCAGAGCTTGGACGAAGCGGTGTTACCACAGTGGAAGCCCATGAAGATATCCTTCGGTGTGTACTCGTCGCAGAGGAACTTCTTGCCCTTGATGCTCTCCTCGAACATGTCCTTTGGCACAGAGTTGTTGATGTCGAGCAGCGTGACGGCATCTTGCGTGATGCAGGTGCCGATGAATTCCGACAGTGCTCCGTAGATGTCCACCTCGCACGACACGGGAATGCCGCGACCGGTAAGACGGCTGTTCACGTAGCAGGGCACGAAACCGAACTGCGTCTGGAAGGCGGGCCAGCACTTGTTGGCCATAGCCACGAACTGGCGGCTGCCTTTGTGAGCCTCTATCCAGTCGAGCAGCGTCAGCTCATACTGTGCGAGCTTCGGAAGCACCTGTGGAATCTTGTTGCCGTGGCCCAGTTCCTGAGCCATGTCCTTCACCACCTCGTCGATGCGCGGGTCGCCCTGATGCTTTTGGAAGGCTTCCAGAAGGTCAAGCTCTGAGTTCTCCTCAATCTCAACACCGAGGTCGTAGAGGGCGCGGATGGGTGCATTGCAGGCGAGGAAGTTGTTCGGACGCGGACCGAATGAGATGATCTTCAGGTTGTGCAGGCCGACGATGGCACGAGCGATAGGCACGAAGTCGTGAATCAGATCGGCGCACTCACTGGCATCACCGACGGGATTCTCGGGAATGTAAGCCTTCGTCTTGCGGAGCTTCAGGGCGTAGCTGGCGTTCAGCATGCCGCAGTAAGCATCGCCACGACCGTCGATGAGATCTTCCTGGGTCTCCTCGGCAGCAGCACAGAACATGGCAGGTCCGTCGAAATAGTGGGCGAGCATGGTTTCTGAGATTTCCGGGCCGAAGTTTCCGAGGTACACGCAGAGGGCGTTGCAACCGGCTTTCTTGATGTCTTCCAGGGCCTGTTGCATGTGGATTTCGCTCTCCACGATGCAGATGGGACACTCGTAGATGTCGGCATTGCCGTACTTTTCTACATACTTTGCGATGAGAGCCTTGCGCCTGTTGACGGCCAAGGACTCGGGGAAACAGTCGCGGCTCACCGCAACGATTCCGATTTTCATTTGTGGAACGTTATTCATTTCTTGATAATAATAAAGTTAGTTTCATATGAACGCTTACAAAGATAAGACTTTTTCTTAAAACCCAACTCTTTTTTCCATGAAAAAAACAAATTTAAGTCTTTTTATTATTATAACATGGACAGAAGAGATTTTATCAAGAAGACAGCGGTGGCAGCAGCAACTACTGCGATGGCGACCCCTGCAATGGCCATGCTGACAAAGGTTGATTCAGCAGGGCGGGTGGAAGGAGAAGGAGAACTGGTTCAAGAGGCATCACGGCCTGACGGAAGGACACCGAAGGTGTTGCTGGTCAACGGAAGCCCCAGGCGGGACGGCAACACATGCTGCTGTCTGCAGGAGATTGAGAAGCAGTTGCAGAAGTACGGGATGCTGACGGAAATAGTCCAGATAGGCGCCAAGCCCATCCGTATGTGTGTCAACTGCGATCTTCCGTTATCAATAGGCATATACCAGTCCGTACTTCTCATGCAGACGGCGAAGGGTGCCATCGGATTTCATCTTCTGTATGGTGTTGTTCACCATCTGCAACAAGTCTTCCTGCCCTTTCTGCATCAGCACACCGATCTCCCCATGGGTGAAGGGCTCATTCAGAAGAGGAGCGGCGAGTCGGGTGTCTGACTGTACGTAATAGGGAGCCTCCGTTATTTCCGTTATCATCACATCCGCCTTCCCTTCTGCTATGAGCGTGGGGATTTCCTCGTTCTTCTGGTGGACGAGAATGGTTGCATGCGTCAGGTGCTCATTGGCAAACTTCTCATTCAGCCCACCAGGATTCACCATCACACGGACTCCGGGCTTGTCTATATCTGCCAAAGACTTGTAACTGTCACGCTCTGATGCCCTGCAGAGAATGGTCTTCCCATTAGCCAGATAGCCGTCGCTCATGAGCATGGTCTCGCGTCGGGCATCGGTGATGGTGATGCCTCCTATGGCAAAGTCGAAGGTCTGGGGCTCTGCCAACACATCGGCTGTCAGCGTAGGCCATGAAGTCTTGACGAATTCTATTCCAACGCCCAGCCCGCCGGCAATCTCTTTGGCCACCTCTATGCCAAAACCCCAGTAGGTACCGTCGCCTTCACGGAACGACAGCGGACGATAGTCGCCCGTGGTGCCTATGAGCAATGTACCCCTTTCTATAATTTCGGCAACCTTCCCCTCAACGGGAATATCCGTAAAGGTGGAAAGTATGAATACCGAATGCTGACAGTTCTCCTTTCCGAACCGGATGGCATCTCCGAGTTTGTTTTCCAGGAAAAGCTTCGTGCTGTCAAAGTAATACAGCCCATCCGCCGTGTTGAACCATCCTCCCACAAAGCCGTCGTGGCTGAGTGCATGGCTGACAACCTTGCCAAGCTGATTGCGTGAGTGACTGTTCTGGGTCTCTGCGTAACTGACGGCAATACCTTCAGTCGGCTCAGCCATTGTCCGGATGTCGAGAGTGAATCCGCCGGGGTGGGTCTGCGAGAATGCCCATACCTTATCGGCAATGGCTGACACATTGTCCTGCCCGGAAGAGCTGTCGCTTTTGGAACAAGCCGCCAGAACCAGGCAGCTGAACAGAGGCATCACTACGATTGACAGCCAGGACTTTATTCTTATTCGGTCTTTCATTTTACGCCTGTTTTTTATTATTGGTTTGTCCATTATTTACCTGCTATATGAGGGCTTACTTTGCTAATGAAAAGCCAATGGCAACGGCAAGTATTCCAATGGCGACACTACCAAAGGCATATAGGCAGAAGGCCATATAGTTGCCTGACTGCAAGAGGTTTAGACTCTCCTTCGAGAACGTGGAGAATGTCGTGAATCCCCCACAGAACCCCACTGTCAACAGAAGGCTTAGCTGCGAAGGAGAACTTAGCCGGTTTAGCATCGGTATGAGCAATCCAATCAGCAAGCAACCGGCAATATTGGCAGTCATCGTAGCCCAGGGATAAGTACCACTTATTCCCTTCATGCCAAGGGCTATAAGATAACGGGCGATGCCACCGAAGAAACTGCCTGTACCGACGAGAAGAATATCTTTAATCATATGCTTTTAAAACTAATTGGCGTCACGTGTTATCATTCCTTACTGATCGTATCCTATCGGACGGAATTGCCTTTGCTGCTCACTATAGACGAATCCGTAACCGTACAGGTAGTTCTTTATCTCCTTTGGCTCTGTCCCAAAGCTGTAGCACAATTCCTCCAACGTGTCATACTCCTCGTCACGAAGGAGCATGTTCACGCTTGAAACCAATATGGCTGGGTCTTTGGGAAGATAATCCATTTCACAATTCTTATTAAAACTTTCGGCAAAGGTAGTCAAAAAATCGTTTTTTTACGTAATTTTGCTCTTAAAATAGTTATGGCGTTATAAAAAAGAAGATTTGGAAAGAAACACCGGAAGAATATATAATGATCTGCAATCTGGTTTCATAAGTCCCAATATATCCAAAAAGTCACTAGTGTCCACTAAAAATATGCGGAAATGTTTGTAAATTACTTAAACATAGAGTTTTAGAGCGAAAAAATGGCGGTGACGATTTGAATTGACTACC
>ONFE01000029.1 GCA_900316985.1 uncultured Prevotellaceae bacterium
AACTAACAAAGGTAATATCACCAATTCACCTACGCTACCCCAGATACTCATCTGCTTGATCCAAGACACATGACCTTTCATCGCCTCTTTCAACAGACGTCGGCTGACAATCTCCTGCTGCTCCATGCGGTTCTTAAACTCTACTACCTGACTGCGCAGTTCTTCCAGTTCCTGCAAATTGTTATTCTGAGTCTCCATAATTCCTGTTGTTATTTAATCGTTTGACATATTTTTTAATTCCTCCTTGATGCGATAGAGGCGCACCGATACGTTCTTCACCGTGATGCCCATGATGGCCGCAATCTCCTCGTAGCTCATATTCTCCAGCCAGAGCAGGATGATGGCACGGTCGTATTGTCCCAGCTTTGCAATGCGCTGACGCAGCATGTCCATCTGTCGCGAGTTCTGGTTGGTCTCCGTCTCTTCGTAGGGGTTGATGTCCATCGTTAACGGTACCGTCTTGTGTCGTCGCTTCTTATGGTCGAGCGAGATACACACGTTCAGGCTGACGCGGTAAATCCAGGAGCGCACGTCGCTACGGCCCTCAAACGAAGGCAGACTCTTCCAAAGGTTGATAAGCACCTCCTGGAACAGATCGGCCACCTCGTCCTGGTCGTTGGAGAACATGTAGCACACGGTGTAAATCGTGCCTCGATGTTCTCTTACCAATCTTTCAAATTCACTTTCTAAATCTTTCATCTTTTTTGTTGAATAAATCAGCATTTGATAATAAGTCACACCAAGGGGGCAAAAAACTACAGAGTCTGACGTTTTTTTTGCAAAATTAGCAATTTTCTTTTCAAAGACAAAGAATCAAAGGGGGCGGGCACTTAATTTTGGCATCAGCATGGAGGCGGACTTTTCACTAAACTCTTGTGGACGTGTATGGTTGTTGTTATGTTTACTAGGATTTTTAGCATTTAAGGGTGCAAGGGTGTCAGATCGCCGATAAACACAGGGCTTGCACCCTCCTGAGAAGGGTGTCAAGGGTGACAGGAGGGTGTCAGACAAAGTAAATTAGTTTGTTCTTCAAAACATCATCGGAAGCAATCCATTTAAAGCCTGGAAGCGAGACAAAGTAAATTAGTTTGTTGTCGGGCTGATAATCCTTTGCAAAACCAATGCTGATTCCCACCCATTGATTTCTGGCTGTAAACAAATAACTCCCTCCCTTTTCAGGGAGGGTCGGGGTGGGTCTCCTATGTCACCCTCCTGTCACCCTTGACACCCTATAAAACAGGGTGCAAGCCCAGTGTTTATCGGCGTTCTGACACCCTTGCACCCTTAAACAAGAAAATTTCTTTGTATAAGAATGTGGATTTCTCAGAAATAATGACTATATTTGTCGGCAAATTGCAGCAAGACCTGAAACCTGAAACTTGAAACCTGAAACCTTCATATTATGCACATCGCTGTAGCAGGAAATATAGGAAGCGGGAAATCCACACTCACACGGATGCTGGCCAAACATTACGGATGGGAGGCCAGATTCGAGGCGGTGGATTACAACCCGTATCTGGAGGACTATTATAAGGATATTCCGAGATGGTCGTTCCCGATGGAGGTGTATTTCCTGAAGGAACGGTTCAAGGATTTGCTTGACATCAACAAGGCCGACCATACAGTCATCCAGGACCGTACGATTTTCGAGGGCGTGTATGTGTTCGGAGCCACGAACAAAGCGATGGGCAACCTGAGCGAGCGTGACTTCGATACCTATATGGAACTCTTCGAGCAGATGATGCAAATCGTGCGTCTGCCTGACTTGATGATCTACCTGAGGGCTTCCGTGCCCCATCTCATCGCCAACATCCAGAAGCGTGGCCGCGACTATGAGCAGACCATGCAACTGGACTATTTGGAGAACCTGAACACCCGTTACGAGGACTTTATATTTAATAGGTATAAAGGACGCGTGCTGGTCATTGAAAAGGACCAAACCGACTTCGAGCACAACGCCAAGGAGTTCGGTAGCATCGTGGACCGCATCGATGCCCAACTATTCGGACTGTTCTGAAAGTGAAGAGTGAAGAGTGAAGAGTGAAGAATTTGCTACCGCGCGAGCTTGTTCTGAAACTTGAAACTTGAAACCTGAAACTTGAAACCTGAAACCTGAAACTTAAAAATATTATCCCATGCACATCGCAATAGCAGGAAATATCGGAAGCGGCAAGACCACCCTGACCAAGATGCTTGCCAAACGGTACGGCTGGACTCCAAGGTTCGAGCCTGTAGACAACAATCCTTATCTGAGCGATTTCTATGCCGACATGACGCGCTGGTCATTCAACCTTCAGATCTACTTCCTGAACAAACGTTTTAAGGAGGTGGTGGAGATATCAAAAAGTGAGGATACGATTATCCAGGACCGCACCATCTTTGAAGATGCCAAAATATTCGCCCCTAACCTGCACGATCAGGGAATGATGAGCGACCGCGACTTCGCCAATTATGCAGATCTCTTCGACCTGATGATTTCACTGGTGAAACTGCCCGACCTGATGATCTACATCCGCAGCAGCATCCCGAATCTCGTGAATCAGATTCAGAAACGAGGCCGTGACTATGAGCAGACCATCCGCCTTGACTATCTGAAAGGACTCAACGACCGCTATGAAGAATGGATTGAGGGATACAAGGGACACCTGATCATTATCGACGGGGATACATGCAAGTTTGGCGAGAATCCGCAGGACTTTCAGAAAGTCACAGATCAGATTGACGCCAAACTCTACGGATTATTCCCGATGGAATAAATGGTTTCAGGTTTCAAGTTTCAGGTTTCTGGTCGTTATAACGCCATCACGATATAACGCGAAACTAAAACTTATTTACGATCGTCCACATTGTCGCCCTCGGTGGGTGACATGGACTCCTCGAAATCGGTGATATTATTCTTCACGAGGATGTTATACCACGTGAACAGTTTC
Source organism: uncultured Prevotellaceae bacterium (assembly GCA_900316985.1). Classification (GTDB taxonomy): domain Bacteria; phylum Bacteroidota; class Bacteroidia; order Bacteroidales; family Bacteroidaceae; genus Prevotella. Next base: position 2,931 of record ONFE01000029.1, read on the forward strand.
TTGATATCACTATCGTGTACACGGTCACGGTCAAAATCGGGAAGTATCTGTGCGAAATAATCGCGCAGTTCCTTGCTGGAAGCCTTCTTAAAGTTGAAGGACACTTCCTTGCCCTCTTCTTTATCACGAATGCTGGCCAGGATGTTCATCAGAGGTACATCCTCAGCATCGGTGTACATGGCAATATCTGCCAGCGAAGTCACACGGTCTGTGGCAAATGCGGGCATACGCTTGTGAGTTTCGTCCAAAGCCTCAACAATGAGGTTCATCTTACCTCTTGAAACAAGTTTATAGAGGCCTGGTTTTCCTGCAATGGAAAGAATTGTCTGTTGCATTTTCTTTTTGTTGTTTATTTGTTGAATAATAGTATCTATTTGTTGGCCGATGTCGCTTTGTCCATCGTTTACAATCTCATAATCACTCCGGCGAAGCACTTCTTCCTGAGGGAACTGTTTGGCTAGCCATTCAAGTGCTCTCTCCCGGGAAAGGCCGTCGCGACTCATCACTCGCTGAATGCGCACTTCTTCCGGAGCCGTCACACAGATGACACAATCAACCAAGTGGTCAAAACCACTCTCAAAGAGTATGGCACATTCCATCCAGTCATAGCCTGACGACTTGAAATCCTCGGCAACTGCAGGATGCACAATACTGTTTACGGCCTTTTGGTTCTCATCGGAAGCCAGGAGGAATGCAGCCATAACCGGTTTCACCAACTGCCCGTCGTGGTAGACTTCAGCACCCACGAGTTCCTTCAGTTTTTCCTGAAGCACAGCGGAAGAGCGCATCAACCGCTTGGCTGCCGCATCACAGTCATAGACGCGGATACCCCGTTCGGCAAGTTGACGGCACACAAAACTTTTGCCACTGCCGATACCACCTGTGACGGCTATCTTCATTGAGTCTCTATCAGATAATCCACCTCTGAAATTTCTAGGTGGGGATTACGTACGCCCTGAGGCGTCCCAACTATTGAGAGCGAACATTTCTCTGAGGGATGAGCCTCAATATCCTGATAGTCGGCTTCCACCCGGAACTGACTGGCGGAGATATTGCGTACATTTCCGACACCCGTCACGAAAAGCACCTTTACACGCGAAGGGAAGGTGCGTAACGTCTTTCCCGCCGGCATATTAACGGCTGTGATGGGAACCTCCACATTAGCCTCTGTCAGGATATCGGGATAGATGGTCACCTTTACCTCCGAAGGCACGAACTTCGCGCCGGGAATCTTCTTCAAGTCCACAGTCTTGACAACGGTGTCTGTCAGATTGCTGATGATCATATTCTCCGTAAAGGCATAATGAATGCTGTCGAGCAGTGACTTTCGGGCATAGACATCTACCCGCTCAGGAGAAAAGACAATCTTGGAGACATAGTGACTCTGTCCGGTCACAATCTTTCCGTTCAGCCGCAAAGGAACCGTCTTGCTCTTGCCGCGAGTATAATAGAAGACCAAACGGTCGGGCTTCATCCCAATGATTCGCGAAGACTTGTACATTTGCTGATAAATCAGCTTCTGCAACTCGCTGGTGCTCACGGTCCCTTTTTCGTCTTTTTGGGCGTAATGGCGATAGTCGATGGATATTGGTTTGGAGGTTAAGTTGTATTTATAGGCCAAGAGAATATAGCCCTTGTCACGGACAGCAACTTTTATCGTGTCGTCCACTTCACTGGTTACCACTACATCCTTGGGCACATTCACCAATCGCAGAGGGACGGAAAATTCACGCTCATAAGTCTCTGTCATCGTTATCACGAGCCAGAAGAGGCCGCTGACGATGAGAAAGAACAAAAAAATCAGAAACTCCTTGTTCACGATGGAGGACAAGAAGTTCCTGACTATGCTGAATATGCGTACCCCGCGTCTGCCCATTTATTTAGCCTGTGCCTGCTGCATGCCGGAGGCATCAGCAAAGACATAACCACGATCTACGGTAATAATCACACCACGGGCAATCTCCACCTCGATGGTGTTGTCCTGCATGTTGATGCGCTTCACGGTTCCATAAATACCACCACCGGTAATTACTTTTGTTCCTTCAGTCAGCGAGTTCTGGAAATTGCGGATTTCCTTCTGCTTTTTCTGCTGAGGATGAATCATAAAAAACCACATGATGGCGAAGATAGCCACCATCATAATCAGGAAACTCATGCCTCCGCCACCACCTTGTGCGGCCTGGGCTGCTAAGAATAATGTTGTCATTGTCTATCTAACTTAATTCTAAATCTAAATAATTAATGATGCTCAAAGCGCGTATGACGTTCAGGCACCGGTTTCAGCATCTTACCCGTCCCATTGAGATAGCGGGCAATGGCATCAAGCATACCGTTGATATAGCCGGCACTCTTGGGCGTGCTATACAGTTTTGCCAGTTCCACATACTCGTTGATGGTTACAGAAACGGGAATACCCGGGAAGGTAAGCATCTCGGCAATGGCTATCTGCATGATTACCACATCCATATAGGCCAGGCGCGAAAAGTCCCAGTTACGCGAAGTCTCGCTCATATAGCGCTGATACTGGTCACCATTGAGGATGGTTGCACGGAAAAGTTTCTGTGCGAACTCCTTGTCTTCGATATCCTTGTATTCAGGAAGCAGCTCCTGGTTTTTCTGGTTTCTGGGATCAAAGCGCTTGATGGTCTTCACCACGAAGGTGTCAACAGTCTCCTTATCGTCGTTCCAATAGAGTGATTTCTCTTCAAGCAGGGCATCAAGGTCGCCATTGTCCATAATGAGAACCTTGTAGATCTTGCGCCACAACTCACGGTCGGCATCATAGGAATCCTCCTCGGAAGCCATGTAATCCTGATAAATCTGGCTCTGTTCAATCTGATCAAGCAATTTACGTACAAACTCTATGTCATCCTCCCAAGTCTGTTTCTGAGCTTCTATAAAGTCGCAGAGTTGCTTATTCTCTTCCAACTGGAGGGCAAATTTATTATCAGCAAACTTGGAAGACGGCATCTCACCACCCTCACGCTTTACGCGGGCGGTTACCACCTCCACACGGTGACGGGCCTCGCGCGTCACAGCAACAATAAGGGCCAGGAGATAATTATACAAGTCGTATGCCTTGGAGAGGCTGAAAAGCAACTCCTTTTCGGCATTGTCCATATTCCGATTTCCGTTTTGATAGTATGCGTAGGTTAACTGGACAATCTTTATTCGAATCAGTTCTCTATTAATCATCTAATTTGTGTTTTTATACATTCGCTAATCTATTAACGATGCAAAATTACATAAAATATGTATATCACGCAAGAAAAAACCTTATATTTTTCATTTTTTTATTCTTTTATTTTTTTATTCGTTCAAAATGTACTACCTTTGCACCGCTTTTCCAAAAGCACTCAAAAAGTGTGATGGTAAATTAAGCAAGCGGTTTAAATCATTTAACAACTTAATTTTAGAGTAACACATTATGTTAGAGATTAATGTTTCAGGTCAGAAGAGAAGCGACCTTGGCAAGAAGGCTTCCAAATTAGTACGTAAAGAAGGACTTATCCCCTGCAACCTCTATGGTGAGAAGCGTGGTGAGAACGGTCTGCCCGAGGCAGTGGCTTTCACATGCCCCATGTCTGAACTCCGCAAGTTGGTCTATACTCCCAACATCTACATGGTGAACATCAACCTCGACGGTGAGGTGAAGAATGCCATCATCAAGGAGTTGCAGTTCCATCCCACAACCGACGCTCTGCTTCACGTTGACTTCTATGAGGTGAACGAGGAGAAGCCTATCGTGATGGGTGTTCCCGTGAAGCTCAATGGTCTGGCGCAGGGTGTTCGCGACGGTGGTCGTCTGAGCCTCATCGTCCGCAAGGTGAACGTTCGTGCTAAGTACACAGATATTCCTGAAGTACTGGATATCGACGTGACCAACCTGACCATCGGCAAGAGCATCAAGGTAGGTGATCTGCAGTTCGAGGGTCTGGAGATGGTAACCAGCAAGGAAGTTGTGGTTTGCACCATCAAGGCTACCCGTAAGTCCAACGCTGCCGCTCAGGCTAGTGAGAATGAGGAGGCTGCTGAGTAATCTGCTCCGCTTCTTCAAAAAGACAGAAATTCAGATGGACAAATATCTGATTGTGGGCTTGGGGAACCCCGGTGCTGAATACGAGGGCACCCGCCACAACACAGGTTTTATGGTATTGGACGCCCTTGCTAAGGCGTCCAATATTGTTTTCGAAGACAAACGATATGGTTTTGTGGCCGAAACGACATTGAGAGGCCGCAAGATGATTCTGCTGAAGCCCACCACGTTTATGAACCTGAGCGGAAACGCCGTGCGCTATTGGATGCAGAAAGAGAACATCGACCAGAAACGTCTGCTGGTGGTCGTCGACGAGCTGGCACTGCCTTTGGGAACTTTCCGTCTGAAAGCCAACGGTTCTAACGGCGGCCATAACGGCTTGGGGCATATCCAACAGCTCATCGGACAACAGTATGCCCGCCTGCGTATGGGTATCGGCAATGAGTTCAGACAAGGCGGACAGATTGACTGGGTGTTGGGAAAATACAGTGACGAAGAGAAACAAATCCTTCAGCCTGCTATTGACACAGCCGTTGAGGTCATCAAGAGTTTTGTACTGGCAGGCATCGACATTACGATGAATCAGTACAACAATAAAGGCAAAAAGGCAAAAGAACAAGCACATGACTGAAACCGCGAGAATAGACAAATGGCTATGGGCTGCACGTATCTTCAAGACACGCAGCATTGCCGCAGATGCCTGTAAAAACGGGCGCGTAGTGGTGAACAATGCCAATGTGAAGCCCTCCCGTCCGCTGAAGGTGGGCGAAGTGGTTCATGTGCGTAAACCGCCCATCACCTACTCTTTCCGCGTTCTGAAATGCATCGAACAGCGTGTGGGTGCCAAGCTCGTTCCTGAGATTTACGAGAATGTCACCGACCCAAAGCAGTACGAACTCCTGGAAATGAGCCGCATCAGCGGATTCATCGACCGTCAGCGTGGCACAGGCCGTCCTACCAAAAAGGACCGTCGCGCCATGGATGCTTTCACAGACCCAGCCATCTTCGGTTTTGGAATGGACGAAGATGACGATGACGAGTTCAATTTCGGCGAAGATTAACACTCTAGAGCAAAAAAATAATGACAAACGTAGCCATATTCGTGTCGGGAGGCGGCACCAACTGTGAAAACATCATCAAATACTTCAAGAATTCTGAAGAAGTGAAGATCCGTCTCGTGGTGAGTAACAAGGCTGATGCCTTTGCCTTGGTACGGGCCCAGAATCAGGGAGTACCCACCGCCGTCATCACCAAGCAGGATTTCAACGATCGTGAGACGATGACGTCGCTTCTGAAAGAATACGACATCCAGTTTATCGTGTTGGCTGGGTTCCTGCTCATTGTGCCCGACTTCCTTATCGAGGCTTACGACCGCCGCATGATAAACATCCACCCTGCCCTGTTGCCGAAATATGGCGGCAAAGGCATGTATGGCCATCATGTGCACGAAGCCGTAAAGGCAGCCAACGAAAAAGAAACCGGCATGACCGTTCACTATGTTTCCAACGTCTGCGACGGTGGCGAGATTATTGCGCAGTTCAGCACGCCACTTTCTCCCGACGACACTCCCGATGACATTGCCCACAAGGAACACCTGCTGGAAATGGAACATTTTCCGAAAGTGATTGAGGAAATCATTTCCCATCTGCTTCCGCTTGATGAGAATCGGAAACAGCATTGATAATCACTAAGGGTAAAAAAGCGGGCCTCACGGTCCGCTTTTGCTTTTTACCATCTGTTCGCTTGTATTACCATTCCACGGACTGATACCACTTCAGTTGCTTGACATCCTCGTTGTTCTGGGCATAGTATTTCCCATACTCTGTGTTAGGATCCTGCGGAACATACATGCTCACCCCATGGTATTTCTCCTCGGTCATCTCGAAGTCGCTGTAGATGTAGCTCCACTTCATGCAGGTTTTCCACTGCTTGGCGAAACGCTTCTCAATGACGGTCTCGTCCAGCGCCTGCTTCCACTGCTGGTAGTCGCTCTCCGGCAGTTGTGTGCGGAAGAAGTCGCCGGCATCGTAAAAGAGATTGTATTCCTGGTGGAACTGTATGCTCGAGCCGCTGTAGCCGTAGTGTATCAGTCCCTGTGTGTCGGCATAGCCGTTGCCGTTCTTTGCCTGCACCAAGTCGAGGGCGCAGCGGGTGGCACTGGCCAGCTGCTCGATAGCACTGGTCTTTACCGCCGAGAGGGGCAGCTCGCCGTTCTGGGTGCGGTAATAGATGTCGATGACAGACGAGCAGAACGTGTTCCTTTCGAACAAGGCGGGAATGAGCTGTTCGTAGGGAGCGCCCTCGGCGGGAACCTCTGCCGGCGAGCCGATGATGTAGTCGGTCACGTTGCGCAGCTCGTACATCGTCTCCAGGCACATGAAGTTGCAGCAGTCGGCGAAGATAAACTTAAGGTGAGGTACGCGCTCCAGCACCCGGGCCATGGTCGGCACGTTAATCCATCTTTTGTTTTTACTGCTATAGGCATAGCCGTCGCCATTGTCCACGCCGAAGGCACGAGTAATGTTAGGCTCCTGGTCAATGAGCCAGCCCGTGGAATGGCCGCCCAGCACCAGTCCATATTCTTTGGCGGGATAGTGGCTGAAGGCATACCTCATCACTTGCTCCATCAGCTCCGGGTTGCAAGCCTGCATATTGCCGGTGCCGACGCCCATATCGTCGAGTGACACAGAGTCTGTCAGTTCACCGTTGCTGACGCGTGCCAGCCAAGGCTTCTCGCCCTGTATGTCGCGACGCACGAACACCAGCAGCGTGTTGTTGCCGATGTGCTTCGAGCCGACCTTCATCTGCTCCAGGTTCGTCTGCAGCAATTTCGACAGATTGTTCTTGCCTGCCAGATACACCAGTACGGTGCGCTCTGCAGCGGCATGATGGCCTTTGTTCAACTGCAAGTTTTCATTTACTTCGTTCAGCACCTCATCGTCGCTTGAGCAAGCGGTAAAACTCATCATTGTCGCTGCGGTCAGGATGCTCATGAGCATCATCTTAACCAGATTCTTCATTGTTGTCATAGTCGTATTTTTTATTGTTTATATATTCTTTTTCTTTTGTCTGTCCGACACTGCAAAAATAGGAAGCATTCCGTCAGCTTCCAAACAATTACCTGAATTTCGCTCCGACTTGTTGCAACACAGAGGGGTGTTTTGTAACAACCAGCCTGAAGTTTGACACAGTTGTCGCATCAAGGGTCTGAAGATGACTCCGACGATGGTCATCGTAGGGCAAAAAAAGCGGGCCTTGCGGCTCGCTTTTCTTTTGAGAGAGAGTACACTTTTTTACTGAATAGATTTGTACCACTTCCTGATACCACCTAACACATCATCCAACGGGGGCAGTTTTCCATTGTTTTTCAGAATCTGTTCGTATGCAACCATTTCTGTGATCAGGTTGAACATGTTAGCATCTTGATTCTTGTAACCTTCCAGGTCTTTATAGTTATATATAGAGTTTACAATTGTGCCTTTCACAATATTGATACTCCCGAGATCATAATTTGATACTGTTGGCTTTACCTTCTTCCAGTTGTCAATTGCCTTTTGCAGTTCACTCAGGGCGGCATTCTTCCTGGCCAATTCGGGATTCTGTTTCTCCCACTCCTGCTTCAGCTCATTCATCTGCTTGTTCACCTGGTTGTTGTCGGAATTGTTCTCTTCAGCGCTCTTGGGGTACTCGTATGACCAGAATACCTTCTCAGGCACAAGATTGATAGGCTTGCTCTTCCACTCAGCAATGTCAAACTTCCAAAGCTTCAGCTTGGCACCCATCTCTGCATATACACCAGCTTTCAGACTTGCATTGAAGGTAATAGGCTGCTTGGTATCAAAGGGAGCATACTCCAGCTTGGCATTGGCACTGACTTTGGGTCCGACGGCGATCGACGGTCCTGCAACCTTGTCGACAACCAGATCGGCTCCGAGGAACAGTCCGCAAGAGGCCTCTGCTTCAAACTTGGTGCGAGGGGTGATGAAGGTGAGCTTGTCGGCTACGAGCTTGGTGTCACCATAGGCATTCCATTTGTTATGGTAGGTTACACCAGCCTGGAAAGTACGCTCGTAGTGATATTGGAATCCACCATAGAAGGCGCCAGAGACATTTGCGTTGAACTTCATATAGATGTTCGGACAAACATCTACCCAGAACTCCACACCACAGATATTGAATGAGAAACTGTATGCGTCGAAGGTGTACAGTGTGATCTTCTGATCAACAAACTTCAATTTCTTGTCGTAGCCAATCAGAACCTCAGGCTTGATCATGAACTTTCCGTCAACGCCTGCGTCGAACTTATTCAGGACAGGCACTACGAAATATTCGCGGTCGACGTCGAGGAAGAACTTATAGCCCAGCTTCACCTCGTAAGGTGCCTTCACGTGGATATTGAGTGTATCGCCACCGTCGCCAAGTTTTTTGTCGGCCTTGAACTCACCCTTCATGTTGATAAAGGTACCCTTTTCATCAATCTTGAAGAGGTCTCCGCTTGAGATACCACGGGTAGCAGCACCGCCTCCAGCCAACAATTCCTCTGCAGAAAAGTACTCGCTGCTATAGCCGTCCAAGTCGGCATTGCTTCGGGTTATGCACTCCGGAGCTTCACTACGATGAATGATGTGTACGCCGGTAGGATGTATGTAGCCCTCGGCATCAGTGTAGCGTGCGGTATTGTCGACGCCTGAGCCGCGGGTCGATGCTACGCTCTCGTTGATATAGAACTGGGTGCTGAGAGCTACCTGCTTGCCGATGAGGAACTCACCGAGTCCAGAAGGTACCACCTCGAGGATGTAGCGGTCGCCTACGAGCTCTTCCTTAACAGCGCGACGATGGAAGGGACGGAGGTCGCGATCCTGATAGATACCTGTGGGGTGGTCAACGAAAGAGGTGATGCCCAACTTGTCTGCCAACGCCTTGCTTACACTGATCTTCGTCGTGTCGGCATTCAAGATCTCAACATCGTTTAAAGTGATGTAATCATAATAGTTCAAGGCAATAGGGCTGAGAATCTCGCCACTGCTACTGGCGGCCTCCGCTTCTGATGAAGCTGAACTGTTGTCTATTAACTCGTCATCATTGCAAGATGTGAAAACGAAACCGAAAATACCTGCGGTAAGGATGCTCATGAACATCGTCTTTACCAAACTTTTTTTTGTTGTCATAATCTTTAATTTTTTAATTGTTATTATTCTTTTTAATTCACTGTATCATGGTGTATCCGGGAGGGTTATTTTTTCCTTTCGACACTGCAAAGTTAGGATGCAATCCGGATCGTTCCAAGAAAAAACATCTTTTTCGACCGCACTTGTAGCGGCCAACAAACAGAAATGCGGCAACGGTCCTGAACCTTGACACAGATGTCGCATAAAAGGCGAAAAAGATAGGGAAAAGACAAAAAAGGGCACAAAAAAAGAGTAGCATGCCGGTGCTACTCTTCTCAGTCTGGTTTCTGATTACTCACAGGCCTCTTGTAAAGAGGGCCCGGTATTCGGCAGGTGTCATACCTATGACATCCATGATGCGCCGCTGCATGGTACGCACATGGTTGAAGCCTGAATCTTCGGAAATGGAGGCAATGCTATAGTTGGGCTTGGTACGAAGCAGGCGCAGGGCATTCAGCGTGCGCAGATTGTCGATGTAGGCTTCGGGGGTGCGATAGATGGAGCGGTTACGGAATAGTTTGTTCAGACGCTCCTGACTGATTCCAAGTAGTTCTGCCAACTGACGGCTGTCGAAGTCTGGATTCAGATGAGCACGGTTCTCCTCCAGTCGCAGATCAACGAGGGCCATCAACTGGGCATCGTCTCTCAGGTTAGCATTGCGCTGCCGCTCGATATTGTCTTCGAAAATTTCACGGGCCACCTCCGTGCGCCGACGCAATTCCACATCCGTTTCTAACCGTTCGCTCAACTCGAGGTTGCGCCCCACAAGTCGAATCATCTCTGCCTGCAGGTGCTCGTTAGAGGCTCTTAGCCGCTCATTCTCCTCCAGGATTTTTTTGATTTCACTTTCCGTCATGGTGCTTAGCGTATATCAAAGAGCGTGGTGAATCCCACTTCGTCGAACACATCGCAGAGTTCTTTGCTGAGCCCGACAATGGTAACTTTGCTACCTTTGCTCTTGGCATTCTTCAATACATCGAGAAAAAGTCGAAGGCCACTACTGGTAATATACTCCAAAGCCTTACAATCGAGAATGATATCATGGCCTTCACAGTCATAGAGTACCTTCATCTCGCGTTTAACCTGCAATGACGAGGGCGTGTCAAGATGTCCTTCGAAGATCATGACGTAGTTGTTGTCTTCTTGTTTGAATGTTGTCTTCATATTAATAAAATATAATGTGAATGATCAGTTCTTCCACTGTAGGGCGAGCATGGTAAGGTCATCACTCTGCTCGCTGTCGCCCACAAAGTTGCTCACGGCTTGCTTCATGAGTTCTATCACCGTGCCAGGGTGTCGGGGCATACTCTGTAAATGTTCTTTGATACGCTGTTTGCCAAACATCTGGTGACAGGCATCCTCAGCCTCATCGAGTCCGTCGGTATAGAGGAAAAGCATGTCGCCTGGAGAGAGGACCGTTTCCTGCGCCATAAACTCCCAATCGGGCATGGCTGCTATTGGCAGGTTGCGCTCAACAGGCAGCACGCTGACAACAGATTCTTCAGTCTTCACTCTTAACTCTCCACTTAAAATGTAGGGCGCTTTATGCCCGGCGTTACAGTACCGGAGATGTCCCGTATCGAGATCGAGTATGCCTACGAAGAAGGTGATGAAGAAACTAGAGTCGCTGTCGCGGAGCATCCGGTCATTCATGCGACCGACAATACGGGCAGGTTCCGATTCACTCTCGGCCAGCAGGCGAAAAGCGCTACGGGCCATTGCCATGACCAGTGCTGCGGGTACACCCTTGCCCGATACGTCGCCGATACAGAAGTAGAGGCTCTTTTCACGAACAAAGTAGTCGTAGAAATCGCCACCAACAGCCTTGGCTGGGGTCAGCATGGCATCAATATGGATATCAGAGCGGTCGGTATATTCGGTAGGCAGCATCGACAACTGGATGTCACGGGCAATGGCCAGTTCACTCTCGATGGCAGTCTTTTGGGCAGTGGTAGTCTTCAGTTCATCGATGTACTGGCTAAGCGACTGCTGCATGTTGCCGAAGGAGTCACGTAACAGGCGTATCTCATCATCGTGGCGGAGATCGGGCAACGGAGCATTGAAGTTTCCCTTTCCGACCTCAACAGCACTCTTAGCCAGAAATTTGAGAGGGAGCGTGGAACGCTGTATTGTGATGCGGCAAATGGTATAGACTGCCAGCAGGCCTAAGGTAATAATAACCAAGAGGACGATACAGAAAGCCAGAGCAGGCACCAACAGATTCAACCTTGGCACAACGATGGCCATCGACCATCCCGTATGCTCCAACGGGGTATAGAATACGTAGGATGTCACACCGTCAATAACGGTCTTGGCATAGTCACGTTGGCCATTATCCATGTCATTGACCAACTTATGAGCAGCACTGTCAGGCTTTTGGCGCATGGTCTCAAAGAAATTATCGCGCAAGATGCGCTGCTTTTCAGGATGTGCTATGTATGTGCCATTGCGCCCCACAATGAAGCAATACGGCCAAATATTCTTTTTATCTTTATAATCCTCATTTATGGATACGGTACCCTCGCGGTTGCTTTTAACGTCAAGTTGCAACAACTGGGTATGTAGCCAGTCGAGTGACACATCGGCTCCGAAGACACCTATCTTGCGGCCATCCTTGTCGCGAATAGGCACGGCATAGGAACATACCAGCATCTTGGCACCTTCCTCGTCGAAATAAGGCTCCGACCAGTAGCCGCCACTATCCGTTTGCAAAGCCTTCTGATACCATTCGCTGCTGAGATAGTCATGCACGTCGGAACCGACCTGCATGGTTTCTATCTGTCCGTCACGCCAAACGGCATAGGGTTCGAACCAACGCCCTTGGCTGGGATATCGGTCAGCCTCAAAGGCAGCAAAAAGTCCCACTATCTGCGGGTTGGTTTTCAGTTCGTCCTTCAAGGCAGCAAACATGCCCTCTGGCGTGGCAATATGCTCCTCTACATCATCGATGCTATTGGCAATGGCTGTTTCAACACTATATAGTTCCTTTTCTATGGTCTCGTTCTCCACATCCATCAGTGCCTGATAATAATAGCGTGTCTTGAAAATCATCCACGAGATGGCAACCCCGAGGATGAAAACCGTTACCACAGCCATCATCAGCATCAATGCGAGAACGATGCGTCGCGTCAAACGTTTGGAAAAGGAACGCATAGAGTTCTTATTTTGCTGCAAAGATAAGAAAAAAAAGAAAGAATCAAAACGAGTTGGTTATTTTTTGCAAAATTAATAGAAAAAGGGAAGTGATATTCGCCCTGCGCTTATCACTTCCCTTTTCTGTTTTGGTTTATTTTCAGAATCGGCGACCACCGCCGAAACCACCGCCGCCGAAACCGCCACGACCACCGCGGCCACCACCGCCGAAGCCTCCACGGCCACCACGGCCACCAGGCATGCCACCCATCATACCAGGCATCATACCGGGCATACCCATACCGCGCATCATCTGACGAGCCTGACGGCCGCCGAAGGCATTGAAACGGTAGATAACGTGTACCATAGCGTAACTGTTGATGCTGTTATACTCGGAATCGGTACGCTGCATAGCATTGATCGAACGGCTGTATGTGCTCATCTGGTGCAGCATGTCATAGAACTGTATGGAAACGGTGAGTGCATTGCCTTTGAGGAAGCCTTGCGATATCTGTGCATTCCAAATCAGTTCGTTGGTGTTCATAGAACTGTCGTTATAACCTCTACGGCTCTGGTTGTGGAGGTCTGTTGACAGGCTGGTACCCCACGGTGCGAAAATGTTGATGCTTCCACCGTAAGAGAACTGCCAGGTGTCAAGATTACTCTGGCTTTGGAACTCATTGCGGGCACGTGTGTAGTTCACGGATCCATCAAGTGCTATCTCGAACCAGTCCTTACGGAAACTACCCTGCAGACGCTCCATAATCATCGTGTTCTTAGTGGTATTCTTGATAGATTCATTTATATCGTTGTTGAACAGATAACCCACAGAGTTATTATGATTGAGCATGGTGAACGTGTTCACGTTCCATACACCTGCGCTGTCGATAGCCGTGTTGAACATCAAGCCCAAACTGGCGTTCCAGTTACCATTGATATTTTCAGGTTTGGTAATTTTGCCACCAGTATCTTCGATATACCGAACCATATTCGAGATGGAGTTCCGGGTATTGCTATAGTTACCGAACAACATGATGGAACGCATGTGATCCTGTAAGTATGTATTGTAGTTCACCTGGAGGCTGTTGGTGAACGAAGGCTTCAGGCCAGGATTACCCTGAGTGATATTCAGCGGGTTGCTGTCATCAGTGATATCAAGCAGGTCGCTCATCTGCGGCTGCTGTGTGGTACCGCGGTAGTTGATACGCAACTCTGTGGTATAGTTCGGACGATAACGGAAGTCGATGGTCGGGGTTACATTGAAGACCGTACGTGTAGTGTCTGCATGCACGCCTCTGTAATCCTGGATGAAATGCGACTTTTGCGGTTGGAACATCAAACCGGCATTAAACTGGTAGTTGTCGCGGATCTTACGGAACATCACGTCAAACTGGTGAATATAGTTCTTATATTCTGAGAAACGACTCTGATTCTCATCATAGTACGGGGAGTCTATACCCACCGGATTCGATATCAGTGACAAATAGTCGTCAAAACCGCCATAGACAGGTACGATTCCGCTGAAGATATCGCCCAGAGGACTGTACGTGTAGGTCGAGCGGTCACTCTTGTTGTAACTATACTTGTACTGATAACTGAACTGCAGGTACGTGCGCAGGCCAATCGGCTCACTGTACGTCGTCTGGATGCCGTAACTCCAGTTCTTCGTCGGCGTCAGGTTATACCGGTTTGTATATTGTGTGGCATTACCACTTTCCAGCATCATTTTATAGTATGTCACCTCCGACAATGACAGACTCTTGCTGTCCTGGTCTCCATAACTGAAGTCACCGCGTAAGGTTACGTTTCGACCATTGTTGCTCAACCGGCGGTTAATCTGCAACATGGCATTAGCCGATGTATTGCTGTTGTTACTTAGTGAACCGTTTCTGTTCGTGTTCACGACAATGTTGTCGGCAGCAAGTTCTTCGATGGAAGCAGTTGCCAGCGGGTCAGCTACGTAGAGGTACGGATCCTTATTGAAGGTGGCCGAGAAGTTGTCGGCGGGATTTCTACGGCTATCACTGTTCGTCACGCGAAGGCTCGGACGGAACATGACGTTCGTAGCCGAGTCAGGACGCCACTCCAGGCGTAACTGGGCATTCCAGTTGTTCGAACGGCTAAGGTTCGTGCTGATGCTGTTTGAAAACTGGTTGGAACCGAAGTTCTCAGTTGCCGTGCGCGACCAAGTATCACCGTCGCTGTGATTCCAGCGCAGACTGGCATCCAATTCCAGGTTCTTGTTATTGTCGAAGTTAAAGTTCACACCCGTCATCTTGGTCGCAGTAAGACCGTTACGACCACCGAAGCGGCCACCACCGCCACCACCTGGGAAACCCATATCGTTCGTGTTATTGGCATTGAACATACCTGTGATGCGAGAGGTACTGTTCTGGTAAGATCCCATCACGCGGCTCGAATAGCGGTTCTTCGTACCCAAGCCTAAGTCGGCATTTGCAAAGAAGCCCCTGTTCATGCCCGCCTTGATGCCGAAGTCCAGAACGGTTTCCTCGTTACCGTCGTCGATACCCGTCACACGGGCAAGGTCACTCTGCTGGTCATAGGCACGAATATTATTAATGATATATGTCGGCAGGTTCTTCATGGCAGTCTGTGTGTCACCCGTCATGAATTCCTTACCGTCAACGAGAATCTTTTTAACCTGCTTACCATTGATGGTAATCTTACCGTCGTCATCCACTTGTGCACCTGGCAACTTCTTCACCAGTTCCTCGGCAACACTACCCTCTGGAGTACGGTAGGCGGCTGCATTATAGATAAAGGTGTCTTTCTTTACGGTTACCTTTGCAGCCTGGGCCGTGGCAGTTACACCTTTAAGCATGATGGCATCGGAATTGAAAGTCATAGAACCTAACTCCACATTCTTATCATCTTGGATGTTGACATTCTTTACAATCGGCTTGTAGCCTACACCCGAAATCTTCACCAGATACCGGCCATTTTCGGGAGCAGTAATACTAAACTTTCCCGACTCGTCACTTAATGTGCCAGTGATAAACGTACTGTCTGTCTTAAGGAGTTGTACTGTAGCCTGCATGACAGGCTCTTTGGTGTCGCGGTCAGTCAGTGTACCTGTAACACTCCGCTCTTGGGCTTGTGCCGATACGGTTGCCAGCAAGGCTACCACCATCAACAAAAAGATCTTTCTCATTTTCTGAATTTATAATGAATAATTGTTGTTTTTACCCTTACGATTGTGGATGTCTGTATATCAGACGTTCAAAAGGCGGCTTGGTTTAATCCTTCTTGATAAAAAAAAACAATAAGTATAAAATTCTTCACTCTTCACTCTTCACTCTTCACTTTTTTTTATACCTTTGCACCCAGTTTTACGTTTAAGAGGTTATGGAGCAGAGAATTATCATATCAAGAAACTTACATCAGGAACTGGCAACGGCAATCTCAGAATGTGAGCATGACAAACTTTTCGTGCTTACTGATGAGAATACAGAAAAGGCCTGCTGGCCGCTCATCAAGGGTTTTCTTTGCTTGCGCAAGGCCAACCTGATAACCATCAAAGCCAACGATATTAATAAGTCGCTCGAATCTGTCAGCCATGTTTGGAGCGAACTCCAACGCTTGGGGGCTACCCGCCACTCATGCATAATCAACCTCGGCGGCGGAATGGTCACCGACCTTGGTGGATTCGCTGCCTCTACTTTTAAAAGAGGTATCGACTTCATCAACATCCCCACAACACTGCTTGCTATGGTGGATGCTTCAGTAGGTGGTAAGACCGGCATCAACTACGGCGGACTGAAAAACGAGATTGGTGTCTTCAACGATTCCAAATTCGTGATTCTCGACACCCATTTCCTGAAAACACTCGACCGCGAGAACATTCTTTCGGGCTACGCCGAAATGCTGAAACATGGTCTGATTTCTGACGAAAAGATGTGGGCGGAACTAATTGGGTTTATGGATGAAAGTTTATGGCTTATGGATGATAGCCAGGACAAGCAACAACAAGCAACCATCAACCATAAACTCTCCACCTTAAACCAACTTCTGGCTGATTCCGTCAAGGTGAAAGAGTGCATCGTCAACGAAGACCCCAAGGACACCATCGGTCATGCCTTCGAGAGTTTTGCCATGAAAACCGGGAAACCGATACTCCACGGCTATGCTGTTGCCTATGGCATTATCGGTGAACTCTATCTGAGTACTGTGAAATGTGGTTTCCCTCAGGTCAAATTGCGTCAGACGGTGACCTTCATCCGTGAACATTATGGACAGATGCAGATTACCTGCGACGACTACCCCGAACTGCTAGAATTGATGACCCATGACAAGAAGAACACTTCCGGACAGATTAATTTCACGCTTTTAGGCGGTATCGGAGACATCCGCATCAACCAAACAGCAACAGTAGAAGATATCAAGGAAGCACTTGATTTCTATCGCGAAGGTTAATAGGTGATGGATGATGGATGTTAGGTGTGAGTGGATACCCATTCTTCAGCTTTCCTACGTGCGGGTTTCCCTGTTTCTGTCATCGGTATTTTTTCCACAAAGACAACATCGCGAGGCTGCCAATATTTGGGAAGATGTTCACGGCACAGGCGTTGCAAGCGAGTTTTCAGGATGTCCCTCTCTTCTCTCTCCTCTATCCTCTCTACTCTATCCTCTATCATCATCACGACGACTTCGCCGAATTTCGAATCCTTGCGCTTGGTTATCATAAAGGGAACGTACAGGTAGGGCTTTAATGCGCGCTCCACTTCCTCTGCCTGAATTTTTATGCCACCCGAGCAAATCACGTTGTCTTTACGGCCAATGATGCGAAATCCCGCTTCGCGGATTTCCACAATGTCGTTGGTGACCAATCGTTCTGCACAAACCTCAGGAGCATCGATGACTAGACAGCCATCCTCATTCTGAGAAATCTGTACATGAGCAAAAGGTGTGTACCAGTCGCTGGCATCTACTCCGTTCAAACGTCTCAAAGCTATATGTGAAAGCGTCTCCGTCATCCCATAAGAACTCCAAACACAGTTTGGAAAGTCCTTTAATTCCGAAGCCATAGCCTCATCAATGGCACCACCACCGATAATCAGATGTTTAATCTGCTTCAAACGTTCACGTTCTTCCGGAACCTGCAAAGAGTTATAAACCTGCATGGGAACCATAGCGGCAAAGACGACCCCCCTTCCGACTTTCCCCGAGGGGGAAGAGGTCTGCTCAGGGACTTTCTCTCCCCCTCGGAGGAGTTGGAGGGGGGGCGCGTCTGCTAGTGGATGCCCCGTTGGCTCCACCACTATCAGCTTTAGATTCCTGACCAGGGAACGGACGACCATCATTTTCCCAGCAATGTAATCCAATGACATACAGAGCAGAGCGGTATCCCCTTCCTTGAGTCCCAAAAAATCACAAGTAATCCTTGCCGAAGCCTCCATACGGCGTTTCTCCACCCATATCGGTTTCGGTTTTCCCGTAGAGCCGCTGGTATGTACCAGCACTTTTTCGGAATCATTGTTCCACTCCTGCAAGAACTCTTCTAAAGTCATAAACAAATCCTATTAGTCTTTAAAGGACTTATATTAACTCTTTACCCAAAGGCGCTCTCCGCGGATTTCCAACGGCATGGGGATGTTATCCGTAAAGAGCATACCCGTTCCTAAGCCCTGTGGCATCTTGATATCCGGCCCATACACCTCCGCACAGAAATGGGCGATGGCATTCAACCCAATATTGCTCTCCAAAGCCGAAGTCATCCAAGAGCCGATACCACGTTCTAGAGCCAACTGAATCCATTCGCGGCAGCCTTTCATCCCACCGTGAAGCGACGGTTTCAAGATAATATAATGTGGACGGATGGTGTCAAGCAATGCTGCCTTCATCTGAAGCAGATTTACTCCTATCAGTTCTTCATCCAGAGCAATGGGTAATGGTGTCTCGCGACAAAGGCGTGCCATCTCTGCCCACTGATGCTGACGAATAGGCTGCTCGATGGAATGAATATCATACGCTGCCAACTGTTCCAACTTCCGCATGGCATCTTCAGGTGTAAAGCCACCATTGGCATCCACGCGCAGTTCTATCTGTTCCTTCGAGAAGTTACTGCGTATGAACCTTATCAGTTCTATCTCTCTGTTCCAATCGATTGCACCGATTTTAAGTTTCACGCAATGGAAGCCTTGTTTCAACTTATCCTCGATACGCTGGTACATCTCGTCGAATGTCCCCATCCATACCAGTCCGTTGATGGGGATAGAGAAAGCTTCTTGGGGAGGAAGCGCTTGATGTTTCAAATCCCAGAATGCAGTTTCCAGTCCGAAGAGCATAGAAGGATAAGGTCGCATCAATTCATAGGGAATCTGCCCTGACTGTTCCACCATATCGCAGAAAGCCCGTAGCGTTCTCCCATAATCAGGAGAGGCGTCGCATGACAAATCGGGCAAAGGAGCACATTCTCCGATACCGCACCACAAATCTCTTTCCTCTCTCCTCTCATTCCCGAGCTCTGCTCGCCTACCCGTAGCCTTTCCTCTCTCCTCTTTTATACGCACAATCCACGACCTCCGCTCGGTATACACGCCCCGCGAAGTACCAGCAGGCTGTTTGAAGTGGAACACTCGTTCCTCAATATCTATCTTCATCTTTTTTCGTTCAATTAATCAGCCAACTGATACCTGTCAGGAAGCCCAGTTCATCTCCTACCGAATTTAAGCCCACCGTTCCCATGGCGCTAAAGAGCACCTTCCGGCTGAGTTTCCATTTGAAACCCAGGTCAATGTTGAAGTCTGGCGACTGATGCCTGCGGAAGATGTTGTAGCTTTCCAGTGTGAGGCCGGTTCGCGAAGACAGTTCATAGGAGCAAGCCACCGAGACGAATGAAAGAGGTTTCGGGGATTCGCCGTCCCATTCCAAACCGAGATCATAAGACAGTCCCCAACGCGACGACAAGGTATGGCCAAAAAGGGCATGGAAAGCAGGGGCCACTTCGTTTGGACGTATGGACTCAATACCGACGGGCAATATGGCCCAGGCCGAGAAAGTAGTGAGTGGCACAATGCCCTGCTCCTCACAGACTCTCATCATGGCACCTATCACAACAGGAGCGAAACCGCTGGTAACCTCTCCACCCACATCGCTCAACACAAATCCCGTCTGAGCAAACACTTCTGTGGTATGGGTCAGACCATAGCGGATCACCGAGGTATTCAGCGACCAAATGTCGGTCTCAAAATCCGTCTCTTTCAGGAACTCCGACCCGACACCCGTCTCCAACATCCATTTCCCTTTGTCCATCACTTCGGGTCCTGTGCCCATAGAGAAGCCGCCGGTATAGGAAGAGACATCAGCGGTCTGCCCATAGGTCACGACACTCAACAGGCACAACAAAGATAATATTCTGATTCTCATATTTAAAAAATCATGGAAACTTCGGATACCTATCGAAGTCAGGTTTGCGCCTCTCCAAAAAGGCTTTACCGCCCTCCTGAGCTTCGTCCATAGTATAGTAAAGCATCGTAGCATCGCCCGCCAGTTCTTGGATTCCTGCCTGTCCGTCGAGTTCCGCATTGAGTCCGGCCTTGATCATACGCAGAGCCAGTGGTGAACGTTCCATCATGATTTCTGCCCATTCCACGCAAGTATCTTCAAGTTCAGAGATTGGAACTACTTTGTTCACCATTCCCATCCGCTCGGCCTCTTCTGCTGTATACTGCTTACAGAGGAACCATATCTCACGCGCTTTCTTCTGCCCCACCATACGGGCCAGATAGCTGCTACCGAATCCAGCATCGAAGGAACCTACCTTCGGACCCGTCTGTCCGAAGATGGCATTCTCAGAAGCAATGGTCAAATCGCACATCACATGCAAGACATGTCCACCACCAATGGCATAGCCATTCACCATTGCAATCACAGGTTTTGGCAAACGACGGATCTGCATCTGAACGTCAAGAACCGACAGACGAGGTACACCCTCCTTATCTATATAGCCTCCTCGTCCTTTAACATGCATGTCACCTCCCGAACAGAAAGCATGCTTCACATCCTCCAGCCGCTTGCCTTCGGGCACCTCGCTCATCGCACCTGTCAGAATCACTACCCGTATGTTGCTGTCCTCGCGGCAAATAGAGAAAGCCTGCGAGAGTTCCAACGTCGTCAGCGGGGTGAACGCGTTGCGGTAGCGTGCCCTGTTGATGGTAATCTTTGCAATGTGATTATACTCTTCAAAGAGTATCTCCTTGAACGTGTGCGTCGGTTTCCATTTTCTTTGCTCCATATTCAAAAAACTTATATTAATGCGACAAAGATACGAAGAAGTGAGAACAAATGCAAATAAAACTTGTTTTAATTTGCTTTGTCGAACGCAAGTATCTTCTCCAAAGATACGAAGAAGTGAGAACAAAAGCAAATTAAACAAAATATTTTCGTATAGTTTTTTTGGAAGTTAACGCTAAAAGTGTTATTTTTGCCGCAAAAAGAGAGTATGAGAAAGATTCTATTCATGATGGTTTGTCTGCTTTCCATAGCCTGGCAGACTCAGGCACAGAACACAAAAGCCGACAGAGTGAAGTTCATCCGACAGGCTTACGCCCAAGCCAAGCAAAAGATTGCGCAGAACGGCAAGAACGGTAAGGCCCCGAAGGATATACAGATTACGTTCACTGATGAAGTGAGCCGCGAACCGGACATACAGTCAGAACAACATCTGAATATCTATTTCGACTCCGAAGAGCGGAAGGATGAAGGCGGTCTTACGTACACCTACCGCCAGCCTTACTTTGTCACCGACAACTGGTATGCTGCAGGACACAGTAAAGAGAGCGAGCACCTTTTCAATGTTGCCGACGGAAAACTGATGTTCTGCTTCGACAGAGCCGAGACAGACGGAGGTTACATCATGGAACAACGCTACTACTACGACAAACAGGGCAAACTCATCGAGCGCATAGGTAAACAAGGTATGTACGACCAAAAACTTACCGAGGACAACAATCCAGACCACAACAATGCGGGACTCGTGGAAGAAAATGGGCGTATCTATCAAGACATCTTCAACAGAATAGCATGCCGTGTACAATATGGTGAAGAAATAGTGTACGGAAATAAGAAGGCCATGCCCAAGGCCGAGCGTATGAAGTTCATCCGCAGTACTTACGCTAAGGCCAAAGAGATGATTGCTCTTAACGACAAGAGTGATGCCCCCCATTACCTGCAGATTGTACTCCACGACGAATTGGAAAACGACGGTCGCCCGATAAAGACGGAATACAATTTCTATTTTAACAGTAACGAGGGAAACAACCACTGCTACTTCATCTCAATGCACCGCACCTATATGGGCTTCGACTGCTATATAGAATATCTCTTTAATCCCCAGAATCACGACCTGATTTTCAGTTATACCAGTAGCAAGGAAGAAGATAACCATTGGGAATGGCGCTACTATCTGGACGAGAACGGACACTGTATAGAACAGAAAACCACTGCCGACATGGATGACGCAATGGACGAGGGCCATGAAGACCTTCAGGAAGCCCAAAACTTAATCAAGGTATTCAACGCACTGGCAAATCCTACAGAATAATATGGATACGATGACAACAGAATTCATCATCCGCATACTGGTGGCTACCGCTTTGGGAGCCGTCATCGGATTGGACCGTGAGTACCGCACGAAGGCTGCGGGATTCCGCACACACGTGCTGGTGGCTTTAGGCTCTGCCCTTTTTATGATCATTTCCGTTCACGGCTTCGAC
Organism: uncultured Prevotellaceae bacterium; assembly: GCA_900316985.1. GTDB lineage: Bacteria > Bacteroidota > Bacteroidia > Bacteroidales > Bacteroidaceae > Prevotella. Next base: position 25,001 of record ONFE01000029.1, read on the forward strand.
GACCTGCCCAAAGACCAGATGACACTGCGTATGGATCCTGCACGTATTGCCGCTCAGGTCGTAACAGGTATCGGTTTCATCGGTGCGGGAACCATTATTTTTCAGAAGAACGTTGTGAAAGGATTGACTACGGCAGCCGGCCTGTGGGTTACTGCAGCTGTGGGCATGGCCTGCGGTGTGGGCATGTACACGCTGGCAGCCGTGAGCACGGTAATAGTGCTTCTCTGTTTCGAAGCCTTCAATGCTTTTCTTCACAAGATGCGTGGAAAACGGGAGGACGAGGAATAGCCTCTCCCCTATATTGAAAGACTACGGTAATAATCTTTTAAGACCTGAGTGTCGGTTTCCGCATCCGTAAAGACTTCCAGCAGGAGGGGCCGTGAACTCTCTTGCTGCAGAAGGAGTCGGATGCCGTCTTCCATTTCGACCTCGTTACGGGCACTGTGATATTCCACGCCGTAACTCTTGCAAATGCCTTCAGCTGAAGTCTGATGACTGCCCATCACATAATCGAGGGCAGAGGAACGCCCGTCGCCTACCGGCAACTGGCGGAAGATGCCGCCCCCACCATTATTAAGTAAAAGGATACGGAAGTTGCCTTTCAACTCCTTATTCCACAGGGCATTGCTATCATAGAAGAAACTGAGGTCACCGATAACGATGAAGACAGGATTCTTCGCGACTAAGGAAAAACCGGCAGCCGTGGAAAGCGAGCCCTCAATGCCGTTGACCCCACGGTTGCAATAGACGTAATGGCGCGCATAGATATTGGCCAACCGGATGGCCATGCTGTTGGCATAGTGTACGAAATGTTTGCAGCTGTCGCAGTATTGCTCAAACATTCTTACTGCTGCCATTTGTGAAAAGGCAGGAACGAATTGGTCGGTATGAATCATCGCACGCGTAAGCGCCTGCCACCACAAGTCCCGAAAAGCAGTTGGCTTTGAATGTTTCTCCCGCAACAAATCAGCCAACGTGAGCAACATGGTCCACGCATCGCTATGCACCCAATGGTGGAGATTCATAAACGTGTCACTGAGGTTCCCACTCTCATTGGCTGCCACAAAATAGCAGTCCTTACATCCGCGAAGGAACTTCTTCAGCCGCTTACTGACAATGGTGTCACCCAGATAAAGCACGAAATCGGGCTGATATTCAGGTTGTTCCCCCACCCGACTCAGCACCTCATCGAAATGACTGGGACTGATGAAACCACTGAGCGACTCGTGAAGCACCACAGCATAGTCGGTCACCAAATGGTAATCGTCAGCATAGTGTTCGGCATATCCGTCATCCTTGGTCTGCCCTATCACAATCATAGGGCGCGAAGCTTTCAGGAAACGCTCACCCACGTCAACGGCTATGGCCTCGAAATTAGGAAAACAATGTATGCGTTCTATGGTACGCTGTTGCGGCAAAGACGGAACCGTGAAGTCGAACAGCGGCTCGCTAATCGGCACATTAATATGTACAGGGACATCCTCGTAGCGGGATGCAAGCAGGGCCTCGTTAACCAATCGGTTGCAATACCAGCGGGTTTCGTCGTCATGCGGTTCGGGCAACGACACAGATTTCCCTACAAAACTGCCGAAGACACCAGGCTGCGGGAGTGTCTGCCCGTCCAACTGGTCAATCCATTGCAGGGGACGGTCGGCAGAAATCACCACCAAAGGCTGGTGCTGATACCGAGCCTCAGCAACTGCCGGAACAAGATTCAGCAAGGCGGTGCCCGATGTGACACAGACTGCCACCGGCAAGCCCGAACACTGACACATGCCTAAAGCATAAAAACCTGCCGAACGCTCATCGGTTACGGGATGGCATTGGATGTCGGAACACTCCGTGAGATTGTGCACTATGGGTGAATTGCGACTGCCGGGACAAACCACTTCATGGCGCACGCCGTGGGCCACCAGCAGACTGGTCAATATGTTTACATTCTCCTTATTCGAGTACATTTCTCATCGTATTTAATTTGGCTTCCGTCTCCTGCCATTCCGATTCTTCCACACTATCTTTCAACAGTCCACCACCCGCATAGAGGGCATAATGCCCCCCATTAATCATCATACAACGAAGGGACACATAGAGATGAGTATCACCGCCAGGCTGAAGGGGTCCCTGAAAACCACTATAGTAGAGTCGCGGAGAGGATTCATTGCGTTGAATGAAATCAAAGGCTTCGCGCTTGGGAAGTCCACAGACTGCCGGCGTGGGATGAAGGGTCTGCAAGAGTGTACCCAGATGATGGGAGTCAGAAAGGGTGAACGTGAAATCCGAACGCAAATGAGCAAGATTGGCCGCCCTTGTGGTATAGGGTCCCTCCTCGCCTATCCGATTGGTAAACTGTTCGAGCGTTTCCATCATATAGGTAGCCACATAGCGCTGCTCACGGATATTCTTCTCGCTCCATCTCACATCCTCCGCAAAAGGCATCGTGCCGGCAAGTGCAATAGTCTTGAAAGTGGAATCTTCAGGAGAAATGCTCTCCAACAGGATCTCAGGGCTTGCTGTCAACCACGTACCACCTTGAGGAGTGCTCACTAGAGAGATAAACATCCGCGGATAACGCTCACAGGCTTTTTGGAAGAGCATAAAAGGCGACTCCGGTTCTGCAATATCCATATCCAGGCAACGGGAAAGAACAATCTTACGGAATGCACCTTCCTGAAGCTGCGCATAGAAATTGCAAAAATCAAGATGATAGCGCATCTGATGATGACTCGATAAGGTTGACTTCACCGTTTTGTTGGGAAACTCATAATCGGAAAGAATCCCTGTGGAACATACCGAAAAGACTTTCTTGCAATCCATCGTCTCAACACGACTCGGCGTGAGCAACAAGACAGGATGATTGGATGTGGTTGCAAAGGGTGCAAAGACATAGCCCTGACGGTCGTTAAGAGAGGTCAGCCGATTCAATTCCTCGGGTTCCCCTTCCTCTTGCACCATCAGCGTACAACTCTGGGCAAATGGCAACCGGAAGATTGCAAAACTACTCATCTTTGGGCTTCTTGGGGGAAATAATATAATTAGTTACATGAACTGTAGAAATCAGGTCGCCTGCCGTGTCCTTTAGGTGGACATCCCAGACATGAAGGGAACGCCCTTTGGAAACAAGTCGGGCATAAGCTGTAACGGTATCACCTTCAGCAACTGCCTTCACATGCTCACCACTCACGCTGATACCCACGCAAATCTTTCCAGGACAAAGGGCCGAACTGCCTACACCAGCGACATTCTCTGCCAAAGCTAGAGAAGCGCCACCACTGAGAAAACCGAAAGGCTGACGGTTGCGCTCATCGACCATCATCCGAGCCATGCAAGTGTCAGCTTCCGGAGTAGAAATAAACTCCATACCCAAAGCTGTGGACAGGTTGGGCTGCCGCTCTATGATTTCCCTAATAGATGATACATCCATATTGATTGCTGTCTATTTTGTTTTTGCAAAAATACAGATTAATTGGGGAAATGCCAAATAATTAACGAAGATTATCAGTGCAGAATGAAGGAATCGACAAAGTCGCTTCCCCAACGAATATCATAGACGGCATCCTATTACTACAAGAAAAAGAGTGAGACACCGATACAAGAGATGATGGCTCCCACAATACCCTTCAGCGTAATGGGGGTTTTGAAAAGCCAATGACTGGGCCAGATGATGATAATGGGTGTAAGTGCCATCAGCGTGGAGGCAATGCCGGCAGCAGTAAACTGTACAGCCATCAGCGAGAGGCCTACTCCCACAAAAGGACCGCAGATGACGGCCAAGATGACATAGAAGAAACCGCGTCCGTCAGTTTTGCTCCGTTTGAAATCATCAAAACCCTGATGAATCCACATAATGAGCAAGAAGCAGAAGAATCCGGCAATACAGCGAATCATATTGGCACTGAAAGGCAGCACATTGACTACCTGCGGGAGGATGTCAGCAGGAACATCCTGCGTATAATGATCAAGGCCTATCTTGCTGAGAACCAGTCCCACTCCTTGGCCGACACCAGCGCCAACTGCCATCAGCACACCTTTCCAAGGAAGACGCAATGTGAGTTTATGTCCTTCGCTGCGACCAAGAATGGATAGGGCTATACCCGTCATTGTGATGGCCATTGCCAGCAAATTCTGTAAAGAGAGTTGTTGTCCCAGCATCACCCATGCTGAAAAAGCTGCTGCTGCCGGTGCCAATGTCATGAAGAGTTGGCCGTAAAGGGAACCTATGAGAATATAACTCTTGAACAGGCAGTAATCGCCCATCGCATAGCCCACGACTCCCGACAACGCAAGCCAAAACCAAGCCTTACCACCAGCATAGACGGGATAAGGCTGTCCGAGCGTCAGCCAGCAGAAAACGGCTATGAATGAGGTGGCAATCAGCATCCGCCACACATTGGAGACAAAGACGCCCCAACGTTTGGACACCATTTCGCTGGCTAAGGCAGCACCTGTCCAAAAGACGGCTACCGTGAGTGATATGATTTCACCAAGATAATGCATTTCGGGGTGCAAAGGTACGAACAAGTGAGCGAAAGGCCAAATTTATTTGAGTTTTTCCGAGCGGGTGTACTTTCGGCGAAGCCAAAGTTACGAATAAGTGAGCACAAAACAAAAAAGTTTACTGTTTTTGATTTGTCGAGCGAAAGTAGCTTATATAAAATAAATAAAATCTTCCGTAAAACTTTGGTTAATACATAAAATCTTCATATATTTGCACCAAATCGAAACTACTGACGATGAGTTTGAGTCTATGAAATACGTTCAACTTCCCGACAACCGAGTAAGGGCACTGTCTTTCTATCTCGCTATGGAAGAATACGTGGCACGCCATGTCGACGAATATGTCTGCTTCTTCATGTGGCAGGTAAAACCCAGTGTGATATTTGGTCGCAATCAGTTTGTCGAGAATGAAGTAAACATAGACTACTGCCGGCAACACAATATCGAGGTGTTTCGCCGCAAGAGTGGAGGTGGATGCGTATATGCCGATCAGGACAATCTGATGCTCTCACTCATCACACGGGAAGAGAATGTGGGGATTGCCTTCAACCAATATATAAATATGGTGATTCTGGTTTTACGGAAACTGGGGGTAGAAGCTGTAGGCAGCCACCACAACGACATTATGATTGGCGATAGGAAGGTAAGTGGAACGGCTTGCTACAAGTTAGACGGCCATTGCATCGTTCACGGGACCTTGCTCTATGACACCAATATGGAACACATGACGCATGCTATCACGCCTACACAGGAGAAACTGCTGAAGAACGGCGTGCAGAGTGTCCGACAACGCATCTGTTTGCTCAAAGACTATATCTCCTACAATATTGAAGAACTTAGGAAATTTATCCAGTTGCAACTATGTGAGGGGGAACTCCTGCTGACAGATAATGACATCTCGGGTATTGAAGAACTGGAGCAGAAATATGAGATTATCCGATAATTATTCGCTTCATCCATAGACAAGTATTCAACTATATAATACAACAACTAAAAATCCAGAATAAAGAAATGGAAAACAAAAGAACCTGTCTGTATGACAAACACGTAGACCTCGGGGCACTCATCAGTCCTTTTGGAGGCTTCGACATGCCCATCCAGTACTCTGGCATTATCGACGAACATCATGCCGTACGCCAGCATTGTGGCGTATTCGACGTGAGCCACATGGGCGAAGTGACGGTAAAGGGAAAGGATGCCGAACGCTATGTAAACCATATCTTCACCAACGATGTGAGTCAGATGGAACCTGGGAAAATTCTTTATGGAATGATGTGCTATGACGACGGTGGCGTGGTCGACGATCTGCTGGTGTATAAGATGGCCGAAGGGGATTTCTTCCTAGTCATCAATGCCTCCAACATTGACAAGGACTGGGCGTGGATTCAGCAGCAGGCAGAGGGCTTCGATGTGGAACTCTGCAACTGCTCCGACGACTATGGACAGCTGGCCGTTCAGGGACCTGAGGCCGAAAGCGTGATGGAAGAGGTGCTCAACATTGAATGCAAGGAACTCACCTTCTATACTTTCAAGACGCTTCCCTCTCCTCTTTCCTCTCTCCTCTCTCCTCTAATTTCCCGCACTGGCTATACAGGTGAGGACGGATTCGAAATATATGGTTCGCACGAGTATATCCGTGAATGTTGGGACAAGCTGCTGGCCAGCGGCCGATGCAAGCCCTGCGGACTGGGTTGCCGCGACACCTTGCGCTTCGAGGTGGGACTGCCGCTCTATGGCGATGAACTGTCGGCCGACATCTCGCCCATCATGGCCGGGCTGGGTATCTTCGTAAAACTCGACAAGGAAGAGTTTATCGGCAAGGAAGCACTCGCCAGACAAAAGGCAGAAGGCGTCAGCAAAAAACTGGTGGGCATTGAACTGGCCGACAAGGCCATTCCGCGCCATGGCTATGCCGTGCTGAAAGACGGTGAACCCATTGGAGAAGTGACCACCGGCTATCACACCATCTCAACCGACAAGAGCGTGTGCATGGCGCTCATCGACAGCCGCTATGCCAAGCTCGACACCGAGCTGGATATCCAAATCCGCAAGAAGGTTTTCCCCGGCAAGGTGGTGAAAAAGCGCTTCTACGAAAAACATTACAAGAAATAACCGTCATAACGTCATAACGACATAACGACATAACGCAATAAAAAAAATACAACTATGGCAAAAGTAATTGAAGGACTCTACTACACAGAGAGTCATGAGTATGTGAGAATCGAAGATGGTTTCGGATTTATCGGCATCACCGACTACGCCCAGAATGCCTTGGGCAACGTGGTCTATGTGGACATGCCCGAAGTTGACGACGAGGTGGAAGCCGGCGAGGAATTCGGTGCCGTGGAAAGCGTGAAGGCCGCCAGCGACCTCATCTCTCCTGTCAGCGGAACGGTGGTCGAAGTTAATGAAGCCTTGGAGGACACTCCTGAACTCATCAACCAGGATGCTTTCCAGAACTGGATTATCAAGGTGGAACTCTCTGACGAAGATGAACTCGGCAACTTGATGGATGCCGCCGCCTATCAGGCTTTCTGCGAAAAGGAGTAAAGGTCAACGACCATCAACTTTAAACAGTCAACTATGAACTATAAATTCTTCCCCCATACCGAGGAGGACCGAAAGCAGATGCTTGAAAAATCAGGCGTAAGTTCGCTGGATGAACTCTATGCCGATGTGCCCGAGGCTATCCGCTTCAAAGGCGATTACGACTTGCCCGAGGCAAAGAGCGAAATTGAGCTCCGCGAATACCTTCATGCCCTGACCCAACTGGATGCGCCGCTGACGGTGTTTGCCGGTGCAGGATGCTACGACCACTATGCGCCATCCATTGTACAAAACCTTATCGAGCGGTCGGAGTTCCTGACCAGCTACACGCCTTACCAGGCGGAAATCTCGCAGGGCACGCTCCACTACATCTTTGAATACCAGAGCATGATGGCCGAACTGACTGGCATGGACATCTCGAATGCCTCGCTCTACGACGGTGCCACCGCCACGGCCGAAGCCGTGATGATGGCATTCAGTGCCGCCAAGAAAGCCACAAAGGTGCTGGTGAGCGAAACCCTTGACCCGAAGACGCGCCGGGTGGTCGATACCTATGCTCATTTCCATGGCATCGACATCGTGAGCATTGCCCAGAAAGATGGCGTGACCGACCGCGACGACCTGCAGCAGAAACTCGCTGAGGGCGGTGTGGCAGGTGTGGTGGTGCAGGCACCCAACTACTATGGTATTATCGAGGACTTCACCGGAATGGCCGACGCCATCCACGAGCAGAAGGCACTTTTCATCATCAACAGTGTGGCTGCCGACCTTGCCGTGCTGAAGACGCCCGGCGAATGGGGTGCCGACATTGCGGTGGGCGAAGGTCAGAGCCTGGGCATCCCGATGTCGTTCGGCGGTCCGGGCATCGGCTATATGTGCTGCACCGAAAAACTCATCCGCAAGATGCCGGGACGCATTGTGGGCATGACCAAGGACAGTCGCGGACAGCGTGCCTTCGTGCTCACCCTGCAAGCCCGCGAACAGCATATCCGCCGTCAGAAGGCTACGTCGAACATCTGCTCAAACCAGAGTCTGATGGCACTCTATGTCACCATCTACCTCTCCGTGATGGGCAAGCAGGGACTTCGCGAGGCTGCCGAACTGTCCTATTCTGGAGCCCACGAGCTCTACGACAAGTTGATTGCCACCGGTTATTTCAAGCCCAGGTTCGACCAGCCTTTCTTCAATGAATTCTGCCTGACCTACGATGGTGACGTTGACAAGCTGCAACAGGAATGTGCTGAATGGGGCTACATGGCCGGTGTGAAGATTGACGAACACACCATCATGTTCGCCGTCACCGAACAGCGTACGCCCGACGAGATTGATGACCTAGTTGATTCTATCATTGAAATTAATACACAGGCATGAACAACAGACTTTATGGAAACCTGATTTTCGAACTCTCGAAACCAGGACGCAGGGGTTACTCCCTGCCCAAGAACGAGTATAAGCACAAACTTGGCGAACTGCCAGCCCATCTGCTTCGGGCAAAGGATGCCGAACTGCCGGAATGCGACGAGATGACTGTGGTGCGCCACTACACCAACCTTTCTCATAATAACTTTGGAGTGAACGATGGTTTTTATCCGCTAGGCAGTTGCACGATGAAGTACAATCCCGTCATCAATGAGGAGTTGGCAGCTTTAAAGGAATTTGCTGGAAAGCATCCGCTTCAGCCTGCCGACACTTGCCAGACGCTGCTGTTCATCTATCATGACCTGCAAAAACAGCTCTGTGCACTCACCGGACTGAGCGAATTCACGCTCAACCCTTGTGCCGGAGCCCACGGTGAACTGACAGGACTGATGGTTATCCGTGCCTACCACCAGAGCCGCGGCGACGACAAGCGCACGAAGGTGCTCATCCCCGACTCTGCCCACGGCACCAATCCTGCCTCGGCAGCCGTCTGCGGCTTAGAGGTCGTTGAAGTGAAATCTGATCCAGACGGACTAGTTTCCCTAGAACACCTGGAAGAACTAGTCAAGGAACAGGGCGAAAGCATCGCCGCCATGATGATGACCAACCCCAACACCCTCGGCATCTTCGAGAAGAACATCCCGGAGATTGCGAAGCTGGTGCACGACTGTGGCGGACTGATGTACTACGATGGAGCCAACCTCAACCCCATGCTGGGTTATTGCCGACCGGGCGACATGGGCTTCGACGTGATGCACATCAACCTCCACAAGACATTCTCTACGCCTCACGGCGGTGGCGGTCCAGGGTCAGGTCCTGTCGGCGTGCGTGAAGGTTTGGAATGCTTCCTCCCCACCCCTCGCGTGGTGTACGACGAAGAAACGAACGAGTATTCTGTTGAAACGGGCGACTACGAACAGTCGCTGGGCAGCATCGGCAGCTTCTTCGGCAACTTCAATGTCATGGTCAAGGCTTACTGCTACATCCTCTCGCTTGGCAAGGAGAACATCAGGATGGTAGGACCGCTGGCCACGCTCAACGCCACCTATATCAAGGAGAGTCTGAAGGACGACTATCTGCTGCCCATCGGCGGACTGAACAAGCACGAGTTCGTGTTCGACGGTCTGAAGGACAAGTCGACTGGCGTCACCACAATGGATGTGGCCAAGCGGTTGCTCGACTACGGCTACCATGCACCCACCATCTACTTCCCGCTGCTTTTCCACGAGAGTCTAATGATTGAGCCCACGGAGAACGAATCGAAGGAAACGCTCGACGGCTTCATCGAGGTGATGCATCAGATTGCCCAGGAAGCACGCGAAAATCCCGAACTGGTGAAGACTGCCCCGCACTTGACGCCCATTGGCCGTGTGGATGATGTGCTGGCCGCCAAGCATCCTGTGGTCACCTTCCGCCAGATGCAGCAAGAATTGTAAACCATTAAAACGCAAAGGTACGAAGACTCAAAAATCTTTGTGCCTTTGTGTCTTTGTGTTCAATAAAAAACCAAATCATGAAAACCGATTTAATCATCATCGGTGCTGGTCCCGGCGGATACCGGGCGGCCGAATATGCAGCGAAGAACGGCCTGCAAGTGGTGGTTGCCGAAGCCGAAGAAGTGGGCGGCACCTGTCTGAACTGCGGATGCATTCCCACCAAGACGTTCTGCCACCATGCTGAAATCATCGACAATCTGCAACGGACTGAAACCAACGGACTGAAAAACCTGCAGTTCGAAGTGGATTTTCCCGCTATCGTTGCCCGCAAGCAACAGGTGGTGGAACAGTTGCGCACAGGAGTTGAAACGCTGCTCTCACAACCTGGCATCACCTTGATAAGAGGCAAAGCTCAATTCAAGGACGACCACACCGTCATCATCGGCGAAGAGGAATACACAGCACCGAATATCATCATCGCCACAGGTTCCGAAGCAGCCCTCCCGCCTTTCCTTACCTCCCTCCCTTTGGGAGGGTCAGGGGTGGGCTTTTCTACCGACCTGCTCAACATCGACCACATTCCCGAGCATCTGTGCATCATCGGTGCGGGTGTAATCGGCATGGAATTCGCTTCGGCATTCTCTTCCTTCGGCAGTCGGGTGACGGTCATCGAATTCCTGAAAGAATGCCTGCCACCAATGGATAGCGACCTTGCCAAACGCCTGCGTAAGACGATGGAGAAACGGGACGTGGAATTTTTCATGCAGTCGGCCGTGAAACAAATAGACGGCCATTCCGTCATTTTCGAACGGAAGGGAAAGGAACAGACCGTCGAGGCCGACACCATTCTGATTGCCACCGGTCGCCGTCCGCGTACCGAGGGACTCAACCTCGCTGCCGCCGGCATCGAATGCACACCCAAAGGCGCCATCCCTGTGGATGAGAATTTCCGTGTAATAAGATCATCGCTTCCCCCTACGGGGGGGACCGAGGGGGGCCTCTACGCCATCGGCGATGTCAACGGTCTACAAATGCTGGCCCATGCTGCCACCTTCCAAGGCATCCGTGCCGTTAATGACATACTGGGAAAGAAGGATGAAATTGATTTCACGACCATGCCCGCTGCGGTCTTCACCAATCCCGAAATGGCTGGCGTGGGGCCCACCGAAGACCAACTGAAAGAGCAGACGGATGGCAACTATATCTGCCGCAAGGCCTACTACCGCGCCAACGGTAAAGCTCTGGCCATGGATGCCACCGACGGACTGTTAAAACTCCTGGCTGATGCTGACGGAAAGATCGTAGCCTGCCACGTGTTGGGTGCCCATGCTGCCGATATCGTGCAAGAGGTGACCGCCCTCATCCATTCCCGAGCCACCCTTGACAACCTTGCCGACATCATCCATATCCATCCCACGCTCTCTGAAATCCTCCACGAAGCAGCCTTTTAATAAGGGTAAGTAAAAATCTTCATTGACGCATTGCGTCGATTTTTCTCACGCTCGGCCATTGAAGCAAGCATCATGGCTCTCACTTAATCGAAAAATTCTTAATTCTTAATTCTTAATTCTTATTTTTTTGTTGTACCTTTGCCCCAAAATACCGTTACGGTCAATAAAATTAAAAGTAAAAGGTAAAACTTGAAACCTGAAACTTGAAATTTGAAACTCAAAATATGAACGTATTAGAATTATCAGAACAAGAGATTGGCAGACGCGAGAGTCTGCAGCAACTGCGCGATATGGGCATCAATCCATATCCCGCTGCTGAATACCCCACCAACGCTTTCAGCACGGACATCAAGAACGAGTTTAAGGATGACGAAGAGCCCCGACAGGTATGCATTGCCGGCCGTATGATGAGCCGCCGCGTCATGGGTAAAGCTTCTTTTGTAGAACTTCAGGACTCTAAGGGCCGCATCCAGGTATATGTTACCCGCGATGACATCTGCCCTGATGAAAACAAGGATATGTACAACGTGGTGTTCAAGAAACTGCTCGATATCGGTGACTTTATCGGCATCCGTGGTTTCGTGTTCCGCACGCAGATGGGCGAGATTTCCGTCCATGCACAGGAAATTACGTTGCTCTCGAAGTCGCTGAAACCCCTGCCCATCGTGAAATACAAGGACGGCGTGGCCTACGACAAGTTCGACGATCCCGAGCTGCGCTACCGTCAGCGCTATGTTGACCTGGTGGTCAACGAAGGCGTGAAGGAAACATTCGAGAAGCGCGCCATCGTCACCCGCACCCTCCGCAACATTCTCGACCGCAACGGCTATACTGAGGTGGAGACCCCCGTACTGCAGACCATCGCAGGCGGCGCCTCTGCCCGCCCCTTCATCACCCATTTCAATGCGCTCGATACCGATATGTATATGCGTATCGCCACCGAACTCTACCTGAAGCGCCTCATCGTGGGCGGTTTCGAAGGTGTCTATGAAATCGGCAAGAACTTCCGCAACGAGGGCATGGACAAGACCCACAATCCCGAGTTCACCTGCATGGAGCTCTACGTTTCCTACAAGGACTACAACTGGATGATGTCGTTCACCGAAAAGACGCTTGAGGAAATCTGTATTGCCGTCAACGGTAAGCCCGAAGTGGAAATCGACGGCAACATCATCTCCTTCAAGGCTCCCTATCGTCGTCTGCCTATCCTCGACGCCATCAAGGAGAAGAGCGGCTATGACCTGAACGGCAAGACCGAGGACGAAATCCGTGAGATTGCCAAAAAACTGGGCATCGAGGATACCGAGACCATGGGTAAAGGTAAGCTCATCGACGAGATCTTCGGTGAGACGGCCGAAGGCACCTTCATCCAGCCGACCTTCATCACCGACTATCCCGTGGAAATGTCTCCACTGACGAAGATGCACCGCTCGAAGCCAGGACTCACCGAGCGCTTTGAACTGATGGTCAACGGCAAGGAACTGGCCAATGCCTATTCTGAGTTGAATGACCCCATCGACCAGGAAGAGCGTTTCATCGACCAGATGAAACTCGCTGCCAAAGGCGACGACGAGGCCATGATTATCGACCACGACTTCCTCCGCGCCCTGCAATACCGGTATCGGTATCGACCGTCTGGTGATGCTCATGACCGGTAAGTTTGCCATCGGCGAGATCATGCTCTTCCCCCAGATGAAGCCCGAGAAGAAAGCCCCGCGCAGTTCTGCAGCCGAATGGGCCGAAATCGGTGTGCCCGAAGAATGGGTTCCCGTGCTCAACAAAGCCGGTTTCTATCTCGTTCAGGACATCCGCGACCAGAAAGCCCAAGGCCTGCAGCAGAAAATCGGCGACATCGTAAAGAAGTATAAGCTCGACATGCAGAAGCCCTCTGTACAGGAAATAGAGGAGTGGATAAAAAAGGCCCTCCCCCAACCCTCCCTATAAGGGAGGGAGCTATTACTCTCAAAGGCGATTTAAAAGTTTACCATTACTTGGCGGGATTATAAATCATGGATATGTTCTCATCACAAAAAGATACCATTCCCTCCCTTACAGGGAGGGCCGGGGGTGGGTCCATTGCCATCATTGGCGGCGGCAGTTGGGCAACGGCTATCGCCAAGATTGTGGTGGGACATACCCACCACATCGGATGGTATATGCGCCGCGATGATCGCATTGAGGACTTCAAGCGCCTTGGCCATAATCCCGCCTACCTGATGAGTGTCCATTTCGACATCAGCGAGATAGACTTCTCTTCAGACATCAACAAAATCGTTCAGCAATACGACACGCTCATCTTCGTCACCCCTTCACCTTATCTGAAGAACCATCTGAAGAAGTTGAAGACCCGGCTTCGCGACAAGTTCATCATCACGGCCATCAAAGGCATCGTGCCCGACGAGAATCTGGTATGCTCCGAGTATTTCCATCAGGTTTATGACGTGCCATACGAGAACCTCGCCTGTATCGGCGGCCCATCCCATGCAGAGGAAGTAGCCCTTGAGCGTCTGTCCTACCTCACTATCGGTTGTGCCGACAAGGAGAAGGCACAGGCTTTTGCCAGCCTTATCGCCTCCGAGTACATCAAGACCAAAACCTCCACCGATGTCATCGGCATCGAGTATTCCTCCGTTTTGAAGAATGTCTATGCCATTGCCGCCGGTATCTGTTCCGGTCTGAAATACGGTGACAATTTCCAGGCCGTGCTGATGTCAAATGCCGCGCTTGAGATGAACCGTTTCCTCAGTACCGTGGCTCCCCTCGACCGTAACATCAACGACTCAGTCTATATGGGCGACCTGCTGGTGACCGGCTACAGCAATTTCTCCCGCAACCGCACTTTTGGCACCATGATTGGCAAAGGCTACAGCGTGAAGTCAGCTCAGATAGAGATGGAGATGATTGCCGAGGGATTCTTTGGCACCAAGTGTATGAAGGAGATCAACCGCCACATGCACGTCAACATGCCCATCCTCGATGCCGTATATAACATATTGTACGAGCGCATCAATCCCCAGATAGAAATCAAGCTCCTCACAGATTCCTTCCGATAGAAATAGCATGTAAGAAAACAAGTATCAGGAAAGATCCATTTCCTTTTGTTTTATTACGTAGATTCTTCATATTATTGTAAAAGATTGGAAATAAAGAGATTACAATTAAAGGTACTCTTTTAACCGTTGGGTTAGCCAATTTACTTTTTCCACCTGACAGGCAATAATTCATAAATTTTGTTTATATTTGCTGTCTAAATTACCTAACAAATAAAAACACGAACCTGAAAATGAAAACAGTGAAAATAGTTTCCTTACTGGCGATGGGATACGTGCTCGTTGCCCTTACAGCCTGCGACGGTGAGAAATGGACGGAGAAGCAAGTGGATTCTTTTATGCTGGTCACCCAGAAGGGAGGGCCTGCGTTAGGCTATTCGCCTCAGTCGGGCGTCAAAATCCTAACCATTGACGGCTATGCCTTCAAGGACCTGAACCGAAATGACTCACTGGATGCCTATGAGGACTGGCGACTGACGGCACAGGAACGGGCTGCCGACCTGGCATCGAAACTATCGGTGGAGGAGATTGCAGGACTGATGCTCTACAGCAGTCATCAGTCGGTTCCGATGGTTTCGCACATGGGGTTCGGTGAATCGACCTACGGCGGAAAGTCGTTTGAGGAAAGTGGTGCAAAGCCCTCCGACTTATCCGACGACCAAAAGAAATTCCTGCGCGACGACCATCTGCGGGCAGTCTTGATGACTGGCGTGGAGAGTCCTGAGGTAGCGGCCCGGTGGAACAACAATATGCAGGCCTACGTTGAAGCACTCGACCACGGCATTCCTGCCAACACCAGTTCGGACCCCCGCCATGAGGCCAAGGCTACCACCGAATACAATGCGGGCGCTGGCGGTCAGATTTCCCTCTGGCCCACTTCGCTCGGACTGGCGGCCACCTTCGACCCGCAATTGGTTTATCGCTTCGGCGAGATAGCTTCCGAGGAATATCGCGCACTGGGCATCGCCACCGCCCTTTCGCCACAGGTGGACATTGCCACGGATCCACGCTGGACCCGTTTCAGCGGCACCTTTGGAGAAGACCCGCAGCTGGCTACAGATATGGCACAAGCCTACTGCGATGCCTTCCAGACAACCCCCAACTCCAAAGGATGGGGCCTGAAGAGCGTCAATGCGATGGTGAAACACTGGTATGGATACGGAGCACAGGAGGGCGGCCGCGACTCTCACCTTGCCTCCGGAAAATATGCGGTCTATCCCGGCAAGAACCTGGCCATGCATAAACGTTCGTTCGTGGAGGGAGCGTTTCATCTGAAAGGCGGCACCGAGATGGCTTCTGCCGTGATGCCCATCTATAGCATCCTTTGGAATCAGGACCCCTCGGGCGAGAACATGGGCGGCAGCTATAGCCGCTGGCTCATCCAGCAGCAGCTCCGCGACGAAGCAAAATTCGAGGGAGTGGTCTGCACCGACTGGGGCATCACGAAAGACATGAAAGTACTCGACAGTCCGAGGGGCGGCAAACCCTGGGGCGCAGAATCGCTCACCGAGACCGAGCGCCACTATAAGATTCTGCAGGCTGGAGTAGACCAATTCGGTGGCAACAACGAGATTGGTCCCGTGCTCGAGGCCTATCAGATGTGGGCAAAGGAACAGGGCAAGGTAAGTGCCCGCGAGCGTTTCGAACTGTCGGCACGCCGGTTGCTGCTCAATGTGTTCCGCGTCGGACTGTTTGAGAATCCATACTTAGACCCTGCCGAGTCGCAGAAGATTGTGGGCAATCCGGATTTTATGAAAGAAGGATATGAGGCACAGCTGAAGTCGGTTGTGATGCTGAAGAACCACGCCAACCAGACGCTTCCCGTGAAAGAGAAGAAGAAAGTCTATGTACCCAAGCGCCACTTCCCCGCCATCCCAGGACTTTGGGGCGGCATCTCTGAGGAAAAGACAGTGGAGCCCATCGACCTCGCCTTGGTGGCCAAGTATTTCGAAGTGGTGAAGGAACCCGAACAGGCCGACTTTGCCATCTGCCTGATTGAAGAACCCAGCGCAGGTTTCGGCTACAGCACGGCTGATGTGAAGAACGGCGGCAATGGTTATGTCCCGTATAGTCTGCAATACGATGACTACACGGCCACCTATGCCCGTAGCATGAGCATTGCCGGCGGCGACCCCATGGAGAAATTCACCAACCGGAGTTTCAAGGGAAAGACGGTAAAGACCTATAACCGTGACGACATGCTGCTGGTGACGAATACGAAAAAGGAGATGGGAGAAAAGCCCGTCATCGTCGTTCTGGAGACGGGCCGCCCCGTAGTTCTTTCGGAGATAGAACCCTTTGCCGATGCCATTCTGGTCTCTTTCAACGTGCAGCATCAGGCATTGCTCGACATCATCAGCGGAAAGGCAGAGCCTTCAGCCCTGCTGCCCATGCAGATGCCTGCCGACATGAAGACGGTGGAAGAACAACTGGAGGATGTGCCCCGCGACATGCGCTGTTATCAGGATGCCGACGGCCACACCTACGACTTCGCCTTCGGCATGAACTGGCAGGGAGTCATCAACGACAACCGTGTGAAGAAATACTATGGGAAGAAGTAAAAAGTGTTATTTTGTTTTGACATTCCACTCATTACAAATTAATAACAACTACTTTTAATTATGAGCAACATCAAACTTGACATCACAAAGGCTGCATGCTTCTTGGAGGCTGAGGCCGTAAAGGCTTTTGAACCACAGGTGAAAGCCGCTCAGAAGGCTTTGGAAGAGGGCACTTGCCCAGGTAACGACTTTTTAGGATGGCTTCATCTGCCGTCGAGCATCACGCCTGAATTCCTCGCTGAGGTAGAGGCTTCTGCCCAGGTACTCCGCGAAAACTGTGAGGCTGTGGTGGTAGCCGGTATCGGCGGAAGCTATCTCGGAGCAAAGGCCGTGATTGAGGCGCTGAGCAATTCGTTCCAGTGGCTCGTAGGCGACAAGAGCAATCCCACCATCCTGTTTGCCGGAAACAACATCGGCGAGGACTATCTGGCCGAGTTGACCGACTACCTGAAGGGAAAGAAATTCGGTGTCATCAATATCTCGAAGAGTGGAACCACCACCGAGACTGCCCTGACCTTCCGTCTGCTGAAAAAGCAATGCGAGGACCAGTGCGGCAAGGAATTCGCCAAGAAGGTTATCGTGGCCGTGACCGATGCCAAGCGTGGTGCTGCCCGCACCTGTGCTGACAAGGAAGGCTACAAGAGCTTTATCATTCCCGACAATGTGGGCGGACGTTTCTCTGTGCTCACTCCGGTAGGTCTGCTGCCCATCGCCGTTGCAGGATTCGACATCAAGCAATTGGTGGCCGGTGCACAGGATATGGAGAAAGCCTGCGGTCAGGACGTTGCCTTCGAGGAGAACCCCGCAGCCCAGTATGCTGCCGTTCGCAACGGTCTGTATCAGGCTGGCAAGAAGATTGAGATTATGGTGAACTACCAGCCCAAGCTGCACTTCATGAGCGAATGGTGGAAACAACTCTACGGCGAGAGCGAGGGTAAGGACCACAAGGGTATCTTCCCCGCCAGCGTTGACTTCACCACCGACCTGCACTCCATGGGACAGTGGATTCAGGACGGTGAGCGCACCATCTTCGAGACCGTGATTTCGGTTGAGCAGCCCAACAAGAAAGTGCTCTTCCCCAACGATGAGGAGAACCTCGACGGACTGAACTTCCTTGCCGGCAAGCGTGTGGACGAGGTGAACAAGATGGCAGAACTGGGAACCCGTCTGGCTCATGTAGATGGTGGTGTGCCCAACATCCGCATCTCCGTTCCCGAACTGAACGCCTACTACATTGGACAGCTCATCTATTTCTTCGAGATTGCCTGCGGCATCAGCGGCAACGTGCTCGGTGTGAATCCGTTCAATCAGCCTGGTGTGGAGGCTTACAAGAAGAACATGTTCGCCCTGCTCGACAAGCCCGGCTATGAGGCTGACTCAAAGGCTATCAAGGAGCGACTGGCAAAAGAAAAATAAGAAATGAGAAACCAACCCCACCCCCAACCCCTCCCGAGGGAGGGGAGTTCAGAAAGCCTCCCCTCGGGGAGGTTGGAGGGGGTCGTTAGCCGATATCTTCAGAGGACTGGCTTTGAGGCGTTTACGCCCAAAGCCGTTCTCTTTGATATGGACGGGGTGCTGATGAACTCGATGCCCAACCACGCCATTGCCTGGCAGCGGTCGATGGCTTCCTTCGGCCTGAAGATGACCGAAGCAGATGCCTATGCCACCGAGGGAGCACGGGGTATCGACACCATCCGTAATCTGATGAAAGCCCAGACGGGAAAGGTCATCACGCTGGAGGAGGCACAACGGATGTACGACGAGAAGACGCGCCAGTTCGGACTGCTGCCCAAAACACAGGTGATGGAAGGAGCTTTGGAACTGCACGAGAAGATTCATCGCGACGGTCTGACTATCTGCATCGTGACGGGAAGCGGCCAGCGCCCACTCATCAATCGATTGCTCACGGAGTTTCCCAGGGTGACCGAAGAGCGTCTGGTAACGGCCTACGACGTAAAGAAAGGCAAACCCCTACCCGACCCTTACCTGATGGGTATGGAGAAATGCGGTGTAAAACCTTGGGAAACCATTGTGGTGGAGAATGCCCCGCTGGGCGTTAAGTCAGGCAATGCCGCCAAAGCCTTTACCATAGCCATCAACACAGGAATCCTTCCCGACGAGATACTATGGGATGCCGGTGCCGACATCGTATTGAGCGGCATGCCGGAACTCTGCGAAAGATGGGAGGAGTTTAAACCGTAATTTCTCCTGACCCGAAACAGCGGTGATGTTCCTTGTCGTAGATGACGCAGAACTGACCAGGAGCAACGCCCTGAATCAGATAATCAGAAAAGACCGTATAGCAGCCTTCGGCCGTCTTCTCCAGGCGGGCATGATGGAACTCTGGCGTATGGCGGATCTTGAAGGTAACCTCCGGGGGCAGTTCGGCTGGCGTGAGATGATGGAAATCATGGAATTTAAACTCATTAGTCCATGCTTTCTTCGGTTCGTAGCCTTTCGTCACATACAGCACTTTATTAGCCAAATCCTTCTTGACGACATTCCACGGACCGCCGCCGAAGCCTAAACCATGGCGCTGCCCGATGGTGTGGAACCACAAGCCCTTGTGCTCGCCTATCTTCTTGCCAGTCTCCAGTTCCAGCACATCGCCGGGGTTCTCGCCGAGATACCTCTTTATATAATCATTATACTTAATCTTGCCCAGGAAGCAGATGCCCTGCGAATCCTTGCGCTTGGCATTCACCAAGTGCTCGCGCTCAGCTATCTGCCGCACCTCGTCCTTCATGTAATGACCAATAGGAAAGAGGGCCTTGCGTAACTGCCAATCATAGATCTGTGCCAGAAAATCCGTCTGATCCTTCACGGGGTCGGGACTCGTGGTGAGCCATTTCTGTCCGTCAATCCATTCCGTCTGGGCATAATGTCCTGTGGCAATGAGGTCGTAGTTGTGCCCCATCTTTTCATCGAAGGCCCCGAACTTAATCAGACGGTTGCACATCACGTCAGGATTGGGCGTAAATCCGGCACGCACCTTGTCCATGGTGTATTTCGTCACCTGACTCCAGTATTCCTGATGGCAGTCCACCACCTGCAACCGGCAGCCAAAGCGATGGGCCACCGCCGTTGCCATCTCAAGGTCTTCCTCCGAAGAACAGTCCCATTGTTCCTCTTCTTCCGGTCCAATCTTGATATAGAAACAATCGGGATGCAGTCCGCGGCTGGCCAGTTCATAGACCACCACCGAACTATCCACGCCGCCCGAGAGCAGTACCGCAATTCGCTTATCTTGAAGTTCTTCGTCTTTCATGCGGACAAAGTTAGTGCAAATGAGCGGAAAAAACAAATATATTTTGATTTTTTCCCGAATGCAGCCTAACTTCATGGCTCGAAGAGACATAAAGTTACGAAAAAAAACGGGGCAGAATCTTCTTGTTTGCTACAGAGAAATTTTCACGTTTAAGGGTGTAAGGGTGTCAAAACCCCGATAAACACTGGCCTTGCACCCTGTTTTAGAGGGTGTCAAGGGTGTCAGGAGGGTGTCAGCCCACCCCAACCCTCCCAAAGGGAGGGAGAGTATGAATTAAAGATTACATATCTCTCCAAACATCATCCGGCCGGGTACAAACTAATTTACTTTGTACCTCAAAACACCATCGGAAGCAATCCATTTAAAGTCTGGAAGCGAGACAAAGTAATTTAGTTTGTTGTCGGGCTGATAATCCTTTGCAAAACCAATGCTGATTCCCACCCATTGATTTCTGGTTGAAAACAATTATCTCCCTCCCTCATAGGGAGGGTTGGGGTGGGTCTCCTCGCACCCTTATGACACCCTTGACACCCTCCAAAACAGGGCGCAAGACCTGTGTTTATCGGGGTTTTGACACCCTTACACCCTTAAATCGAAAAATTCTATATATACAAACATGAATGAATAAAACACATAATATTGATATTATATTATTCTATTCCCAGTGAATCATCAAAAATCGGACGTAAACTTATTTTCAGATTGACTTTTTCAAAATTATCTTCCTCAGGCCAAAAATATGTGTTTTTTGACAATGCATCTTCCGGGTCCTGTGGGTCGTCAGTATGCACGTCATACATTGATTGCCCCATTAATTGAATTACGTCTATATTACATATTTCTATTTCTGGACGGATATAATCTTTTCTCATTGCCATAAAATGTTTTATGTTTCCGTATGTCTATTTTATAACTATTTTCTTGCCTTTGTGAATATAAAGCCCCTTATTTGTTGGTTTGCCTTTAATTACTAGCCCTTCAATGCTATAATAATTATCATCCACAGATAATAAAGGTATCTGCCTTATCCCCGTAGCTTCTTCATCGTCAAACACAAAGGATATTTCCTTTGATAGGTTTTCTACAGAACTTGTTGGTAGTGACAGGTAAGCTTTTCCTGCTGTAATTGTACCTGCTTTAGATAGCGAATAGAAACTAACACCATATTTACCATTAGCAAGGATGAAATTAGTGTTGTCTCCTGACACAGGTTCGACTTCAGTGTCTTCTGTAAGACCAATAAGCAGATTTGAATATGTCTTTGAAGTCTCTTTTACAGGAATTGTATATTCTCCTGAATTGCCTTTTAAATAAAGACCTGTTCCAGCGGGAACTTCATCTACTTGGGTAAATAACAACTTACCTGTATCGGGATTAAAATCACTTGCGATATAGGCTTTCACACCTGTTGTTTCGGATAAATCAATGTCGTATGCACTAGCAAAAGTTCGTTTACCTGAAGAGCCAAGGGAAATAGTGATTTCTTCTGGATCCATTTCAATAATGTTTGTAAATCTCCAACCTTTGGCTTTATATGCATCCTTACAGCCAAACGGCACATAAAGCGTCGCTTTGGTATAAATATCACCAACAGGATTATAAAAAGCATAATAATCCAAAGTTGGGGGTATGGGGTCATAGCTGTATATGTTTTCGATACCACTGCAACCAAAGAAAGCATTTTTGCTTATATAACTTAATCCTTTGGGCAATGTTACACTCTTTAATTCTGAACAAGAATAAAAAGCACCAAGACCTATGCTTACCACACCCGTAGGAATTACTAAATCCGTAACTTTTGTATTCTCATCGCTATAAAAGCATCTTGAAAATTCCATAGGATTTGCACTATCTACAAAATCCATTTTACACCAAGAAACTAAATCAGGAATAACTACTTTTGTTATGTTACTTGAACCATAAAAGGCTTGATCTCCAATACTTGTTACACTAGGCGGTATTGTTACACTTGTTAAACTGGTACATTTATAAAACGCCCACACCCCAATCTTTTTCAAGTTTTCAGGAAATACAAAATTAGTTAAATTTGTGCATTCATAAAAGGCAAGATTTCCTATGGAGGTCAATGTCGACGGAAAGGTAACACTTCTTAAACCAGAACATCCATGAAATGCATGCTTGTTGATTGTTGTTATTCCTTCTGGAATAACTAAATCTGTTATTTCTGTATTATCTTCTAGATAGAGATGATGGGCATAAATCAAAGGATTTGCATTGGTAGAGTAGTCATCGTCTGGAAATACTATGTCTAACCACGCCCTTAAATCAGAAATAATAACTTTTGTAAGACCACTACAACCAAAAAAGGAGTATTCACCGATACTTGTTACACTTGAGGGTATATATATACTTGTTAAATTAGAACATCCATAAAAGACATCTTCCCCGAGTTGCACTGTTCCTTCTTTAATTACAATAGACGTATTCTCAGGCATACTACCTACATATCTGTAGGCGACTTTACCAATATAGACCAAGCCTGATTGATTTCTTAAGAAAGATGTGCCGCTGAAAGCACTTTCCCCCACACGAATAATACTTGATGGAAAGTTTACTGTTGCAAGGTTAGTGCAACCGTAAAAGGCTTCTGAATCAATATGTGTCACACCTTCTGGGATTGTCACACTCGTCAAGTCCGTATAATCTTCGAAACCACTGATTTCAGTCACATTATACTCATTGTCTCCCTTATATACTTTGGAAGGTATTATCAATTCTCCTGACGTTTTTGACGACCTATAAATATAGGCATCACCACCATACATTTCATTGAAGTACCACGTAACTCCTTCGCCGTCAGTCCACGTATCTGCCCATGCCTGCATAAATCCGCAAAGCAAGAAGGCAACAATTATTAGCTTTTTCATTTTTATAATGTTTTAAGTTTGTACAATTCACATTCAACAATCTGCACAAACCCATTGACACGGAGAGCGCAGACCCGCCATAATCTCAGCCAGGCTCACCACAAGCCCCAATACTACTATGACTAAAGTCTACGCTCAAAGCGTAACTTCAATGTAGTATTGGGTTGCTCTATAATTCTCTTTCGAGGTGGTGATTCGGCTAAGAAATTGAGCAATAAGATGTGATTCCGAAGAACCACGGTGCAAATATACAAAATAATCCTTATGTTTGTTTTCTTTTGCCCAAAAATTTAAGAAAAACATCGATCATTGAGGTAATTCACGTTGCTTTGCTATGAATTATACGGCTTCAGACGATGCTTTTCTTCTGATGAGTGGAAGATATTTGTTATTTCTTTTCGTTTAATCGTTATTTTGTTCTATCTTTTCATAAGAAAAGGCTGCACTCGGGAATTCAAATCAAAAAAGACTTTTATTGTTTTGATATTTCACTCTTTTACACTATCTTTGCAGAGGTGTTCAAAATGAAATTTTGTTTTTACTTAAACCACTAAACCTATGAAGAGAGGAATAAACATACACGACGAGGCTCGCCGATGCCTGCTTTGTGCCGATGCGCCATGCACCCGTGCGTGCAAGAATGGAGATCCCGCAAGAGCTATCCGTGCCATCCGTTTCGACAACCTGAAAATGGCTGGCCAATGGGTGGCAACCTGTAGCGAAGAAGACCAGCTGGCCGCCGAAGAGGCCTGTATCCATTACGACCGTCCCATCCGCATCAGGGAAATGCTCAAGGGAATTCCTGAAACTGACGGTTCTAAGACGCTACCTTCGTTGGGAATAGAATTCTGCGGCATCAAATGCGAGAACCCGTTCTTCCTTGCTTCATCGGCCATTTGTACCAACTACGAGATGGTGGCAAGAGCCTTCGAAGCAGGATGGGCAGGTGTGTTTTACAAGACCATTTGCCTGGAAGACATCCGCGAGGTATCGCCACGATTCGATGCCGTGAGCGATGGCGGAACAGCCGATTTCTTCGGTTTCCGCAATATGGAGCAGCTCTCTGAGAATCCGGCATCCGTCGACTTCGACATCCTGCACCGACTGAAGAAGGACTACCCCACGAAGATTGTCGTGGCCAGCATCATGGGACAGACGGAGGAACAGTGGATTGAGTTGGCCAAGATGGCAGAAGCAGCGGGAGTGGATGCCGTGGAGCTGAACTTCTCGTGTCCGCAGATGCGACTGGCAGGCATGGGCAGCGATGTGGGACAGAATGCCGAGCTTGTCACATTCTATACGGCTTATGTGAAGCGCAGCGTAAGTATCCCCGTCATCCCGAAGATGACACCCAACATCACGCAAATCAACCAGCCGGCCATGGGGAGCCAATGCCATCTCAGCCATCAACACCATCAAGTCGGTCACGATGGGCGAACGTGCAGCCGTATCTGAGCAAAAGACCATTTCCGGCTATTCAGGGCGGGCCGTGAAGCCCATTGCCTTGCGTCACATCCTGGAAATGGCGAAGAATCCGATCATGAAAAACATCCAGTTCAGCGGTATCGGCGGTATCGAGACATGGCGCGACGCACTGGAATTCATTCAGTTGGGCTGCCGCAACGTGCAGGTGTGTACCGCCGTGATGCAGTATGGTTACCGCATCATTGACGATTTGTTGCTGGGACTACAGCTTTACATGCAGGAGCGCGGCATCAGTCAGCTGTCCGACCTTGTAGGTGAAGAACTACCGCGCTTCATCACCCCCACCGACCTGGACCGCGAGACCATCGTTTTCCCAAAGATTGACCGTGAGCGATGCATCGGTTGCGGACGCTGCTATACGTCGTGTATGGACGGCGGACACCAAGCCATCACCTTCGGCGATGACCGCCAACCGCACATTCAGGGCAAGCGTTGCGTAGGTTGTCATCTCTGCCGTCTGGTATGCCCCACAGGTGCCATCGGCGCATCCAAGCGTATTGGCAAGGCAGACAAGAAAATGTAAAGCAAGGATCAAACTCATAAACTCAAAAACTCACTCACCATTATGGAAATACTGAAAAACGAACAATTGCAGATCCAGGTGTCGGAACATGGTGCCGAACTGCAGAGCATCCAGGATGCTGAAGGTAACGAATATCTATGGCAGGGAGACCCGAAATACTGGGGCCGCCGCTCGCCCATCCTCTTCCCGATAGTCTGCGGCCTTTGGGATGACTGCTACCGTCTGGACGGCTATGAGTACAAGATGCAGCGCCACGGTTTTGCCCGCGACCTGGACTTCAAACTCATCAATAAGACGGACACCAAGGTTACTTTTGCTTTGGAAGACTCACCTGAGACCCATCGCTGCTATCCCTATCGTTTTATGCTGAGCATCACCTACCGACTGGACGGGAATAAGATCCACATTATCTGGCACGTCCACAATACCGAGACCAACGAAATCCATTTCCAGATTGGCGGTCATCCGGCCTTTATGATTCCGGGTATGAAAGAAGGTGACGAGGTGAAGGGTACCATCCGCTTTGACAATACCGGAAATTTAGAACGCTTGATTGGAAACATGAAAGGCTGCATCATACCAGGACGCTTTGATGTAGGCAGCAAGGACGGCATTTGGCATTTCAACGAGGACAGTTTCAAGGAGGACTGCGTGATTATCGACAAGAGTCAGGTGAAACAAGTGGCTTTGCTCGATGAAAGCGGACAGCCGGTAGTAACCCTAGATATGAAGACTCCCTGTGTGGGCATCTGGGCACCTTATGGCAAGCATGCTCCATTCGTATGCATAGAACCCTGGTACGGCATCCACGACAAAGTGGAATACCACGGTGACTTCCGGCAGAAGTATCTGATGAATCACCTACAGCCCGGAGCCTCCTTCCTTTCGGAATATACGATTACCATCAAATAAGCTCTTTAGAAAAATAAAATGAATCAGGGACGGCCCTGCTCTTTGCAGACCGCCCCTGATAGTTTTTTAGCAGTTAATAATAGCTTTATAATATCCTAAATAAATTGCTTATTGTTTCTGAGTGCAAAAGTAGTACAAATCCCAGAAAGGTTTTGGACTATGCTACCAAAGATTATAAAAAAAGAGTCAAAATAAATTGCCGCATTAGGACAAATCACGCATAAGATTTGTCCAAACAATTAATTATCAAATACTTAGAAAGTACAAAGAAGAAACATCAAACGATGGTCTTCTTCACTTGCGTAGGAGTAAGATTATAGGTCTTTTTGAACATACGGGTAAAATAGCTCTGATCAGAAAAACCGCAACGGATAGCCACCTCGCTGATGCTGAGATGCCCCTCTTCCAGCAGACGACGCGCCCGCGTCATACGGATGCGCATGACATATTCAGAGGTGTTCATGCCTGTAATCAGCTGTACCTTACGTGCTAACTGGGAACGGCTGATGAAAAGATGGTTGGCCATTGCCTGTACCGAAACCTCACCTTTGCTCATCTGCGCCTCAATCTCATGAACCAGCTTTGCCAGGAAGTCAGCATCGGCCTGTGCCAATGGCACCTCATCCTCCTTGCCCTTCAGCATAGCCTGCGAGTAACGCTGGCGGAGAACCCTGCGATTCTCTATCAGACGAGCCACGATTGCACGCAATTCCTCCCCATTGAACGGCTTAGCCAAGAATGCATCGGCACCCTCAGCAACGGCCCTGATGCGGTCTTCATCACCACCTCGGGCAGAAAGGACTACCACGGCTATATGATTGAGCAAATCAGAACTCCGTACCGCACGGCACAATTCATATCCGTCCACACGAGGCATCAGCAAATCGGTAACAATCACATCCGGCAAGATTTCCTTGGCCTTCTCCAAAGCCTCTTGTCCATCCTTGGCATAAAACAGACGGTAATGGTTCTTCAGTTGTATACCTATATAATAAGAGACATCGGGCTCATCATCCACAATCAAAGCAATGGGGACATTCTCAGGCATATCCTCGTCTTCACCATCCGGTGAAAGGGACAAGGCGCCGATATCTGCCGATGAGTTCTGGACATCCGTATCCAACTGCTTCCAGCCTCCTTCTCCATGATGAAGGGGCATTTTGAGTACAAACGTCGTACCGGTCTTCAGTCCCCTGACGGGTTCTATCTGTCCCCCCACAGCATTGATAATACTTTTCACCAGAGCCAGCCCGATACCTGTTCCGATAGTCTCCGGCCCTGGATTTCCCCGATAGAATTCATCAAAGACATGGTCGATATCCGCTTCAGAAATACCGACTCCGCTGTCGGCAACCTCAAACTGGATGAATTCATCCTTCACCTTCGATGTGATAATGACAGAACCATGGGCGGGCGTGAACTTGAAGGAATTGGAAAGAAGATTTGAAAAGATCTTATCCACATAGTCGGGCACAAAGTCCATTTCCACACTATGCTCGGCGGGAGAATAGCGCAAGTCAAGCTGAAGACTCTCTGCCTGCGACTGAAAACTAGACACCAGCATCTTCATATAGGCCACGATATCGCCATGGCGCCAGTCAACCTGTTCCACTTCAGTCCGGAGCTTAGCGATGTCAAGCAGCTGATTGACAAGATTCAGCATGCGCTTTCCCTGACGGCAAAGTGCTTCTCCCATAGAGGCCAGAGCAGCAGGCTTAGGCTGGTGTTCGTTCAAGAGTTGCTCTCCCGTGCTGATAACCACGGTGAGGGGCGTACGGAACTCATGCGTCAGGTTGCGATAGAAATCGGAGCGTGAACGTTCGAGCTGTTTTTCCATCTCCATATTCTTTGAACGCACACGCAGGGAATGCTGCAACATAAACAGGGCCACCAGCATCAGCAGCAGCATCAAGCCGCTGCCAATCAGGAAAAAGCGCATCAACCGTTGCTCTTCGCGATTGGTATCCTCGATATTCTTGATCTCGCCCTTGTAATGCTCATCGATATAGCGGACACGGAAATTCTGCGTGCCGAGCAGTTTCTCAGGCTCATAGACTTGACAACGCAGCCGATTCATTTCAGCCAGATGGGTGACAGAACCGATATCGGTGGCCACCTGATCACCTTCGTCGATATAGCGCCGGGCCTCATCAAACTTCCCTTGCAGGATATTGATATTGGCCAGTGCTGACACCGATTCCAGCCAGTGCCACCGGTCGCTGTGGTCTTTCATAATGTCATAGGCCTGGCGGTATTCCTTCTGAGCCTGCGACCACTGTTTCTGTTTCTCGTAAAGACGTCCGAAATTGATATGGCACAGACTGATGCCCAACTCACTATTAGTTTCGCGGTTGTGGGCCATGGAATACTGGTAATAGACACGGGCCGAGTCCAGCTGATTCTGTGCTTCGAAGATACTACCCAGATTGGAATAGTTGATGGCCTGTCCATTATGGCTTCCCAGGCTCTTCTCCTCTTTCAATGCCAGGCGGAACAGGCTGTCGGCCAGATTCAGTTCTTTGAGCGAGAGGAACATATTGCCCAGACCATTGAGCGATGTCACACGGTTCTTTCGGGCCGCAAAGGACGTCTTGTCAGCATATTTCTCACAGAGTTCCAGAGCCTGATAGTGGTTCTGGGCAGCATCTTCATTCATTCCCATCCGCCGATAATCGGTTCCCAGATGATTATAAGCCCTGACGATTTCCACCGTATCCTTTCGTTCAATAGCACAATTCAACCCTTCCCTATGCGTTCGCAAGGCATCGGCAAACTGGCTGTTGTTACGGTAGCAACGCCCCAATTGCTTATAGACAAAAGTGAGTCGTAGGATGTCGTTCTTCAGCAATAAACTGTCGCGCAGGCTTTCCAACCGCTCAATGTCCGTGATAGCCCCATAAATGCTATCAGCCATGGCGGCAGCCTTTTCCTCCTCCGGATTAATGGAAGAACGGTTGCAAGCCTCAAAGGACAAGGCAAGGAAAACAGCCCAAAAGACAATCAGTGACTTTTTCATTTGGATTCAGAAAGCTTCCCGATATTTTCCCTCATCCTTATCTTCCAACATGGAAAGGTAACTCTGGTAGCGGCTTTGCGCAATATAGTGGTCTTCCACGGCCTTCAGCACGGCACAACCGGGCTCGTGGGTGTGAGTACAATTGGAAAAACGGCAGTCTTTGGCAAAATGGAAAATATCACGGAAATAGCCACTGAGTTCCTCCGGTTCCATATCGAAGGTGCCAAAACCCTTGATGCCAGGTGTATCAATAGCCCATCCTCCAAAAGGAAGACGGAGCATTTCGCTGAAGGTAGTGGTATGCATGCCTGTGTTATGGGCATCGCTGATTTCGGCCGTACGTAATTCCACCCCCGGGATCAACTTGTTTAACAAAGTGGACTTCCCCACTCCGCTATTACCCGAAAAGAGCGTAATCTTATCTTTCAGCAATAGCTCAAGCTCACCTCTCTCCTCTTTCCTCTCTCCTCTCTCCTCTAACAATCTCGCAGCCGAAATCTGCACACACTTGTATCCGATATTCTCATAAAGTGTCACCATCATTTCCTGATAATGCAGTTCTTCGGGAGAGAGCAAGTCGGTCTTGTTGAATACCAGCACAACAGGGATACGGTAGGCTTCAGCGGAAGCAAGGAAACGGTCAATGAAAGTGGTGGAGGTCTCTGGATAATTCACCGTGACAATCAAAAAAACCTGATCCACGTTAGCCGCCAGGATATGGCTCTGCTTGGAGAGATTGGAAGCCTTACGGATCACATAGTTCTTACGATCTTCAATATCAGTAATGAAGGCAGTGGTTTCATTACCAGAAGACTCGGTCAGGGAAAGGCTCACACGGTCACCCACAGCCACCGGATTGGTACTGCGGATACCTTTCAGTCTGAAATTACCCTTAATCTTTGAATCGATGGTACGACCGTCGTCGGTGAGGACGGTGTACCACGATCCTGTATTCTTGATAACTAACCCCTGCACTATACGGTCATTATCTCCTTGTTCTTGGCTGCAAGAAGTTCATCAATCTTCTTGATATACTTGTCATGAATCTTCTGCAAGTCAAGTTCAGCATCCTTCTCGTTATCCTCAGAAAGACCGTCCTTGATAGCCTTCTTCAGTTTATCTTTGATTTCACCACGCACATTGCGCACCTCTACCTTGGCTTTCTCGGCAATCTTGGCGCATTGCTTGGTCAGATCACGGCGACGCTCCTCAGTAGGCTGCGGGATGCCCAGACGGATTACTTCACCGTTGTTTTCAGGCGTGATGCCCACATCGGAATCCATAATCGCCTTTTCTATATCGCGAATAACCTTACGATCCCATGGCTTGATGGCAATCGTACGGGCATCGGGGCACGTAACACTGGCCACCTGATTCAGGGGAACCATCTGACCATACGAATTCACGCGTACTCCTGACAGGATGGCCACGTTGGCACGTCCGGCACGGATTCTATTCAGACTGTCTTCTAAAAAGAGAGCGGCCATTTCCATGCGCTCTTCACTTTCTTTCAAAGTTGCTTTTACGTCAATCATATTTCGTGATATTAGGTTTTTCTCAGCAAAGTTAAAGATTAAATCTGACATTTGCAACAAAACAAAGAAAAATTATTAACTTTGCATCCAAAAAGAAGTCGCATGGAATACGAAAGCATTATAAGCACCATCAACGAAAGCGATTGCAGTCTGCTGACGACCATCAATTTTGATGGCCCTACAGGCTATGACTTCTTCTGGGCCATGTATACCGACAAATGGACATGGATTCCCTTCATGTTGGTCGTTATCTATTGTCTGCTGCGCCCTGGCAACTGGCGTCACCGGTTGTTGATGATTTGCAGCGTGGCCCTGCTGTTCCTGCTGAGTGACTTCGTCGTTTCCTCGTTTATCAAGAATGTCGTCTGCCGCCCAAGACCCAGCCATGATCCTGCCGTGATGAATCTGCTCAGTTACGTGAACGACTATCGAGGTGGGGCATACGGATTTCCCAGTAATCACGCCAGCAACGGTTTTGCTGCCGCTACTTTCCTGGCATTTCTCTTGCGTAACCGATGGGTCACGCTATCGGCTTTCCTCTGGGCCATCGGATCCTGCTACAGTAGGATGTATATGGGAGTTCATTATCCTACCGACATTCTTTGTGGAGCCCTGCTCGGCACCCTGTTTGCCTTCCTTATATTCTATTTATACAGAAAAGCAGCAAAGCGTTTGGCCTTGCCGCTATATCTGGAAATCTATCGATCGAAAGAAGTGCTCGCCATCCCCGTCATTTTCCTGCTGACGGTGGTAACGCTGCTGCTACTAAGTTTGTGAGTTCTACGAACTGCTGGATGGAAAGTTGTTCCGGGCGCTTAGTCAAGAGTGAAGAGTGAAGAGTGAAGAATGAAGAATCTGCAGGTAGCATCTGCTTCAGCGAGACGCGTAGCATTTTGCGTCGTTGGTTGAAAACAGTCTTCACCAGTCGTTTGAACAGCCGCTCATCGCACCCCAAGTCCATCACTTCATTGCGCGTCATCCTGATGACGGCACTCTTCACCTTTGGTGGCGGATTGAACACATGCTCATCCACCGTGAAGAGATACTCCACATTATACCACGCTTGAATCAATACCGACAAAATTCCATAGGTTTTAGAGCCTGGTTCTGCAGCCATACGCTGGGCTACCTCACGTTGAATCATACCCGTACAACAAGGTATCAGTTCTTTGTTATCCAGCATCTTAAAGAATATCTGCGACGAGATGTCGTAGGGATAGTTGCCGGTCAAGACAAAAGGTTGGCCGTCGAATACCGTATACAGATCCATGCGCAGGAAATCCTCACCAAGAATATTCTCTCTTAACTTAGGGAAATGTTCATTGAGCCATGCTACACTCTCACGGTCAATCTCCACAACTTTCAGCGGACGAGGCTTCTCCACCAAATATTGCGTCATCACGCCCATACCAGGACCTACCTCCAGCACTGGAAGTTCAGGACAGGCATCCACCGTATCGGCAATGGCTTTCGCTATGGAGAGGTCAGTCAGGAAATGCTGACCAAGGTTCTTCTTCGGTCTTACTTGTTTCATCGAGTGCAAAGATACTAAATAATTAAGAATTAAGAATTAAGAATTAAGAATTATTTTGTCCAACCAAAATTTTACATTATCTTTGCAATCAGAATCTACTAATAAAAGAAAGATACGATTATGAGAGACTTTAATTTCTATGCACCTACACAAGTGGTGTTTGGCAAGGAATCGGAAGAAAAAGTGGCCGCATTGGTTAAGAAATACGGCGGCACAAAGGTTTTGGTACATTATGGAGGAGGTTCCGCCAAACGTTCTGGACTTCTCGATAAGTTGTTTGGGCTGCTCTCTGAGGCAGGCATCCCTTATGTAGAACTGGGAGGCGTAGTTCCCAATCCGTTACTTTCCAAAGTGAAAGAAGGCATTGAACTCTGCCGGAAAGAAGGTGTAGACTTCATCCTGGCCGTAGGCGGTGGTTCTGTCATCGACTCATCGAAAGCCATCGGCTTTGGTGTATGCTATGACGGTGATCCTTGGGACTTCTGGGGAAAAGGTGTTGCCCCAAAGGCTTGTCTGCCCATCGGTGCTGTGCTGACTATTCCGGCTGCCGGCAGCGAGATGAGTAATTCCTGTGTGATTACTCGTGATGAAGACAAGAACAAGCGCGGATTCAACAGCGACCTGTGCCGCTGCAAGTTTGCCATTCTGAATCCCGAACGCACATTTACGCTGCCTCCTTATCAGACAGCCGCCGGTGCTACCGACATTATGATGCACACCATGGAGCGCTATTTCACGCCAGAGCAGGATATGACGCTGACCGATGCCATTGCCGAAGCGCTGCTACGCACTGTAAAAGACTGCGCATTAGAGGTAATGAAGAATCCTGAAGACTACCGTAACCGCGCCCAGATTATGTGGGCTGGTTCATTGGCTCATAACGACCTGACAGAATGCGGCACGACCAAGGACTTCGCTACCCACCGCCTGGAGCACGAACTGAGTGCACTCTTCGGCGTTACCCACGGTGCCGGTTTGGCTGCCATCTGGCCTTCATGGGCCCGCTACTGCATCCAGAAGGGACATGCCCGCCGCTTTGCCCAGTTTGCCGTCAATGTGATGGGCGTTGCAAATGATTTCACCGACGTAGAGCGCACAGCCCTGAAAGGCGTGGAATCCATCGAGCAGTTCTACCGTCAGATAGGCATGCCTACCTGCATCAGCGAACTTATTGGCAAGACCGCCAGCGAGGAAGAGATTGAACACATGGCCAAGATGTGCAGCCGCGAATATAGCATTACGGTAGGTTCTCTGGAGATTTTAGGCCCAGAGGAGATGAAGACCGTATACCGGATGGCAAACCGGTAATAGTTGATGGAAAATGGGTGTTGGGTGATGGTGGATACCTAATACTACTAAAAAGAATAAAGGCGAGACCCTGCAGATGAGGAGTCTCGCCTTTTCCTTATGTCTAAATACTTAAATTCTAATGCTTGTGCTTAGAGTTTCATTCCGATATATGCTCCGAAAGAAACGGTGGCTACACAAATCACTGTGGCAACAGCCAATGTCATAAAAATTCCCATAATCTTTTCCTTTCTTTTTACTTGTTATCCTTATTATACCAGGGCGGACACAGGGTCTCGCCTTTTTATTCAAATTAACCCTTTACAAGGGATTCAGTAGTTTTTATTTTGAAGTAAGCCCCATGTGGCTTGCAACAATCAGAACTACAACTGAGAGTGTCATCATTAACTGTAACATAATCTTTTTACCTTTTTAAATCACAGCCCGATTGCGGGCTTCAGTTATAATGTTATCCTTTTGTTTTCGGGTGCAAAGGTAGTGCGTTTTTCCATGCGGACAAAGAAAAAGACGACAAACAATTGTAAAACCAACAATTATTTGACTCAAGTCAAAGCAATTGATTTTAGTCAAATTTAGTATATTTTTTGCTTACAGTACGATAAAAAGTAGTACCTTTGCGGGCGTGAAAAAGGTTTTGAGCAATACGATGAAGATTGCACTGCCTATGCTGTTGGGCGGTGCCATTCTTTATTGGATGTATCGTGGATTTGACTTCCAGAGCATTCACCACGTACTGTTCCATGAAATGAACTGGACATGGATGCTGCTTTCGTTTCCCTTCGGCATCCTGGCACAGACGTTCCGTGCTTGGCGCTGGAAGCAGACGCTGGAGCCGCTGGGCGAACATCCGCGGACAAGCACTTGCATCCATAGCATCTTCATCTCATACGCCTCTTCGCTGGTCGTGCCCCGCATCGGTGAGTTTGCCCGCTGCGCCGTACTGAAACGCTACGACGGCGTTTCCTTCCCGAAAGCTTTAGGAACAGTGGTTACCGAACGGGCCATCGACTCGCTGCTAGTGATGATCATCACCGGACTCACCATCCTGTTCCAGATGTCCACCTTCGGCACTTTCTTTGAAAAGACAGGCACCTCGCTCGACACAATATTCAAGCAATTCTCGCCTGCCGGCTATTTCGTGACGGCCGTTTGTGGCGTGGCCGCTTTGCTGCTTGTCCACTTGCTGCTGAAGCGTCTCTCTATATATAATAAGGTTAAGACCACCCTCACCGGAATATGGCAGGGAGTGCTCTCGATGAAGAACGTGAAGAACGTTCCGCTATTCATTTTCTACACCCTGGCCATCTGGGGCAGCTATTTCCTGCACTACTACCTGACGTTCTTCTGTTTCGACTTCACCGAGAATCTCGGACTCGGTTGTGCCCTGGTGACTTTCATCGTGGGCACGATAGCCGTGATTGTACCGACGCCCAACGGTGCCGGTCCGTGGCATTTCGCCGTAAAGACCATGCTTATCCTCTATGGAGTGGCAGATGTAAAAGCCCTCTATTTCGTGCTCATTGTCCACACGGTCCAGACCATGCTGGTCATCGCTCTTGGCATCTATTCCGCTATCGCCCTCAGTTTTACTGAGGTAAAAGAGGAAAGAGGAGAGAGGAAAGAGGAGAGAGATTTGTAGAATAATTAACTACCTCAATATAGTGATATGGAAGATTTTTTCTATAAAAAAGTCATTGCTTATCAAAAGGCCAGGACATTCGTTATAGCCATATACGCTTTAGTTAAGAAATTTCCCGAATATGAAAAATATGCCCTATGCGACCAATCACGAAGGGCTGTAATTTCCATTCCCTCCAATATTGCAGAAGGACTTGGGCGCATGGCGGTCAAAGAAAGGATCCATTTCTTGGAAATAGCATACAGTTCTCTGAATGAGGTCACATGCCAAATGGATATTGCACAGGCATTAAACTACATAACCTCAGAAGAACTCGACAATATTGAGAGTATGTCTGCAGAACTTGGTAAAATTCTCTCAGGACTTAGACAATCTTTAATAAACAAAATACGTTAATCACCATGGAGAGAAGTGGAAGGTAGCAGAAAAGAGTAATCTCTTTCCCCTCTCCTCTCTCCTCTAAAAAACAAAACAACTATGAACGAAATCTTAAATCTGAAGCCGGAATGTATCTGGCGCAACTTCTACAGTTTGACACAGGTGCCACGCCCAAGCGGACACCTCGAGAAAATACAGCAGTTCCTCATCGACTGGGGAACAAAGGCTGGTGTTGAAGTATTCAAAGACCCCGCTGACAATATCGTCATGCGCAAACCTGCCACTCCCGGCATGGAGAACCGAAAGGGTGTCATCCTGCAGGCTCACATGGACATGGTGCCGCAGAAGACTCCCGAATCTACCCACAACTTCGAGACCGATCCCATTGAACCCTGGATTGACGGCGAATGGGTGAAGGCCAAGGGAACAACCCTCGGTGCTGACGACGGACTGGGCGTAGCTGCCATCATGGCCATAATGGAATCTAAAGATATGAAGCATGGTCCCGTGGAGGCACTCATCACTGCCGATGAGGAAACAGGCATGTTTGGTGCCAATGCACTCCCTGGTGGTGAACTGCAGGGCGACATCCTCTTCAACCTCGACTCCGAGACTTGGGGAAAGTTCGTGATTGGCTCTGCCGGTGGTATCGACATCACTGCCTCTTTGGATTATAAAGAGGTGGAGACCGATCCTGAGGATGCAGCCGTGAAAATCACACTCAAGGGGCTCCGCGGCGGTCACTCCGGACTGGAGATTCACGAGGGACGCGCCAATGCCAACAAGCAACTGGTGCGCGTGGTGCGTGAAGCCATCGAGGAATGCGAGGCCCGTCTGGCCAGCTGGCAGGGCGGCAACATGCGCAATGCCATCCCCTTCAAGGCCGAGGCCGTGCTCACACTCCCTAAGGAAAACGTCGAGGCACTGAAGGAACTCGTGGCCGACTGGAAGGAAGACCTCACCGACCAGTTCCGCCATATCGAGACTGGCGTAGAGCTTATTGCCGAAGATGTGGAAACCCCGAAGATGGAAGTACCCGTGGAAATACAGGACAACCTCATCAATGCCATGTATGGCTGCCACGATGGTGTGCTCCGCATGATTCCCGCCTA
Organism: uncultured Prevotellaceae bacterium; assembly: GCA_900316985.1. Taxonomy (GTDB): domain Bacteria; phylum Bacteroidota; class Bacteroidia; order Bacteroidales; family Bacteroidaceae; genus Prevotella. Next base: position 61,557 of record ONFE01000029.1, read on the forward strand.
TCCTGAAGTGGTGGAGACATCCTCTAACCTCGCCATCATCAATATCGGCGAGGGCAAGGCCAGCTTCAAGATTCTCGGTCGCAGTTCACGCGAGGACATGAAAGACTACCTCGTAAAGACGCTGGAAAGTTGCTTCAACATGGCTGGCATGAAGGTTGAGACCGCCGGCAGTTACGGCGGATGGGACCCCAATCCCGACTCCGAAATCCTGCACCATATGCTGAAAGTGTTCCGCGAGCAGAACGGAGAGGAAGCCACCGTGGAGATTGATCACGCCGGACTGGAGTGCTCCATCATCCTCGGCAAATACCCGCACCTGCAGGTAGTGTCCTTCGGTCCCACCATCCGCTCACCGCACACCACCACCGAGCGCGCCCTCTGGGCTTCGGCCGAACCCTTCTGGGCCACACTGAAGAAAGCGCTCGAGGAGATTCCCGAGAAATAGAACTCTGATGAATAGCATAAAAAATGGTTGGGCTTTCCCAACCATTTTTATTTTCAGTCATCCTCTTCTAATTGAAAGAACTCGTTCACGGGCTTACCAAAAATGGCCGACATCTTGAGGGCTAACACCGTAGATGGAACATATTTGGCTGCCTCAATGGCATTGATGGTCTGACGGCTTACACCGATGCGCTCGGCCAACTGCGCCTGCGTCATCCGCAGGATTGCCCGTTCCACCCGGATATTATTCTTCATTTTGAGCCTCCTTTCTGAACTGGTGTAATTCGTAATAGAACTTCCCGATAAACAGGAAAAAGATTAAATAGACCAAAATGAGCATGACAAAGAACCAAATCATTCCGTAGATGGTGAGCGTGGCCACGATGACAACAATGCCAAACACCTTGAATGCCCATGCCATTGACTTCATTCGCAGGTTAATGGTGTACTCATCCTCATCTTTCAGTCGGGCAAACGAGATGAAAAGCAATGAGAGTATCATTCCAACCATGCAGATTTCGTCTTCCCAGCCATTGTTCTGGACCACATAAGAACTGGAACTGTCGCCAAAAGACGAGGACGGCACAATACTGATTACCTTACACGGAAACCAAGGGCCTATTGTATCCGTCATCCACAGTACGTTGAGTACCGCAAAAACAACAAACATGCCCCATCCTATCTTCTTATAGACCTCAGGGAAAAGATAATTGAATTTCATAATCGTAAAGTTTAAAAATGTTTGACTTCATTATTAGTAATTGATATCGGTAGCAAAAGTATAGTATTTATTTCTTTTTGTCAAGTAAACGCGACAAAAAGATTAGTAAACTTAACAATATTTAAATACTAAAGAATAGCCTTTAAGAGTTATTCACTCAATCCAATGTCTTTTCCTCCAATACATGAGAAAAACAAAAAAGTGATTATTTATACACCGTTTTGCTTGCATATCACAATATTTTTCGTATCTTTGCACCCGTATTAACCAATTTTGTAACAAATAATGGACGACTACCCGGCGGATAATTACAATTCGTAAGGCGGGGGATGGCGAGCAAGGCTGCTAATCCCTTTGCCGCTAAAAACCATTTCTCAAACGAAAAAAGGATTAGCAAAATGAAGACATACTGGAATACCATCAATGGACTAAAGCAGATTCCCCAGTGGGAACCTGGCTGCTGGATACAGGTGACGTGTCCAACGGAAGAAGACCAGCAAGAACTGGAAGAGCGTTTCGAAATACCCGACTATTTCTTTTCGGACATCAGCGATACCGATGAGCGGGCCCGTTATGAATACGACGACGGATGGACACTCATCATCCTGCGTATCCCATACGTGAAAGAGGTACGCTCGCGTACTCCTTATACCACCGTACCGCTCGGTATTATTCACAAGCGCGACGTCACCATCACCGTCTGTTTCTACGAGACGAACATGATGATCGATTTCGTTTCGTTCCAGCAGAAGCGAGGCGAGGGATTCACCGACCATGTGGATATGATTTTCCGCCTGTTCCTATCCTCGGCCGTATGGTATCTGAAACGGTTGAAGCAAATCAATTCCCTCATCGAGAAAGCCAAGAGGAATCTGGATCACGGCGTAAACAACGAAAGTCTGATTGGACTCTCGCGCCTGCAGGATTCGCTCACCTACTTCACCACCTCCATCCGAGGCAACGAAACATTGTTACAGAAACTGAAGTTTAAGCTACAGGTTGACGAACTGGATGCAGACCTCATCGAGGACGTGAACATCGAGATGACACAGGCTCGCGAAATCACCAGCATCTACTCAAACATCCTGGAATCGACGATGGACACCTACTCGAGCATCATCAATAACAACGTGAATACGGTGATGCGTACGCTCACGGCCGTCACCATTATTCTCACGGTGCCTATGCTCGTGGCCTCCTTCTTCGGAATGAACCTCATCAACGGTATGGAGAACAATGCATGGGGATTTGCCGTCGCACTCATCATCTCCGCCGTCATTGCCGGCTGTTCTTGGGCCGTATTAAGACACAAGAGACTTGTATAATAGCCTAAAATCTCCAAAAAAAGGATTGAAAAAGCCGTACAAATGCTTTTTTTGCCTCATTTTTGGAGATTTTAGGCACAAAATTAGGTTAATTCAAAAAGTTTAACTACTTTTGTCCAATCTATGTGCCCTAATGACACATAGTGCAAACCTGAATCACGAACTAAAAATCAGTAACATGATGGACTCTCAAGAAAACGTCCTCAATCAAGAGGCACAGTTGGAAGAAAACAAAGTAGTTGAAACACCCGTAGAAAACGAAGTTCCCGCAGAAGCACCTGCAGAGGAGACTCCCGCAACTCCGGAGGAAGCACCTGTAGAAGTGGCAGACGAAACACCTGCTGTTCCAGAGGCACCCGCCGAAGCAGAAGAAGTTCCCGTAGAGGCAACAGCGGAAGAAGCACCTGCTGAGGCGGCTGAAGAAACTCCCCAGGCTGAAGAGCCTGCTGAGGAGAAGAAATCCTATGCCACCAAAGGTGAGGTGATAGAACGAATTAAGGAACTGGCTCACGGGGAAGAAAATCCCACAAAGGAAGAAGTAGACTACTTGAAGACAATGTTCTACAAACTACATTTTGCACAGCGTGAGGCAGAGCAGAAAGCCTATCTCGATGCTGGCGGAGACCCCGAGAAATATGTAGTTACTCCCGACGAGGACGAAGAGACCTTCAAGGCTGAGATGGGACTTGTAAAGGAAAAGCGTACCAAACTTTTCCAGCAGCAAGAGGAAGAGAAGCAGGAAAACCTCAAAAAGAAACTCGATATCATCGAGAAGATCAAGGCGATGGTGACCTCTCCCGAGGAAGCCAACCGCAACTATCAGGAATTCAAGCAGTTGCAGCAGGAATGGAAAGAAATCAGATTGGTACCTGCCGAGAAAGCCAACGAACTCTGGCGCAACTACCAACTCTATGTGGAACAGTTCTACGACTTGCTCAAGCTCAATAGTGAAGCCCGCGAGTATGACTTCAAGAAGAACCTCGAAATCAAGACACGCCTATGCGAGGCTGCTGAGAAGCTTGATGAAGAAGAAGATGTCATCAGTGCTTTCCACCAGTTGCAGAAACTGCATCAGGAATTCCGTGAGACTGGCCCCGTAAGCAAGGAACTGCGCGAAGAAATCTGGACCCGCTTCAAGGCTGCTTCTACGGTCATCAACAAAAAGCACCAGCAGCACTTTGAGAATATCCGTTCAAAGGAAGAAGACAACCTTGCCCGTAAAACGGAACTCTGCGAGAAGGTGGAAGCCATCGCCAAGGAAGAGAACAAGGGTGCAGGCGATTGGGAGAAACATACGAAGCAGATTATCGATATCCAGGCAGAATGGAAGACCATCGGTTTTGCTCCCCAGAAGATGAACGTCAAGATCTTCGAGCGTTTCCGCGCTGCCTGCGACGATTTCTTCAGCAAGAAAGCCGAGTATTTCAAGTCGCTCAAAGAGCGTTTTGCCGAGAATGCCGCCAAGAAACAGAAGCTCGTGGAACAGGCTCAGGCTCTGCAAGACTCTACTGACTGGAAATCCACAAGTGATAAGCTCATTGCCCTGCAGAAAGAATGGAAGACTATCGGTATGGTTCCCAAGAAGTTGGGTGACCAGTTATGGAACGACTTCCTTGGTGCCTGCAACAAATTCTTCGAGGCCCGCAATGCTGCCAATGCAGGAACACGCAGTGTGGAGCGTGAGAATCTGGAAAAGAAGCGTAGCATTATTGCCCAACTGAAAGAGGCTGCAGAAGAGGCCGGTGAGGGACTTCAGGAGAAAGTTCAGCAACTGGTGGAGGAATACCAGCAGGTGGGACACGTACCTTTCAAGGAGAAAGACAAGCTGTATGCTGAGTATCACGCCGTTTTGGACAAGCTTTATAAAGACCTGAATATCTCAATTGCCCGCAGACGTTTGGATAACTTCAAGAGCAACATCAAGCAGATGGCTGGCAAGGGCAGCGATGCACTCGATAATGAGCGCGCCCGCCTGATGCGCCGCTACGAGGCTCTGAAGCAGGAAATCCAGACTTACGAGAACAACCTCGGATTCCTCAATGCCAGTTCCAAGAAGGGCAACTCCCTCATCGACGAGATGAACCGTAAGGTACAGAAACTGAAAGATGACTGCGAACTGGTGAAGCAGAAAATCAAAGCCATCGACGCAGAAAACAAAGAATAAGAAAAATCCCGGATGCTCAATGCATTCGGGATTTCTTTTTACAGTTCCAATTCCTTTACCTTTCCGTCGCGTTTCAGGTTCTCCACCATCGTGTCAATCCTGCGCATCTCCTTCGGAATATCGATACGTTGCGGACAATGCGACACACACTGGCCACAACCGATGCAATGGTCAGCCTGACGCAGTCGCGGCACACTTCTGTCGTAACCTACGAGGAAAGCTTTCCGCTGTTTACGGTATTCAGGATTCTGCTTGTTGGAAGGCATATTTCCCTCCCGGATCATCTTGTTATAATGTACAAAAACGCTGGGGATGTTGATACCGTAAGGACAAGGCATGCAGTAATTGCACTCATTACAAGGAATATTTTTCTGATTGTAGATATCCTCTGCTATCTTCAGCAGGAATTCGTTCTCTTCCTTGGTGATGGGATCCAGCGGCGCATAAGAACGGATATTCTCCCGCAGGTGTTCCATATAGGTCATACCCGACAACACGGTCAGCACCTTCTCCGGCGTTCCAGCATATCGGAAAGCCCAGGAAGCAACGCTGTTCTCCGGTCGACGTTGTTTCATTTCAGCCACCACAGGGTCAGGCACATTGGCCAGACGGCCGCCTAAGAGCGGTTCCATAATCACCGCCGGAATATTGCGTTTCTGTAATTCATCGTAAAGATATTTCGCATCCGTATTGCGATTGTTAATCTCATCGGCCCATTCCCAGTCGAGGTAATTGAGTTCTATCTGTGCAAAATCCCAGTGATATTTTCCTTCATCCATCCACGTCATCAACTGGTCGAAGATGGCGATATCACCATGATAGGAAAAGCCGAGGTTGCGGATGCGCCCCTTCTTCTTCTGTTCCACCAGCCAGTCCAGAATGCCATTGTCCATAAAACGGCTGTTGAATTCCTCTTCGGAATCATTACCACCACCAATGGCATGAAGCAACAGATAGTCGATATAGTCCACCTGCAGTTCCTTCAGGGAATTTTCAAACATCTCAATACTGGCAGCACGACTTCTGGTCTCTGGCGAGAAATTGGATAGTTTCGTGGCTACGAAATACTTGTTCCGCGGATGACGGTGCAGGGCAATACCCGTTGCCTTCTCCGATCGTCCCTGACAATAGGCTGGAGACGTGTCAAAATAATTCACGCCATGTTCAATGGCATAGTCCACTTCCTTATTCACCATCTCCTGATCAATGTCAGCATCGGGATGATCACGTTCCGTACCGCCGCCGACCACGGGAAGGCGCATCATACCATAACCTAAAAGCGACACCTTGTCACCCGTATTGGGATTCACGCGCATCGTCATTTTGTCCTTCGGCGGCTCCTGTTGGTCAGCAGTTGTCTGCTGCGGATTATTCTTGCAGGCCACCAACAGGGATGACGCTCCAGCAGTAGCCCCACCGAATATCTTCAGGAAATCTCTTCTGTTTATCTTCTTTGCCATAACAAATCCTCCTTAAACTGTTTTATGAACTTCGTGTCCCTCTACATAAATGGCGGCAAACGGACGGGCCGGACACAGATTCTCACAGGCGCCACAGCCTATGCAACGGGCTTCATTGACTGAAGGTATCATCACCGATTCCTCATCGTTCTCATCCAGCATCACCATCTCAATGGCTCCCACCGGACAATGACGCTCACAGTTGCCACATTCCACGCCGTCGGTAACAGGAATACAATTCTTCTTCACCCATACCGCATGACCTATCTGCGTACTCGACTTATCAGCCAACGTGATAGGCTGAATGGCACCTGCCGGGCACACCTCTGAACAGCGGTTACATTCCGAACGGCAATAGCCGCGCTCATAACTCATCATAGGCTGCATCAGTTTCATCAAGTCCGTACTAGGACGAAGCACATCGTTAGGGCATTCAGAGACACAGAGTTGGCACCCCGTGCAACGTTTCTGCATATTAGAGGCAGAGAGAGAACCCGGAGGAGTGATAGGCGTATGACGTACGGGCTCCAACTTATCCTCAATCACGGCCAGTCCGCCGTCCACCTTCTTCTTCTCCTGAGCCAAAGCAGCAGCCGTAGTAGCCAAAGCCGCCCCCACCAGGAAGGACCGGCGCCCTTCATCTACAGAATCACTAGTATTCCTAGAATCACTAGAACTACTAGAACTTCTAGTTTTTCTAGAACTACCAGCCCCTGGCCCCGCATAATGCAGACTGTCAAACTTACACTGCTCCAGACAATCCCCGCAAACCACACAACGACTGTAATCCACCGTCATGGTCTTGAAATCAATACATGAAGCCTTGCAATTGCGCGAACACTTGCCACACTTCTTACACTTGTCTTCATCGAAACGGATCTTCAGCCAAGAAAAGCGGGCAAAGAAGCTCAGGATGGTTCCCACCGGACAAATTGTATTGCAATAGGTACGGCCATTGCGCCATGACAACACTACCAGCATTATCAGGGTAGCAAGTGCAATGATAAACGTAGGCAGCGAGCGAATCCACACATCCACGCTATAGAACCGGTAGCTGTTGCTATGTTCAGCCAGAAATGCCAGCACATTATTACCGGCTATCCAGATGGGCTGCAGCAGATTCTGCGCTATACGGCCATAACTGCTGTAAGGAGCCAGCAAAGCCACCAGCGAGTTGATACCCAAGAAGAAAGCAGCCACGAAGACGACCAATATCCCATAGCGCAACCAGCGCTTCTCCTTGGAATAGGTCTGTTTGTTGGGCTTCCGCCCGATGCGGTGAATCACGTCCTGCAAGATACCAAGCGGACAGATTACCGAACAGTAGATACGCCCCATGATCAGGGTAAGCACCACAAGCGCCACCACAACCACTACGTTCACAGCCAGCAAAGCCGGCAGGAACTGAATCTTGGCCAACCAGCCGAGCCAATGATGGAGTGTGCCGGTAAAGTCAAGAAACAACAACGTAATCAGTACCATCACAAGGGTGGACAATCCGATTCTAATTTTTCTCAGCATATATTCATAATGTTTGTAATGTCCTACACAGGATAAATTCCCAGCTCTTTCACTCTACAGTCCTGACGATCAGAATGCTCCCTTCATAGAGCAGCCAAATGGGTAGCGATACAATCAACAGTGTAAAGACATCCGTAGATGGAGTAATGATGGCAGCCACAATAAGCACCACTACGATAGCGTGGCGGCGGTAGCGCTTCATCCATTCAGAACGGAGCAGTCCGAACTTCGCCATCATCCACGACACTACGGGAATCTCAAAGACCACGCCCATCATCAACGACATAGCCAACAGCGTATCCACGTATGAACTCACCGTCAGCATATTCTCAACCTCCGTACTCACCTGATAGGTTCCCAGAAAACGAACCGTCAAGGGGAAAATCAACAGATAATTCACCACAACGCCCACCAGGAACATCAGATAAGCAGCCAGCGTCAGTCTCACGCTGTAGCGTCGCTCATTCTCATAGAGAGCCGGTGAGACAAACCTGAACAACAGATAGAGCAGATAGGGCGAAGCCACCAATATGCCAGCCACCATAGCCACCTTCAGGTGAACCATCATCTGCTCGGTAAGGCCCGTATTGATCAGATGGATATCAAACGGTTCCGTACCCAATATCCGGTAGATGAAAAAGTCGGCACGGCTCGGAGCCAGAACAACTTCAAACAATACCTCCTTCAAGCAGAAACACACCACGGCCATCAGCACTGCAGCCAATAGCATCCGTATGATCTCGCCACGTAAGACGTCAAGGTGTTCCCAGAAGGTGGCAGGTTCACCACCACGCTCTCCCGCGCCTCCGTCCCTATGGTTTAGGCTCATCCTTTTTCTCTTCAGCCGGAGTATCGTCCTTGCCGTTCATTCCGTCCTTAAAACTCTTCACGCCTCTTCCCAAGCCGTTCATCAGCTCAGGAACTTTCTTGCCGCCCCAAAGCAGCAACACTACAAGTACGATGAGAATAATCTCTGGTGTTCCAATCATCTTCTGTCGTATTTTTTGATTAATAGAACTTTTGGCTACAAAGATAAGAGAATAATTTGAATCCACGAAATAAAAAACAAAAAAATAACAGTCTATGCTATCTGACATGTCTTTTATATTCTCAGGCCAAAGAAAGCACGGGCACGCCATTTGTTCTGATTGATCACAACGGCCGAGTCGTCAAAGACAGAGTTGTTCATCACGAGGGTAGCGCCGGCAAAATAGCGTGACGAGAAATTATGGACAATGGCGACGTGCTCATTGAAGATCATGTTGAAACGCATGTGCTGTGCCTTTCTACGCTCGCCATTGACTGTCATGTTATTGCGGTTATAAACCACGAAGGTGGGTAACATGGAGAAGTGTAGCAGCCACTTGCGGCCAAGCACCCAGTTATAACCGTAACCTCCGCCAATTCCGACATGACCGACATAGACACGCACTTCCGGGGCATTGGGATTTCTCTCCTTCAGCGCATCGTTGGTCTTAATGCTACCGCCCTGATAACTGATGCCTGCCAACCACGAGCCGGCCGAGCGACGCTGGATATAGCTCTGCGTGAAAGCAGCCGGAAAAGAGAATCGACGATGGTTGAAGGTGTAGTAGGCAGCCACATTGGCAACCTTCATCGTGACGTCACCCGACTCCAATCGCGACATATTATCGTCACGGTTGATATCACCGGCCAGAGATTCCGATCGCTGGTAACTGAAGTCGAGACTGATACGGCTGCTGTAGTAGTTGAGATTGAACTCGTAGTCCTTGTACACCCCTTTCCATTTCGCTGGATTGACCGCTACGCCGACACCTATCCCCCTGTAGATGACGGCCAGTGAAAAGGTGGTCTTGTGGCCGGTCTTGAGGTCGGCCTTCGAGTGGATGTCATTGACGGTTCCCTTCGCATGAAAGGTGTTGCCCGTCTGGTTCATCCTAACCTTCAAAGTCAGCTTTCCCTCAGGACGCACCACGAAGTTCGTATCGTAAGGCGTGCGATAATAACGGGCTGCAAGCACGCTGTCCACCCTTGCCCTGCGTTCAGCCTGGGTCATCGCCTGAGCCTGTACATCCCCGATGGCCACCCATGCCAAAACGGCCATCATTATCCACTTAATCAATGGTCTCATTATTCTATTGTCTAATTCACGGCGCAAAGATAACTAAAAAATATGAAACCACCAATTATTTACAGATGAACGGCGAGGCCAAGGCGCACCTCGAAGGTGTTTGCCTTCACGTCGTCGTAGTATTTGTAACGGGTACGGCGTGAGTAGTAAGAACCTGAGAGTTCGATGCTCCAGTTCTTGGCAATATCGAACACGGTGATGGGGTTAATGACGAGCAGTGCAGCATTTCCCTTGTCGCCTTGTGAGTTGAGGTGCAGCATTTCATCTTCTGTAAGACTCGAAAGGTCGGTATCCGGATCATAGCCCTTCCAGGTATAGATACGATAGTAGTGGGCATTGAGGATGAAGCGTCCGAAGTGGCGCAGTTCCATGTGGGTCTTGGTCTTCACACTGAAACCGCTGCCCATGTTGTAGTCACGGTCGATGACGTTGTAATAGTCGCTCTTGGTACCACCCAGCAAGATGCCATTGAGGAAGATGCGCTGCTCCAGATGTGAGACCATGCCTACCTCGGGCATCTGGATGATGGCGCCAGGACCGAAGGCAGCAGCCTCACTGATTCGGTAAGGTGTCAGGTCGGAACCATCCTTCACAGGCTTGGAATCGAAGTAGTCGAAGTGCTGATATAGTCCGAATTCTGCCCTGATGCTCTTCCGCTCTATCATTGGCATACTCCAGAGGCGCCCCAATAGGTGTATCTGGTTGAGAATAGGCTGGTTTTTGGACAAGCCGAAAATGAGTTCTGTCTCAAAGAAGTCGTAAGGGGCATTGTGTTCGTCTTCGTTCACAGGATCACCGTATTGCATGGCGAAATTGATATAGGGATTGTACTCACCCTTAAAGAAGCTGCCGTCGTCACCCAGATAGCGGTCACCTATTGAAATGGATATTTCCACGGGATTGCGGTTGTAATCGTGATAACGGTAGTGATTGTGGCGCACCGTCCAGGCATCACCGGTGGCAATACGTTTCAGCTCACCCATGGGATTAAAGATGGTGGCTCCCAGTTCCCGCCAGAAGCGCTGCCAGCCACGCTTGGAGTCATCCAGGAAGATACGGCTGATACGGTTGGTGATTTCACCGATACAGATACCGCCGAAGGTGGTGGCTATCAAGTCGTTGAGTGCAGGCGGCTCAATCTCACCAAGGAACTCCCACTCCAAGGATCCTACCATGGCTAAAGGAGCAGATTCCCAGAAGCTCAGTCCCTGAGCACGGGCAGAGTTGAAATAGAGATTGCCATGATAGGGATGCATGAAGAGGTTGGTGGAAAACTGGTCGTTGTCCCACACAAACCCGTTCTTGAAATTCTCACCCCAGGTATGGAGCGTAGTCTGAGCAAAGTCCTGATTGGTCACCACACGGTCGAAGAAATGCACAAAGGCATTTACGCCCGTAACCTGTCCCAAGGCCCACCAGGGGTGTTTCTTGCCCAGCCCTAATGCCATGAGTGAGTCGGCAGGTGCTGTGTCTTCACTTCTATGTACTACAGACGTCTGGCGATTGGCATTGTGTGGATAACGGAACGTGACGCCGGCCTCAGCGAGGAAGCGGTTTCGATACTTCTGCTCATGATAGTAATAGCGGGTGTCGCCGTAGCCTACCGATGCGAACAGGCCTATATTGCGCGTCAACTGATAGTCAGCATTCAGGTGTGCCTGTATAGAGAATAGACGTGAGGGGCCGTCTTCGCTATGCTTTTTGAAGGTTTCCACGTGGTAATAGCCGATATCGCCACTGAGCGAGAATTTTGGTGTAATTGGGAAGAACTGTCCCAAGCGGTAGAACACGGAACCTGAGAAATCTTCGTCGAATCCCATAAAATGGGTTCCCAGACCGAGGATGTTATAAGTACTCTTGTTGCGGAAGCGGATTGCACCGTTCATTTTTGAGCTGGTACCACCATAAACCATTACATCGATGGTGGTTTTAGGACTCACGTTAACCAAACCGATTTTATGGCCACCGCCATCTTTCGTATAGTTTATGAGACCTACCTGCCAACCCTTGGGGTGGGAATTCGCCACATTGAACACACCTAACTGCAAGCCGTTCAGTTCTTCTGCGTAGTTATAGGCACTCACTTGCATGCCACGCATCAAGCCAGACGAGACATTGAGCAAAGAGGCAGCCTGAAGTCCCTTCTCCACGCCCATCGAGATGTTCGTGACACTGCTGAACTGCGCTCCCCGCATAGGAGAAGTTGAAATATTGGAGAAGCCTGAGAGCTGGAGGCCATTCACGCATCCGGCATAGTTTGACAACATATTGGCTTGCACGCCCTTCAATGTGTCAGTATGGCTGGTTACGCCCACGCTGAATTTGGTCACACGCGTGGTATCCTCCAGATGGTTCTTCCCAAGGTCAATGGCGAGGCCATGACGGATTTGGGCGGAGGCCATCGTGGCCACCATCCATGTTGGGACTACCAATAATAGTTTGAAGTTGAATCTCTTCATAATCTTTCTATTCATATGTTCGCCCACTTCTTTGCTAACCGGAACTGGTAGCGATAGACAAGGCAGGCCATGCCGAGATAGGCGGCAGCCTGAATCCAGAGAATGCGGAGCTCGGGAAGGACCTGACTGATGCTGGCTCCCATGGAGTTGACGCGGATGAAAGCACGCACACCAAAGGTGCTGGGGAAAAGCCAGGAGACGCCCTGCCAGTAGCTGGGAATGCTGGACTGCGGCCATGAAACGCCGGTCAGGAAAAGCAGGGGCACGGATACGAATACCATGATGAGCATCACATTCTCGCGGTAGCGCACCAGACATGAAACAGTCATTCCGAAGAAGATGCTGGCCATGGTGTAAGGCAGGAGCAGCCAGAACAGGTTCCATCCAATGCCAAGTTGCGGGAATGCGAACATACGCGGAACAGCCATCGAGAGGTAGGCGGCGGCCACGGCACCAATCATGCTGTAGCAGAGAGCCTTGCCCCAAACAATGCGGTAGGCGCCGCGATAGTGCGGGTCGTCGTCGGGAATGAGCTGACCATTGCGGTGGCGCTCGCGGGCCGTTCCGGCTGCCATACCAATACCGAGGGCGATGGCCTGCTGAAGGAGAATCATCAGCACGCCGGGCAGCACGCACGAACCATAGCCGCCCGAAGGATTGAACATGGCCACGCCATCGACGGCCAGAGGCTGCGCGGTAATGGCATCCTCTCGCTTGGTGTAGTTGCCTGCCTTCTTGATGTTCAGCCCTGCGCCGAGACGGCCAGCCTCGATCATGGCAGTCTGATAGACATTCTTATAGGCGAGCATGAGCGACATGTCGCAATAGACGCTGACGGTGGCCTGCTCGCCGCGATTGACGCGCTCGGCAAAGTCAGACGGTATGAGGTAGATGCCACGGACGAGCTGCCGGCTGATGAGCGAACGCGCTTCGTCGAGGTCCTCTGCATAGTATCTTATCTGCACATCGGGCGTAGCGTCGCAGTCTTTGATGAACTGCCTCGAAAGGGCTGAGTGCGACTGGTCTACGACCACCACTGGGGTTTCGTGCAGCGTCTCGTTGTTGTATATCCACGAGTAGAGCAGCGGATAGCCCAGCGGCACGACGACGAGGAACATCAGCACGCCTTCGTCCTTGATGACTTTAATCATTTCGTTCCGCCAGATGTGGAGCACATCGGTAAAATGTTGTTTCAGTCTTTCTATCATAATCTATTCTACTTACTTCTTCTCCCCTTAAGGAATATAGACATAATTCAACATTGCATTTTTAACTTTACGAAGAACAAACCAGGGCAGCAGCGTGAAGGCCACGAGTGCCACGAGGTGGAACCAGACGTCGATAACGGGGAAACCGTTGAGCACCGTTGCCTGATAGATCATCCAGTAGTGACGCAGGGGGAACAGCCACGACATTGACTGCAGCGGCGGGTCCATTCCCAGGATGGGGAAAGCCGAGCCGCACATCGACAAACCAAGTACCGACCACAGCGAACTGATACTCATCGACATGCGAAGCGAGGGCATTATTCCGAATGTGAAAATACCGAAACCGAGCGAAGCTGCCACCTGCAAGAGGGTAAGCCTTACGATGCTCCATGTGTCGCCGAGGCGTGGAAAATGAAGCACGTCGAAGATATAATACAGGAAGGCGAATATCACGAGCAGGAACACCAGCGCGTGGACGATGTACTTACCGATGATGGCCACGACAATGTTGCCGTCGGCACGGGCAAGCCATTCCTTGCCTGTATCGAACTTCATCTCCATACCAAGCGAGTAGGACGAGAGCAGCGCCATAAAGAGCATCAGGATGCCTGGCACGAATACGGTGGTCAGCGAGTAGTTGTAGCTGCCTTCAGGATTGGCTATCATGTGTGCGTCGATGGTGACAGGCTGCAGGGCTGCCTTGATCTGTCCATCCGTGGCACCCTTGGCGCTCAGCGTGGCTTTTCCCACGGCCATCGAACCGAGCATACCGATGGTCTTCAGGTCTTTTGAGGCCATCGAACCAGCCGTCATACATGTCATCGTGTAGTAATACGAGATTTTCGGCTGTCGGCCTGCCATCAGCTTCGCCGCCGTGCCTTCAGGAATATAAAGGTAGGCATAGACCCTGCCTTCCTGCATGGCGTTGCGTGCCTCGGTTACATTGGCGAAGCGATACACAACGCGCGAGTTCTGCATGGCATCGAGGTTGCGCACCAGACCGCGCGAAGTGGCGCTGTTGTCCTGGTCCACCACGCCGATGGGCAGGTCCTGCGGGATTCCGTCGTCGAGCATCGTGGTGAAGAAGAGCACCAGCATCACCGGGAACACAATCATGCAGAAACCGTAGATGCGGTTCTTGCGCAGGATGTTGAGTTCGCGCAGCGCAATGTCGAGGATTTGTCTGAGATATTTCATTGATGATTCAATTATCTCTTAACACTTATCATTTATCACTCATCACTTCTTGAGAATCACTGACATACCGGGACGGATGTCCTTCATGGCCTCCGTCGGACGAGCCTTCACCTCGAAAGTTTTCTGGTCGTACTGGCCGCTGGCCTTGGTGGCCTTCCAAACGGCGAACGAACCCTTGTCTTTCATCGAAGTGACCTTCATCTTGGTTTCCTTGTCGATGGCGGGAACGCGGACGGTGATTTCCTGGCCCACCTTGATGTCCTTCAACTGGTCTTCGCGGATGTTGAACGTGGCCCACTGGTCGTCCATCACGGCAATCGACATGATGGGAGTTCCGGTGCCGACAAGCTCGCCTACCTTCGGGAATACATCGGTTACCTCGCCTGCCATCTGGGCTATCTGAACGGTCTCGCGGACATAGCCCTGCACCTCCTGCACGGCACCACGGGCCTGGCCAGCCGTTGCCGAAGCAGCGCGGCGTTCCTCGGCGCGGGCACCGTTCACGGCCATGTCATACTGGCTCTTGGCAGCCTTTACCTGAGCCTGAGCCGACTTGTACATGGCTTCGGCCTCATCGAATTTCTGCGCACTGACCACCTCCTCTTCGTAGAGTTTCTTCATGCGGTTGTACGACTTCTCGGCAATCTCCAGTCCGGCCTTTGCCTGCTCATAGAGCTGTGCGGCGGCCTGTACCTGTTCCTTACGGGCACCGTTCTGTGCCATCTGTGCGATGGCTGAAGCGGCATCGGCAGCATTCCGTGCCTGCACCATCTTAGCCTCCACCTCGGGAGCCTCGATGATGGCCAGTGTGTCGCCTGCCTTTACAAGGTCACCCTCCTTCACACGGAGTTCAAGGATACGACCGGGCACCTTACCCGACACACGGTATTCCTCTACTTCCATCTCACCCTGTATCACTTCCGGGTCACGGCCCAGGGCCAGGAAACCGATGAGTGCCACGATTGCTACTACTGCTGCGAAACCTGCCACAGCCAGCAGGATATTGTTATGCTGTTCTTTTGCTTTGTCTGCCATAATTCTATTTTTTTTCGTTATTTCATTATTTCGTTATTACGCCGTTTTTTTTATTGAAGTGTGCCGAGGGCTTTCTGCAGTTCCACCTCTGAGAGTTTCACTCCGATTTCTGCGTCAATCTTCTGCGTCTGAGCCTGTTGCCAGGCGGTCTGCGCCTCCATAACGGTGGTGAACGAGGCTGTTCCCTCCTTGAAAGCGAGGTTGGCCATGCGCAGGTTCTCGTTGGCATTGGCTACGTTAGATTGTGCCATCGTGAGTTTCTTCTGGGCTTCGTTCACCTTGAAGTTGCTCTGGTTCACCTGCAGTTCAATCAGTTCGCGGGCCTCTTCCATTTCCAGGTTGGCTATGGTCGTGGCTCCCTTCGAGGCACGCACCTTGTGCTTTACGTCACCCCAGTTCCAGACGGGTACGCGTACCAGCACGCCCACGTTCCAGAAACCGCCGAACTTCTTCTCGAAACCGTTGAACGTGTTGGGGTTCGAAACGGCATAGCCGCCCGTCACCAGCACCTGCGGCAGATTACCTGCCTTCAGCATGTTCGTTGTCTGCTTGGTGAGGTCCACCGTATTCTGCAGCACTTTCAGTTCCGGTCTGTTCTGCATGGCAAGACTCGGTCCGGCAGCAGCATATCCTTCACTCTTCACGTTTAATCCTTCAATTTCCTCGTCGGCCAGCGTGATGTTCTCATTTACCGGCAGTCCGCAGAGTTGGCAGAGCAACATCTTCGACAAGGCCAGTCCGTCGGTGACCTGCGTGAGAGCCATTTCGGCTTCGTTCACTCTGACGCTGACGCTCAGGCCGTCGCCCTTGGTACCCACGCCCTGATCGATCATTTTCTGCACGTCGCTCTTCAGTTTCTTTACCAGCGAGACGTAGCTTTCGGCCAGTTTTTGCTTCTGGCGCAATGACACCACCTGCCAGTAAGCTTGGTCTATATTATATAAGGTGCCCTGGCGCTTCAGTTCCAGCGAGTTGGCTGCCATCTCCACGTTGATGTCGGCTATCTTATTGGCAGCCGTGATGGCTCCACCCATGAATACAGGCTGCGTCACCGTCACCGCACCCGCAAACATATTGTGCGTATCGGTACGCATGGCGTTCACCAATCCTGCACCAACCTGGTCAAGGCTTCCTGAGAACTGCGAAACGCCCTGGGCCAACTGAGCCTGAGCTGCTGCAGGCAACTGCGATGCTATCGAGCCAATGGTTCCCGACAGACTAGCAGCAGCATTCGTGCCGAGGCCATTCAGCGTTTCCTTGTCTTCTTCGCTGAGCATCGAGATTTCCTTGCTCATCCAAACATAGCCGCCCAAGGCGTTGACGTGAGGCAGATACTTTGTACGCGCCGATTTCTGCAGGTGGGCATTCACGTCCTGCTTCACCTTTGCCACGCTCATTTGTAATAGGCAACAGCACGACCGCCATCAATAACATGACAGCCTTTAGGCTTACGCCGCTTCCCATCTTGCGGGAATGCTCAAATGTCTCTTTCATTACTGATAACTTTATTATATTTTTATTTAGAATTCATATCCGAGATTCAAGTAGAAATAAGGCTTCTTGGTATGGTTGCTATAGCCGAGTGAGGCACCGAGAGGGCCGAACATCGTGTTGTAATAGTAGGCGGCCTGAATACCGAGAATCGTGCGGTTATCCAAGAGTTCCTTAACCTTGTCTGACTGTTGGGCACCGGCCACGCGGAGAAGCACGTAACTGTTCTGACCGATGCGTTGCTGTGCCTGCAGCTGGGCGGCCACGAACTGATGACCGACATACTCCATATTACCGATACCGGCAAATGGCATCTGCTGTTCCACATAGTGGCCGAACCAATCGCCGCCGATGGTATTACCAAAGTTAGGTGGAACAATTGTGCCGAAGAGCAGACGGCCATAGAACATCGGCTGAATGGTGAAGCGGCTACCCATGGTAAACGACATTCGCCAGTTGGCTTTGACTTCACTCATGCCCGGTTTATCATCAAGCTTGGCCAGGTTGTCGGTCAGATAGGAATATTCGGCACTGAAGCGAGCACCACGGGTCGGGAAATACCAGTTGTCCTCACCATTGTAGTTCACGCGTGCATGGTAGCTGTAGAAATGCTCATTCTCGAGGACCGTCTGAATGGCTGTCTCCGTACCGAGCTTGTTGCGATAGTGCATATAGTCCCAGCGGAACCCGTACTGGATATTGAAATGACGTAGATCATGATTGATGGGTATGATCTCTGCTTGGAACTGGTTGTACCGGATGTTGTAGTCGCGCTCGCCTTCAAAATAGATATCCACGTCGTTGCGGCGGAAGGTATAGGTGAGGGTCGGACGGGTGATACTGCGCGGATGAACGGTCAGCTCGCCGCGGGCCATCAATCGCTTGCCTAAGCGCAACGTGATGTCAGTGCTGACAGGGATAGCCGTTTTCAATGGAATATCAAGACCCACCTGAACAGCGGCATACTCCTCTGTATCAAAACGGAAACCAGTATGCAGCTGCACCGACTTGCGGTTGCCAGCCGAGAGAATGACACGTACCCCCTCATCATTGGGAACGAGTCGGCACTCTGCCGTCTGATAGAACAAATCCACGCGCATCGACGTGGTGAGTTTCTGCTCCAGTTTGGCATCGATGCTGTCAGTCCTGTCAAGGTTGAATTTTTGTCTCAGGAACCGTTCTGCCTGAGGTGTCATGTTCTCGAATGTGAACTCGGTCACATGCTGTTTCTCGGTCATCACTTTCGGGCGCAACGGTTGCAGGATAACGGGACGGAACGAATCATCGATGCCGATGCGTTGCTTCAGGGCTATGATGTCGTCCCAATGGCGCATGGCCAGTTCCTCACCGCGACGGATGAGCGTGTCGATGGCTGCCGGCGAGAAGCTTGCTGAGCCATAGCCCTTCGTGTCCACTTGCAGGTGCAAGTCGGTGATGGCCAGGTTTTCATCGTACTTGTTCTTACAGTTCACGTCCACGATCTGACTGATGATGCTCATGGTGCCGCTCATGTCTTCTGCCACCTTCGGCGCACCCTGCACGGTGACTCCGATGATAACCTCGGCTCCCATCTCGCGGGCAATGTCAGCCGGATAGTTATTCTTCAGACCTCCATCGACGAGCACCTTGTCGCCGATTCTGACAGGTGAGAATGCGGCAGGGATGGCCATTGAGGCACGCATGGCCTGCGGCAATCGACCGCTATGGAAATCCACCTCGCTGTTGTCGATGACGTTCGTTGCCACACAAGCAAAAGGTATGCGCAGGTCGTGGGTGAAGTCGAGTGAGTCGGTGTAGCCAGTGCAGAGCTGCTGGAACAGTTCTGCCAGGTTCTTGCCCTTGATGAAACCACCTGCCTGCAAATCGCGCTTTCCGATAGTCAGGCCGGTAGTGAAGAAATAGGTATTCTGCTTTCGTTGGTCGCTGAGACTTTGATTGCTTAAGTCTTCCTTGTCGGTGATGACATAGCTCCAATCCTGCACACGCACCATCGAGTCGAGGGCATTGGCATTGTAGCCGATGGCATAGAGACCGCCGATGATGCTTCCCATCGACGTTCCTGTGACAATATCCACGGGGATGCCAGCCTTTTCCAAAACCTTCAGCACACCGATGTGTGCCATACCTTTTGCACCGCCGCCGCTCAGGACTACGGCTACTCTCTTCCTCCTCACGGTCGTGCTGTCAGTCTGAGCAATCGCCGTAACGCTCATCAGTACAGCAGCCAATATCAATGCGATCTTCTTCATATACATTATTAATTATTCATTTCACCACGATGGTACTTGACACGATATTCCAACGGTGTCATGCCCGAATGTTCCCTAAAGTATCTGCCGAAAAACGAGGCGTTGGGGAAATTCAGTTCATTGGCAATCTGCTGCATCGTCATATCGGTGAAGCGCAAGCGGCGCTCGATGGCCTTCATCGTGAAAAGCTGTATCATGTCGCTCGGCCTGCGGTTCATTGTTTCCTTGAGAATGGTTGAGAGATATTTAGGTGTGATGTTGAGCTTGCTTGCAAATTCATCCACCTTGCGAATCCGCCCGTCGCTCTGCTCCACCATATGAATAAACTTGTCGACCATCCGTCTCTTATGGAAGCCCGGAGCCTTATCATCCTGGAAATCTGACTCCGCCATCCGTACCTCACCGCGGCGCAAGATGGCCAGTATTTCCAGCATCATCGTACTGATAAGCGCACGTGAGATGTCGGTATAGAGTACAGGCGTTTGGTCTTTCAACCTGCGGCACAACAGTTGGAAATAGTTGTCCAGCAGCGAGAGGTCGTCTTGCGTCAGATGCACAACGGGATGTTCTTTGAGATAAGACAAATCGGCCAGACTTGTTCGGGCATAGAGGTTGATGTTCCAAAGTTCGCTTCTCGTAAACCATATCTGCCTGCAATTGAAATTCGATGAAGCCATGAAGTTGCAGGCAGTACTATTGCGCATGTAAAGGAACAGGTCGTCCTTTTGGAACTGTACTGTAGCACCGTCATATTCAAACTGCGCCCTGCCTTCCGTACAAATTAAAATGATGCCATGATCCTCCAGACAAACCTTTCCTGGAGGTAGAGAAGCAATGTTCTCCATCACCACAAAATCATCGTTATCGCCTATCCGATATGTATCATTTCCTTTTCGGGGCTTTAAATTTACAATATCCATAATGTCCGTTATTTCTTTCTCGAATACAAAGTTCGTCATTAATTTTCAAATTTTACTGTCCTATATTTACCTAAACGTGTCCTATCTTATATTATTATATCAGAATTTCCATAATAAGACATATTTAGGCAAATATTAAACAGGAAAAAAGGGAGGCTGAATCGATTCAGCCTCCCTTTTGACAGCATCATATCGTCGTGTTTCTTTACTTCGTTGCTCCACCCAGGGCAATGTAGAGGGCAATGACTGCCTTTGCACCATTGTACATGTTCATGGCCTCACTCAGCTGGGCATTCAGGAGCGTCTCCTGGGCTGTCAGCACTTCGAGGTAGTTGGACTTACCGTTGTCCATCAGTTCGTGGGTTCCCTTGTAGGCTTCATGCAGCACCTCCACCTGACGATGGTAGTAGCCATGCTTCTCACGGGCTGCCTGACAGTCGGCCAGAGCCTCATTCACCTGATTACCCGCATTGATGACCGTCTGTACATACTTGTTCTTCAGGTCTTCCTCCTTCAGCTTGGAAATCTTCAGGTTGGTAAGCAACTTGCCACGGGCAAAGATAGGCTGGGTGAGGGAAGCCACGGCATTGAGCAACAGCTTGCCGGGATTGACCACCATCGAGCCTGCACTATTGGTCCATCCTCCTGTTCCGTTCAGCGTGATGGAGGGGAAGAAAGCCGCTCGGGCTGCCTGTGTGTTGTAGAAAGCCTCCTCCATGGCGTGGTTAGCCATGCGGATATCGGGACGCAACTCAAGTAACGAGGCGGGTACGCCAATCTTCAGGAACTGCGTGTCGAACATACGTTGTCCGGTATCTCCCTGTGCTTCAGGATGATGCAAGGCCGAGGTTCCCCAGATATTGCGCTTGATATGCTGAGGCGTGATGGCCAGCAGTCGGCAGATGGCATTCTCCACGCTGCGGATATTGCGGCGTGCGTCCACAATCTGCGTCTTCACGTTCAGGTACGACGACTCCATCTGATTGACGGCGGTGGAGTAGATCTTGCCGTTTTCCCAAAGCGTCTTCTCGGTTTCCAGCGAGGCATTCCAGAGGCTGTCTGTAGCGTTCAGGATTTCCAGCTGGCGGTCGAGCACCTGCAGCATGTAGTATTGCTGTGCGGTAGTCGAGATGAGGTTCGCCTTGATGGATTCCTCACGCACCTTTGCCTGCAGGAGCAAGGCCTTGGAGGCGCGCTTCTTGTTGGTGATGGAGCCGAAGGCATCGATGTCCATCGAGAGCTGCAGGGGCAGGTTGTAGGTCTTTGACCACGGGTTTGTGTCAAACTTCGACAGCGTTCCCTGCGGGGAGAAGTAGAGCGATGGCAGGTAGGCCAGTTTCGCAGCTTTCAGGGAAGCTTCCGACTGCTCGATGGCGATGCGTGCCGAATTGATGTCGGTATTACGTGCGAGCACGCTGTCGATGAGCTCTTGCAAGATCGGGTCGGTAAAGAACTCGCGCCACGTCATCTGAGCCAGCGAAGAGTCGTCGGTCTTCACATCCTTGCCGAAGATATCTGCCGGAGCCGTTACCTGTGGCTCATACTTCTTGAACGTGCCGCAGCCCGAGAGTACGAAACTCAATAGGGCTACTATGAGTATGCTTTTTATTTTTATTTTTATTTTCATTTAATTTATCTCTTCTGGTTTTATTTCTTCACTTATTTCTTCTATCGGAGCCACTGCTACTTTGACTTCGTCTTCGTCCGTCACAATTCGGCCATCAGTGCTTTCACTGCTCTGTCCCTTGCCGCCCTGATATTTCTCGTGAAGTTTCTGGAACACGATGAAGAAGGCGGGAACCACGAAGAGCAGGGCAATGGTACCCACGGACATACCGCCCACAACGCCAAGGGCGAGGGCACGGTTACCGTTGGCACCGGCACCACCCTCGATGATGAGCGGAATCATACCGGCAATCATGGTGAACACCGTCATCAGGATGGGGCGCAGACGCTCCTTGCAGGCCTCGAAGGCGGCATCGCGGATGCTCATGCCCTGGGCACGGCGCTCAGAGGCGAACTCCGTAATCAGGATGGCGGTCTTGGATAGCAGACCGATGAGCATGATGACACCCGTCTGCAGGTAGATGTTATTGTCCATGCCCGGCAAGTGAACCAATGATCCCAGGTAGGCGCAGACAAAGGCTCCCATCAGTCCGAACGGCACGCTGAGCAACACGGCCCACGGGGTGAACCACGAGTTGTAGAGCGAGGCCAGGATGAGGTAGATGAGAATGATACATATTATATATATAAGGGCAGTGGTGTTAGAGCCGGAGGCTTCCTCCAACTCTCGCGACATGCCGCTGTATTCGTAGCTGTAGCCGTTAGGCATGGTCTCCTTGAACACCTCGGCAATCACCTTGTGGGCGTCGCCCTCGGTGTATCCGCTGGCGGCCTGCACGAAGCAGGTGATGCTCTGGAACAGGTTGAAGTGCTCAACGCTCGACGTTCCCACAATCTCTTTCAGCGTGACGAACTCCGAGATAGGAGCCATCTTGCCGCCGCGCACCTTCACGAAGATGTTGTTTAGCGACGAGGGGTCGAGGCGGTATTCGGGTGAGGCGCTGGCCATGATGCGGTACACCTTACCGAACTGGTTGAAGTTA
Organism: uncultured Prevotellaceae bacterium; assembly: GCA_900316985.1. GTDB lineage: Bacteria > Bacteroidota > Bacteroidia > Bacteroidales > Bacteroidaceae > Prevotella. Next base: position 84,473 of record ONFE01000029.1, read on the forward strand.
CCCACGTACGAACCGCCGCAATAGGAGCCCAGCGTGCGGAGCACGACAGACGGACTGACGCCGGCGCGGTCGCACTGGGTGGCATCCACATTGACTTCAAATTTCGGGAAGCGCTCGGAGTATGACGTCATGGCCATGCTGATTTCCGGACGCTCGCCGAGCTTGGTCAGGAAGTTGGTGGCCAGCTTGGCAAACTCCGACAGCGAGCCGTCGTTCAGGTCCTGCAGCACCAGGTTCACGCTGTTGTTGGAACCATAGCCCGGCACCTGCGGCAACTGGAACGGCATCACCTGCACGTTCTTGATTTCCTTGCAGGCGAAATACAGTCGGCCGATGACGAGGTCAACGTAGTGGTTGAATCCCTCACGCTTTTCCCAGGTCTTCAGGCGGATAATCATGGTGGCATAGTTGGAGCCTGAGCCCGACATCATGCCATAGCCGCAAGCCGTGGCGAAACTCTCCATCTCGGGAATCTCCTGCACCTTGGCCTCTACCTTCTTCACAATCTCACGTGTCTCGTGGAGCGTGGTGCCCTCCGGGGCACGGATTTCGGCAAGGATAACGCCCTGGTCCTCCTGCGGCACCAGTCCTGAAGGCAGGTTCTTCATGAAGAAGATGAGCAGTACGGCAGCCACGGCCAGCAGACTCCACGCCAGCACGGGGCGCTTGATGAACTTCTGCACAGCCTTGGAGTACTTGTTGTAGATGGCGTTATAGCTGACGGTATAGGCTTTCTTCGTATAGTAGGTCAGGTTCTTGCGCTCGCTTTTCTTCTCCGTGATTTTCAGCATGATGGCACAGAGGGCAGGGCAGAGCGTCAGGGCTGATACGCACGACAGACCAACGGCCGAGGCAATCGTCACACCGAACTGGGTGAAGAACGAGCCCGACGTGCCGGGCATGAAGGCCACGGGAATGAATACGGCCATGAATACCAGCGTACACGATACGACGGCCACCGACACATCGCTCATGGCTTCGCGGGTGGCCTGCTTGGCATCGGTGATGCCGCCCTCCATCTTCGCCATCACGGCCTCAACCACCACGATGGCATCGTCGACCACCGTACCGATGGCCAGCACGAGGGCGAAGAGCGTCAGAATGTTGAGCGAGAATCCCGCCAGCGAGACGATGGCAAAGGTTCCCAGCAGGGAAACGATAATCGATATTGAAGGGATGATCGTGGCCTTGAAGTTCTGCAGGAAGAAGAACACCACGAGAATCACCAGGATGATGGCGATGATGAGCGTCTCAACCACGTTGCCGATGGCGGCATAGAGGAAGTCGTCGGAGGTCTCGAGCTTCACGAACTCCAGTCCTGCCGGCATCAGGGGCTTCAGATCCTCATAGAGCTGGTCGATGCGGGCGTTCACCTCGGTGGCATTGGCGCCCGGAGCCTGGAACACCATGAAGATGGTGCCCGGCTTGCCGCCGATGTTTGAGATGAAGTTGTAGCTCATGGCACCAATCTCCACGTCGGCCACGTCGCTCAGATGGAGCAGGTGTCCGCCGTCGCTGGTCTTGAGCACGATGTCGTTGAATTCCTCGATGGTCTTCAGCGTACCCTTGTACTCCATCGTGTACTGGTAGGCATTATCCGACTGTGCACCGAGCGAACCCGTGGCCGAAACGAAGCTCTGGCCGCCGATGGCAGCGAACACGTCGTTAGGCTCCAGTCCGTACTGTGCCATCACGTCGGGTTTCATCCAGATGCGCAGGGCATAGGTGTTACCGAGTGCCATCACGTCACCCACACCGGTGATACGCATCAGGCGCGGTTTCAGGTTGATGTCGATATAGTTGGCCACGAAGTCGTCGTCGTACTTGCCGTCAACGCTTCGGATGGCTCCAATCTGCAGGATGTTGCTCTGCTGCTTCATCACCTGCACGCCCACCTTGGTCACATCGGCAGGCAGCAGGGCCGTGGCGCGGCTCACGCGGTTCTGCACGTTCACGGCCGCAATGTCGGGGTCGGTACCCTGTTTGAAATAGACCACGATGCTGACATCGCCCGATGATGAGGCCGAAGAGGTCATGTAGCTCATGTCGGGCACACCGTTGATGTTCTCCTCCAGTGGCTGCACCACCGACTTCATGATGGTGTTGGCATCGGCACCCGTATAGCTTGTGATGACACGCACCGTGGGCGGCGCGATGTTCGGGTATTGCTCGATGGGCAGCGACTTCATGCAGATGAAGCCCACCAGTGCTATCACGATAGAGATGGCGCAGGCCATCACGTATCTGTTGATGAAAATATTGTTCTTCATTCTCGGATTATCGTTGTTAAATGATTGCGTTATAACGTTACGACGTTATGACGACATTACTCTGCTTCCTTCGGAAACAGCACCCGCTGTCCTTCCTGAACATTGTTGGCACCTTCGGTAACGATGCGGTCGCCCACTTTGAGGCCGGAATTCACGATGACGTCCTTACCGTTGCCGGCAGAGGTGGTGGTCACCGTAACGGCCGTGGCCGTGCTGTCGGCCTTCACCTTGTATACCAGCGACTTGTCCTGCAGGCGCACCACGGCGTTCTGCGGAATCACCATCACGCCCTTCTGCTGGAAGGGGAGCACCACGGTGCCCTGAACGCCCGAGAACAGATGGCCTTCGGGATTGGGGAACGTGGCCTTGGCGCCCAGCGAGCCTGTGGCAGCATCGACGACACCCGTCAGACTGGTGATGCGGCCCTTGTGCTTGTATTCCGTTCCGTTCTTCATCACGAACGTCACGTCGGGCAATGCGGCCATGTGCTTCTCTTTCTCGTCACCCTTCATGCCGGCCTGCACCTGCGCCTCGATAATGGCTTCCGAGACTGAGAACTCTGCGTCCATCGTGGTGTTGCCGCTGAGGATGGTGAGGTAGGTGGCTGGCGAAACCTGGTCGCCGGTGCGTACGGGAATCTCGCCGATGACACCGGTCACGGGAGCCGTGATGGTGCAGAAGCCGAGGTTCACCCTGGCGCGGTTGACTGACGACTGTGCCTGGGTTACTGCAGCCCTGGCCTGGCTGACGGCAGCCGTTGCCTGGTTGTAGCTGTTGCGGGAATTCTCAAGCATATAGGAGCTCACGATCTTCTTGTCGAACAGGTTCTTATTGCTCTCATACTCCAGCTTGGCGCTGTTGGCCTGTGCCTGAGCTGCCGAGAGGTTGGCCTGTGCAGCCTGGAGGTTGGCACGTGCGGCTTCCACTTCGTGCTGGGCATTGCGCGAGTCGATGACGAAAAGCACCTGCCCCCTGTTCACGTGCTGACCTTCGGTGACGCATATTCTCATCAGCTGTCCGCTCACCTGCGGCGTGATGGTCACGTCGGACTGACCTTTCAGCTTGGCGCTGAATTTCATGGGAAGTTCAACGTCGGATTTCTTAACGGTAATCGTCTCGAACGATGTCAGTTTTTCTTTGGGTATGTCCAACCCGCATGCCGTCAAACAGCCGATTGTGGTAAAGAGTGCGAACACCCCAACCAAAGCATTGATCTTTTTCATTTTTTTCAATGATTATGTTTTTATTGTGTTATTTTCTTGAACTGCCACCATAGTCTATCTGTCCAGGAGCACCATGACCGTGAGGTTGATCAGGCAAAGGGCAACAGCCACCACAAGCAGATAAATGACTGCCATGATCCAGTACTCAACAAGCCATTCGTAGGTGCCCGCCATCCACTTATGGCGGATGATGAATCTTTGAATCCTCGATTTTTTGGAAACTTTCATCCCGTGATTACATGATTTCAATATATATATCATGCAAAAGTACTTTTTTTACACGCGCAGGCAAATAGCAAAGACAAATGGTCAAGTGTTTTCAGACAAATGGTCAAATAAAAAAGCCCTGAAATCAGGGCTTTGGGGAGTGGCGGTATAGTTTGTGTATGCTAAACTTCGCTGTTGGCACGGCGGTATTGGGAGGGGGATATCTGGTATTTGCGGCTGAAGTATCGGCTGAAAACGGACGCATTGGAGAATCCTGCCTTGGACATAATCTCGGTGATGGGCAGGTCGGTTGTGACGAGCAACTTGCTGGCATACTCCAGACGCAGGTCGTTGACAAACTGGGGCAGGGAGTCGTATTTGCTGCCCTGAGAGAAGGCCGCGCCCACGCGCTCTTTGGTGATGTGAAACTCGTCCATGATCGAGTGAGCCGCCCGAAGGGATGACCGGCAAATGGGTCTCAAGGCCGGCGTCAGCGGCAAGATTGTCAGGGCTCCCCTCCGCATTGCGCTGGTGACCGTTGGCTAACTGCTGTAACTGCTGTTTTAGTTCCTCGTACTTATCTTTATATGTAAAGGCCTCCTTTATCTGCTTGGCCAGCGCGCGGTTCTTCAATTGTGTCTTGCCCCATTGGCGGGCAGCATACCAGGCAAAGAACAAGCCAAGCATGGCAAGAATGCCGATGAAGAATGCCATTATGGTGACATATTGCTTGCCTGCCTTCTGGCGGTCTATCTCCTGCTGCTGTTCCTGTGCATGAAAGCGGGCAGCGTAGAGATGGGCCTTGCCTCGCAGCAGACGGTCGTTGAGGGTTTTGCTGAGCGCCTCGTATTGTTCGAATAGGCCGACGCTTTCTGCATCGCGTCCCTGTGCTTTGGCGGTCTGGGCATGTTCGTATAGAATTGCAGCCATACGGGCGTTCACGGTGTCGCCCTGCTGGCGCATGTCGGCTTCAAGGTCAGCGCAGGCAGCCTCTGCCTTGTCGTAATGTCCCAGAAAGCGCCACGTCGGTGTAATCTCCTCGCGGCCATTCATGGTTTTGGCGAAGTCTGTCTGCTCGTAAAGGGCAAGATTCTGGCTGGCCTTTTTCGCGGCGGCAGCCGATTCTTCACGATTCGCTTTTCGTTCTTCACTTATTTTCGCGTAGGCGTGTGCCTTGTATAGATAGCACTTGGACCGGTAGAACTCGATATAGCCGGGGCGCTGTTCATCGGTCACCTCACGGTAGGAGTCGTCGTGAAACTCGTCGGGATGCTGTTCATAGTCGGCCAGGAGGTCAAGCATCATTTGTGCCACGGGTGGAATGTCGCTATACCGTTGCTCCAATTCGAGCACACTCACCTTGCGCTTCAGGGCGATAATACTGGCATCCATCTCAGCCCACTTACGTTGGCCTTTGAGTTGACGGATGACATTATCTATCTTGGCCAGCCCTTCGTCGGTCCGGCCTATCTGGGAGAGTGCCATGCCTATCTCCGCCTCGGTGCGCAGGGCTTCGGTTTCCAGCCCCTGTTGCCTGACGAGGTCTAACAGCATCGTTGACCAATGGATGGTCTGTTCGTCGTCGTGATGCAGCCGGCAGGCATTCACCAGCATCTCCAGAATGTCCTGCCGGTAGCCCAGGTCTTTCTTCGCCTCGTCGAGCGTTATCAGTCGCTCACCGATGATGATAGCCGAGTCGAGCCGTAAATAGTCAGTCGATTGCGCATATATCTTGGCACGCATCAGGTCGGTGTGGTAGTAGGGCAACGCGCCAATGCGCTTGAGCGAGTCAATCATCTGCATCCCTCTCTCAGGCGATTCATGGGCCGCCGTCAGCACCTTCTGATAAAGAGATATGACCTCGTTCTGCTTAAGCGACGGATCCCATGCCGACCGTTTGCAACTCACGACGATCAGCATCGCGAGTACACCTACTATATATAATATGTATTTAACAGTTCTCATATTTGAAAAAACGCTACAAAGATAGTCATTATTTCTCATATATGTGAATCCATCCGCTGTTTTAACCTCTTTTTGACTTTATTATAGCCAGAAGTAAGTACTCAGCCCCCACTTTCTTAAACAAAATAATTCAAAAATCTGTCACAAATCTTGTTCCCCTCCGTTATTAGGAGGGGGCGTTTCAACCGCACTGTAAGAACATTTTGGTGAGATTATTGTAGATTTTTGTCTATTGGTCAATCAGTGTTGTTACTGTCAGAAAACTACGTCTGCCCCTTCTTATAAAGAGGTACCCAATCCACCTTGGCATCGCCCACCAGGTCATAGACGATAGGGCCGTTCTTCCCGCCCTGGCGTTTGCCCGAAGGACGGAAGCGGCACTTAATGCCGCGGACGTGGCGCTGCAGGTTGAATTTCCCCGGGTCTTCCACGCCGCTGCTCTCGGCTGCCAGGGAGAAACTGCCGATTCCGGGAAGCACCACGGTCTCCCCATTCTGCAAATGGTTGGCCATCACCTCCTGCAAGGCAATGATTGCCCCCTGCACATCGCTTGACTTCAGCGTGCAGTTCCGGCTGATTTCTTCAGCCATCTGCTCCACGCCGACGGTTCCCATACTCACGGTCTCGGCAAAATACTGACCGTAATTCCTGTTACTCTTAATCTCGTTTTTACGAAGTCTGATTCTTATGCTCATTGTTATTGTTTTTTTTCTAGTTTTATCTAGAATGCTAGGTCTCTAGAATGCTAGTTCATCTAGATTTCTAGAAAGCTAGACTATCTAGCCTCCAGCCTTCTCCTCAGCACCTCATTCTCTGCCTTGAGGCGCTGGAGTTCGGCTTTCAAATGCTCTATTTCGCGCTGTTGGGCCTCAATGGTGCTCTTCTGGATGGCTCTCGTTTTCAGGCGGGCGGCAGTCATCCGCTCTCTGATGCCTCCATTCTGGCGGAAGTCTTCATCTAACTTCTGCTGATAGGTCGTCATCATCTTGTCCACGAAATGACAGAGCGACACAGCGGTGTTTGCCATCTCTTCATCACTCCATTTATAAAAGTAAGGCTCATAATCGCCCAGTTGATTGTGGTTCCTACAGAATCGCAGCAGACCGTCATAGCGTTCATGCCCCACCTTCCAATAAGAGAGACGGCGCGAGACGATATAATCCTCATAGTCCTCCAACAACTCCTTTAACGATGAGCGGGCTACGTTCAGCAGTTTGAGTTCCATCTCCATAGAGGTGACACCGTCTGCCAAGCCTTCCGCAATATTCTGTTTTCCGGAGCGGGCCGCCTGTACCATCTGGTCAACCGTTCGGTCACCGAATTTGGGAAGAAACCGCTGGCAGAACACGTATGTCATCTGGTAAAGCACCACGGTCTTCTGATAGAACCATAGTTCTTTCCAGTTAGTCTGCACCCGCAGCACGGCATCTATGGTTGCTGCAGCCTGTACCGCGTCTTCCTGATGTTTATTGGCCTTAAACTCTTCTTTCATTTCCGTTTGCAAATATAATCAATTCTTTTGACATTAACGAATGATTAGGAGAAAAAATAGGTTTAATGAGGGTACAAAGTAATTTAGTTTGTACCTCAAAACACCATCAAATGGCCAGCAAAACATCATCCGCTGAAGTACAAACTAACTTACTTTGTTGTCGGGTTGTCCATTCCTCCATATGCGATATATTGATTTTTACCTACTATACCTACTACTTTCACATTAAAGCGATGTAAATCAAATAGTTATCGGTAGTAGGAAGAGGCGTTTTACCTACTACCTTCCTACTATCCTTCCCCCTATTTTGGGCAAAATAATCGCTAAAAATCCATTTTGCCCCCATTATTCCGAACGCATTTTCAGATAATAACCAATTCTTCCGTTGATACCGCCATGGGGCCATCCTGTCCGTTTCAGCGTGATGCCCAACTCACGGATACTCGGTATATCCTTGGTTTTCAAGCGTTTGGACAGTTCCTGTTGGATGCGAAGCACAGGCCAGAAATATTGGCGCGAACGTTCCGGAGCAGGCTCAAAGAAGCCTTCGAGCACCTGCTGGAGCGACGAATGCTGCTGATAGTTGGCATTATGCGCCTGTATCTCACGCTCATCCTCGCTGGTAAACCAGTAGATGCAGTCACGCTCGCTGAGTTCGCTCATGGCCTGGGCAAACATCTGCCGGTAGGGAATGGGCGACGACATGTCCACCTGGCCCTTCACCTCCACGCAGAGATAGCGGCGCGAACCGTCGCCTGAGGGCAATGGCGTGGTGTCGTTGGTGGTAGCAATGAAGGAGCAGAGACGCGGCGTCATCGTGTACTGGTCGGAGCGCATCTTGCGGATTTGCACGTCCTTTTCGGTGAGCAGCCGCTTGATTTTGGCCTGTTCGCGCTCAGTCTTGGCGTTGTATTCATCGATGCAGACGAGCCACATACGGCCCAGGACACGCTCCACCTGTTCGGCATTATCCATCTTGATGTCGTCCATATAATATTCGCGCAGGGCCGGCGGCAGGATGTTACGGCAGAAGGTGCTCTTCTTGATGCCTTGTCCGCCGATGAGCATGGGCACCACGGAGTTGCCGAAGTCGCGCGAAAGGTTGAGTGCCTGAGCCACCATGGCCAGGAACCAACGGTGGAAATAGTGCGGCCAACGGTCATAATCGGTGGGAAGCCGCCGGGCAAAGTCCTCAATGTAATCATGCTTCCGGTCCCATTCTCCCACACTGTGGAGGAACTCCAGGATAGGATTATAGTCGGGCACATGGGCCGACTGGATATAGGTGCGGATATCGTTCATCCAACTCTCTCCGCCCTCCTTCATCTCTTCCACCACGATGGAACGCAACTGGCGGTCGTCGAGCGGCTGCCATTCACGGAAACGCAGGTCGTTAGGACGGAATTCCACCATCTGTTTCACCACATTGTAGCGCAACTGATAGCGCCGCTTGAGAAAGTCTTCTATCGAGCGCATAATGCGTTCCTTCTCATTCATCTGCGAGAGCGGACGCCCTTCGTGGGGCTTCTGATAGGCCGCACGGAAGGTTTTCCTCACGAGGTCTTCGCCCTGCTGACGGAAGCGGGCCATCCACACCACCCTGCGCACACATCCCTCTTCGGGCAGTTGTGCCGCGGCACAATAGTCGGCCAGCAGCTGCAGGCAATGGTCCATATCGCCCTCACTTTCCGAAAGGGCTTTCTGCAGACAGGTCTGCAACTCCATTTTCATACGCCGCTGCTGTTCGGCCTCAGCAGGATAGTCCACCTTTCCGTCGTCATCGGCCACGGCTCCGACATACTGGTCAGCAGCTTTGTTTTCGCGAAGAACCACCGGCAACGGCTGGGCTGCGGGGTTGTAGTATAGGCTGGCATCATAGCTTAGGCGGCAACCCGCCTTCAGCGATGGCTGCTTGGCAACGACACGGCCACCCGAAAGCGCCTCGTAGATGTCAGTTGCGTTGCATTGTGCCTCCGTGAGCATTTCCTGCCGGAAATCGTCAGGCAGTCTGACCACCACTTTCAGCGTCACGCCACTCACGCCCGCGAAGCACAGCAACGTATAAGGCACCTGCGCCACAAGCCGTTTCAGAGACTCCACCTGCGACAATCCTTCCGGACAGTCGAGGGTGAGCAGCAGCAAGGGATTCACGTCTTTCGCTTCATCGAAGCCGTTCTTGCCGAACGTGGCTCCAAAGATAAGGTACGGCAGACGGTCGCTGTGCTCCAGATAGTAGCGCGCACCGCCCCGGTTCATCTGCATACGGCCTAACAGGGCTTCTTCCCTGATGACCTCAGCCATTTTTTTCGTGGTTTCGGAGCGCATACGCTCCACAATCTTTTCCATTTCGACGGCAGTCAGGCTCTCAGCCTCGCCCATCATCGTTTTCAATTTAGTGATCTTCATTTTTTGGTTGGTAAAGTGTTTTTCGTTACTAATTCTTTATCCTTGCAAAGATAACAAATTTTTCAGAGATATACAAGAAAAAACGCAAAAATCCAAAAACTTTCCCAAAGGTAGGGGGTAAGATAGGGGGATTGTAGTAGGTAAAACACCCTTCCTACTACCAACAACTCCCTAAGTTACAATGACTTACATAAAAGGTAGTAGGTATAGTAGGTAAAAATCGTTTTTACGTATGGGTGAATCAATCAATTATTAATTGGAACACAAAGACACAAAGATACAAAGATTATTATAAAACCGCCAACGTAAACAAACGTATTTGTGCCCCATAAATACTTATTTATTCTACTTTGTCATCTCCCAGGTCGTTCATCATCGTGCGAAGATCCTTCTTGGCATCTAAGCGGATGGAATGATTGGCACTCCTGCGTTGTTTCCTAAGACGAGAACTTTGTTCTTCCGCTTCGCCAAAACGGAACCTTAAATCAGAGATTCTATTCTTACCTTTCAATCTTTTCCTAAGACCTGAAGCCTTTGTTCCTGACGGATGTCTGGAGAGGCTTTCCGATGCCTTTCCGGAACCTTTATACATCTGATTCAGGGTAGAAAGGACAGTGATGTCACTCTCGTCGGATTGTTTCTTCCGAGACTGATCTATCTCATCAATCCTTTGTCTGTACTTCTTTTTCGTATGATAACTTTTGCCCATCGTATATTCTTTTGTGAATTTGTAAACTGCCAATGTGGGAGCATGACCAATAGTAGTGAACACAGAAACACGTCACCCTTTCACTTCTAAATTGGGATTTACCTACTTATCTCATCCATCCTTCAACGCGATAGACTTTTTCCATGAGCTTGCTTTCTTTATTAGTTTCGGAACTTTTGAACCATACCTCTATACGGGCTGCATAATAATCTTCCCAGTCCCCTTCATAGATAGTAAATGACTGCTTATTCACAACCTTCCCAAACTGCTTTTGGGGAGAAACTTTAACTCGGCTTTGTTCAATAAGCCTGTCTTCTGAAAGAGGTGTATTACTTGTGGCTTCGAAACAGCGGAGAAACACTTCGCCCGGTCCTAAACTGCCATAGTAAAAGTCATATTTATACAAACCACCTTGAGAGTCGTTCCAAATCTGCAAATATGTTTTCTGGTCCAGACTATCAACAAATTCAATCTTATCAGATTCTAAAGATAATGGCAAGCTGAATTCAAGTCCTTCAGGAATGGGGTGATCCTTACCGAACCCAGTAGGGCCTGACATTGCGCTAAAAATAAGAGGTATCCATAGAATACAACCCACGACAACGGATACGATAAAAGATAAAAGGACCTCTAACCATTGTTTATTTATAAGCAACAATACCCATGAAGTTAATAATGCTATAATTACTAAAAGAAATAAGACTCCAATAATTGTTTCAAATATAGACGGCGTTTTAGAGAATAATACAATTAACGCAAGCATTGACAATGCCAACAGAATTGGAAATGTCCACCAATATTTTATTAAAAGCCTTTTAATCATTATAACCATTAAATTTCAATTAATCTGTCTATTTATATTATAAACTTGAAACAGGCTAATGCTTTATAACATCCAAAAGTGAATCGTTCTCTTCTTGCTCAAACTTATATCCATCGCGTAATCTATAAAAGACAGTACGATGAAAGACGCTGTCACCTTCAAATTCCACCGCGTCAATGTCTTCTTTTATTAGGTCTACATCTTCGTACATGGAATAATTGGCTTCTTTCACTTCACAAAATCCTATGTTCCCCAGGCTGTACATACGCCTGTCGATTAGACCGTCTCTTTTGTACAGGACAAACTTATGGGGGTCGATAGGGCCATCATATTCTGAATATACGACATAATCTTTACTACTCCATATTTTCTCGTCACGCATAACCATTGCTATAAAAAAGCTAACTAAACATATTATTGCCAATATAGCACAACCTAACCAAGCCATCGTTTTCCACAGGATATGTTTCCCTTTAGTATAATGGATTGTCAACAGGACACCAATGAAAGCAACAAACAGCGAGGCAAAGAATAAAGTCCAATTGCTCAATTGCCAGGCCAACCTGTCACCATGCTCAAGTAACAATTTCGGAACAAAGGAAATACCCAAAAGGGCAAAGGTCAGTATTGCCATGACAACAAGTGGGGAATGGTTCGGTTGTTCCTTCCACTTCTTTAATGTCTCTGATATCTTTCTTTTAAGCATAGTAGATTTAAATATGTGCGCAAAGATACGTTTTTAAAAACGACTTTTGCAACAATTGCTGTCGTTTTTCCTGCGACTTTTATATATTTTTATGCTTTTTATCTAACGAAGTTTTCAACATGCCTGGAACCTGTTCCTTGTCACCTTTATCACTCATGCTTCTTGTATTTTGCCTTTACTATCTCGTAAGAGTTTCGGGTCAGTTCCTTCAGCAAATCGTTGGGTGCAGTCGTTGGATTGATGCCTATCCAGTGCTTGGGTGATTCATTATACGGATTGCCGATACACTCATATTGTGCTTTCAGTTCTTCAATTCGTTCTGGTTGGCATTTGAGTGTAACGACACCATAATTATCACAATCAAAGAATGAAAACATGTGGCCATGAACATAGTACACCAATACGCCACTGGCATGATGAAAAGCCGTGAAAGGCAGTTTCTCTTCCACGTCTTCGCCTAATGAAAGGCAAAACTCACGATAGTCTTCTATGTTCATGTGATTTGCTAAATTGGGACATTACTGTTCTACAAGTTCTTCTACAGTCTGCCAAAAATCTGTATCAATCATTGTGACCTGCTCACCACTTCGAGTAAATGCATCCATGTAATAATGATTGTCAAACTTCAGGGACTCTATTGTATAGTCTGTGTCGCACAACCTCTTTTCTATGGCAGAGGCGTGATTCCTTATCTCATCAATATGAGCTTCAATGTAAGCATCCGACATTGCAAGGCAAATAAACCTTATTGACCGCAAATATTGTTCGCTGAAATCATTGCGCCAACTAGAAGGAATATAACAGCCCTCGACAATGAGATTCTGCTGATTCTCAATGGCAGTCTTCACCATTTCACGCACAATAGGCCAAAGCTCATCCGTGAGGGCTTCATCGTCTTCTGGGGTAAGGTTGGTCTTGCTACTGCGAATCAAGCCCATTTTCAAATGATCTAAAGACAGGTAAGGATACTTGTATTTTTCAAGCAACCGTTGTGCCAATAGCGTCTTACCCGTATGTGATGCACCTGTTATTATGATAACCATAATTACTATTCTGAGATCTTTCGAATTAACGATAAATCACCACTTGACAAGGCTTTGAAATTGCGTTCTATTTTCTCAATGTCCCAATCCCACCATTTCAGTTGCAGCAGAAAGGCGATGAATTCGTCGTCAAAACGCATCCTGACCACTCGGCAGGGATTTCCTACGGCAACAGCGTAAGGTGGAATATCTGAGGCAACCACAGAGTTGGCACCGATAATAGCTCCATCACCAATATGAACACCAGGCATGATGGTAACATTCTGACCAATCCACACATCATTGCCCACAACGGTATCGCCCTTCAGAGGCAATTCATCTTTCACCGGTGCAATGGCACTTCCCCAGTCGCCACCAATAACGTAAAACGGATAGGTTGTCACGCCGTCCATCCTATGATTGGCTCCATTCATCACAAACTCTACACCCTTGGCGATAGCACAAAATTTGCCAATAATCAGCCGGTCACCGATGAAGTCGTAGAAATGAGTGACATGCTTCTCGAACTGGTCAGCACCATCCACATCATCGTAGTAGGTGTAGTCACCTATAATGATACGCGGGTTCTTCACCACGTTTTTGATGAAGCAGAGGCTTGGAATATTGGGATTAGGAAAAGCCTCATTCGGATTTGGTCTGTTTTTTATCTCCATATTAAGTTTATGCTACTCGCACCAGGTAACCACCTATGCACAGAATTCAATAATTGCACTTACGTCTTCGCCTATTGACAAAGCCACAATGATTGTCTCGCCATTCTTGTAGATAGCAGGAACAAGCAGGTCACCAAGTTTGGCAGCCACTCGATACTCTACCCGCAAACCGCTAACCACAAAATCCTCCGGCAACAGTTCCATCGCCATGCGCACATAGTTGGCATTATTCAGATGCTTGTTGTAATCAATGTCGGCACGAAGCACCTTGATCGGCTCCAGCACCTCACCTTCAGTCTTAGGCAGGATGATGCGGCGGTCTTTGTAGTTCATCTCCAGCTGTGGATCCAGCGTCATAGAGGCTATCGTGGCATCGTCCACACGCTTCAGTTTGCCAGCCACCTTGTCAACGAATGCCCCCATGCTCCATGTCTTGTAGCAGGGATTTCCCTGTGCATCGTAGATGAAGGTGTTGCGGAATCCGAACATGGGCTTCATGCCATAGACGGAGGTAGTCACCGTCAACTCCTCTTTGTATTCTGGCACACGGACGATTTCAACCTGGCGTGTTGCCAGGAGCTGAGCCATGTTCTGCTCTGTGAAATACTGCTTTACACCTGGCTCTGAGTCAATCCACATCTCAGAGCAGTCCTGCATCATCTGAAGGGCGGAATAAAGCTTCAGCCGTCCCTCGCTGTCGCAGGTGCTTGTCGTTACTTTAAATTTTAAGCTGTACATATAGTTTTATGCTGATAATTGGTTTTTATCCGATTTCTGGCTGCGCCTCAGCATAGCTCAAGCAAGCTTGGCTCTGCGTTCGGCTTGCACATAAATTGGAATTTATATTCTATTCCATTACTCTGGTCGTAATCCCTTGCATCGGATTCCACAACTCCTGGTGCCCGTCGGGGAAGGTGACCTCAAACAGAGAGTCATCAGTAAAGCTGATGATGGTACCATCAGATAAGATGCGGCGGTCGTTAGCACCATCCAGCGGCTTGCCCAACTGCAGCATGAAGTTGCAGCGACGAAGATAGGTAACCAATGGCTTTAAGTCGGCAGCATGCTGGCTGCGACGGTCGAAGTAGGTGCCGAACCAAGGGCGCACAGCGGGTTTGCGGTCGTTGCCCGGCTGCGAAATCATGACATGAAGGATGCTGGCGTTGATGCCTGCATGGAAGTAGCGGTCGGCTATGGGCTTTAGTTTCTCAAAGCTCCAGTCATCCTTTGCCAGTTCAGGCCAGCCATCGGTAAAACTCTCCGCCCATACTCTGTTCTTGCCAGTTCGACGTGCGGAACCGAGAGCTGCATCTACTTCTTTCTGGCGGAATTTGCGATCGTCTACCCAAAATTCCGCAGCAACCTCGTCGGCTGCACTGCCGTAGGTGATGCTATTGCCAGGGAAAGGACTGTGGGCGTAGGGCTCACACCAAGTACGCAGACCATATTCATGAGCTTTCTCCGTCAGTCCACCCATATACTCTGAAGCTACCAGGTCGGCAATGAGCTGTTCGAGATCCTTCTGACAAGCGGGGTTGGTGTAGTCAAGCTCATAGCCGTATCGATGACGGAACTTTACATAGATGGAGTCCGTATAGTTTTGCTTGCCCTTCTCCCAACTGTCAACCACGACTGTTGTAAGTGTTTTTCGGTCTTTGGGCGGTATGCGTCGCAGAATCTCACCAATAAATGCCTCAAAGTGCTTCTGCACGTAGCGTTTTGACAGCTTATCAACCTCCAGCCCTTCTGCTTCGTCGCTGCACGGACCGCACATCACGTCGTTGCCCTGCTTCGTCTTGCATATTTCGATGCCGTTAGGCGTCCAGTTGCGCATAGCTTCCTCAGGTTTCACCCACGGTCCCCCCGACTGACTCCAGCCAGGACAGTTGAAGATGCCCATCTCTATGCCCAACTTGCCTGCCGTCTTCAGTGCCGTACGCAGGTTCTTCCACCACAGGCGGCTCTGAAATTTGTTTTTGCCGAATGTCTCGCCTTCCCACGGTTTTTCCCACCGTGTGCGATTGCGAATGTCTGTTGCCAGAAACGCAAGTGTAATGCCGTTGTCTTTCATCCATTGCAAGTCTGCCACCACACCTTTGGGGTCAACATGTTCGTCCACCCAATAATAGTAGCATCCTACGCGGATGCTGTCGGGCGGTGTGAGAAACGCTTGCCAGAGGCGTTCGCGAGGGTTATCATTTGCTGTTTGTGCATGGACTATCAGAGTGAAAGCGAGCATAGCCAAAAACAGCAGGTAACTTTTCTTCAAAAATTGTATTTTGCTATTTTCCATAAATTCCGATTTATCTACTTAATACCTTCTATACCCACTCAAAGTTGACGTTGTCTTCCTCTGTCGCGACTCGGCCATTAAAGCGAGCTTGATGGCTCTCGCTGCTCCATCGGTTGACCTTTCCGGCACCAATTTCAAAGTGATATTTGGCAATGCCTAAATCCATCTTTGTATAACCAATCATTGAGAATCCCTTCTTGGCTCTTATCTGATGACAGTTGTTTTTAACTCCAACGTGTTCAAACGAAAATTTCTGCTGGTTCACGGCGGTAGGAGCAAGCAAGGCTGCTTCCACTCCCTTGCGGAACCATGAAGGAGTAGCGTCAGATGCGTTGCTTACTTGCCCGACTGTCTTGATCTTATGGCCTGCTCCCTGTGTCTCACCATAGCCGATGGCAATGTAACAGGCAATCTTTTCTCCTTCATCAAGGACATACGTTCCTGGCACTTTCGAGTAGCTGAGTCCTACCCAACAAGTGTTCAAGCCCAGTGTTTGGGCGAGTAAGACAAGATGTTCGCCGTAGTAGCCTACACGCTCGTCAAGATCCTCGGCTTTCTTTCCAGCCATGACTATGTAGTTGTTGGCATTACGGAACTTTCCGTATTTGGCCATAGTCCCTTGGAATGCCTTCGGTTCATTGCGGATTAGCTGAACATGAAGATTGCCTTTTTGATTGACCACGGCAATCTCTTCCTCCAACCGTCTGGCCACTTCATCTGCCAATGGCTGGTCTGGCTGGTCTTTGTAAGCCCTAACACTATGACGGGCTTCTATAGCTTCTTGTATTGTCATATACTATCTCTATTTTCTAAATTGTTCCATATTACGACAATTCTTACCGAGTATGGTGATGTAGTCGTTCTTGTTTTGCATTTCAATTTACAGTTCTTATATTCATAACTTGCGGATAACCCGACATGGATTGCCAACAGCTATTGAATCGGAAGGGATATCCTTCACCACCACACTGCCTGCACCGATGATGCAACGGTCACCTATCGTTACTCCAGGACATACCGTAACACCGCCTCCTAACCAGCAGTCCTCACCGATGGTTATTGGAGAACATCGTTCTATAGGTTTGCGACGTTCTATGAAGTCAATAGGATGGTTCGGAGTCAGGAACTGGCAGTTAGGGCCAACCTGAGTGTTGGAACCAATGGTTATTATGCCTCCGTCGAGCATCGTGCCATTGTAGTTGATGAACACGTTCTCACCTAATTTTATGCCATGACTGGTCTGTAGTTTTGCGCATATATGCTTGGCTCTATAGTAACTTGCCAAACATTCCTCGCTTGTAAAGTCATAGAACTCTTCACGGCGCATCTTTTCAAATTCTGTCATAACTATATGCTAAATTGGAAGCTTACTTCATCAGTTCTATAGCCTCTTTTCCCGTAAGATGCTCTATGTCGAAACGAATCATCAACATCCGCGACAAGCCATTCTCCAGCTCTTTCTGCAAGGCTTCCTCTTGATTGGGATTATACCTGTTACCAAGCATTCTGGCTGTTTCCAGCTTCTCGGCTTCGTCTTCTATGATATGGATTCTTCCAAATGCGATGACACTACGAAAGAAAGTGGTGTATTTCTCTGGTTGAACATCATCCTGAGCTATGACACAAAAAGATGCCTTTTCACACTTGCGTATGGCATCAACTTTATGTCCGCTCAACGCACTATGGAAATATAACCTGCCATCGGTATAGACATAGCTGATGGGGACGGCATACGGATAGTCGTTGTCTCCCAGCAAAGCCAACGTCCCTGCTGTAGATTTCTGTAATATGCTGATGCTTTCTTCTTCTGAAAGCTGTTGGCGTTTGCGCCTCATTTCTCTAAATTGTTCCATATCACGATAATTATTTTAAACCGATTCAATGACTTTTCTGAATACAAACATTTCATCGTCTTCGCTCCAATTCTCTTCAATATCCTCGGGGACGGAAGGACCATGATAGAATTTGTTCCAGAACTCTACGACATGGAAGCCCAGACGGTTCACATAGAAATGAATGTTGCGCTTCTCGAAATAGGGAGTGATGGTTTCCCAGACACGGATTTCGGGATGCATGGCTTCTACGGCCTTCCATGCCGCCTGGCCGATGCCCTTGCTATGTGCCTCTGGATTGACGAACAGGATTTCAAGTTCGCCCTTCGCATGCTGCTGGTCAATCTGAAGAATCAGACCGCCAACCACATTCCCGTCACAGATGATTCTGTAGGTCTCTGCATGTTCTCCGTTCATACTGCGTTCGATGGTCTTCCTTGAAATGACCTCTTCGCCTTCTTCCATGCGGTCATCACGCATACCAAACATGGTTTGCGCTCCATACTTGAATGCCCGTTGGTTGTCGAGGATAAACTGTTCTTTATCGTCGGGAGTGATTGAAACTAATCTTATATTGTCTGTCATATTGTTAATTGTTGTTCCGCATGAAAAAGGATGTATCTTATTACCCATCACGCTTTGCAAGATGGCAAATACGGCGTCACCCGTGCAATGGCTGGTGTAGAATTGCGTCTGAGGATAGGCATCCGCCAGCCTGTAGGAAAGTTCTGAAAGCTTGGCCTCGCTCTCATGATTGTCGAGAAGGTGAAATCCTCCGACGACTGTATTAACCGGCAAAGGGCATGCAGCAAGGATGTTTTCCAACCCGCTGTGAGCACATCCCGTAAACAGCAGACCATCTGTGTAAAGGGCCAGCTCGTGTCGGAAATCATCTTGAATGTATTGCCCATGCGCATCTTGCACGAAGAGATGCTGATTACCCTCAGGCATCGGATGAATCTGAGGTATGTGCGCTATGATAAAGATGTCATCGCCAATGCTTCCACTATGCTCAATCTCCAGCAGTCGCTCTTGTGGAATCTCCGGCCATTCGGTGGTAATGCTATGCAGAAAGCGGCGCTTTGAATAAAACTTTCCGCTGATGGCATCGGGTGAGACAATGACCTTTGCCTTCTTGTTGATTGCCATGAAATGCTTTAGTCCTCCTGCATGGTCGCTATGACCATGTGAGATAAACACATAGTCAACCCTGCTGAGGTCTCGAGCAAGATGCTATGCTTCTCCGTTTCGAGAAGGATAGAAAGCCCATGCTCCGTTTCGAAAGTTGGGTTGTTTGTACGATTATCAACAAGTACCGTCCATTTCATTGTTTACAATAATAGAATGAACCAACACTAAACGACTTTACAATAATGCTTGACAGAGTACCGACGTGTTCTCACCGAGCATCCTGATAAACTCCTGTGCCGACTTCTTCTGATAGACATTGCGCAAGAGATGGATGCAACCGTACATGCGGTTCTCCTCTGTATCCATACCGATGATAGGAATGGCACGCAGCCCCTGTTCTCCCATCACCGTGCTCTCACTGAGAATAGTAACATAGTTTGACTCGCGCAAGAGGCGAAAGAGAAGATAAACATAATTCATCTCCACCTTAACCTTATAATGATAGCCCTTGCCGGCAATAATACGCTCAAAGGCATTACGCGCACGGGTACCACGAAGCGGCAAAGCCAGGTCGTAACGCTGCAGTTCTTCCAGTGTGAGTGAAGGACGCGAAGCCAACGCATGGTGGTCGTTGACCACTGCCGTCAGCTGATGACTGAACAGCACACGACTCTCTATACGAGGATTGCTCTCCAGAGGACGGAATGCCAACACGAAATCGAATTCATGGTTTTCAAGTCTCCTGATGAGGTCGGCCATGTTCGACTGACTCACGTTCACCTTTACATTAGGATAACGTCGAAGGAAGGCAGTAAGCGTCTCAGCCATGATACAGGCAAAGGAGAATGTCACGCCGATGTTCAGTTCACCGCTCATTAGATTCTTCAGTTCATCCAGCCTCTGCAAGCAGTTGTCGGCATCAAGTATCGTCTGCATCGCCAACGGCAGCAGAGTCTGCCCCGCCTCGGTAAGCATCACCTCATGACTGTTACGGTGGAACAGCGGTTGTCCCAGTTCGTTCTCCAGTTGCAGAATCTGGTGCGACAGCGTGCTCTGCGTTATAAACAGTTCCTTTGCCGCCGTGGAGAAATTCAATGTCTTAGACAATTGAACGAAATACTTAAGCTGTCTCAGTTCCATAATACTTAAGTTACATAGGTTTCTTATCAGGCACAAAGATACACAATTTCTTTTAAACACATCAAAAGAAAGAGAGAAAAAAACAATTGGCTATCGATTTCTTCGATAGCAGCATTTCGATTTTGTTGATGTGTAAGATGCTTTACTATTCATAACCAATTGTTGCGTACCCTGTGTTTTCGTCGTAACTTTGCACCGTGAAAAGAAAACAGTATTAACAATAAAAAGATTACGTAAAATGGAAATGACATTTATTTCATTGGCAGGTATGCTTCTTGTAGGTGCAATTTTCAGCATTTGGATGGTTAGGTACGATCACCTGGAAGTAATGTAGGATGTAAGAGGATAAAGTCAATACTCACGACTTCAGACTTCTAAATCTAAGAGACAAACGCCATTTGCCTCTTTTTTTGTATCTATAGTCTTCCATGTTCATATTCTTTTTCTTTGCCAAATGGGGGTACTTGGTTGTTAATTTAGTTCCATTTCAAACTCTTTCCATTCCTTCCCGTCAATCACATACGAATCCATTCCGATGATGCGGAAACCTACTGATTTGTAACATGCTACAGCGGTAATATTGTCACAAAACACACCGAGGGTGATGCGCTTGGCACCCAGTTCCTGCTGCACATAATCAATGGCGAGACGTAGCATTTGCTTGCCATAGCCTTTGCCCCGTTTCGAGTCGTCAACTATCACAAAGCCGAAACGGATGACGCTTTTGTCCTCTGATGGACATCTCAACAAAATATGTCCTACTATCTCCTCTCCAACAATAGCCGTAAGAGGATACATATTATCTCCTTTGTATTGCCTCATCATCTCCTCTGGCTTGGTTGGGAAATCCTTATATCTGTCAGCACTCCAAAGCCGGAAGGCATGCTTATCCTTGCACCAGCTCAGAATCGTCGCTGCATCGCTGGGATTAAATGGCCGTAGTTGCATCTGATTCAAGTTGTTCTTACATTCCACTTCTATTATCATTTCGCAATCTGTTCCGCCACGTAAGATGGAATGGCAAAGCGTCACTGTGAAGTGTTTCTCTTTCCACAGACATTGCAGCGAATAAATCACGCTTTGGCGTGAACACTCGCAGAGCAATGGAGTGGTGACATATCCTTTTTTGCACAACTCACAGGTGCATTCCAAGAAAACAAGGCGATAAACGCGTCCTTTTTCAACGACCCATCCTCTTACACCAGGCAGTTCATTAGCCATCTGAAAGAAGGTGTCCATGTCGCCTTGGGCACGCTCATGGAGCTTTTGGTAAACAGACAGCGTACCGCCATTCACACAGTTCCTTCCGCATTCCGAAAGGAAGGCCGACCGTTGCTCTGGAGAGAGCCGCTCCAGACCTTTCTCGAAACCCTTGAACCAAATTTCTATTTCCATTTTCTCGTCATTGCACGTTTGATCCCAAATGAAATGCCTCATGCAAAGCGTCGGCATTCCTGATGTCGCCTTTATCCTTTACACCGCTAACCAACACACGACCAGCATCCTCCAACTTGAAGAAGTTCAGGCAGAGCTGATATTGGGCAAGGATGCCGTCGAACAATTCGGGAAGACTGGCAGCACCTACGAGCAGTAGAGCCGTTTTCTTGATATGGTATGTATCTCTGATGGGATTGTGAAAGCGGTCAATGACAGCCTTTAATTGTGCACTCAGACCATAGAAATACACAGGAGAGGCTATCACCAGCATATCTGCTACAGCCATCTTATCATAGATGAGACACATATCGTCTTTCTGAATGCAAGCATTGTTCTCGTTCTTGAAACAAGCATTACAGCCCATGCAAGGGTTAACCTTATAGTCATGAACAGATACCACCTCGACATGATGCTTTTGCGATGCACCCTTGACAAATGCTTCCACCAACAATTCAGTATTGCCGCCCCTTCGTGGACTACCAGAAAGAATCAGTATATTCATAAAACTGTAATACCAATCATTTTTGTCATGCCGTCAATATTATTCCAGCAGGAGTGGGGGATGCGGCCCTCTACGAGGAAGGCTTCGTCTTTGTGGATAATGACTGTCTCATCGCCTAACTGGATGCGGGCTTCGCCCTCGGTAACGATGAAGAGGTAGTTGTGTTCGTGGGTGTGCAACTCCGTCGGACCACCACCATTGAGGTCGATGTATGCAACGGAACCGTCCACGATACGGCCCATCTCTCCGAACAGTTTCTTGGCGCGGAAATTCACATGCTTTCGGGGTGTTATGTATTTTTGCATATTCTTCCTTTTTTGTTTTGACACTGCAAAATTACTAATACTGGCGGATTATTCCAAATTTCTGGGATAAACGTAACCGATTTGTGACGAATGGCGTAATTAAGACAATTACTCCTACCCACAGCCATAGCCATTGCGACAGTTCGAGTATCGGCACTTGAGGTTTCAATCTTTATTTCAATTTTTCTGGTTTTGCCCAGAACACCTCTGGGTCGGTCGTGGTATCACACTTCCAATTGTTGTTAACGAAGCCTACAGGTATGAGTCGGACGTCACCTGCAGGTTCGTTGTTGCGATAGATGCTCTCAGGATTAAAACGGTTCAACTTCTTGCAAACAAAGTAGTACAAGTTCTTCGCCATATAGGTTTCCAAATAGTATTCCTTCGTCTGCTGCGACTCGTGGTTCCAATTAGCTGTCTCGCAGAGCACCAAGGGCTGGTCGTTGATGAGTCGTTCACGCACTTCGGCGATGCTGAGCATCGTGCCGTTCTCGTCCGTCACCCAGGCATCCATCGTGGGGTCGATGTAGAGCCATTTCTGTAGCTGATCCGACCACACCGTGTTAATCACGTGGCACTCATAGTCGAGCGAATCGGCAGGCATACAAGTCACATAGCGAGCGGGAATACCCATCGAAAGATACATCTCGCAGAGCGATATGGCCAACTGGCGACAGTTCACGCCCTTGCCAGTAGTCTTGTAATAGTTGTAAAGGTCGATGGCATCCAACTCGGCAAACGCCTGGTTGCTGCCGTCGTGACGGATGTTGTCGTGGGCAAAGTGCAGCAGATTGATAATCTTCGAGAGCTCATCGCCCTGACCAGCTACGGAGTCAAGCTTGAAATAGTCGCGAACCATCTGCAGGTTCTTCGATTCCTTGGGTTGATAACGGAACTCTATCTTTGTATTGTCTTTTGCATATGGAGTTGACTTTCTGAGTACACCTATCGGCTGACGGTCATTTACCTGAGCCAGCAACGACAAATATTTCTTGTCCTTGCGTAGCGAACGGAGGTCGTTGTCGTTCACCATATTATTATAATCCTTATAGCCCAGCAGCACCGACTGCTCCAATGCTGCAAGCGCCTGCTTCTTCTGTCCCACCAGTGCATAGCAGCACGCATAGTCGTAGTACAGCAGTCCCTTCTGCTCCAGAACGGCTCTCTCAGGGATGGGTGTCACTTTGAAAATTGTGGTAGTGTCGAGCATCGCGATACAACTTGCCAGCGGGGCCATCGCCTCCTTATGCTTTCCACTATGCATCAGCTCACAATATTGCGCCTGGTACTTGCTGAACTCATTCTGGAACTCATTCATTCGCTGACCCTGAGCCTGCATGCTCGTTACACTCATAAAACCGATGGCTAGTACCATCAATAATCTCATTGTTTTCATATCTTTTCGTTTTATGTTTAATTATTTGACATTGCAAAGTAACGAATTGTTACGGGTATGGACAAACATTTGGGATATACGGCGTAAAAATGTGATGAATAGCTAATTACTACCCATTCGCTGCTGCTCAGCTTTACCGGCACCTGTTCCCTTATATTTACTCTTCTGAGCGTTGAAGGTGTAGCGGATAGAGATATCCAGGCGGTGGCTACGGCTTCGTGTTTTCTGCACAGTGTAGAAGAAACCACAATCATGAGCCATATCCTGTACGCTACGCTGGAACACATCACTGATG
>ONFE01000012.1 GCA_900316985.1 uncultured Prevotellaceae bacterium
ACGATGGTAGAGCCAAAGATAACGGCGAAAGTTTTATTGAAACCGAGCCACTGCCTCAAATGAAATTCAATATGTGGGAAGAAGACGAAGAAGAGGAATCCGACAGTTATTTCAAAACCAAGTAAGAACTGGGAGTGAACACGTTGAAAAGACAATACGAAAGCCCCTCCATGGAGGCTGTCCGGTTTGCTGAAGAGCCGAAGAGGGGCTTCGTCTTTTCCTCCAGTTACGTGAAAGGCGAAAAGATTGTAACAGGTGCCGACCGCCTGATGGCCGATGTGGCCGAATCAGGCGCGGAAGCATCTACGAATGAAAATATTCCCAATACGAAGATAAGTAAATAGTTTTTTCAAATTTTTATTTTAAAGTTGATTGAATCCCCGCCCGGCTGTGAAGTTAGGCGGGGATTAATATTTTTAGACTCTTCCCAATGATAACGTTAACGATAACGATAACCCTAACACATGTCTTCTCACGCTGAGTGAACGGAGTACGCAGAGAAATAAATAATTAAACTCCATTCACTCCTAAACTCTGCGTGAGGAGTCTAATCTACCGCAAATCTCCCTTTTGAGCAACATTTTTGTAGGATTCTTGCAGATTTTTGTCTTAATCTCAACAAGTATTTAGATTAACACTGCCTTCATGCCTTCATTTTCACACAAAGAATTGATTGACTGCATTTTACAGATGAAGGCGCGCCTTCATCTGCCTTCATAGGGGAATGAAGGGAAAAAGAAGATAAATTGGTTGGAAATAGATAATGGATTGAACACCGATTCATCATGAATCGACAAGCAATACATCATAAATCCGCTGCCGATTCATGATGAAAACGGCAGGAAAAGATTATCTTTTTCGCAGAAAGTTCCTTTTTGACTCCCTGAAAGAGGGATGAAGGCGGATGAAAGCTCGCCTTCATCCGTAAGTGATTATCATACAGTGTGTTACGGGAAAATGAAGGCAACGAAGGCGATAACCTGAATTATCACATTGTCATTAAAACTATAGCTCATCCCAGCCCATTGAATATGATTCAAGCAGTTTCAGCGATATTTGCAGTTCCGCAGCTATTTTGCGCCAGTCTTTGATAGCGGCTCGAACCTCCTCTATGATTTCTGCTGCTTCCTGCCTTTCAAGCATGTAGTTTTCGCTTGCAGAGAATAGGGCGTTGATGTCCGACTGTTCTGTGTATTGGTCAACAAGCAGGCATTGATGTGACTTAGCACCTGGGTTGATGTCGTATGCAGGTGAGAGAGTCCAACCTTTTGGGGTAAGTAGAAAGCCGTGATTACGGAAATGGTCATCAGTATTGCCAAACATGATGTTAAATGCCACTCTGCGATAGAGTTCTCTGAGATTCTGCCGTACATCTGTGCATCCCTGAAGGATAAAGTCTACAATATCCAGATAACCATTGCCTGTGCTGCTGCCAGCTCCATCATCAAGGCCAAGCAATGACATAGCAGAAGCAAAATGAATGCGTTTCCCATCCATTGTCCTGTCGAATCGTTCGGAGAGCAGAATGTCACGGTCTTTTGAAATCTTGATGGTACGCGTTTTTGCCACATTGATGCCAGCCTTGGCCGCAAGTCGATGAGAGAAGTGCTCAAAGAGTTCTGTATTATCTAAGTCTTTTTTTGATGGGAACTTGGCAACATAGAGTTTGCCATCGGTATCGACAACATTAGCCTTAGGGCGGGCACCACCGAGTGAGGTTCCGGGATCTATTAACTGGTCGAGCCATCGTTGTTCTGGTAACTCATTGCGTTCTTCCGCTAACTCAATCTCATGGCACGCATCGCATAGGGCACGAAGGCTTTCAATAGGAGGAACAAGGTATTTTGCACCTGTATTGATATAGTCGTCACTATCTTCCCTTTTGTAACGTATGCCACCCATGCGGGTGAAATCCTCGATACCAATAAGATAGTCGTAATTGGTGAGCGCACGTTTCGGCCTTCCTTCAGATTGAGCCATCAATCGCTCTCTGCGGTCAAGCAACAAACGTCCCCAACGATCAGGGAATGAATCTTTGACAAAGCCAAACACATTATCGTTGCCACGAGGATGTTGTAACGAAGGAACGTTCATCAGGTCACCACTCAGCAGAATTCCGCCATAATGCTTAAGCCATTCGCGAGAATACTCAAAGACAAAATGATCTTTGCCACGAATATGTTCATAGCCCAATATTCCTATCTCTTGAGGAGAAGTAAGGAAATCAAAATCTGCGTAAACTGTTATTCTTTTCATCGTCTCATCAATTCTGCATCCTGAAGCTGCCTGCCAAGAGCATCGTCGGCAGCAATCAGGGTGATATCCTTTTCCAGATTAAGTGCAAAGAGTACGCGTGCATAAATTCCCATGGAAACCGTAGGGTCGCCATGTTCTACTTTAGAAACAGTCAGTCGTGTCACCGTGGCCCTATCTGCTATGTCTTGCATAGATAGATGTCTCCGCTTACGTGCCAGCATAATCTGTTCGCCCATAATCTTCAGATTCTGGCTCAATGCTCTTGGCATCATCTTACCGAATGTGTTCTTTCCCATAGTTGTATGTTATTGGGTGCAAAAATAAGTAAAAATGTTTAATATAACAAACATTATGAGAGAAATTTGCATAATACCCTTGTTTTTCTCTGAATTAGCAAACAGTATGGATATTGTCAATTTGTCATTTCAAGGTACTTGATTTGACAAATTGTTTTATTATGATATCGGTTTTTTTCATTTTCATGGTATTTTCCTTACCTTTGCTGTCGAAATAATTTTGTGGAGTTTTAAACATTTAACAGTAAATAGTTTTTTCAAATTGAATTAATTCATTCCCCGCCCGACTGTGAAGTTAGGCGGGGATATTTACTTTTATTGGTTCTCCAATTCCTTTAATTCTTCCAGTCCATGCTCTACAGAAAACGAAAGAATAACAGCCAGAAAGATTTTTCTACTGGTTCACTTGCTGAGTATGAAACTGTAGTGGTACGGTTTGTTGCCGTCAATGGTGTATTGGGGTAACGTACGCTGTCCCCACGTATCCACACCGCCCACGCCATGGATATTCAGGTCGATGTTCAGGTTGACAAAACGCCCACGGTTAATTTCATTGGGATGACGCACATTCAGGTCTTCCTCACCGTAGTCCCATGCGCGGATACAAAGGGGATCGTTTCCTTCGACACGCAGTTCCTGCTCAGGGGAAGAGATTTCAAACCAGCGAATATCGCAGCGGTTGCCATTGTCCTGCGGTCTCACGTATTCGGTCTCATAGTCGGAAAGGGGCATCTCGTAAATGCCCAAAAAGGCAGAGCGTTTGCGGTCAGGATAGTTTTCCCAGGGTCCGCGGCCATAGTATTTTATTTGCTTGAAATCGGCAGGAAGTCGCATGCGCATACCGAATTTTGGAATCAGCGGGATATCGGCGGCTTTTGGCTGATAGTCCATATCCACCTTGATACGGCCGTCTGAATTGACGGCATAGGTCAGCGTGAGATCAGCACCGACGGGCAGCGCCATCTCAACTATTACCCGATTCCCCTCGACACGAATAGACTTGACGCTACGCTTCTGGGCAGCATCGCGCCACACCGCCAGACGTTCGGCAAAATGGGCGGCTTGCTGGTTATCGTTCTCCGGTTTCCAGAAATAGGGCTCAAGGGGAGCCTGAAGCATCTGCCGGTCGTCAACAATCCATGAAGTGAGGGCTCCTGTGGCATCGATTGTAACGGAACCGTTTTCTGTCTGACATACTATACCGTTGGCAGTATTCTTTGGCTTTGAATCATTTCCACCCAAGGCAGACCAAAACACATAGGGCTTCAAGACAAACTGCTCGCGGGCTACGGTAAATCCCTCTTCAGCCCAAGGTGTAGTCTGTCGGAGTCGGGCATAGACATTCAGAATCAGTTCCGGTTCGTTATAGGGGAAATAGGGATAGGGAATCTCGAACTTGTTCCCCTTCACCCTTGCCAGTTCACCAGAGATGAGTTCGCCGTTGTGATACACCTCACAATAGTATTCGTATTGGTCGATACCAGTGAAGTAATCACGATTGATGATGCAGATACTGTCTCCTTCTTGAACGAACTGCAAAGGCTGATAGACATACTGCACCTCATAGTAGTGGGGATGCGGTTTGCGGTCGGGTGCCAACAGTCCGTTGATGCAGAAGGCCCCCAAGTTGGGCTTATCGCCGAAGTCACCGCCGTAGAGAAATGAAGGGTGAAGAGTGAAGAGAGAAGAATCTCCTTCCGGAGTCCCATTCGCGGAGGGTTTGGCGGCAGCAAATTTTTCACTCTTCACTCTTAACTCTTCACTTAAACCCTGGTCTACCCAGTCCCAGATGGCTGCGCCCGCGATGCTGCTGTCGGCATAGATTACATCCCAATATTCTTGCAGATTTCCCATTGAGTTGCCCATGGCGTGGGCATATTCGCGGGCTATCAGCGGCTTTTCCGTTTCCTTTTCTGCCTCAGCCTTCAATGCGGCGGGCGTGGGATAGCCATAGTCGTGAAGGGCTGAATAGCGGGGATGGCCGTCGTAGAATGGAAGACGAGTTGAGTCGAGTTCGCAAACCTTGTCGTGCATGGCCTGGATATTGGGGCCTACCCCACCCTCATTTCCCAGGCTCCAAAGGATGACACAAGGATGATTGTAGTCGCGTTTTACGAGCGATTCGGCACGGTCCACATGGGCATCGCGCCAAGCAGTGTCGTGCCCCATTTCTTCGTTGGCATAGCCGTAGCCGTGCGATTCCTGGTTGGCCTCATCCATCACGTAGATGCCCCAGCGGTCGCAGAGTTCGTAGATATACTCGCGGTCGGGGTAATGCGAAGTGCGCAGGAAATTGATGTTGGCCTGTTTCATCAGACGCAAATCCAGTTCGTAGGTGGCATCATCCACGTAGCGGCCCGTAACAGGATGATGGTCGTGACGGTTCACGCCGCGAAGCTTCACATTCTTTCCATTGATTTTGAACACCTCACCCACACATTCCACGCGTTTCACGCCCAGATGATAGTCGAAATGCTCGATGACCTGTCTCTTTTTATCCTGCAACTCCACGCTGAACGGGTAGAGGTTCGGTTTCTCGGCCGACCATAATTGGGGATTCTTTATAGTGTAATGATATATTTGGCAAACGGTGTCACCGGCATTGATTGTCAGCGGGCTTAACTGGCTATTTATTTTCTCTTCAATTTTAAATACAGGGAATACCTTTGCAACTCGCGTCCCCGTGTTGCAGATGCTTATCTTTGCGCACACATCCGCCTCACTATAGTCGCTGTTCGGAACAGCCGTCACACGATAGTCGGCTATATGCACCAGCGGCCTTACCCATAACTGCACCTCACGGAAGATGCCGGAAAGGCGCCACATGTCCTGATCCTCCAGATAACTGCCGTCTGACCAGCGATACACTTCTACGGCAAGTTTGTTCATGCCTTCGCGCAGATAGCTTGTCACGTCAAATTCTGCCGGTGACATGGAATTCTGACTATAGCCTACTTTTTTCCCGTTGATCCACACATACATGGCGGAATGCACACCTCCAAAGTGAAGAATCAGGTTTTTGCCGAGCATTTCTTTGGTCACGTTGACGAACGTCACATACGAGCCCACGGGGTTTCGGTTCTCGTAGGCGGTCCAGTCACGTGGAGGTTCACTCGTCACACTGGGGCGGTTGCGCTTAAAAGGGTATTCGATATTGGTATAGATGGGGGTGCCGAAGCCCTGCGTCTGCCAGTTGCCCGGCACCTTGATTTTGTGCCATTGGCTTACGTCATAGTCCTCTCTCTCAAATCCCACAGGCCTTTCCTCCGGATTGCGGCTCCAATGGAATTGCCACTCGCCGTCAAGACTGACTATCTCCGGACATTCCTTCCATTTCGAAGGCAGTTGCAACGTGGCATGATAGGGCAGTTTGTTGATGCCCAGCACGGCGGGATTTTCCCAGTCGGGTGCGGTTTGTGCCTGAGCTGTCAAGGTCAGCATGGAGGCTATGAAGACGAGGACTCTTTTCATCTTTACTTTGAGATAATGGTCAGTGTGGCTGTAGGAAGACTGCTCTTGATGTTAATCTGGGCCTTACCTTTGGTCTTACTGCTGCGTACTACAAGCAAGGCGCGACCCTTCCAAGTGGTGACACGAGAAGAGGTTTTCGGTTCACGGTCCTTCAAATCGGCAGAAGCAAAAGCCATCAACTGGCCCTGACCTTTCACGACAGCCTCACAGGGAATGGCTGCATCAGGACAGACGCGACCATCCTTGTCGACTACCTCAACAGTAATATATGCCAAATCCTGACCTCCGGCAGCAATCACATTGCGGTCGGCAGTGAGTCGCAGACGTGCAGGTTCGCCGGCAGTGGCAAGTGTCACACTCTTTCCATCAGCTTCAGCACGCAGCACACCTACCTCGTAGGGAATGCTAAACACCGCTTTGAACTGTGTATCGCGGTTCACCTGTTTCGTACCTACAAGTTTGTCGTTCAGATAAAGTTTTACCTCAGGCGCTTTCGTATAGACCTCCACATCGATGGGTTTACCCTCCCAGGAGGGAACAGCCTCACCCTTGTAGTCAGTACTGCCTGTCCAGTTCCAACTCTCCCACGTAGGCCATACACTCCACATGGTCTCCTTGATGTTTCCACGATAGCCGTTGGGCTCTTTCACTGCCATATACAAACCATTGGCCTTTGACCACTGACCTTTGACGTCCCACAACATCTCACGGTAATGGCTAATGGGCTTTCGCCAACCGGTGATGTCCACATCACCACAATAAGCACCGTGCCAATCGGGTTGTCCCCCCTCAGCAAAGCTCTCGCCCGGCCGTTCGCCCTCATAATAATAGCGACCAATGCCCGATTCACCCAGATAGTCGAGACCCGTCCATACCATGTCACCTACCACATAGGGATGGTCGTTCACCGTGGCCCAATTGCGGAAAGCATCACGCGGATAACTTTCCGTTTGCCACATCACGCGCTTGGGGTCACGCTGATGGTCACTGCCGTGCTTGAAAATCATGTAGTTATAGCCAGCCACATCGAGCACATCGAAGTGGGGATCATAGATTTCCCAGTCGCGATCCCAGGCACAGAGGGCTTCCGTGATAGGACGTGTATCGTCAATCTCCAAGACAGCCTTCTTCAGCAGGCGTGCTGTATGGACAACACGTAATTCCTTGCGCTCGATGACCTCGTTGCCAAGGCTCCAAGAGATAATGCTGGGGTGATTACGATCGCGCATCACCATTGCGTGAATATCCTCGCGATAGCATGAGTCAATCATTGTTGAATAGTCGTATTTCAACTTGGCTGTACGCCAACCGTCGAAGGCCTCACCGATAACGAGCATACCGATTGAGTCACAGGCATCGAGGAAAGCACGGGTTGTAGGATTATGTGAAGTGCGGATGAGGTTGAATCCAGCCTCCTTCATCAGTTTTACCTTACGGATTTCTGCCGCGTCGAAGGCCATCGCACCTAGTACACCATCATCGTGATGCACACAAGCACCGTTGAGAACCATTGGCTTGCCATTGAGCACAAAGCCCTTCTCTGCATCGAACGAGAAGGAGCGAATGCCATATTTCGTTGAGAGTTGAGAGTTGAGAGTTGAGAGTTTCACATTTGCGGTATAAAGATATGGATCATCGGGTGACCAAATATGCGGGTTACTGATGGTATAGCTAAAGTCTACCTTCTTGCTTTCGCCTGCCTTCAGAAGTACCGTTTTCTGCTGGCCTTCTACCTCTACGATACTCTGCTGTTCAGAATTGCCTTCGTTTTGAACGGTCACTTCCACATTGACTGTAGCCTTATTGGCCTCAATCTTCGGTGTCGTCACGAATACACCATTCTCCGCAATATGCAACGCGGGCATGGTCTCGAGCCACACATGGCGATAGATGCCCGAACCGCTATACCAACGGCAGTTGGGCTGTTCACTGTTATTTACTTTCACAACGACCTCATTCTGCCGCTTGCCTTTAAATAAATATGGTGTGACATCGATGGTAAACGGAGTATAGCCGTAGCCATGCTGTCCGGCCTTCTGGCCGTTCACGAAAACCTCCGCTTTCTGATAGACGCCTTCAAAGTGGAGTTTCACAATCTCACCTTTGGGCGTTGCGAATTTCTTGCGGTATTCGCCCTTGCCTGCGGCATACCAGCCTCCTCCCGTACCGGTAGCACCGCTTTCGGGATTGGGAGCCGTATAGATGTCCCAGTCATGCGGTAGGTTCACACTGATGGTCTTACCATCCTTACTAAATGTCCATCCGTCATCAAACGACGTCTGGCTTGTTTGTGCTGCGAGTCCTGTACTAAACAGAAAAGCAAAAAGAGTAATAATAGATTTCATATGTTTTTTTATTGTATAAGATACTCAAACGAGTCAACATCAGCATATCCGGCGCCTGTTTCATTACTGCAATGCGCGAAGAGCCCGAGCATCACTCCGGTAAAACCGCCGATAGTCTCTGTGCTGAGGAAGCGGTATTCCATCTTGGCCAGTTCGACGAAGTTCTTTCCGTCAGAAGATGCCTGCAGGTAGTAGAAGTTCTTGTCGGAGGTGATGCGCAGGTAAGCTCGGGTGCCGCTGAGTGCGAACTCTTTTTCGCTGTGGCTGGTTTGCCCCAAACGTACATTCGACTTGATGATGATTTGTCCGCTCCTTTTCTCAGCCACCACATCGTAGTGGTTCAGCGGAGCGGCGTATGCGGTGATTCCGGCCTGCATGCCCTCAGAAAGGTGGGAGAGGTCGAACAAGGCTGTGGCTGTGAAGTTCAGTTCCGTCTGGCGGCGGGCAACAAATGTTGGCGAGGCTGTCTCGCTGAGGTCTGTCGTGCTTGGGCGCAGGCGAAGCCAGCCTTTACGCTCCGTCAGCGAATAGCGCGAATAGTCAGGATTGCACAGACTCATCCATCCCATCGGCAGTCCCAACGAGTGATAACTGTCCTTAGGGGCATCGCGCTTGATGTAATCGAACTCTTCCCTGACGGGGTCTTTCATCATAGGGACCAACGGCAATGTCTTGCATTTCATGTCTGTCTGCAGCGTGCCGTCGCCATTCACAACCGGCCAGCCGCCTTGCTCCCAACGGACAGGAGCCAGCATTGTCTCACGTCCCATCACATGCTGCAGATAACCGCTGGTGCGGTAGCCCAGACAAATCATCCACCACGAGGAGTCGGGTGCCTGTACCAGGTCGGCATGCCCCAGTCCCTGTATCTGACTGTTCTGCATCTTCATGTTGAAGTGCGACAGGATGGGGTTGTCCGGATTGGGCTGATATGGACCGAAAAGGTTCTTGCTGCGAAGGATGTTCACATGATGCCCGTGCTCCGTTCCGCCTTCAGCCAACAGCAGATAATAGTAACCGTCCTTTTTATAGATATGCGGTCCTTCGGGATATCGCCCGCCAAGTCCTACGCCTAAGTGATGTATCTCGCCCAGTTGCCTGCCCGTTTTCACATCAATCTCGCAAATCTTGATGTCGCCCTCTTTCCAGAGAAAAAAGCATTTGTCATCCTCGAAGTAGAGCGTGGGGTCGCAACTGCCAATGGCGAAGTCTATCACGACGGGTTCCGACCACTCGCCAGCGGGATTATCGGTCCATACGTAGAAATGCCTGCGCGAGGGGAACACCGTTGTCACCATATAGAAGCGCCCGTTATTATAACGGATGGTGGGGGCATAGATGCCGTTGTTGCCGTCGGTTCCCTTCAAGTCGACCTGCGACGGACGAGTCAGACAGTTGCCCACCTGTTCCCAGTTCACCAGGTCCTTCGAGTGAAACACCGGAACACCGGGGAAATACTGAAACGTGCTGTTTACGAGATAGAAGTCTTCGCCCGCCCGGCATACACTTGGATCGGCATGAAAACCGGGAAGCACGGGATTCTTGAATCCCTCAGGCTCGCCTGTAACCACCTCAAAGTCATCAAAGGCCATCCGCTCTCCTGAGGCCAGGCGGTCGGCATCTAACTTAAGGATACGGGCTTTGGTAGCAGGAAACTTAATGGTCTGCCAAATGGGATTGTTCACGATATTCGAGAACTCGCCCGTAGCAAGCTTTGTCCAGTTCGTCCAGTCGGTTGAGGCCCAAAGGGTGTAGTGCGTCACGGTGCCGTCCTTCGAGTTCTGCGGAGGCAGGTAACGGAAGGCGCTAATGGTCTGCTCTGTGTCCCAGTCAATCATCATCTGACGGGGGTTGCTGAAGAAGTAGTGCAGGTTGCTGCTGCGCTTCTCGCCGCTGTCGGGGATATCGTCCGTCAACTCTGGAGCCAGATAGACGGATGTGCGCTTTATGATGGGCTTGGCCTTGCTGCCGGTGACGGTGAAGCGCAGTTTTGTGGCGTTGACGGTTGGGAAACAGATGATGCGGCGATGACCTATGGTGGTCAGTCCGTCGGAGCCTTCAACGAGAGCATCCTTCAGCGGTTGCCACTTTCCGTCGACAAAAGCCTCGAGCGAAAACTTCTTCACCCGTTGGCCTTGTCGGATATCTTCCTCGGCCACAAAACGGTTGAATGGCGTGGGGTTCTGGAATTCAATAAGCGTCACATTCCCCTGCGTCTTTTTCTTGGCATTCTTTGCAAGGTCGGTCTTAAACACCTCGTCAATCATTTTCTTAAAGGCAATGCCGCGAAGGCTGTCGTTGGGATGAATGCGACCGTTAGGTGCTATGGGGAAGTTGAGCAGCAATGTGGAGTTGCGACCCACCGATTTATAATAGGTGTCCATCAGTTTCGAAAGACTCTTCACGTGCTCGTTCTCCGTCGCGTGGTAGAACCAGCCAGGTCGTATGCTGGTGTTCGTCTCGCCAGGACACCACACGTCGCCGTCCTCCACAACATAGTGCAGCATATGCCAGGGGGTGTCGCCCTTGCCGGGCATCATGCTCCAGTTTGTCTCGCCCACATTGCCGGCCTCGGTGCCCACCCAGCGCAGGTCGCCGCGGTCGCCACCGTCGTTCCAGATGACGGCCTTGGGTTGCAGTTCACGAATCATGCGGAACGTCTCGGCCCAACCGTAATAGGTCTTGCCGTCAATGCGTCGCGTCTCGTTGGCACCGCCATACCAGCCATCGCCGCCATTGGCTCCGTCGAACCACACCTCGAAGATATCGCCATAGTTCGTCAGCAGCTCGCGCAGCTGGTTGCGGAAGTAAGTCACATATTCCGGTTTGCCATACTCAGGATGGTTACGGTCCCACGGTGAAAGATAAACGGCAAACTTCAGTCCTTCCTCGCGGCAGGCATCGGCCAGTTCGCGCACCACGTCACCCTTCCCGTTCTTCCATGGTGAGTTCTTGACGGAATAATCGGTAAAAGCTGACGGCCACATACAGAATCCGCAATGATGCTTAGCCGTAAAGATGATGCCCCGCATGCCCGCCTGTTTGCACACTCGCGCCCACTGACGGCAGTCAAGACTGGAAGGGTTAAACAGTTTCGGGTCCTCGTTGCCGAATCCCCACTCCTGATCCGTGTATGTGTTCAGCGAATAGTGGATGAACGCATACATCTCCATATCCTGCCATCGCAACTGGTTCTCAGACGGTTTAGGCAACGCATTTGACTGGGTTTGTGCTGAGATTCCGATGCTGCAAAAGAGCAGCAGGACCACCATGTTGGTTTTCTGCCACCCTATAGCAATTTTCTGTTTTTTCCGTAATAAAAACATATTACCGAATTATGCCTATATCAGTTGCAACGCGCGCTGAACGATATGGTTCTTCGTGTTCATCAACTGAAAATACTCGTTCATATCCCAGAGGTCGCGGGCTATCAAGGCTTTCAATTGCAGACGCAGATAAGGGAGCGTGCGCTGCAGTTCGGCATCATCCTTGGCTTTCAACTTCTGTTTCTCGGCCTCAGCCATAATACCGTCGATGACACTCTGAGGAACTTGGAAGCTATCCCTGAAACTCTCGAATGTGGGATATTGCTTCTTCAGTTGCTTACGGTTGTTGTCGATATATTTCAGATTGGCATTGATGATGATGCTCTTGGCAGCCAACTGCCGATGAAACTTGGTGTATTGCAAGGTATCGAGGGGCACGAATTCATCGGGCATGATACCACCACCTCCATAAACGGTACGCTGCTTACGGAGCGTGAGACATTTCAGAGAATCAGCAAAATGGATGCTATCACGGTTGGTCAGCTCACCATGTTTCAGACGGTTTTCAAAGTCCATTTCATATTCTTTGAGGTCGCCTTTCTTATAGGGTTTCTGAATACAGCGGCCAGCGGGAGTATAGTAATGTGCTATGGTCAGTCGTATCATGGAACCGTCGGGCAGATCCACGGGACGCTGTACAAGGCCTTTGCCGAAAGAACGACGCCCCACGATGATGCCTCGGTCCTGATCCTGAATAGCTCCGGAGACAATCTCTGCGGCAGAAGCCGTCAGTTCGTTGACAAGCACGATCACCTTACCGGAAAGCAATTTTCCATGACCATCGGCCCTGTATTCCTGCCGCCGTGTGCGGAGACCTTCTGTATAGACAATCAAGTCATTCTTCTGCAGGAATTCATTGGCTATCTGAACAGCTGACTGCAGATAACCGCCACCATTATCTTCAAGGTCCAGAATAAGGTCGCGCATACCTAGTTGTTGGAGTTTCTCTATACCTTCCATGAATTCCGCATGGGTGGTGGCTCCGAAATTGCCGATACGGATATAACCCACCTCTGGACGAATCATATAAACTGCATCAATGCTCTTTACGGGAATCTTGTCGCGCTGCACGGTAAAATGGAGCATCTCCTTCACACCACGGCGAACGACACCGAGTCTCACCTTCGTACCACGAGGACCACGCAGACGTTTCATAATCTCTTCCTTAGGCATCTTTACACCAGCGATACTCGAATCATTGACCGTCACGATGCGGTCACCGGCTACTATACCCACTTTCTCGGAAGGACCGTTAGTCGTAGGCTGTATGACAAGCAGCGTATCTTCGACCATATTGAACTGCACACCGATACCGTCGAAGTTGCCCTGCAAGGGTTCGTTCATGGCTTTGACCTCTTTGGCATTGGCATAAGTGGAATGAGGATCAAGTTCCTTCAGCATACCGCGGATGGCATCCTCCACCAATTTCTCTTCATTGACAGTGTCCACGTAGAGGTTGTTGATGGCCATCTCGGCAATCTGCAGTTTGCGAAGTGGCGAACCGCCGCCTAAATTAATGCGGAATTGTGCATTTGATTCTACTGAAAACAAAAACACGAAGGCACAAAGAACAAGCCACATAGGAAATACTTTGTTCCTTCGTGTCTTTGTGTTCCATAAAATATTTCTCATTCTTTCGTAAATTTAATCATAAACATCTTCTTCTGGCCTATCTTCCTCGATGACGAGGTTATCGATGATGAAGTTCTGACGCTCCATGGTATTCTTGCCCATATAGTATTCGAGCAGCTTCTGCACCTGATCGGTTTTATGGAGTGTGACCTGCTCCAAACGGATGTCAGGACCGATGAAACCGGCAAACTCATCCGGAGAAATCTCTCCAAGACCCTTGAAACGGGTGATTTCCGGATCGGGACCTAACTCACTGATAGCTGTCAGGCGCTCCTCCTCACTGTAGCAGTAACGGGTAATAAAATCGCTCTTCTTTCCCCCCTGCTCGGCAATCTTGGCATCTTCAGCGGCTATCACCTTCTTGTTCTTAATCTTGGTACGACGGTTACGCACGCGGAAGAGTGGCGTCTGCAGCACATAGACATGGCCCTTCTTGATAAGGTCGGGGAAGAACTGCAAGAAGAAGGTGATAATCAGGAGGCGGATATGCATACCATCCACATCGGCATCAGTGGCCACGATGACCTTATTGTAACGAAGCGAGTCGAGACCATCCTCAATGTCGAGGGCTGCCTGCAATAGATTAAACTCCTCATTCTCATAAACCACCTTTTTAGTGAGACCGAAAGTGTTGAGCGGCTTTCCGCGAAGTGAGAATACCGCCTGGGTATTCACGTCACGGCTCTTGGTGATGGAACCGCTGGCAGAGTCACCTTCGGTGATGAAAATGCTGGATTCTTCCTTGCGTTCGTTCTTGACATCGCTGAAATGGATACGGCAATCGCGAAGTTTACGGTTATGTAGGTTTGCCTTCTTGGCACGCTCGCGAGCCAGTTTGGTCACACCGGCCATGGCCTTTCGCTCCCGTTCAGAAGAAGTAATCTTCTCGAGCATGGTGTCGGCAATCTCCGGATTCTTGTGCAGGAAATTGTCCACCTCCTGTTTGATGAAATCACCCACATATTTGTTCACCGACACTCCGTCAGGACTCATGGTCAGCGAACCGAGTTTAATCTTGGTCTGACTTTCAAACATCGGTTCCTCCACATTGACGGCAATGGCCGCCACGATGCCGTTTCGGATATCCCCATACTCGAAGTTTTTGTTATAAAACTCCTTGATGGTCTTGGCAATATGCTCCTTGAAAGCACTCTGATGAGTGCCACCCTGCGTCGTATGCTGTCCATTCACGAACGAATAGTACTCCTCGCCATACTGATTGGAATGCGTGAAGGCTATCTCTATGTCCTCACCCTTCATGTGGATGATGGGATACATGGGGTCAGTGGTCATGGCATCGGTGAGCAGATCTTTCAGACCATTGCGTGAGATGATGCGCCGCCCGTTATACATAATAGCCAGACCGGTGTTCAGATAAGTATAGTTGCGCAGCATCGTCTCCACGAAATCATCATGGAACTGATAATTCTTGAACAACGTGTTATCGGGTTCAAAGAAGATATAGGTGCCGCGCTCATCAGCGGTCTTTTCCGTCTTGTCACTGATGAGTTCACCGCGCTCGAACTTTGCCGTGCGCACTTTGCCATCGCGATAGGAGCGCACTTCGAAGCGCGAACTCAGGAAGTTAACAGCCTTGATACCCACACCATTCATACCTACGGATTTCTTGAACGCCTTGGAATCGTATTTTCCACCGGTATTCAACTGACTCACGGCTTCAATCATCTTTTCCTGCGGAATGCCACGACCATAGTCACGGAGTGTCACGCGAAGGTTTTCATCGATATCGATCTCGATGCGCTTGCCCTCATTCATGCGGAACTCATCAATAGAGTTGTCGATGGCCTCCTTGAGCAGCACATAGATACCGTCCTCGGAATGGGATCCGTCGCCCAAACGACCGATATACATACCTGGACGGGTACGGATATGTTCAATATCGGAAAGATGACGGATACTGGAGGCATCGTATTCGGTAGAAGAAGAACCAGCAAGCCCATCGGACCCACCGGACCCACCCCTGCCCTCCCTATAAGGGAGGGAGTTGTTACTCTCAGCATTTTCCGCTGCCATGCTTTGTCTCTCTATATCTTCTTTTGCCATATTATTAATTTCAGGTTTATCAACTCCGTTGATGATTTTCTTCACGACTCGGCATAGATTGAACAAATTCTCTCTATGCGCTCGCTGCTATGAAAATTCAGGTTTAAAACTTTTTACCCCCTCCCTTTTAGGGAGGGCAGGGGTGGGTCTCTTATATCTCTTTCTTATAACTCCTCAACCTCCTGTGATAGTTGGCCTCAAGATACTGCCACTGGCCCAGCATATGCTCATTGGTTTCCATCTGCGGCATTGCTTCAGCCCACTTGAACCCATAACGGATATACTGCTGAATGAGGTCGTTGAAAATAAGCGCATTGGCACCCTTGCCCCGGTATTCGGGTACAACGCCGATGAGCAGCATATCGACCGTATCTGCATGATGCCATTTGATGGCATCGAGCATACCTATCCATCCAAAAGGAAACAGGCGGCCGTTTTTCAGTTTGCGTTGTGCCTTGGAGAGCGAAGGGAAAGTGATGCCGAAACCTACCATCTTGTTGTTCTGGCTGGCATCAACGATGATGCTCACCAAGTTTAGGTCGGCAATGCGGATATACTGGTCGACGAGTTGGTCCACCTTTCGCTCACCCAAAGAGGCAAACCCATAAAGGTTGCCATAACAGACATTGAGCATCTGGAAAACCTCGCGTCCATAGCCTTCTTTCATCAGTTCCTTTCGGGAGAGTTTGTGTACCTTGAGATTATAACGTCGGCCTACCATTTCTGCAATCTTGCCGAACTTTTCAGGTACAGCCTCGGGCACTTTCACCTGGCACTGCACCCAGTCGTTGTCTTTCTCGAATCCACCTATCTGCTCCATATGACGGGGATAGTAGGAATAGTTATAGTTGGCATAGGCTGTGGAATACTCGCTGAATCCTTCGATAAGCATACCTTCACGGTCGGTGTCGGCAAATCCCATCGGTCCTATCATCGAATCCATGCCACGCTCCCGTCCCCACTCTTCAACTTTTAGAAGTAAAGCCTTCGACACCTCGATGTCATCCACAAAATCGAACCAGCCAAAGCGGACCTCATTCTTCTTCCAGCGCTCATTAGCCTTATGGTTGATGATGGCGGCCACACGTCCTACAGGTTTTCCATCCCGATAGGCCATGAAATAGTCGGCCTCACAATCGTCGAATGAGGCATTCTTGTCTTTGCTGAGTGTGAACATCTCATCACTATAGAGATAAGGCACGTCATTCTCATCGTCACGATACAAGTCATAGCGGAACTGGATGAACTCCTTCAGTCCCTTTTTGTCCAGAATCTTTTTAATCTCTATCATCACTAATCTTCTTTATATAGCAGCGGCGGCTCTTATGATGAATGGGGTTCAGGGGACCCCACTGGCTTTGCACTTTCTCGTTGGTTTCCATCTCCACCTGAGTTTCACCCCATTCGATACCATATTTCTGGTAGACGGGGATCAGGTCTGAGAACACCAGGGCATTGGCACCTTTGGCTCTGTATTCTGGTTTGATGGCTATCAGCATCAAATCCACGATATTCGTCTTTCCGAATTTCAAGGCCTGCAGGACATGCCACCAGCCAAAGGGAAGCAAACGACCACGACGGCATTTCTTCACGGCATGAGATAGCGACGGGATGGTGATGGCAATACCGATCAGCTCGTCATTGTTGTTACTGTCAATGACACCCGTCACAAAATCAAAATGAACAAGAGGCATCCACATATCGAGATACTGCCGTATCTGGCGGGGCGTCATTTCAGAATAGCCATAGAGGTCCTTGAAACTCTCATTAACCAATTCGAACATCTTCTGTCCATAGCCACCCTGATAGACCATCTTCCTGGTAAACTTGATGGTATGCAGATTATAGCGGCTTTCCACCACACGGGCTACCTTTGTGTACTTCTCTGGAATCTCCTTGGGCACGATGAGTTTGTATTCCACATAGTCGTTGTCTTTCTCGAATCCGCCCAGCTTCTCCATGTGCTCGGGGTAATAGGGATAGTTGTAGATGGTGGCCATGGTACCCAACTGGTCATAGCCCCAAGTCAGCATCCCTTCTGGATCCATATCCGTAAAACCTAACGGTCCTGCAATCTCCGTCATTCCCTTTGAACGCCCGTAGTCTTCCACAGCCTTCAGCAAAGCGGCAGAGACTTCAAGATCGTCCACAAAGTCAATCCATCCAAAACGGACTGTCTTGCGCTGCCATTTCTCGTTGGCTCGGTTATTGATGATAGCGGCCACGCGCCCTACCAGCTTACCGTCTTTATAAGCCAGGTAATACTCAGCCTCGCAGAATTCAAAGGCTGCATTCTTGTCCTTGTCAAATGTGTTACATTCATCAGAGTATAGATTGGGGACATCATACTCATTACCTGCATAAAGGTCATAGTGGAAGTCTATGAAAGTTTTCAGATCCTTCTTGGATTCTACTTTTTTAATCTCTACTAATGCCATACGCTTATGATTAATTCAATTATTCTTGCAAAAGTACGAAAAAACAACGAGTTTCCCTAAAAATAGACTTGTTTTTAAACTTTTTTGGAGAACAGCAAGAGATGTTCTTTCTCGGCCGTAGTGGTAGCGAAAAGGTATATGTCACCTCCATCGGCCATTTTTAGGCGTTTTCGTAATTCCGCCACAGATAACGGGAAATTGCGTACGGCAATATTGGCCTTGCTGATTCCCTGAAGGTTTTCCCTCAGGGCTTTCTTGTTCATTGATGATACTGCCGTTATCTGGAATATACGGCCGGGAAAGTCTTTTTTCAGCGATTCCGAGACAAAGAGATGACTGTTGGGGGCAATGGGATTTACGCCGAAACGCTCTGCCAATTCATCAAAGCAGCCTGCCTTCATCAAACTGGCATTGGGCTCGTAAAGGTAGAGACCCCTCCTCACCTCCCATAAAGGGGAGGAATGATTTGATGATAAGGAAATATTATCAAAATCAAACTCCTCTATTCCCCCACGGCTCAGAAGATTCACACAACAGACTTTGGTGCGCCTTGTCTCCTGATCCTTGCCGCTTGCTCCTCGAAGCATCAGCAACAACTCCTTGCATTCGTTATCCACACTGACGATATGAACCTCTTGGACTTCCCCTAATTCTTCAACGGCTTTGTGCCAATCGAGCATGGGCGAGAGTTTCACCATCACGATATTGGCTTTCTCCAAGAGCAAATCTTTCAAAGCCACCACATCCGGCGTACAATCGCTGATGGCATAAGTCTTCTTTCCATGAATGTCGCGGCGGGCAGGATCAAGATAGATAAGGTGCCCCCCTCCCTCGGGAGGGGACGGAGGAGGGGTTATTGTTTTCAGATATTCAACGCCATCTCCACAAACTATCTCGGCATTTTCTAAACCTAACAGAGGGAAGTTGTGACGGGCTATCTCACACAGTTCGGGATTACGCTCCACATAGACAGCCTTCTGAAAACCTCGCGCCATATACGAGAAATCCACACCAAAGCCGCCGGTAAGGTCAATCAGAGACCTCTCCCCCTCGGGGGAGTTGGAGGGGGATCGGAGGCCATCTACCACCTTTACCTTATATTTCGCCGTCTGTTCACTGGAACACTGCTCCATGGAAAGATGGGGTGGATAAATAATGCCGTCAGCAGCAGCCCACTCTGGCAACTTGGTGCATGCAGACTGCCATCCACTTATCTGGTCAAGTGCCCAAGCGATATCCACATTCTTTCCCTGGGCTCCTTTCAGTGCCAACTGGCGGACATCCCCTTCACGGTTCTCCCGTACAAAATCTATCGATTCCTGATTTCTCATCGGTTGCAAAGATAAGAATAAAAGTGAAAAGTGAAGAGTGAAGAGTGAAGAATTTTACTATTTTACCCCTTTACTATTTTACCTTTTTACCTTTTTTTCTTATCTTTGCAGCATTAATCATTAAAAACATCTCTTTCTATGGCTACAATTTATGACCCCTTACCAGCGGAAGTTTTAGAGAACCTTGAGATCCTATGTGCTGACCTTGATGAAAAGATTCCTTCAAAAGAGCTGGATCGAAACCTCTTGATTGCTTCGTGGAACATCCGTGGTTTTGGAAACCTTACCCGAAAATGGTGGAGTGATGAAAAAGATTCACCACGCCGCGACTTGCACAGCATCTATTGTATTGCTGAAATCCTGAGTCGGTTCGATGTGATTGCCATACAAGAAGTAAAAGCCAACCTGCGGGCATTGCGCGACACGTTGAAACTGCTCGGTGACCACTGGTCCATGATTCTCACCGATACCAATAAGAGCGATTCGGGCAACGATGAGCGTATGGCCTATCTCTTCGATACCCGACGCGTGAATCTTTCCGGCCTTGCTGGTGAGATTGTGATTCCCAACGAATGGGTAAACGATCCCGAAAAGGTTATCCGGGAGCAGTTTGTACGTTCACCTTATGCGGTGAGTTTCCGCTCCAACGACAAAACTTTCATCCTCGTCACCGTTCACATCAAATATGGCAAGAAAGCAGAGGACCGTGAAACGGAAATCCATGGCATTGCCAAATGGCTTTCGGAATGGGCCTCTGACGTCAACGCCTACGA
Organism: uncultured Prevotellaceae bacterium; assembly: GCA_900316985.1. Classification (GTDB taxonomy): domain Bacteria; phylum Bacteroidota; class Bacteroidia; order Bacteroidales; family Bacteroidaceae; genus Prevotella. The sequence goes on from ONFE01000012.1 coordinate 19,933, forward strand.
CCAGAACCTGATTGTACTCGGTGACTTCAACATTGAGAAACGCGGGGACTTCCTCGACAAGACATTCCTTTCGGAAGGTCTCTTTGTGCCCGAGGAATTGCAGACCCTTTCACGCTCCATCTTCGATGAAACTAAGTATTACGACCAAATAGCATGGTTCAACACCACAGATAAGAATCGTCCGAAACTCTCACTTGATTTCATGGGAGCGGGCAACTACGACTTCGTGAAGACTGCCATGGTGAACAGGGGGCTCACCAAACAGAAACTCTCCTTCATGATTTCCGACCACTACCCCCTTTGGGCGAACTTCAAACTATAATCACTTCATACCCATTTCATACATCAGGAAGCCATAGATGTCGGCTTGCTCCTCCAGCACCTTTGCCAAAGGCTTTCCCGCACCATGGCCTGCCTTGGAATCGATGCGGATGAGTGTGGGAGAACTGCCTGCCTGACAAGCCTGAAGCGTGGCGGCAAACTTAAATGAATGGGCAGGAACCACACGGTCGTCATGGTCGGCGGTCGTAACAAGTGTGGATGGATAGTTGGTTCCAGGCTTCAGATTGTGGAGAGGGGAATAGCCTCGCAGGTATTCGAACATCTCGCGGGAATCTTCCGAAGTGCCATAATCAGGAGCCCAGTTCCACCCGATGGTGAACTTATGGTAGCGCAACATGTCCATCACACCTACCTGCGGGATACAGACACGGTAAAGATCGGGGCGTTGGGTCATACAGGCACCCACCAACAATCCGCCGTTGGAACCACCCTGAATGGCCAGCTTCTGTGAAGACGTGTATTTCTGGGCAATCAGATACTCAGCCGCCGCGATGAAATCATCGAAGACATTCTGCTTCTGCATCTTCGTGCCGGCAATATGCCATTCCTCGCCATACTCCGAGCCTCCACGCAGATTCACCATAGCATAGATGCCGCCCTTTTCCAGGAACGGGATACGCATGGCCGAGAACGAAGGGGTCAATGAGATATTGAAACCACCATAGCCATAGAGCAACACGGGATTCTTCCCATTGCGCTTCATTCCTTTTTTGTAGGTAATGAACATCGGGACACGCGTGCCGTCCTTGCTCTTGAAGAACAGTTGCTCGGTGGTGTAGTCACTAAGTTTGAAGTTAACTTTCGGGGCCGACAAGACAGTGCTCTCATTGCGATCGAAATCATAGCGATAGACCGTACCGGGCACAGTAAACGACGAGAAAGAATAGAAGCATTCGGGCTCATCCTTTTGTCCGCTGAACCCTGCGGAGCCGACACCGGGCAACTTGATCTCACGTTCACGCTTTCCGTTCATATCATAGACATAGGCGTGGGTAGAGGCATCCTCAGTGTAGCAGACCACCATACGGCCACCGATAAAACTCACATCCTCAATCACATGGGCTCCTTCCGGAAGGAAAGTCTTCCAATCTTTCATCCCCGGACGGTGGATATCGGCCACCATCACCTGGCTCTTGGGGGCATTCCAGTTGGTGTAGATATAAATCTTGTCACCGTCGGTATTCACCGAACCGCACTCATACTTCATATTGTCGGTCATCTGAATAAACTGCGAACCAGGCACGCGAAGGTCACGCACATAGAGGTTGTTACCGGCATCCTCACCACTCTCCGACAGGAACATCATCGTCTCTTCCTTATTCACGTCAACACCATAAAAACGCTGGGGATGAGCCGGATTCTGATAGAAGAGCACATCCTCTCTTTGCGGAGTACCCATCCGGTGGTAATATATCTTATGGCCTTCGTTCATATTGGAGAACTCCTTGCCTTCCACCGGGGCATCATAGGCCGAATAATAAAAGCCGTCACCCTGCCAGGCGGCCCCGGAGAACTTTGCCCATTCGATATGGTCGGGAAGCAACTGACCCGTCTGGGCATCCATCACATAGAACTCCTGCCAATCACTGCCACTTCGAGAAATGGCATAGGCCGCATATTTCCCGTTGTGAGAGAACCATACGCCCTTGAGTGCCACCGTACCGTCATTGGAAAGGCGGTTCGGGTCAAGGAATACACGCTGTGCTCCTCCCAACTCATCCATCACGTAAAGCACACTCTGGTTTTGCAAACCGTTGTTCTTATAGACATACCAGCGCCCATGTCTTTTGAAAGGTGTGCCTATCTTCTCATAATTGCTTACTTCCTTCAGTCGCTTCAGCAGTTTTCCGCGGAAAGGAATCTTCTGCAGATAGGCATTGGTAACCTTATTCTCAGCCTCCACCCACTGGGCTGTTGCCGCAGAGGTGTCGTTTTCCAACCAACGGTAAGGGTCGGCCACTTTCACCCCGAAATACTCATCAACAGTATTGTCTTTAGGTGTATCGGGATAATTTACCTGAGCTTGAGCGGAAAGAACTGAAAAAGTTGTCATCAAAACGAAGTTTTTTTTGTTCATAAGCCATTAAATCATTGAATTTGAGCACAAATGTACAACATAATTAAGAATTATGAATTCAGAATTAAAAATTATTTTTATCTTTGCAACGAAATTTTACTTTTTACGCCCCAAAAATGAAACAAATTGACGTTCTAAAGGAGAAAATGAAGCCAATGGTTCAGAAACTGAAACCACTGACTGACAGAATAGGACGATTCTTTCAGCGTCTTAGTCCTCAGGCACTTAAATACACCATTTGGGCTACCATTGCCGTCGTATCCTTCGCTTTCGGACTGATTATCGGCTGCGAAAACAGTCAGGGGCCCAAGTTCCGCTTTTTCTCGCAGGATTTGGGTACAACGGAGGTGATCGACAGTTTCATTGCCGTGATGCCTGAAGGTGCAAATGTCATCGCCCGCTTCAATGATGAGCGTCATTCACTCTATTACCTGAAGAGCGGACACCTGATGCGTTTCAACGCCCAAAGCAAGATGCTGGAGGAAGTAACGCCAGAAACCTCCAACGCCAATCTCGAGATTTATTATGACGACATGGACGACCAGAGCGGAATCATTGCCGCCAAACTCTCAAAAGATGAGAAATTCATTCTCTTCACTGCCGTCACACGCCGTAAAAACTCTGAGGATGAGAAACTCCAGACCATGAACTACCAGCTCAACACCGAGAGCCTCAATATGCTCACCTACGACGGAAAGGCCCTCGACCCCATTCCCGTCAAAAAAGACACGGTGAAAGTACAGAAGCAACGTCGTCGTGAAGAAGGGCCGAAGGAAGAATCAGCCACACCGTCTGCAGGAACAGAAACCACAATCGTTCCCGCTGCAGAGCCTCAACAACCGGAATCAAAACCCGCAGAGCCAAAGCCGGCAGAACCCGCTCCTGCACCGAAACCGCAAGAGCCTGCGGCTACTCCGGCAGAATAAAAAATCCCGAGGCTTTGAGATTATAAAGCCTCGGGATTTCCATTTAGTTCTTTTTCCAAGGCCTGGGCCAGTTGGTCAGGGCAGGAAGTGCGCTTGTAACCACAAGTGACACCCCGCAGTTTCTTGATGACATCCTCGGCATACATTCCTTCCACAAGAAGGCCTATGCCCTTGGTGTTGCCGTCACAACCGCCGAGAAACTGCACATTATGTAAACGGTGGTCTTCATCAAGTTCGAAATTGATGAACTTGGAACAGGTGCCCCAAGTGGGATAAGTGATCTGTTTCATTCGTATTATTCTTGTTCTTCCTTAATGTCCTTTACAATCTTGGGGCCGCGCACCTTCTCCTTCGTGCTGAGCCCTTTCTTAATTTCAATACTGATGCCGTCACTGAGACCTGTCATCACCTGCCGGTGCTCGTAGGTTTTGTTCTTGCCTTCACCTTTGACGACATAGACAAATGTACTGTCACCTTTGAATTCGATAGCACTCTCAGGCACGGTAACCACCTGCTTGGCATTGGCCAATTCTATTTCGGCATTGGCACTATAGCCTGAACGTATCTTACTGCCTTTCAGCACACGCACGGCGGCCTTGATTTCAAACTGGTTGGCACCGTTGCTCTCCACGGCCTTCGGCGAGATGTATTCCAAAGCCGCATCAAAGGTAAGGTCTTGTAAGGCTCCCACGGTAATTTTCATGGGCATCCCCTGTACCAGCTGTCCCACCTCTGTTTCGTCAATATTGCCACGGAAAATAAGATCGTTCATATTGGCCACACTGGCAATGGTGGTACCATCGTTGAAGTTATTACTCAGAATGACAGAGTTTCCCACTTTGACGGGAACATCGAGAATGATGCCGCTGATGGTAGATCGCACCAATGTACTCGAAGCCTTGGCATTACTCTTCGAGGCACCGTCGCGTATCACCTGCAGGTTATCGTCAGCAGCATTCTTTTCCTGTTGAGCCTGACGCAGCGCCTGCTTCTTTTTATCGAACTCATCGGCACTCACCAGTTCTTTCTTGTAAAGTTCCTCCTCACGCTGAAAATCTATCTTGGCCTGTGCCAGATTGATTTGAGCCAAACGGACGCGACTCTCCGCCGAACTGAGTTGTGCCATATCGGGAATCACCTTCACCTTGGCAATGATCTCTCCGGCCTGCACATAGTCGCCAGCCTCCTTCATCAGTTGTGTGATGATACCGCTGACCTGCGGTTTCACATTCACCTCATTACGCGGTTCTATCTTTCCCGTCACGATGGTTGTCTTACGCAAGTCGGAGACCTTCGGCGTGAACTCGTTGTAGGAAACCTCTTCAGGTTGAGACTTCTGCCAGAGAAACACAAAGGTCCCGATGAAAATCAGCGCCACAATGGCCGCCACAATCAGTTTGCTGTACTTCTTCATATCTTTTTCCTTATTTATTTTCTAGGTTTCTAGAATTCTAGATTATCTAGATTATCTAGTTCACTCATCTCTCATAGCATCCACAGGCTTGATGCTCATGGCACGCCAGGCGGGAGCCAGACCTGCCAAGACACCCATCACGCTGATGACCACCACGGCCAGGATCGCCGTCCAGAAATCCACCTGGAAATGGGCACTGATGATACCATCCTCTGTGTTTGCTTTCTCCAGCATTTCCAAGATACCCACGGCAATCAGGATGCCGCTCATGCCCGCCACGGATGTAAGGATGATACTCTCAGAGATAATCTGCAAGAGAATGGTGCGCGGCGTGGCCCCGATGGCACGGCGGATACCTATCTCTGTGGTACGCTCACGCACGGTGACCATCATAATGTTAGACACACCAATGGCACCAGCCAGAAGGGTTCCCAGTCCTACAAGCCATATCAGGAAGTTCACGCCCTTGAAAAGATTGTCGAGCAACTGGAAGAGGATTTCCGTATTGAAGACCGTAACGGCCTTCTCGTCCGTTGGATCCACCAGATGGGCTCGGGCAATGGTTGTGCGGATACGGTCAGAGAGCTGACTCATCACCACCCCCGGCCTTCCCGTCACGGCTATCATATCCACCGTGTTTCCACGGTTGTAGGTCTGCTGCATCAGCGTCAGGGGCAGTATGACGGTGGTTCCCTCTTCCGCTCCGAAATTGACAGCACCACTCACATTGTAGTCCACGCCCACTATCTGATAATAGACAGAGTCTATGCGGATGCTCTTACCGCAGGGATCTTCACCGTTGGTGAAAAGGTCCTTATAGGTTTTCTTTCCAATGACGCACACCTTGCGATGCTTTGCAATGTCCATATCATTCAGATAGCGTCCATAGTATATCTTCGGCGAATTCACTTTCGCATATTCCGGCGTCGTGCCGTTCACGGCAATGGTGGTTTTCTTGTCACCATAGTAAGCCGTACCGCCATTGGAAAAAAGCACGGGGGTAACAACTTCCAGCTCGGGCACTCGCTGACGCAGCCGGTCCACATCCTGATAGACCATCTGCCACTGCCGTCCTTTACGGAATCCCTTATAGGCTTTTGTGGTTTGCTGACTCCATATCATACCGGTATTGGTGGCAAATCCTTCAAAGTTGTTGTTCAACTTCTCCTTCAGTCCTTTACCGCCGCCAATCAATGCCACGAGCATAAACACGCCCCAAAAGACGCCAAACCCCGTAAGGAACGACCGACTCTTGTTGCGCGTCAGCGTGTCAAGAATTTCGCGATATGTATCTATGTCAAATCTCATTCTGCTCTTAAGGCTTCAATGGGGCGGATGCGTGCGGCTTTCAGCGACGGGATGAGGCCAGCCAAGGTTCCTGCTATGACCATCACCATCGTGGCCTCAATACACACGTCAATACCCACCGTGGGATCCACAAACATCGTTGTCTGGAAAAGTCCCGTATCAATGACGTCATGACCTAACGTGGCATCCATATATTCGTTGGCGGCAACGCCAAGTACCATCCCGATATAACCGAAGAAAGTGGTCATGATGACACTCTCCACGATAATGAGTTTCAGGATAGACCACGGCTTAGCACCGATGGCTTTGCGGATACCGAACTCTCGGGTACGTTCTTTCACGGTGATGAGCATAATGTTCGATACACCCACAATGCCGCTCAACAACGTGAAGAGACCCACAATCCAAAGGGCTGTGCGGATGATGCCCATACCCATCTCCATCTGCAGGCTCTGTGTAAAGCGGTTCCATATCCAGAGTGCGCTCTCATCATCATCAGCCACCTGATGTTCCCTGTTCAATTTGCTGCGATAAGCTTTCTCAAAATCCTCGTTGGCCTCGATGGTGGGTAGCCCATGGAAAGAAAACACGATCCTTTCCGGTTGTTTACCCTTGCCATAAACCGTCTCCAGCGTGGAGTAAGCTGTCATAGCATCGGCATTGCCGTTCTGCGGTTCCTTGAAGATACCCACGACGCGAAAGACAAAAGCGCCAACCTTAAGATGCTTACCCACCAGTGAGGCCACGTCACGGGTCAGTTCTTTGGCCTGTTGGTCGCCCAACACGAGGACCTTACGTTTCTCCTTCAGGTCGATATTATTGATAAAACGACCATAGAGCATGTCTATCTTGTCTATCTGCTGATGGTTGGGATAGACGCCACAAAGCCGCGTGCTGATATAGTTCTCACCCATGCTGATAACGGCTTGTTGCGATACTCGTGCCCCCACCTCGTCGATATGATCCGTAAACTGTGTCTCCGTGATAGCGATATCCTTGTCCCTGAGCGGTACATAGCGTCCTTCCTTCATGCCCTTGTGAGGTTTCGAAGTTGTACCGCCGAAGATGGCCATGGAGTTCACGATGAAACGATTATTGTTGTTTTCCAGTGCATGGATAAGGCCATTGCCTGCTCCCAGCAACACGACGAGCATGAAGATGCCCCACGCCACAGCAAAGCCTGTAAGCGTGGTGCGCAACTTGTTGCGCCGAGCCGTACTCCATATTTCACTGATGATATCTCTCATTAAAAACGATAACGTTAACGATAACGATAACTCTTAATTCCAATACTCACTTCATCATGCCATTGATACCGAAAGGCGAAGCCTTATGATCGAGATTCTCCTCAATGTTCCCAATCAGACCGTCCTTGATATGTACAATCTTATTCGTCTCGTTGGCCACACCGCTCTCATGGGTCACCACCACGATGGTCATACCCTCTTTACTATTGAGTTCCTTCAACAGTTGCATGACTTCCACCGAAGTCTTGGAGTCCAAGGCTCCCGTGGGTTCATCGGCCAGGATAATCTGCGGACGGGTAATCAGCGCGCGGGCAATGGCCACACGCTGGCGCTGGCCTCCAGAGAGTTCATTGGGATAATGGCCTGCCCAGTCGAGCAGACCCAAGCGTTCCAGGTATTCCATTGCCATCTGATGACGTTTCTTGCGCCCTACACCTTGGTAGAAAAGTGGCAATTCCACATTCTCCACGGCCGTCTTGAAACCAATCAGATTGAAACTCTGGAAGATAAAACCGATCATCCGGTTGCGGTATTCTGCGGCACGCGTCTCACTCAAATTCTTGATGAGCGTACCCGCCAGCCGGTATTCGCCTTCGTCGTAGTTATCCAGAATACCCAGAATATTCAGCAACGTCGATTTGCCGGAGCCCGAAGCACCCATGATACTCACGAACTCGCCTTCCTCTATGTCGAGCGAGATGCCTTTCAGCACGTGCAACGGCTGCGCGCCCTGATAGGTTTTATGGACATCCCGTAAATGAATCATACTCATATCTTGTGTCTGAAGTCGAATGTATGCTACATAATTGACGACAAAATTAAGCAGAAAGTTTCACTCCGCCAAATTATCACCGTCAATTAGATAGTTATTAATGTTTTTTGTGAATAAAAATCTTTTATCGCTGATTGTCCAGCACTGCTTTCACGGTGCCATATTTTAGCAGCAATTGTCGGGCTTTTTCCTCAGGAACGTTCAGTTTCTCCATCAGCATTCGGATGCTGCGCTCTGTCAGTTTATGATTGGTGGGCTGCAAGTTGACCATACGGTTGCCCTCCACTCGTCCCGACTTGATCATCAAGGCTGTTGACAACATATTAAGGATGAGTTTGGTGGCTGTGCCCGATTTCATGCGCGAACTGCCCGTGACGTATTCAGGGCCCACTACCGTCACCACGGGAATATCCACCAATTGCGTGACGGGAGAGTCAGGATTACTGGTGATACAAGCCGTAAGCAATCCGTGGCTTCGGGCTGCTTTCAACGCGCCTATTACATAAGGCGTGGTTCCCGAAGCGGCAATGCCGATTACCGTGTCATTAACGTCAGGATGATACGGCAGCAAGTCATTCCAGCCGGCCTCTTCGTTGTCTTCTGCCTTCTCAACGGCTGTACGCAAAGCTTTGTCACCACCGGCAATCACCGCAATAAAAACATCCTGAAGTCCATAGGTTGGCGGAATCTCAGAAGCATCCAACACACCTAAACGTCCGCTGGTACCGGCACCCACATAAAACACCCGGCCACCCGACTTCAATCGCTGAAAGATATTTTCTACCAGACATTCTATCTGTGGAATAGCCTCCTTGACCACCGTTGCCACCTGCTGGTCCTCGCGGTTGATCTCAACGAGAATCTCCGAGGTGGATTTCCGTTCCAAATGGTCATAGAGGGATGCCTCTTCTGTAATCTTCCTAAACATCTTTAACCTAAAAACTTTAACCCTTAACCTTTAAACTAATATCTGAAATCCAACTGCGTTCCGTCGGCTGTCACCGTCAGTCTCACACGGCAGCCTTCCACCAGTGGCCAGTTGAAACCGCTGTGATGACCAATGGGAAAGTCATAACAAACAGGAATATCGTAGTGTTGCAGGTATTCGTGCAGCATATCGTACATCGTCTCAAAACCACTCTCTCCCTCCTTGTATTTCGAGAAATGTCCTACAACGATACCTTTCAGCCGCGGCAGGATGCCCCTAATCTCTATTTGGTGGAGCATGCGGTCTACCTTGCTCATTCCCTCACCAGTATCCTCGAAGAAAAGAATCAGCCCCTTGTCAGCATGATTCAGGAAATCATAGTCAGAGCCAGCCAATCCGCTGAACACGCTCATATTGCCTCCCACCAAGATACCCGTAGCCTCACCCGTCTGATCCAACGGATGGTGAGACACCGAATACACGGGCATCTGCCCCTGAAGGATTTGCCGCATGGCCACGATAACGGGATCATCATCACTACGTGCCGCTATTCCCTCGCACATCGTACCGTGGATACTCATGACCCCCGCCGATACCAGACCGCTGTGAAGTGCCGTGGCATCGCTGAAGCCGATGAGCCATTTGGGATGGCTGGCAAACTCCTTCAAAGGTATTCGCTGCAGCACCTGCACAGCTCCGTCACCGCCACGGCTGCACATGATGGCCTTGATGGTAGAGTCCCTGAGCGCCCAAAGCAAATCAGCGGCCCGTTCCTCAGCCGTACCGGCAAAGCCATGATAAGAGCTGAACACATGTTTACCCACCACGGGCACATAGCCCCAACCGCGTAGCACGGCGCATCCCCGTTCCACCACCTCCCGTGTAGGTGTACTCGACGGAGAGATAATGGCAATCGTATCGCCTGCCTTCAGCGCCTGCGGCATCCGCACATACTCTTGTGCCGCTCCGTGGATCAGTGACAATGCTGCCAGCAACATCAAAAGGAATACCTTTTTCTTCATACCGGGGACAAAGTTACTGATTATTCTCGAATATTGGGCCATTTTTGAAACGGAAAATCACAACCGGCCCTTCTCTTCATTACCTGCACCTGAACCCTTATACTTCGAATGTGTGGCATTGAATTTATAGCTGAGCGTGATACCCACACACTGCTCATAGGCGTAGTAGCTCTGAGACGTTTGGCCGATGGCATAATAAGTGATGTTCTTTGTTTTTGACGTGCGGAAGATGTCGTTGGCATAGAGTGTACACGAGAGGCGTTCCTTGAAGAAAGACTTCTGCACACTGGCATTCACCTGAAAGTCGCTTCCGCGATACATAAATCCCCAGTGGTTGCTGCCTGTATAGCGAACTTGCAGGAACGCTTTCGTGGTGGGATTGATGACAAACCAGTTTTTCAGGTCGAAGCTGAATTCGGGCTTGTTCAGTTTCTTTGGCGCACCGTATGCTTCAGCGTCGAACATCTGCTGATAGTAGTGCAATGTGGCGGATGGTTGCCAGAATCCCAATTTAGGCGAAACAACGAGGGTGGCATAGATGCGATCCTGATGGTCGAAGTTGACAGGTTGGAAGATAGCAATCTCCTTTTCCTCATCATAGACCCTACCGATGTGAGTAAAAAGGTCGTTCTCGCGGGTATAGCCAGCAACAAAAGTCAACCACGAATAAGTTAGATTGAGGTCGATACTCTGACGCACCGAAGGTCGCAACAACGGATTACCGCCCTCATAGAACATACGACTGTCATAGACAATCATTGATTCCAGCATACGGTAGGGTGGTCGAGTGATGCGTTTACCATAGCTCAACTGTGCACTCCACTTATCCTTCTGCCATGCTAATGACACGTTAGGGAACCAATCATTATAGGTGCGACTGGGCTCTTCCTGCCATTTGTCAAACGAGTAGTAATTCGCTTTTACATGCTCAAAGCGAAGACCAGCATTCAGACGCCACGGACCCAACGGCAACTCGTATTCGGCAAAGCCAGCAATATTCTTTTCTTTCATCTCGTTGTCGGTTTCTGGGATGATGCCTTCTTGATTGACATTCTTGCCTTGGCTCTGCGTAGAGGAAGCCTCCGAACCGCCACTCAACACGCCTTTCCAAATGGGATAAGTCAGCACCAGTTTCCCTGCCACCATCTTGCGATCATCATTGTTGAGGGTGGTAATCGTTCGGTCAGCAAGTTCCTTGCTAAACTCCTGCTGGTTGAGATGGCTCTCTGTAGCGCGTCGCAACAGAGTAGCATTCAGGTCGATGCCTAATTCCCCTGCCTTTCCCACATAGTATGTGTTCAGTTCCCAAACAGGTTTGTTGAGTTCTTTGATATCCGTTTTCAAAAGGACATCACCGTAGAATGCCTCTTTCTTCAGATAGTGTTGTTTCATCTCCGACTTATATTTGTCATAGAGTATATGCTGTGAAGAGAAGCTCATACCGATGGAATGGTCGGCATTAAAGTCATAGCTCACACCTGCCTGATACTCAAACTGCGTCCAACTGCTTCTACCGGGCAAAGTAGCATGAACATTGAATAGGTCTTTTTTGATATGTAGCTCCTGATCAATATCTTGGTCATTACTGAAATGCCCGTTATCGAGTGCCACGGTGGCAAACGCTTCCAATCCGCCTGTGCGATACTTCACGGTCAGGTCGTCGTAGGTGCTCCACTTGTTGTTCTTCCACGTCCGACTGGTAGCCATCAAACTGAATCCGTCGCCTTGTGGTTTCAGCGTCTTGATGCGAATCACGGCATTCACCTCAGCATTATACTTGGCACCTGGCGCGGTGATGATTTCCACATTCTTGATGTCCATCGATTTCAACTGTTTCAGTTCTGTGGCATCACGTACCTTCTTATTATTAATATAGATTTCCGGCTCGCCCTTGGCTATAACCTCGAACTTTCCGTCACGTCCCTGAATCATCGGCAGCATCGAGAGCAGATCGTCAGCAGAGCCAACATCATGCAGGATGGAGTGTTGTATGTCAACAGTCATTCCACCGGCAACGGCCTTGTATTGCGGAATCTCACCTTTTACGGTGATACCGTTCAAAGTATAGGTCTCCGGATGCAGGGTGATGGTTCCTATATTTCCCACATTGACCTTTCGCATCACGGTCTTGTATCCGATATAGGTTACCTGAGCCACTACGCTCCTCTGTTCACAGGGTATCACGAAGTCACCGTTCTCATTGCTCACGCTGCCATTGATAAAAACGGAATCCTGTTCGGCCATCAACGTGACATTGGCAAATTCGATGGGGCGACCATTCTCATCCACCACACGACCTATCACCTTCGTATCCTCTTTCTGGGTACATTCCACGAAAATACGGTCGCCATCATAGGTAACCTTCATGGGATAGAAGCCGATAACCTCACGGATGGCTTCCTCCATGGTCAGGTTCCGGAAATGGCAGGTAACGGTAAAGTCCTCCAACTCGTCGTAGATAAAATATATGGTCTTCTCAGAAGAGGCAGTATTCAGGTCTGTCAACACTTTCGAGAGCGACAGATTCTGATAGTTTCTGCTTAACCTTTGCGCATTGGCACAAAGCGTGAAGCCACAGAGCATGGCTATGAATAAAATCTTTCTCATGTTCGTATGACTTAGGTTATTTCACAATCAGCTTACGGTTCTCGCACTCGATATGGATACGTTCGAACTGGTTGAACGTCTCTACCACATCCTCTATCGGGGCTTTCTTGTCCCAAGTGAAATATAGACGGACGCGCTTGGCCTTCTGGTTCTTATAGACAACTTCACATTGGTAGTAATCGGCAACCTCACGAAGGATGGTGCCGAGTTCTGCGTTTTCAAAGACCACAGGTTCCAACTGTGTACTGTCCTGTTCGGCTAACGGCTCATCTACAACTGAGCTTGGGCTGTTTGTCACCACTATTGTCTCCGGAGTCTTTTCATCTTGTCCTTGCGAACTGCGTACATACCGGATGGCGGCGTAGGTGATTCCTGAAAGCATGAGCACACCGATAATCATGGCAGCAATCTTGAGCAACGGAGATTTTTCTCTTTTCACCTTCTCCTGTTTACTTCCAAAATGCTCGGCTTCAAACTTCGTCCACTCATCGTCGATAATGTCCGAAGTATCTATATGCTCTTCCTCATGCGCGTACATTCGTTTGAGAAGTTGTTCCAGATTGTCATTTGATTCCATAACCTAATGATTTAAAATGGTCCTTTAATTGTTTGAGCGACTGCGACAGATGATTGTGTACGGTAACCTCACTTACTTGTAGCACGTTGGCTATCTCACGATACTTCAGTCCCTGCTGATAACGCAGGCGGAGTATCTGCTGAGAAAGTTTCGGCAAGCGCCTGTCGATAAAGTGATGAAGCATCTGCAACTGTTCCTGTTCTGCCGTTTGGCCAGGGTTCGTCATCTCCACCACCACGGCCTTCTGACTCTGCTCCACTTCCGAGTAAAGTTCGTCAACACGCTGCTTTTCTTTCTGCCTGTGCACCAGCAGGTTGATACAACGGTTACGGACACTGGTAAGCAAGTAAGCCTGAAGCGTTTCCGCGTTGCGAATCTCAAACTCGCCACAACGTACTTTGTTCAGTAGCAGGGCGAACACGTCGCTCACCACATCCTTGCTTTCAGCATCATTGCCGAGCATCCGTCTGGCCAGCCGGAACATCCTGTCGTAGTGACGTCTGAAAATCTGTTCAAACTCTTGCTTTTCAATCATCTTGCTGCATGTCTTTTACTCTATATACAATCAGACAACCCGTTTTCCTAAGCAAAAGTACAAAAAAATTCCGCCTTTCAGCAGAAAAGCGGAATGATTTATTTTCATGTTTGCTTATATAGAATTTTTCGATTCAAGGGTGTAAGGGCGCGAAAACCTTGTATACAAAGGCGTTGAGATTATTATTGCTGTAAAAGCCACATGGCAAAAAACTTGTCATAAACGCTATAGGTTCCTAATTCCTGGGTAATGAAATCTTTTTCAAGCAAACCCTTGACTGCTCCCTGAACCGTGCTGGCGGTAAGATGATAACGTTGCAGAAACGGTCGTGAGGTGATGTTCATGGCCTTTCCCTCCTTGCAGATAGCCATCAACACCTCTTTCTGTTTCGAAGGCAGTTGATAGAGCAGCGCGCTATAGGTGAAACTCTGCTGAGTCATAACCTGCTGAATGGCAGTATCTATGGTTTCCGGCAAACAATTACCACCAGGCTCAGTCATGGCAAACAGGGCGTTTAGTATCGTCTGAACGTACCATGTGACTCCTTCGTAGCGTTGATAGACCTCCCGGATGGTCTCTTCAGCAATGTCTTTATGGTACTCCCTGAACAGTCCTTGTGCAAATTCTATGTAACGGTCAATGTGAATGGGGGCTAAAGACATCATACTGGTACTCTGGTAAAAAGGACGCGAGGGTGAAGCGAATATCTCTGCCATCATGTGCCGTTGTGACCCGGCATAAATGAACCTTGTATTCTTGCACCGCTGGATATGTGTTCGGAGTATAGCTTCAACATTTCCTTCGGGATAGTCTGCCACAACCTGAAACTCATCAATGGCAACGATACAGGGCTTTTCTGCCTGCTCAAGGTACATGAAAATCTCATCGAGCGTAACTTGCGGTACCTTGACATCACCCACACCGAGCCCCCATTCCGGCAACCCATTGATATCAAACGATATACTACCACGCAGAGAATTGAGTGTGTTGACGAATCTTTCCCACATCTTGCGACCTTGCGGTTTCAATGTCCCCAATATGCTCTTACCCAAATAGAACACCAATTCCTGAAGATTCTTTGTGGCATAGATATCTACGATGAAAGTATTGTATTCGTCTTTAATTCGTGGCTGCTCAAAACAATGGCAGATGAGCCCGGTTTTCCCCAATCGTCGTGGCGAGATAAGGGCAACATTATTGCCGTTGATGATAAGGTCTGTCAAATACTTGGTCTCCTCCACACGATCACAAAAATAATGCGGCGACAGATATCCTTGTGTGACAAATGGATTCGTAACTACCATAGAGCATTGATATTTAAGGAGTTAAATTTTATGCAAAGATAATTATAATCTTATTATAAAGCAAGCGGCCCGCCTTTATTTTAACTTTATTTATGTGGATTATAGCTGGGGCGGATATCTCGTTTGTCTATATAGAAATTTTCGATTTAAGGGTGTAAGGGTGCAAAACCCCGATAAACACAGGGCTTGCACCCTTATTTAGAGGGTGTCAAGGGTGTCATAAGGGTGTAAGTCACAGGAGACTCTCTCCAAGCCTAAGACCCACCCCATCCCTCCCTGTGTAGGGAGTTTAGAGTATATAAGGTTATTTTCAGCAAAATAAATTGCCTTATTTGGCCCCATATCTTCCTAGCCTTTTAAGATGACAGAGAAGAGAACGGAAGTTCCACTTCCCTGTCACGAATGGGGCCTTTCTGATTCGGTAGGTTTCCTCACCATACTCATTCTCATAAGTGACCAATAGTACCGTTTTTAAATTGACTTTCTGCCAACTACTAAGGTCGCATCCGGCATCCAGCATGATAAACTGTTCCCTGCTTCCCTTCTTCCTTATGCAGAGCGACAAACCTTCCTGACTAGGAACGACAAAGGCTCGCTTGCAATACCTTCGCTCCTGCCGGGTAAAAGGACGGACAGACTTTTCGCGCAACTTGTCATGTAGAACACTTTGGAAATCAGTTGCGGTCACCGTAAGGGATGGAATGATGACCGCAGCAACCAATTTATGATGCCGACCCTCATATTCCAATCCTAACGATAAAACCAAATAGACATCAGAAAGATCTTCTAAAGCGCCAAGATTCTGATTGATGTACGCATAAAAATACGGATCGGTTACGGAAAAATCGTAGGTCACTCCATGATACCTAAAGTTCATGAAATATTTTGCCCGAACCTTTGTCGGATCAAGATGAAATGAAAAACTTTCCGGATGGACTAACATCAACGAATAATCACCCCGGTTGTAGGTATCAATCGAAATGGAATACTCCGAATCATAAAACAGCACATCATGAACGCCATCTGCCAATTGGCTGATGACATCAGGATGTGGAAGTACCTTACCGATGGCATACATGTTGGCAAAATACACGTCTTCGCTATGTGCGTGTTGCGGACAAGGCACAACTTCAGTCATTTCGACTACAGAAAGAAGGGGAAGAAAACGGGCATCACCCTCGGGAATCTCACCAAATTCTGTGTGACGGTCGATGGGACGTATCCATTGGGGCCTCCCAGCCTCATCTCTTCTGACGCTCCATTGACCGTCAGGATCAATAATGATTTCCACGCCAGCGACACATCTTCCGCCCCGCTTATAGGAGTTTGCCAAACAAATGAAATGCTTATACATCAGTCATAATAATCTTCGTGTTCAACTTTATAACCGATGTCCTTGTTCTTGAGCCGATAGGCATCGACCAATTGCTGTGCTGCGGTATAGGAATCGAACAACTCGTCAACCTCCGGCAACAACCGCTTTTTGGCTTTCAGATACTGGGTCACCATTTCCTGCTCCAATAATTCATGGCTCAAAGTTGTACCATCACTCAATATATGACTCACCTTAATACTATGAGCATTAAAATAACGAGCCACTAATGCAAAACGATGGCAGACCAAAGGATTTGCCTCCGAACACATAAGCGTCACATGATGATAGTCGTTCAGAATCTGACTAATCCTGCTCACGCCCTGCTGGAACAAAGCAGTATCAACAGCCTTTTCAAAATCCACCTGACCTTTTTCATCCAGACAGTCCAAACGGCGTGCGCCAAATTCATGACCCAGAAAAACGTATGCAATGCCATTTCCCTGCAAAAAGAAATCCAACGCATCCTTATTAAATTGCGGATTATAATTGCTTACGGGCAAACTTCTCACATCTACCACGCAGTCCACATGAAATGATTGAAGCAGTTGTAAAAAACTCTCCTGCGAATGATTGGAATGTCCGATAGTGTACAGAATCATGTAGGCAAAGATAAACATATATTTTCGATTAAAGCAATTTTGGGAGAAATAAAATCAAGTTAAGGCGTGTTTTTCTTCTGTTAGTTGCTACCGAAAGGCTCATGGGTGTGATGATGTTAACAGGATGTGGAAAATTCTCTAGAGAATTTTTCCTTCCGATGATAGTTTGCACACCCTCGGATGATAGTTTGGAGAAAATTCTCTAGAGAATTTATTAAAAACCTCGCACCCTTATGTCACCCTTGACACCCTCTGAATAAGGGTGCAAGCCCTGTGTTTATCGGGGTTTTACACCCTTGCACCCTTAAATGGAAAATTTATCTACACTCACCCTTCCGCTTCCTCCTTCGCCTTGCGCTTAGCCTCCTTTTCGGCTTCCTTAGCCTTACGCTTGGCTTCCTTCTCAGCAGCCTTGGCAGCCTTCTTGGCTTCCCGCTCTGCCCGCTTGGCTTCCTTCTTGGCCTCTTTTTCACGTTTCTTGGCTTCCTTCAAGGCAGCTTTTTCTGCCTTCTTGGCCTCGCGGAGCGCCTCCTTGTCGTCAGGGTCATCAAGGTCTTTCTGCTGCAGTTTGTCGCCTTTCTCCAAAGCTTCACGAAGCATGTTCTTGTCGAAGGTGATGACCTTTCCAAAGAGTCCCAAAGAGAGCATCTGGTCTTTACCATCCATACGGATATGGGTAGCATTCACCACAAAGTAGTCATCGAGTTTCAGTTTCAGATCGATGGCCAGACTGGCAGCCGAGCGCACCACACTCTTGCCGAGATTGGTGAGCACATTATTGCCAAAGCCGCGGTCTTCAGCCTCATCGTCCACATATTCAGCTATAGCTTTCATCATGGCCTCTTTATGGGCCTTCTTGTCGGGTTTGGTGAGTGACATAATGATGGCAACACCCACAATTAGAACTAAAAAGAGCAGTTTTTTCATTTCCTTCAGTAACGATTATTGGTTTATGGGTGCAAAGATAATAAAAAGTTTCAGGTTTCTGGTTTCAGGTTTCAAGAATTTATTATATATTTGCATTCGAAATATATTTAGAGGAAACAACTATGAGTGAAAACATCTTCCGTCTTTTCCATGAACTGAATCAAGTGCCACGACCTTCATGGCATGAAGAGAAGGTAGCCGACTGGCTCTGTGAGTTTGCCGAAAAGCATCATTTCGACTATCAGCGCGACGACCACAACTGCATCGTCATCCGCAAACCAGGAACGCCGGGAATGGAGCAGGCACCCATCACCGTGATGCACGCCCATATGGATATGGTATGCGTGGCGGAAGAAGGCAAGACCTTTAATCCGCTGAGCGACCCGATAGAATCGTACATCGAGGATGGATGGATGAAGGCCCGCGGCACTTCGCTGGGAGCTGACAACGGTATCGGACTCTGTATGGCCATGGCCGTTCTGGAGAGCAATACCATCGAGCATGGTCCGCTGGAACTCTTCGTCACGACCAACGAAGAAGACGGTATGACGGGAGCTGCCAACATCTCACCCGAATTTGTCAAAGGGCGCAGGATGATCGACTTGGACTCTGAAGACTATGACACCATCACCACGGGAGCTGCCGGCGCCTATCTGCAGAACCACGTGCTGCCCCTGAGAAGGAGAAAAACTACGGAGAACCTTCATTATTATAAGGTGAGCATTCAGAGCAGTACCGGCGGGCACTCGGGCGTGGACATCAACAAAGGCAGAAAGAGCGCGGTAAAGGAAATCTGTGCGTTGCTTGACAAGATGCTTGAAGAAGACCCCACCATGGTTGTGGCCAACATTACTGCCGGTGAAGCCAATGCCTCCATTCCCGCCAGGGCATCGGTCATCATCGGTAAAGCCTCTAAAGAGGGACTACCCACCGAAGGTGTACAGGAGTGCGAACAGCCAGAGACCTTCATCGACCGTAAATCTGTCATCTCCCTGATACGCGCCATTGCCAGAATTCCATACGGTGTCATCAAGATGAGCGAAAGGCAGGAAGGCACGGTAGAAACCTCCAACAACATTGGCGTTATCCGTACAAAGGAAGACCATTTCCATGTAACCACCCACACCCGCTCGTTTATCAACAGGAAGATGGAGCGTATCGGGAAAGACATTGCCGATGAAATCGCCAAAAACGGAGGTAAATCGGAAATTGTCATGTCAACACCTGCCTGGCAGGAACGCACCGACAGCCCTTTCATGCACCTGGTGGAACAAACCTTCGAGGATGTGCTCTGCTTCCGACCGCGATTGGTTGAGATGCATTTCGTCATGGAAATGGGCTATTTCGTAGAACGTTTCCCCGGCATTGAGATCATTCCTATCGGGCCCCGAATCCTGGAACCCCATTCCACCCATGAACGGGTAGAAATCTCCACCATCGAAAACATATGGAAAGTGCTGGTGGAACTGCTGAAAAGGCTTAGAGATTAAGGATTAAAGATGAAGGATTAAGGGTTAAAGTTGTATGTTTAAAGTTCACAGTACGCTCATCGTTTTGCTCTGTCTTGCCTTCCTGCAAACCGTGAACGGACAGGAAGCCATCACCGATACCACCATCATCCACCGTACGGCCATGGACATGCGGCTGGTAAGGCTGAACTACACGTATACCTCCGTAGGACCCGATGGGCATACGCCCATCACTCTTTCGGGAGCCATTATCATGCGCCACTCCATCTGGACGAAGGAAAACCATTGCAACGGCCTCATCCTCTATAACCATCCTACCACGAGCGAGAAAGACGGATGTCCTTCGAGGGATTATGATCTGGATGCCGAGGCAGCCATCGGTTTCACGCACAAGTATATCATTGTGGCGGTGGATAACTACGGTTTCGGTATCACTGAAGAACATCCGCAGGCCTACCTGAATCCTGACATTACGGCGCAGGGAGCCATCGACGGACTCCTGGCAGCCAAGCGCCTGCTTTTCCTGAGGGGCTATGAATATGAGGACCGACTGCTCAACGTGGGCTATTCGCAGGGGGCACACACAGCTCTGGCTGTTCAACGACTCGTAGATACCCGTTATAACGACCGTCTGAGGATTCTGCATACCTATGCCGGCGGCGGACCTTACGATATTACGGGCATCTATGAGGACATGAAACGAACGGGGGTGACCTACTATCCTTGTGCGCTGCCCCTGATTCTGAGCGGCATCAACGAGACCGAAAACCTGGGGCTGAAACCCCACGATATGTTCCGCGGAGCATTGGCTGATCATTACGAGGAGTGGATTCTCTCAAAGGATTATTCCACCACCGACATCAATCAGATGATTATTGACAGCCTTTTGCCTGAGGACATCGTGCCCGGGAATCCCCGTGACGGCGTACGACTGGCGGCCATCGTCAACCCTGCCATCATGGATGAAAGCACCCTGTTGGGCCGGAAGATGATGAACTATTATAAGAAGAACTCGCTGGTGGGCACATGGAAACCGAATCCTGACACCCATATCTACCTATTCCATTCAAAAGCCGATGAGGTGGTGCCCGTCTTGTGTACAAAAAGGATGGCCGACTTCCTGAAAAGGCAGGGGGCTGACGTGCAGACAGAATATGTGGACGGCTGGGCTCACACGCCTGCTGCCCCCTATTTCTTCTCGCAAGTGGCCCTGAAGATAGTGGGAGACACGGGCAAATCCACCCTGTTGGATAAGGTTACCGATGGTGTCCGTGACGTCACCGATGACATCATTGACGTCCTCGACAATGTATTCCAAGGTATCGGTAAACTGTTCAGATAAAAAAAGGGATTACCGCTGAAAGGCGAGGCGTTCGGCACCATCGAGCAGATAGATGATGCCGCAGTAACGGAAGCCGTATTTCGCCAAGGCTGAGCACATGGATATATTCTTCCGGTGGGTGTCGATGCGAAGGGTATCGGTAAAGGATTCACTCCATGCCAAGACGTCTTTCAGAATGCCGTGGACACCCGGTTCACTGGCAATGCGGTGAATCACATAATAGGGTTTATCATTAAGCCATGCCCCTTCATAAATCTTTTTATAGGTAATGTCGGGGCCTTTTACAAAGGCAAACGTAGCCACGACCCTACCCTCTTCCTCCAAGAGATAACTGTTGCCGTTGGTCATGTCCTGCACGATACGTTCCAGAATCGGAGTGGCGTCAGTCCATTGTTCCGTATTCCCTTCGGCAC
This sequence comes from uncultured Prevotellaceae bacterium, assembly GCA_900316985.1. Classification (GTDB taxonomy): domain Bacteria; phylum Bacteroidota; class Bacteroidia; order Bacteroidales; family Bacteroidaceae; genus Prevotella. The sequence continues at coordinate 41,117 of ONFE01000012.1, forward strand.
GCATTTTCTTACGCCCCGCATCTATCAGTTCCTGTATGCGCGGCAGATCGTCGGATGTTGCTTTTCGGATGATTCTATTCATGACGCTACAAAAATAGGCAATTAAAATGGAAATGACAAAACCTTTTTATTGATTTTTAAAAATCTGTATTTAAAAAAGAGGGCGTATGTAATCAAATGTAAAGAATCTGTTGGAAAGAATGGGAGATTCCCGTACTTTTGCAGCGGAATTCCAAACAAACTGAAGTTAAACCTTTTAAGCAATTAACAATGAAAAGAATCTTTTTGTGTATGATGATGGCAATGATGATGGCCATCCATTCTGAAGCCCAGACCAACAAAGTATACGACAAAGTGGAGGTTATGCCCGAATATCCCGGTGGCATGGAAGCCCTTCTCGAATACATGATGAATAACGTGAAATATCCGGAAAAAGCAGAAAAGCAGAAAATCGAAGGGCGCGTCATCGTGGGTTTCATCGTAGAAAAAGACGGTTCCATCTCGGAAGTGCATCCGCTGAAAGCAGTTCATCCGTTGTTGGACCAAGAGGCCATGCGACTGGTGAACAATATGCCCAAATGGAAACCAGGTAAAGTGAAAGGTAAAGCCGTGCGCGTATCGTTTGCCTTACCGGTAAATTTTAATTTGAAATGAACGTAAAACACCTGTTTTTATCATTTGCAGCTTTATGGATGGCAGGCTGTTCCCCAAAGGAGCAGCCTAGCCATCCTCTACTCCTGCAGGCAGAAAGATGGGTTGATGAGAACTGCGATTCGGCCTATGGGTACATCTACAATCTGACAGATTCCTTCTCCCAGCAGGCCGACCAGGCTCTTTACGGCGTGCTCTTCACGGAAATCCTCCACAAAATGGAAATCCATGTGGGCAATGACTCACTTATCACGGCCAGTGAACGATTCTTCTCCAACAATGGGAAGGGACGCCGATGGGTAAAAGCAATGCTTCATCTAGGCATTACAAAAAGCAGAAACGGAGAGACGGAAGAGGCGGTGGAATGGCTCAAAAAAGCAGAACAGGAGTCTCTGCAGCTGGATGACACGCTGAAATATGACGTTGCCTTGGCATTGGGTGATTTGAACCAGCAGGAGAACTGTCAGGTACTAGCCAAGCGATGTTATCAGGATGCCTATCTCTTAGCACAGCAAACAGGCAGTTTCTCACGTCAGGCACATAGCCTATGCAAATTGATAAGAACGTCAGATAAAGACAGCATCCCGAATTATATAGACAGCAGTAAGAAGTTATTACCCCGGGTGGACAAAACCTTGCAATCAGAACTCCTTGGTTGTTTGGGATACTGGGCACTTCAAAAGGACCTGCAAGACCAAGCACGGCAGTATCTGGAGAAAGCAATAGAACTATTTCCCAATGATTTTGCTGCCTTGCAATTAGGGAACTTGTTTGAAAAAGAAGGAAATATCAAGAAAGCATGCGAACTATGGTTTGAGGCGCTGAACACCAATGAAGATGAGGTGAGGATGGCTGCGCTGGAAAAACTCATCCCCTACTATAAGAATACAGAGACCTGGAGGGCACTTGATTTGAGTCAGTTGCTCAATGATTTGTTGAAAAAGCACCATTCCATCGACCAAACGGAGCACATCGCTGCCTTGCAGGAACAGTTCGACCAAAATATCATTCATACAAAACTACTAAAAAGACTGGCCTTCACGCTATGTGTTATCGCCTTCTTGGCACTTGTCATCCTGTTCTTTTTCGGTTATCATCGCAAGAAAATGAAGCAATACAACAAGGTGCTTTCACATATCGGAAACTTACAGAAACAATTGGCCGAACAGGAAAAAGCAAAGCCTCTTCCCAAGGAATGGAACCTGAAAGAAGCTCTTCATGAGAACAACACCGTGCATCGTTTCCACCGATTGGCCGACAAAGGTAAGGAACCACAACTGGACGACTGGACCGAACTGTCTCAGATTACGGAACAATACGCACCGGGGTTCAGCCGTTTTATCCATCAGAACGGCATGCTTTCAGAACGCGACACACACATCTGCCTACTGATCAAACTGCATTTCCAGCCATCAGAAATTGCCGTTCTCATCGGCTCTTCTCCGCAGACCGTCACCAACAGCCGCGTCCGTCTGCTCCGCAAAATCTTCGGAGAACAAGGTGGTGCCAAAGATTTCGATGAGCACATCCGTGAGATGGAATAAAAAAAGGATATCTGTCAGCCTTGGACTGGATTATTAAGAAAGAAACGTTGGAACTCGCTTTCAAAATTGGGGGTCAACAAGCCTTTACCAATAGCATCGCGGATTTCATCCATTGTCCAAAAACGCCCACCATCAAGTTCTTCCTGAGAGGGATGAATCTCACCATCATAGATGGCACTGTTCACATAGACCAGTTCGCGCTCCCGCTTACTGTCAAAGACATATTGTCCGATGCGCTTCGGGATAAATCCGGTGATACCTAACTCTTCCCGGACTTCCCGACGGAGCGCCTCCTCCGGTGTTTCACCATAATCCAAATGACCACCCACAGCCGTATCCCATTTCCCCGGCTGAATATCCTTCCAATCAGGACGGCGCTGCAGATAGACCTCCCCAAAGCTGTTAAAGACGTGCAGATGGACTACGGGATGCAACAACCGTGAACCATTGTGACACTCACCACGCGTTGCCTTTCCCAATACCTTTCCTGAATCGTCAACGATCGGGAATATTTCTTCGTTATTGTCTCTCATCCGTGCAAAATTAGGTATAAACTGCAAAAATCCCAAACAAATCGGCATTTTTCATCTTTTTTTCGTATCTTTGCATACATTGTTTTATTCTATATTACTATAATTACCTATGAGGAATTTAAAAACCGTTATCGCATTACTCTTCGTGCTGGCAGTCGCCGGCTGCAATTCCGACAGCACAGAACAGAAAGTGAACGATCTCTACAACCGGATGAGTCAGGAGGAGCGCATTGGATGTCGGAACTCTTCGACGAAAACGGTAAACTCGACACCGCCAAATGCCGGAAACTTATCCCCAATGGTATCGGGCATTTCTCGCAGTTTGCCAGTCAGGAAGAATCCTGTGCCGACAGCATCCGCGACAAGGTGCTCGCCATACAGCAGTGGCTCATCCACAACACGCCCCACGGCATCCCCGCTCTTTTCCATGAGGAGGTGCTGACCGGCGTCACCACCCGTGATGCCACCATCTATCCCCAACAGATAGGACAGGCCTGCTCGTTCAATACGGAATTGGCCGAGAAGAAAACCCTTCAGACGGGTCGCCAACTGCGCCGCATCGGAGGACTGCTTTCCCTCTCTCCAATGGTTGATGTCGTACGCAATCCGTCATTTAATCGTCTGGAAGAATCCTATGGTGAAGATGCCTACCTCTCTGCAGCCCTTGGTACAGCTTTCGTTCGGGGATTACAGTTTGGCGGTCTCCGCGAGGGCGTAGGCACTTGCAGCAAGCATTTCCTGGGCTATGGAGGCGGAGGCGATGCTGAAGAGAAGGAACTCATGGAAGAGATTCTCCTGCCCCACGAGACAATGATCCGCGAAGGGGGTAGCAAGGTGGTGATGACGGGTTATCATGCCGTCCATGGCACCAACTGCGTTTGCAACAAAGAGATTATCGACGGCATCCTGCGTACTTACCTCGGCTTCGACGGTATGATGGTGAGCGACTATACCTCCATCGAACAGATACCAGGACTCGACAGTGATGTGAAGCGGGCAGCAGCAGCTATAAATGCAGGTAACGACGTGGATTTCCCGAAGGGAACATCTTATGCACACCTGCAAGAAGCCATCGATCAGGGATTGGTCAGTCAGGCTGATTTCGAGAAAGCCGTGAAACGTGTACTTACCTATAAAGCCAGCGTAGGACTCCTCGATGAGAATCCCAACCTCTGCTCTACGGAACATATAACCCTCGACACACCCGAAGAGCGACAGACAGCCTACGAACTGGCCACACAATCGGTGGTATTGCTCAAGAACAACGGTGTGCTGCCGCTGAACAAGCCCCAGCACATTGCCCTCACAGGTCCAAACGCCAATCAGATGTGGGCCATGGCAGGCGACTATACCTATCCCAGTATGCGCTACTTCTGGCAGGTAAAGACCGAAGACGGTGAGCATCCCCATATCGTCACGCTCCGCGAAGGACTGGAGAAACGTAAACCAGAAGGTTTCACACTCAGTTACAGTCGCGGCTGCGACTGGACGGAAGGCGTAGAGACCATCGTTGAAAACAGTGGCGATGACCGTGTAAAATACCTCATCTACTTGCAGAACCGTAAGATTGACGGTGGCGAAAAAATCGATCTCGGCGAGGCACTCGACATGGCCCGCAAGAGTGATGTCATCATTGCTGCCGTAGGTGAAAACGCCATCCTCTGCGGAGAGAACCGTGAACGCACCAGCCTTCGTCTGCCAGGACAGCAGGAGGCCTTTGTTAAACAACTACTTGATACGGGCAAGCCCGTTGTCCTCATTGTCTTTGGCGGACGTGCACAGGTCATCAGCAGTATTGCCGACCGTTGCGCAGCTATCATCCAGGCATGGTATCCCGGTGAAGAGGGCGGCAATGCCCTGGCAGATATCCTCTATGGTAAGGTGTCACCATCCGGAAAACTGAGTGTCAGTTATCCTGCCGTGGAAATCCACGAACCTGTCTGCTACAACTATTCAGACCAACCTGATTCCCGCATTGCATGGCCCTTCGGTTACGGTCTCACCTATACAACTTTCGAATACAGCAACCTTCAAATCGACAAGGAAGTACCTACCTCCGGAAACCAGATACAGGTAATCTTCGATGTCAAGAATACGGGAAAGATGGAAGCCGATGAGATAGTGCAACTCTACGTATCACCTACCGACCAGCAACAGTCGCTGCGTCCCATTCAGTTGCAGGGCTTTACGCGCGTACATCTACGTCCTAATGAGATTCGCACCATCACCATGCTTCTATCACCCCAGCAGTTGGGCCATTATGATACCATCAACAAAGCTGACAATGGCTTCGGCCAATGGACCGTTTCACCAGGCGAATATATCATCAAAATCGGTGCTTCCTCTGCCGATATCCGATTGAAAGACACCGTCACCCTGACCGATGCGGCCTATACCCAGCCTTTGCGTTCCAACTATTTTACCGTAACAAAATAAATTATCAGCCCTCCTCGTTTGAGGGGGGCTGATAATCGAATAAACAAATGAATACCAAGTTTTAGCGCATGGCTAAAGCACGGTTTTCAGCGGCTTCCATGATTTCACGTTCACCGGGCCCTTTGTCGTTGATGCCGCAGAGATGGAGCACCCCGTGGATGATGACGCGGTGGAGCTCTTCATCATAATCCTTGTGATAGGTTTCAGCATTGGTCCTGACGGTATCAAGAGAGATGACGATGTCGCCATTAAGTACATCACCTTCATCGTAGTCGAAAGTGATGATATCGGTGAAATAGTCATGTCCCAGATATTCACGGTTCACTTCGAGAATCTTATCATCGTTGCAGAAGAGGTAGCCAATTTCACCCACCTTACGACCATAGGCTGCGGCTACTCGCCGTATCCAAGCCGTGGTCTCACGTTTCTTAATCTTGGGCATTCCTATGCCCTCACAATTGTATGTTATCATCCTTTCAGTCTTTGATGACAGGCAGGAACTCGGTGATATCCTTACCGAAATGAGCCAGTTCGCGCACCATGCTGCTGCTGATATGGGAGAGTTCGGGGGCAGCCAGGAAAAGGATGGTTTCCACACCGCTGAGCTGTCGGTTGACATCACCCATATCCCGTTCGTATTCGAAGTCTTTCAGCGTACGCACACCCTTGATGATAAAATGGGCACCGATACGTTGGCAGAAATCCACTGTGAGATCCTGATAGGATTCCACCTGTACCTTGGGCTCATCCTTATAATAGGAACGGATGAGACTGCAGCGTTCTTCCACGGGCTGCATATACTGCTTGTGCTCATTGTAGCCTACGCCTATGACGATACGATCAAAAAGGGGAAGGGCACGACGTACTATGTCATCGTGTCCTATGGTGAAGGGGTCGAAACTGCCGGTAAATGCCGCTATGCGCATTGCAGTTATTTTTTAATGAGAGACTCCATCTGATCGGCATTGAACTTGCCTTTCATCAGTGTCAACACATTATGCCCCTCGGCATTGGCAACCATTAAGATCTCAGAAATAATGTTATCAGCCTGTTTAAGATAAACAACGGCCTTCACACCTTCTTCTTTGACATCCATCTTGCCATAACCCTGACTCTCCAGAACCTCCAACTTACCCATGATTTCCTTGGCCAGCTCATCTGATCCAATCATACCCATGGTCATGCTGTCAACACTCTTCAAGGCTTCCTTTTCCTCGTCAGACTTGGCTGCACTAGCCACCATCTCAAGCATTGCCTTGTTGAGTTCTATAATCTGGATGCCAGAATTGTCCTTGTAACTATTAATAATCTTGTCTGCCTGAGCAAACCCGCTGATGCTCATCAGCACCATAGCGAACAATAATACGATTTTCTTCATAAGAATTCAGTTTATGAGTTTTAAAAGTTATAAGTATTTATCTAATCTGTACACTCTATCCAAAGATATCCGGCTCCATAATATTGCCTTTATAGGGGTTACGCCCGAAATGCTTGTAAGCCAATTCGGTGGCCATGCGTCCTCGGGGCGTACGCTTGATGAAACCTTCCATGATCAGGAATGGCTCATAGACATCCTCGATAGTGCCGGCATCTTCACCGATAGCCGTTCCAATGGTATTGAGTCCGACAGGACCACCCTTGAACTTGTCGATGATAGTGAGCAGGATCTTATTGTCAATCTCATCAAGACCATATTGGTCAATATTGAGAGCTTCGAGCGCTACGTGTGCAATCTTCAGGTCGATACGTCCGTTACCTTTCACTTGTGCAAAATCCCGGACACGACGCAACAAGGCGTTGGCCACACGGGGCGTACCTCTTGAACGACGGGCTATCTCCACGGCGGCATCATCGTCGATGGGAACCTGTAGGATGGAGGCCGAACGGCGGATAATCTTTTTCAGTACGTCAGGCTCATAATACTCCAGATGCATATTGATACCGAAACGGGCACGGAGCGGAGCCGTAAGCATACCACTGCGCGTGGTGGCACCGACGAGGGTAAACGGGTTCAAGTCTATCTGTATGGAACGTGCCGAAGGACCTTTATCAATCATGATGTCAATGCGATAGTCCTCCATGGCCGAATAGAGATATTCCTCCACAACGGGCGACAGACGGTGAATCTCATCGATAAACAATACATCGTTGGGTTCCAATGAGGTCAGAATACCGGCAAGGTCACCGGGCTTGTCGAGCACGGGTCCAGAGGTAATCTTGAAACCTACTCCCAATTCGTTGGCAATGATATTCGAGAGTGTGGTCTTTCCCAATCCCGGAGGGCCATGCAGCAACGTATGGTCAAGCGGTTCGCCGCGGTATTTGGCTGCCTCCACGAACACCTCAAGATTCTCCACCACCTTCTTCTGTCCGCTGAAGTCAGCGAAACGAAGCGGCCGCAGGGCGTTCTCAAAATCCTTCTCGGCTGATGAGACCTGTTCTTGTCTGATGTCGAAATCTTCTAGCATTTGGGTGCAAAGATACGAAAAAGATTTAGAATTTAGAATTAAGAATTAAGAATTTTCGTGCAAATGAGAGCAGAATCAAGCTTGCTTGAATAAAGCCGAGTGCAGCCGAAGATCATGAACGAAGTTCAAAATTTTCACCAAAGGCGGAAAAACCGCTCCATCATCTGCCATTTCTGGTCGCTCGTGGCTTTAGCGTCACATTGCTGGAATGCAGCCACGTATTCTTCCCATTCCTGCTGTCGGGGCAGGGTGGCAAGCTTTGCCATCGCTTCATCCCACTGGAAATCGAGTGGTGTGTCGCAAATCATCACCAACCGTGGTCCGGCAATATAGATTTCCATCTCTAAGATACCCACCTGGCGGATACCGTCAAGAATCTCGCGCCAGGCTTTCTCCTCACTATGTGCTTCCTTGTACTTCTTTATCAGTTCTGGGTTGTCCTTCAACTCCATGGTCTGCACGTAGCGCTTCACGGGCTGACCGTAGTCTTTTGTGATATATCCTTCCATATTGTTCTTATTGTTCTCCGTGGGATTGTTTCTTGTTTTCCATATTCTGATAATCGCCGAGGCCGCCAAGGGTATTGGCCATCCAGACGGTCATGCGGGAAGTGCCACGGTGATTCCAAGCATAATAGGGTATCAGACGTAGTCCGACAGGCTTTGAACTGACGGAACCATCATTCTGGATAAAGACTTCTTGAGCTTGCAGCATCAAGGCTTTTACCCCAAACTGACTGGCTGGAGAATTGGGCACCTGACACTCTGTGTTCTGAATGGTGAAATCAGAAACCTGGAACTTTGGCCCGGATTCCTGAATCAGCAGATGACGCAGGTTCATCTCCGGATTGTCTTTGTCCTCGGCACAATAGACTAGCGGGCCGCGCTCGACAGCCAGCTTGCCGCGGTCGTCGGCCACCTTCTCACTGGCCTTCACCAGTCGGGGCTCCATATCAAAATGAAGTTCCACCACGTCACCCTTTTTCCATCGGCGTGTGATAGAGGCATAGCCTTCGGGGGTGATGGGCAGTTGTTGGTTGACGAACTGGGCTTTCGAGATGGGTTTGCCGTTCAGAGTGATAGCGAAGTTGAGCTGCTTGCTGTCGGCATATTCGTAGAGGCTACCGGGGGCGACCAGTCCGCGCACCCATCCAGGAATGCGGAGCATGAGGCTAACGATGTTGTCTTTCTTCTTTTTAACCCCCACGACCTCGAGTTTGATGTCACCGTTCCAGGGGTAGTCGGTGGTCTGGCGGAGTGTAATCTCGGTTCCTCCCACGTTGAGAGTTACCGTATTGCCCAGATAGAGATTCACGTAAAGACGATCGTCCTTCACGGCATAGACATATCCGGGTACCGAAGGAATGAAGCGGCAGATATTACTGGGACAGCAGGCACAGCCAAACCAAGGCTGACGTGTGGTGTTGCCGTCGGCATTGAAGGCATAATGACCGTCGCTTTCCAGTGGATTTGGATAGAAGAAACGTCCGCCGTCCATCGACATACCGCTGATGACACCGTTGTAGAGTGTGCGCTCCAGACAGTCAAAGTATTTTGCATCGCCGTGGAGGAGGAACATGCGGTAGTTGAGATACACCATCGCTATGGCCGCACACGTCTCGTTGTAAGCCGTCAGGTTCGGGAGTTCGTAATCAGCACCGAAAGCTTCTCCTGCATGGCGGGAGCCAACACCGCCCGTCAGGTAATATTTCCGTTCTACGATATTCTTCCAGATGGCATCGATGGCCCGCAGGTAAGCCGAGTCGCCCGTCAGTGCAGCCACGTCGGCCATGCCGGCATACATATAGCCCGCACGCACGGCATGTCCCCAGGCTTCTTTTTGTTCCACCACGGGCTTGTCGCTCTGCGAATATACATTCTTGATGGTGGTCTTGCCGCGCTCATCGAGGAAGAACTTGGCCTCGTCGAGATACTGCTGCGCTTTAGGCATCAGGTCCTTCAGCGCCGGCGTGGAATGAATGAGCACATAGAGTCGGGCCAATGCCATTTCGGCAATCTGATGGCCAGGCACCACACAAGCCTGTCCGGCCTTACGCCCTACTTCCCTACAAACACAGTCGGCATAGCGCACGGCAATGTCGAGGAACTTACGGTTCTGGGTCGCCTGATAGTGAGCACAGGCAGCATCCACCATATGGCCGAGGTTATAAAGTTCATGAGAAAGCACCTCCTCACTCATCCACCGTTTGTCGCCAGCCCACGAATGAGGATGCCATGGATTCATCGTGCGTGGGGTATAGAGATAGCCGTCGGGCTCCTGTGCCTTACCCACAAAAGTAAGAACAGAGTCCATATATTGAACGAGTCGCTGACGCTCCTTTTTATCCTGCATCGTCATCAGCATATAACTGGCACCTTCAATGGTCTTATAAACATCGGTGTCATCGAACGAAAATCCCGAAGGAGGATAGTCGGGCGACGGATTCTGACACTGAACGAAATTCTTGTAGCGCCCCTCGCTTTCACATTTCGAAAAGGCCAAAGGCACGGTCACTTCACGTGCAGCCTGCAGACGCTGGCCCCAGAAAGTGCCGTCGGTCACCTTCACGGCAGTAAAGGGAACGGGATTGATGGGATACCCCGACTGTGCTGAAGCCGTGGAAAGAACTGCTGTCAACGAAAGCACGATAGAAAAGAGCTTCTTCATTTTGATTTGATTTTATAGGTTTTTTGTTTTGGTTGCAAAGATACAATTTTTTCTCTTCTTCATAGTACGTTTTCATAGAATTAACGTCTGAAAGTAAAGATTTTACCGCATGAAAATGAATATGGAGCGCTGGATCGAACAGGTGATTCAGCAAAAGAAGGTTGCCGCTGTTCCCATTATGACTCATCCAGGTATAGAACTTGGAAATCGGACCGTGCGCGAGGCTGTCACCAATGGCCAGATTCACTATGAGGCCGTGATGAGGCTTTGTGAACGCTACCCTTCAGCGGCAGCCTGCACCATCATGGACCTGACCACCGAGGCCGAATGCTTCGGGGCAGAGATTGAGTTTTCGGATATAGCTGTTCCAGCCGTCAGGGGGCGTCTGCTCAAAGGCACAAAGGATATCTCCAGACTGAAAGTGCCGTCGCTGAACAGCGGACGCATTCCGGAATACCTGAAAGCCAACCTCCTGGCTGCGGAAAAGATCTGCGACCGCCCGCTTTTCGGTGGTTGCATCGGACCTTTTTCTTTGGCAGGCCGCCTTTACGACATGAGCGACATCATGGTGCTTATCTGCGAAGAGCCCGATGCAGCCCACGAACTGCTGTCGAAATGTACGGAGTTTATCCTGAAATACTGTCTGGCCCTGCGCGAAACGGGTGCCAACGGCGTGGTGATGGCAGAGCCAGCCGCCGGACTGATGAGCAATGAGCAATGCGTCGATTTCTCATCGCTCTACGTGAAATACATCGTTGAAAAGGTGCAGACGCCCGAATTCTCGGTGGTGCTCCACAACTGCGGCAATACGGGCCATTGCACCAAGGCCATGGTCGAGACGGGTGCAGCCATGTATCATTTCGGCAATAAGTGTGCCATGTGTGAGGTGATGGAGGATGTGCCGCCGACAGCTTTGGGAATGGGCAACATCGACCCCGTGAGTATCTTCAAAGATGCCATGCCTGCACAAATGAAGCAAACGGTGAAAAACTTGCTGGAGCAGACGCGCCGGTTCCCCAATTTCGTACTTTCCAGCGGATGCGACACACCGCCGCATACACCGCTCCATAATATTGATGCCTTCTTTGAGGCCCTTCAGGAATGGAATGAATAAAAAAGAACTGCAATTTGGGAATTTGGATATCAGCCTTTCTGAACTCTATGAGCAGATGGGCTATGGGGAAACGGTGCCCGACGAGGCTACTGTCAGAGAGACAGAAACCATTCTCACCCAGGTGAAGGCCTTCCTAAAACCCCGATTCTGTTTCTTCGTTCAGCGTGAGCTTCCCAATTTTTCCATCGGTAAGATTATTGAACGCCAACTGAAGGGGGCAGAAGCTTATGCCCTGTTCATCTGCACGGCGGGAATAGAATATGAGGAATACCAAAAACGTTTGAAGGAGGAAGGCGACATGGTACGCGTGTTTATTGCCGATGCCTTAGGTAGCGTGATTGCAGAGAAGACTGCCGACTGCATGGAAAAAACGCTGCAGGAAAGCATCGACAAACTGGGGTGGCACCACACCAACCGCTTCTCACCTGGTTATTGCGGTTGGCATGTCAGCCAGCAGCAGCTGTTGTTTCCGTTGTTTAAAGGCGAGACCTGTGGCGTCTGTCTTACAGAGAGCAGCCTCATGCTTCCCATCAAATCCGTCAGCGGCATCATCGGTTTAGGAAAAAACGTGAAACATCTGGATTACACTTGTGGTCTTTGCGATTTCGAACAATGCTATAAACGCAAGCAGCGGCTCAGGAAATCAGCACAATAAAAAAGCGCAGAACCATTCCCGGTCCTACGCTTTCTCGTTTTTCATTGTATTATATTAGAGTTTAAATTTGTAACCAACGGTCAGAGTGCATGTGTGGCTGCGGCTGTCGCCTTTATTTCCGAAGAGGTTGTCAACCTTATTAACCTTTGTCAAACCGATGTTGTAACGGAGGTCGATGACGATGGGCACCTTGAACTCGTAAGAGATACCAACGGGGATGGACAGGTCGAACTTATTGAACTGTTGGTCTTGGCATCTGTCAGGAAGGCGAACTGCACACCGCTCTTCAGGGCGAGACCCTTGCAGAGATAGACGTTGGCCACCACGGGAACGGTCACATAGCTCGTCTCTACCTTCATGTCCTTAAACTTGACACCGTCATGGTTGATATCCTTCCAGGCTGTTCCGGCTTGCATGTAGTTGACGCCTGCTGCCAGACTGAACCTCTGAGCCAGTTGGTATTCGAATTCAACACCTGCCATGCTTCCACCGTTTGGAGTCTTGTCGAGTTTGGCTACTGATATTGCCTTGGGGGCAATGTCGGCGTTGGTCATCATACCGGCTGTTCCGCCGATGTGGGGCTGAATGGTGAATGAACCTACTTCCTGCTGAGCGTTTACACTTACCGTAGCCAGCATGGCGGCTACAACCATTGTCATAATCTTTTTCATTGTTGTTTTTTAAATTGTTATTGTTTATTGTTATCGTTTTCGTTAAACGTTGTCGCTTTTGACGGTGCAAAAGTAGTGTGTATTTTTCAGGTTGCTATCAAAAAGCGCCTCATTTCTTGTTCAGTTGTTGCGACAGGCGCCCGTATTCACGACAAAACGGACGAATGCCTTCAAAATATGTCGCAAAAGCACTGAAAAAACAACCAAAAAGACAAAAAAAACTGGCAGAGGATAGACCTCTGCCAGTAATGCGATAACCTTATTATATTATGATGTCAGCCCAAGATGCGCGCCAAGGCCTGCAGGTCTTCCTCGGTGGTGGACCAGGAGGTGACAAAGCGGCACACGGTGTGGTGGCTGTCGGTGGCACCCCAATGCGTGAACTCTACCTGTTGTTCCAACTCACGCACCTTATTATTGGGAATCACCACAAACTGCTGATTGGTGGGAGAGTCCAGGAAGAAGGGATGGCATGGGCGGAGATGTCGAAATAGAGATTATTCGAAAACAGCGCATCAAACTGCACACCCACCAGACGGCCTTTGGCCTGCAAGGCACCATGACGCTTGATGATAGAGAAGAAACTTTTCGGGGCATTGCCTCGCGGAAAGACAACAGCCTCTCCGCAAAGGGCACCCACCTTCGTACCGCCGATATAGAATGCGTCGCAATGGGAAGCGAGCCACGGCAAGGTGACATCATTGGCGGGTGAAGCCAGCGCATAACCCAGACGGGCGCCATCGATATAAAGTTGAAGGCTATACTGCTGACAGGCGGCATATAGGCGCGCTATCTCGTCTTTTGAATAGATGGTGCCGTATTCGGAAGGGAAAGAGATATACACCATACCTGGCTGCGCACAATGCTCACGGCTTCCATCGTTCATAAAAGCCCGCATGAAATTATCCAATTCGGCCACGGCTAGTTTGCCATCGTAACCCGGCAATGCTATCACCTTATGGCCGGAAGCCTCGATGGCCGTAGCTTCATGCACGTTGATATGGCCCGAATCAATGGTCACGACGGCCTCATAGGAACGCATCATGCCGTCAATGACGGTAGCATTGGTCTGCGTGCCGCCCATCAAGAAGAAAATCTCGGCATCGGGGGTGCCACATGCCATGCGAATTTTCTGCTTGGCCTGTTCGCTATATACATCAAAACCATAGGTAGCCGTAGGCTCGGCATTGGTTTCCACGAGATGCTGCATCACCTGCGGATGTGCTCCGTTGTTGTAGTCACTTTCAAAAGAAATCATATACGTGCAATATATATTTACGAAATTCATAGGTGTTTCCTGGTTGCAAAGATAATCATTATTTTTTTAATATTCTCCACCAAACTGAAGGAAAAATTTGGTAACGTCATTTGTTTTCCATATCTTTGTGCTCATATTTATCTCATTAACTGTCACCTTATGAAAAGACTTTTCTTTGTGATGACCGTCCTGCTGACCGTCACAACTACCACAAAAGCAGCTTCACAGGCTGTCTTACACAATGTCTATGCCCGTCAAATTACCTCGCTCAACGGCAACTGGCAGATCGTGGCCGACCCCTATGATGCCGGCTATTACGACTACCGACTGAAGGAATCCGCCAACGGCTACTTCAAAAACGATCAGCCGAAGAGCAAAGGCGACCATGTGGAATACGACTTCGTGGACAGCGATGCTCTTTTAGTGCCTGGCGACTGGAACACGCAGCGCAAGGAATTCTTCTTCTACGAAGGCAGTATCTGGTATAAAAAGGATTTCAAATGGAACGGACAGGGACAGAAACGCTGCTACCTGTATTTCGGTGCCGTGAACTATCAGGCGGAGGTTTACCTGAACGGTGAAAAACTGGGTATGCACATCGGCGGTTATACACCATTCAACTTCGACATTACGGACAAGGTGAAGAAAGGCGATAACTTCATCGTGGTACGTGTTAACAATGTGCGCAAGCCCGACGGTGTGCCTACGGTGAACAGCGACTGGTGGAACTATGGAGGCATCACTCGCGACGTGATGCTGGTGGAAACGCCCGAGACTTTTGTCGATGACTACAGCATACGCATGCCCAAGGGTGACTACAAGAATATCGAGATAAAGGTTAGACTGAACCAGCCCGAGGCTGGCGTAAAGGTAAGCGTAAAGATTCCGGAACTGAAAATCAACAAGACGCTTGCCACCAACGAAAACGGTGAGGCTGAGGTGACGGTAAAGGCAAAGCCTCAACTGTGGTCACCCCAAAAGCCAAAACTCTACGAAGTGCTTATCTCCTGCAACGATGAACAACTACGCGACGAAATCGGTTTCCGCCACATAGAGACTTCCGGCAACAAGATCCTGCTCAATGGCAAAGAGATTTTCCTGAGCGGAATTTCCGTCCACGAAGAAGCACCTTTTAAGACGGGCCGCTGCACAGGGGAACAGGATGACAAGACACTCATCAGTTGGGCCAAGGAACTGGGCTGCAACTTCCTCCGACTGGCTCATTATCCGCATAACGAGCAGATGGTGCGGTTGGCAGAGCGTGAAGGACTGCTGCTCTGGAGCGAGATTCCCGTCTATTGGACTATCCACTGGGACAATCCCGCCACCTATGAAAATGCCCTGAACCAGTTGCGTGACAATATGAAACGCGACCATAACCGCTGTGCCATCATTGTATGGAGCGTGGCCAATGAGACACCACATAGCGAAGCCCGAGACAAATTCCTTGCGGGATTGGCTCAGGAGGTGAGGGCCAACGATGACGAACGTCTGCTGAGCATGGCCATGGAGGTAAGCAACACCAAGGGTAACGTGGCCGAAGTGCGCGACTATATGAGCAGTCTGGTGGATATCATCAGTTTCAACTGCTATCTGGGATGGTATGGGGGAAAGCCAGCTGACTGCGACACCCGCCAATGGATTATCCCTCAAGACAAACCTTTCTTCATCAGTGAGTTTGGTGCAGGAGCCTTGGCAGGACTCCATGGAGATGCTGCCGCCAAATGGACGGAGGAATATCAAGCCGAGGTTTACCGCCATACGCTCGCTATGTATGACCGCACACCTGGCTTCTCAGGCTGTTCACCATGGATACTGATGGATTTCAGGAGTCCCCGCCGTCAGAACCACCAGACGCAGAACTTCTTCAACCGCAAGGGTATCGTCTCGGAACAGGGCGTGAAAAAACAGGCTTTCTTCGTGCTGCAGGATTTCTACCGGCAGAAGAATACAAAATAAGATTCCCGGAAACCATAGGGATTTCAAGGAAAAAATCTAATCATCCACGGGTTTACGATTGGCAATATAGACACCCAAAAGGATAAGGGCGCTACCTGCGTAGGCCATCAAAGTCATGGGCTCATTGAGGAAAAGGGCCGATGCCAACACTGTGGTAACAGGATTCAGATAGACATAGTTGCTAGTGCTGAGCGCGCCTATCTTCTTTACGGCCACGCTCCACCACAGAAAACACAGGAAAGAAGCCACCACCGAGAGAAAAAGCAGATTACCCCAAACGACTGGCTGACGGAATCCCTCGACAGGGAACTGCCAAGGCGTGAGGAGGAAAAGGGGCAATACGGTAAGAATGCCGTAGAAAAACACTTTGCGGGTGATGAACGTGGCACTATAGCGGCGGGACACTTTCTTGATGACCAGACTGTAGATGGCCCAGCAGAAAGCAGCCATAAGAGCCAGGAAATCGCCCAGTGGATTCAGTTTCAGCACAAAGTGGCCGTTGTAGATGACCAAGGCCACACCCAGCAAGGCTATCAGCGAACCCAGAACAAGCGGAACGGTAGCCTTGATGCTTTTAACAAAGAGAATGGCCAGAAGCATCGTCATCAACGGAGCCGTGCAGACAATAAACGACACATTATTCACATAAGTCAGGCCGAGAGCCGTATTTTCGGCCACGAAATAGAGGGTGCCGCCCACCAGTCCCAGGATAAAGAACAAGCCTTCGTCCTGCCACGACTCACTCAAAAGCCGACGCGGTGAAATGGTCCAGATACAGAGATAGGCCACGATGAAACGGAGCAAAAATATCTCCATCGGCTGCAATCCATATTGCAACAGCACTTTGGTGTTGACAAACGTCACACCCCAGATGGCTATCGTGAAGATGGCCAGCAGATGGTAGCCTATGTGTTTCATGGGTACAAAGGTAAACATTTCTGATTTGAACCGCATAAAAAATTATGGATAATTTGGATGCTTGCTGATTTATCGCTATTTTTGCAAACAAAAAACAACAATTCTTGAAATGAAAAAACTGTTTATCTGGACGTGCATCCTGCTGATGGCCAGCTTGGGAACGGTCAAGGCTCAGGATGAGGCACCCAAGCGGAAAAAGGTGGGCTTGGTGCTTGCCGGCGGAGGCGCCAAAGGCGCAGCACACGTTGGTGTTATCAAAGTGCTGGAGAAGGCTGGTATCCCCATTGATATCGTCACTGGCACTTCGATAGGAAGTATCGTGGGCGGACTCTACAGTATGGGCTATGATGCAGAACTGATGGACAGTATCTTCAGAGATGTCGACTGGGGCTATGTGCTTCGCGACCGTACAGCCCACAAGAATATATCCCTCGATGACCGCGAAAACCAAAGCATCTATATCCTTGATCATAAGGTTTGGCTTGACAAATCGGCCAACAAGTATGCCGGAGGATTCATCAAAGGCATCAATGTGGACCGCATGCTGGAACATTTCACTTCTGGCTATAATGATTCCATCGACTTCAACAAGCTGCCCAGACCTTTTGCCTGTGTGGCTTTCAATCTGATGAACAATGAGGAAACGGTGTTGCACAGCGGCCATCTGGCCAAAGCCATCCGTGCCAGCATGGCCATCCCCGGCGTCTTCTCACCAGTAAGAAAAGATAGCATGGTGCTGGTGGACGGTGGCGTGGCCAACAACTTGCCCGTGGATGTGGCCAAGGCCATGGGTGCCGACATCATCATCGCCGTCACCTTGCAGGATGAAGCTAAGATAAACAATGATTTTAACTCTTTCCGCGACATCGTGCTACAGTCCGTCTTCGTGGCCAGCAACAAACGGATGCGGGAATGCCTGAAAATGGCCGACCTGCACATCAACGTCAACACCCACGGCTACGACACGCAGAGTTTCACCAATAAAGCCATTGATTCGCTGATCGTACGCGGTGAACAGACGGGAATGAGCCGGTGGGACGATTTGATGAAACTCAAGAAACTAATCGGCGTGGAACCTGATCACCACCCGCAATACCTGCTCTATGACAAGCGGCTGCTACAGGAAGAAAAAAAGAAAGGGCTGGAATGGACTGAACCCGACCCCGCCATCAATATGGGATTGGCAGCCAGATTCGATCTGGAGGAGCAGGCGGCCCTACAGGCCTATGCCGACTATCAGACAAGGGCCAAATTCCATCCCGGTATCAACCTGACCTTACGACTGGGGCTTCGCACAAGGGTGAAACTGGAGACCTATCTGGAACCCTGGAAGTTCAAGCGGATGTCGCTAGCCTATGAATTCCAGCACAACGAGATCTACATGTACAACGAAGGCCGTCAGAGCGATGGCGTGGTGTTCAACACCCATTCCGTCATCCTGAAACTCTTCCAGTTTGATATACGCAACCTGAAGTTCGACATCGGCGCTACCTGGAAATTCTACCACCTTTCCGACCTGATGAAAAGCGAGTACAGTTACCAGTATTTCAATGATGTCAAAAACACCCACTACTTCACCTATAACGCCCGACTGCATTACAACACCGAAGACAACTGGTATTTCACCACCAATGGAGCCCGCTTCGAACTGGAATACAAGTATTTCTCCGACAACCTGCTGAAATGGCAAAACCACATTGGATTCTCTGCCTTGTCAGGATTATGGCGCATCACCTTCCCGTTGAGCCATTCGCTCCACGTACAGCCTGTCGTCTTCGGCCGCATGATCTTCGGTAGTGACATACCCGTGTGGGAATACAACATGCTGGGAGGAAACCGCTACGGCATCTATTCCGAGCATCAGATACCCTTCGCCGGCTTTACCTACGCGGAATTCATGCAATCCAAACTGATCGGTACAGGCATTCGCTTCCAGCAACGTCTGGGTAGCATCGGATACCTCCTACTGAAAGGCCACGTGGCCGAACATGACAACAGTATCACAGACCTCCTCAAAGACCGTCCCCTTTGGGGCATTCAGGGGGCCTACTACTACAACAGCCTGATAGGGCCCATCGGAGCCTACCTGAGTTGGAGCAACCATAAAAACGGAGTTACTTTCGGCTTGAACATCGGCTACGAATTCTGACCAAATCATCTTTTTTTTCATGATCGATTAAGCCTTTTCAATTTTGTTACGTCTAATAAGCATCTAATGACTTATTATTAATTTAAAACTTCAAACAAAATGAAAAAAGTAATGATGATGTTGGCCTTGATGGCCATTCCGTTTGCCATGCAGGCACAGACAAAGTTCCACGACGTTGAGGTAAACGAGGCTACAGGTCCCGTGAAGTCTATCAAACAGGCAGGAATGATGGGCCGCGGCGAGCAGGTTGTCAACTTCACCCAGGAGGGCAAGATGCAGGCTGAGGGCCTGTCTGGTTTGGTTTATGACGACAACGGCTACCTGCAGAAGGCTGAGAGATCAGTTGAGACACCTCAGGGCAACATGAAGATTACGACCACCTACAAGTGGGAAAACGGCAAAGTTGCAAGCCAGACAATGGATTTCGGCCAGGGTTCCATGACTCAGGTTTTCAAGTACAACGAAAAAGGCGCTCCCGCTTCAATGTCGATGGACATGATGGGCCAGCAGATGGAAACTCCCTACACCGACTATAAATACGACGACCACGGCAACTGGATCAGCCGCAAGACTGAAATGATGGGTCGCGAAATGGTTCAGACACGCACCATTGAATACTACGAGTAAACATTTCACTTCATCATAATAACCAAAGCCTGCCTTCTACTATAGAGAGCAGGCTTTTTTTTCCTTCCTCCAGGAAAGAAATCCTATGACTACAGTTCCTTCGAATCTTCTTCATCCGCAGCCTCATAGATGTTCCAATGACGCGAAGACCATTCTATGAGATTCAGTTCCATATTCTTGACCAGACCGACATCGACGATCTTTTCCGTGTAGCAAAGCTTGGGCCAGCCGTTAAAGAAAAAGCCGTAGTATTCGTTCTGCGTTACGGAAACATCCTGATCTTTTAAGACTGTCTTCACGGAATCAACCAAATCACTTTTAATTTTACTCAGGCTGTCTGCCACATTCTCTTTCAGAAGCAGCGCGGCCGAATTGATGCCTAAATCCATCGCATCTTCTACAGGAATGGTAACCACAGACTTTGTCATGACGGCATAGTCGCCCTCAATATCATTGTCATCCTCCTGTTCTGTATAGCCTACCTTGGCTATAATATGCTGGGGATAACCGTTTTCAACGTCATCGAATTCCTTTTGCCCGATATCAAAAGCCTTGCCATGTACGCCGAAAAGCAAGTCCAGTTCATCATAGGCTTCCCGTATCTTAGTTTCTGTGGAAAACTCCACGAGCAGCATATTCTCAAACTGTCGGCGAGAAATAATCGAGTCCAGGCCTGGTTTATTCTGGTAAAACCAATCAAGAACCAGAGGTACGGCCTTCTTCATCATGTCGCGAATTTCGCGCCAATTCTCAATGTGTTGCACTTGTCCTAACTCGTCAGTCGTGAAAACACAATGTAAGTCTTTCGACTTTTTCCATAGTTCATCCATCAGTCCGTTCATGAGCGTGTCACTATCCACATTTGACACATGGCTCACCGGTATGTATTCCATGCGGTAGCCGTTGCTTGTGGAGTCGGTCACCACAATCATAAATTCATCGGAAATATCGTAAGTCAGGATGGTATCGTTATCTGATATTTTCTGCTTTAACTGATGATTCCTGAAAGTCATGGTATCATTCTTGCAGAAATAACCCACCACGTTGATGGTCGAGTCTGACTCTTGCTCCAAGGTCACGCCTTGCGCATTCACCGTGAGTACTGTGAAAAACAGGACAACAATTGCTATTAAAAACTTTCTCATCTGGACAATATAAGTTATAAGGTGTGCAAAGATAGCAAGAGTTTCTGAAGAACACGTCTTTTCTGCGTTAAAATATAGAAATTGCGGAAAACAAAATAGGTGAGTCCGTGGACTCACCTATTTTATATAAAGATCTTGCGACGATTAGTCGTTCAGCTTTGCCTTGATGAACTCGCGGTTCAGGCGGGCGATGTTGCTGATAGACTCATTTTTCGGGCACTCAGCCTCGCAGGCGCGGGTGTTGGTGCAGTTACCGAAACCGAGTTCTTCCATCTTCATCACCATATTCTTGGCACGCTTGGCGGCCTCTGGACGACCCTGGGGAAGCAGAGCTAGCTGGCTGACCTTCGAACTGACGAAGAGCATAGCAGAGCCGTTCTTACAAGCGGCTACACAGCAACCGCAACCAATGCAGGAAGCAGCGTCCATAGCCTCATCGGCATTCTCCTTCGGGATAAGGATGGCGTTGGCATCCTGAGCCTGACCGGTACGGATGGTGTTGTAACCACCGGCAGCGATAATCTGGTCGAAGGCATTACGGTTGACCATGCAGTCCTTGATGACGGGGAATGCAGCGGAACGCCAAGGCTCCACGGTAATCACATCACCGTCGTTGAAACGGCGCATGTAGAGCTGACAGGTGGTAGCACCGGTAGCTGGTCCGTGGGGGTGACCGTTGATATAGAGCGAGCACATACCGCATATACCCTCGCGGCAGTCGTGGTCGAAGACGAAAGGCTCCTGGCCTTCGTTGATGAGTTCCTCGTTGAGGATGTCAAGCATCTCCAGGAATGAGGTATCATCGGGGATGTCGTGCATCTCGCGTACGTCGAAGTGGCCCTTCTCGCGGGGACCGTTCTGACGCCAGTATTTTAACGTGAATGAAATATTCTTTGCCATAATATTTTAGTTCTTATAATTTCTCGTTTGTACCTTGATTGCCTCATACTCGAGCGGCTCCTTGATGAGTTCGGGGGCAGTGGTGTCATCGCCCTGATACTCCCAGCAGCCAACATAGAAGAAGTTCTCGTCGTCGCGCATTCCTCGCGGAAGTGTCCGCCGCAGGATTCATTACGATGGAGGGCATCGTAAGCAACAAGCTGACCCATGAGCAGGAAGTCGCGCAGGTGGATAGCCTTGTCGAGCTCCACGTTGAGACCTTCCTTCGATCCAGGGATGAAGAGGTTGGTGTCAAACTCTTTCTTCAGTTTCTTGATGAGCTCAATACCTTCCTTCAGGCCTTCAGCGGTGCGGCCCATACCCACGTGCTCCCACATGATGTGGCCAAGCTCCTTGTGGATAGAGTCGACAGAACGCTTACCTTTGATGTTCATCAGGCGGTCAATTTCCTTCTCCACGCCCTTTTCAGCCTCTTCAAACTCAGGCAAGTCGGTAGAGATACGCGGCCATACATCCTGGTCGGCCAGATAGTTCTGGATGGTGTAAGGCAGAACGAAGTAACCATCGGCCAGACCCTGCATCAATGCGGAAGCACCGAGGCGGTTGGCACCATGGTCAGAGAAGTTACATTCACCGATGGCAAACAGGCCCTTGATGGTGGTCTGCAGCTCGTAGTCGACCCAGATTCCACCCATCGTATAGTGGATGGCGGGGAAGATCATCATCGGGTTATAATATTTCACACCGTTGATTTCGTTGGCAAGTTCACCGGGATTCACGTCGGTGATTTCCTCATACATATCAAAGAGGTTACCGTAGCGCTGGCGAACGATGTCGATGCCGAGACGCTCGATTGACTCAGAGAAGTCGAGGAATACGGCCAGACCCGTGTTGTTCACACCGAAGCCCTTGTCGCAACGCTCCTTAGCAGCACGCGAAGCAACGTCACGTGGTACGAGGTTACCGAAGGCGGGATAGCGGCGCTCCAGATAGTAGTCGCGGTCTTCCTCAGGAATATCCGAACCCTTCTTGGTGCCGGCCTGCAGAGCCTTGGCATCCTCAATCTTCTTGGGCACCCAGATACGGCCGTCGTTACGCAACGACTCAGACATCAGCGTCAGCTTAGACTGCTTGTCACCATGAACGGGGATACAGGTGGGGTGAATCTGAACGTAAGAAGGATTTGCGAAATAAGCACCCTTACGATAGCACTGAACGGCAGCTGTACAGTTGCAGCCCATAGCATTCGTAGAAAGGAAGTAGGTGTTACCATAGCCACCGGTACCGATAACCACGGCGTTTGCAGAGAAGCGCTCCAGCTTACCGGTTACGAGGTTCTTGGCGATGATACCACGAGCGCGGCCGTCGACGATAACCACATCTTCCATCTCGTAGCGGGTGTAGAGCTTCACCTTGCCGGCATTCACCTGACACATCAGTGAAGAATAGGCACCCAGCAGGAGCTGCTGGCCCGTCTGACCCTTGGCATAGAATGTACGGCTCACCTGAGCACCACCGAAAGAACGGTTGGCGAGCATGCCGCCATATTCACGGGCAAAGGGAACGCCCTGTGCCACGCACTGATCGATGATATTGTTTGACACTTCAGCCAAACGATAAACGTTGGCCTCGCGGGCACGATAGTCACCACCCTTCACGGTGTCATAGAACAGACGATAAACAGAGTCACCGTCGTTCTGATAGCACTTGGCAGCGTTGATACCACCCTGAGCGGCAATAGAGTGAGCACGACGGGGAGAGTCCTGAATGCAGAAGTTCAGCACATTGAAACCCATTTCGGCAAGAGAAGCGGCAGCAGAGGCACCGGCCAGACCTGTTCCCACCACGATGACGTCGAGTTTCAGTTTATTCTTTGGATTCACCAGACGCTGATGAGCCTTGTATTCCTTCCATTTCTCAGCTACTGGTCCTGCAAAAAACCTAAATTAGCAACAGGCGGCAGCTGCCTCACAACAAGAACCGCCATCGCAGCAGAGCGAAGGAGCCAGTCCGAAAGCAAATGCCAACACCACGATGAGGAACAGAGCCATCAGGATGGTCACGTAGATGATGCCGATAACCTTCCAGCGATTGAACCAGATCTTGCCATTGATGCCGATGGTCTGCATGGCACTCCAAAATCCGTGAGAGAGATGGAACCAGATAGCCACAATCCAGATGACATAAAGGACAACGTAGACAGGCTGCGAGAACGTTTCCTTGATCCAGCCGAATCCGTCAGCAGGTCCATGAGCCAGACCTTCGATACCCACCAATTCGGCAAACATCATGTTGTACCAGAAGTTGAACAGGTGGAGCAGCAGACCCAACAGGATGATGATGCCCAGCACCAGCATGTTCTGAGAAGCCCAAGAAACTTCCGGGCGGCGCTCAGTTACAGCATAGCGCTCGCTTCCACGAGCCTTGCGGTTCTGCATCGTCAGCCAGAAAGCGAACACAATGTGACACACAGCCAGGAAAGCCAAACCCAATGTTGCCACTACGGCATACCAGTTGGCACCCAGCAGTTCACAAATCATGTTGTAGGCCTTTCCTGAGAAAAGGGCTACGACGTTCATGCACGCATGGAACGTCAGGAAGAGAATGAGGCAGATGCCGGTGACCGACATTACCACTTTTCTACCAATCGGTGAATTGATTAACCACATAAATTGTTGATTTTTAATTGATTATTTGTTAGAATTTGTTGATTTTCCAGTGATGGAATAGTTGACTCTAAATCTTTATTCCGACGGCACAATACCTTGAAATAGGTATTTTGGGTGACGTTTTAGGCTGCAAATATAACATATTTTAATGAGAAATCAAAGTTTTTACACTAAAATTCGCATGAAAATGAAGAAAAAAAACAAAAAATTCCATACCTTTGCGGACACAATCAGGTAGAATATACAAAACCAAAATATGAAGGATATCAAAAGAATCGTTCTCACGGGTGGTCCCTGTGCCGGTAAAACCACGGCACTTGTACGTGTGATTGAGCATTTTTCCGGGCTTGGCTACAAGGTGTTCACTATTCCCGAAGTACCTACGATGTTTACGCAGGCGGGCATGAACTATCTGACAGACAACCGCGACTTTTTCTACGAAGGTGAAAAGGCCACGCTGGAAATACAGTTGGCCCTGGAGGATAAGTTCCTGAAAATGGCTCAGGCATGCAAGGCCCCGGCTGTCATCGTCTGCGACCGCGGCACGATGGACATTTCTGCCTATATGAAACCTGAGGTTTGGGAAGACATCACACAAGCTGTCGGAACAAACACGGCGGAACTCCGTGCTCGCTATGATGCCGTACTCCACTTGGTGAGTGCTGCCGACGGCGCAGAACAATTCTATACCACATCCAATAATGCCTCTCGCAACGAGAGCGCCGATGAGGAAGGACTGAAAATTGCGCGAATGCTCGATAAGAAAGTGATTGAGGCCTGGACGGGGCATCCTCACTTGCGTGTCATCAACAACAATGTGGATTTCGACCGCAAACTGAACCGCGTACTCAAGGAAATCTGTGATGTACTCGGCATTCCACGCCCCATCGAGGAAGAGCGAAAATATATCGTAGAAGTCATCGGTGAGATGCCGGACGCCATCGAGAGTGACATTACACAAACTTATCTGGTTGCTGAACCTGGCAGCGAAGTGCGACTCCGCCGCCGTGGATGGGAAGGCAAATATGTGAATGTACATACCAACAAAAAGAAGGTTTCGGGGTCGGAAGAGATTGTGACCGAACGACAGGTGAGCAATGCCCTCTATGAGAGTCTGCTCCAACAAGCAGACCCATATCGTCAGACCATACACAAAGTCCGCAAAAGTTTTATATGGAAAGGACAGTTCTTTGAGTTGGACACCTACGATGGTCCTTTGAAAGGCTTGGTGATGCTCGAGACCAAAGGAATGAACTGCCATGAAGACGTGAAATTCCCTCCTTTTGTCAGATTTGTCAAGGACGTCACCGGGGATACCGACTACTACAACTACAACCTGGCACTTAAGAGATAAGAACCTGAAAACCAGACACTTATAATGATACTAAATTACGACGTACTGGTGATAGGCGGCGGACATGCCGGATGTGAGGCAGCTTGTGCTTCTGCCAATATGGGTGCAAAGACTTGTCTGGTCACAATGGATATGAACAAGATTGCGCAGATGTCATGCAATCCCGCCATTGGAGGTATCGCCAAAGGTCAGATTGTGCGCGAGATTGACGCCATGGGTGGACAAATGGCTTTGGTCACGGATGCCACGGCCATTCAGTTCCGTATGCTCAACCGCTCTAAAGGACCTGCCATGTGGAGCCCGCGTGCCCAGTGCGACCGAGGTAAGTTTATCTGGGAATGGCGCAAGAAACTCGATCAAACGGATAACCTCGATATCTGGCAAGATCAAGCCGAAGAGCTAATCGTAGAAGATACAGTAATATCAGGTGTTTCTAAAACCTCCAGCAAGGCCGTTGTCGGCGTAAAAACTATCTGGGGATGCGAGCTCCGTGCCAAGGCCGTCATCATCACCGCCGGGACATTCCTGAACGGTCTGATGCACATCGGTCGCAAAATGGTTCCCGGCGGTCGTATAGCAGAACCAGCAGTGCCCCATTTCACCGAGAGCATCACACGTCACGGTATCACCACGGCCCGAATGAAAACAGGTACACCCGTACGCATCGACAAGCGGAGCGTACACTTTGAAGATACCGAAATACAACCTGGAGAAAACGATTATCACCGTTTTTCCTATTTGGGCGAACCGCGGCCCCTACCCCAACTGCCCTGCTGGACATTCAACACCAACAAGGAGTGCCATGAGATCCTGATGAGCGGTATCAAGGACTCACCCTTATATAACGGTCAGATTCAGTCGATAGGCCCCCGTTATTGTCCGTCAGTAGAAACTAAACTGATGACATTCCCTGAACGCGAAAGCCATCCGCTGTTCCTGGAACCAGAAGGAACGGACACCAACGAAATGTATCTCAACGGATTCTCATCAAGCATGCCTATGGACGTGCAGATAGAAGCCTTGAAAAAGATACCTGCTTTGCGCGACCTGAAGGTTTATCGTCCAGGGTATGCCATTGAGTACGATTTCTTCGATCCTACCCAATTGAAACACACGTTGGAATCGAAAATAATCAACGGATTGTTTATGGCTGGCCAGGTGAATGGTACGACAGGCTATGAAGAAGCAGGAGGCC
This sequence comes from uncultured Prevotellaceae bacterium, assembly GCA_900316985.1. Taxonomy (GTDB): domain Bacteria; phylum Bacteroidota; class Bacteroidia; order Bacteroidales; family Bacteroidaceae; genus Prevotella. Next base: position 68,030 of record ONFE01000012.1, read on the forward strand.
AGGGTACCGTAGCAGGCATCAACGCCGCCCTCTATGCTGGTTCTGTAGGTGACGGTTCCGCCGCAACAGAAAAAAGCGAATTCATCCTTCATCGTGACGAAGCGTATATCGGTGTACTCATCGACGATCTGGTAACCAAAGGCGTGGATGAACCCTACCGCATGTTTACGTCTCGGGCAGAATATCGTATCCTATTAAGACAGGATGATGCCGATGCTCGTCTCACAGAGAAATGTTACGAAATAGGATTGTCCAAACGCGACCGATACGATTACTGGCTGGAAAAGAAAGAAGCCATCAGTAGAATCATCCATTTCTGCGAAAACACACCCGTTAAAGCAAAAGACATCAATGGCGCTTTGGAAGCATTAGGTACCACCCCACTTCGCGCCGGCTGCAAAGCTATCGACCTGATTGGCCGTCCACAAATCAATTTACAGAATCTTTCTGATTTAGTTCCAGGGTTAAAAGCAGTCATGGAGGATTGCAAAAACGCAAACGGAGAAGGACGGGAATCCCTCCGAATTAGAAAAGACGAAATCATCGAAGCCGCAGAGGTAAAGATGAAATACAAAGGATATATTGAACGCGAGCGGATGGTAGCCGACAAGATGCACCGGTTAGAGAACATCAAAATCAAAGGACGTTTTGATTACGATTCTTTGCAGAGTCTCTCGATAGAATGTCGTCAGAAACTCAACCGTATCAATCCAGAAACCCTAGCACAAGCAAGTCGCATTCCCGGAGTTTCTCCGAGTGACATTAATGTATTGCTCGTACTATTGGGAAGATAACACCCAATTTGTTTCACGTGAAACAAAATGTAGATAAAGAGCTAGAATCCAAAAGAATATAGATAGCAACAACAACGATAAAATCATAAGAAAATGAACAATCAAGTACTTATTGACAATCTCAGGAGTATTCCAGATTTTCCACAGAAAGGCATTAATTTCCGTGACGTAACAACACTGTACAAGAGTGCAGAGTGCATGCAGATCATGGTTGACGAATTGTATGAGTTATACAAAGACAAAGGAATCACCAAAATTGTAGGAATTGAAAGCCGCGGTTTCATCATGGCTGCAGCATTAGCGGTAAAATTAGGCTGCGGTGTGGTGTTGGCCAGAAAACCGGGCAAACTTCCATACACGACCATCAAGGAGTCATTTTCAAAAGAATATGGCGTGGACACTATTGAGATGCACATAGATTCCATCAACGAAAATGATGTCGTGCTCATCCACGATGACCTGTTGGCTACTGGCGGTACAGCAAAAGCAGCCTACAAACTCGTTCAGCATTTCCACCCGAAAAAGACATACATCAACTTCATCATTGAAATTACCGACGAGGGACTTCACGGACGCGATGTATTTGAGGGTGTAGAAGTTACTACACTACTTAAGCTATAGGAAGGGAATGGAGGATGTTTCACGTGAAACAAATCTTCTCTAAAAGCTTTTAAACAAGCAAGTTCCAAATGACAAAGGAAGAAAACGAAGCAAGGCTAGCAAAACTCAAAAACATAGTATTGAACCTTCCAGAGAAACCTGGCAGTTATCAATTCTATGATCAAGAGGGAACCATTATCTATGTGGGCAAGGCCAAAAACTTAAAAGCTCGTGTTTCGTCTTACTTCCACAAAGAGGTAGATCGTTTCAAGACGAAAGTACTTGTCTCAAAAATTTGGAATATTACTTACACGGTTGTTAATACGGAGGAGGATGCCCTATTATTGGAGAACTCCCTCATCAAACAATACAATCCTCGCTATAATGTATTATTAAAAGATGGAAAGACCTACCCTTCCATCTGTATGACCAAAGAGTATCTCCCAAGAGTATTCAAGACCCGCACCATCAACAAAAAATGGGGTCAGTATTTCGGCCCTTACTCACATATCGGCAGCATGTATGCACTGCTGGAGATTATCAAGAAAATCTATAAGCCACGAACCTGTCGTTTTCCCATCACTAAAGAAGGTATCGCTGAAAGAAAGTATAAACCATGCCTGGAGTATCATATCCACAACTGTGGAGCTCCCTGTATTGGCAAGCAGTCATATGAGGATTATCAAGAAAACATGAACCAGGCACGGGAAATCCTGAAGGGGCATACACGAGAGGTGCAGAAAATGCTCTATGAACAGATGCAGAAAGCAGCCGAAGAACTCCGTTTTGAAGACGCACAAGCTCTCAAAATACGTTATGAGGCATTGGAGAATTTTGCAGCTAAAAGCGAGGTGGTCAGCTATACAATTTCGGATGTTGATGTCTTCACCATTACAAGTGACGAAAAGAATGCTTATATCAATTATATCCATGTAGAAAACGGCCAGATTAACCAAAGCTTTACTTTCGAATTCAAGAAAAAACTGAACGAAAGTGACGAGGAACTTTTGCAGTTGGGCATCGTGGAAATGCGCGAGCGCTTCAAAAGCACAGCAAAAGAAATCATCTTACCTGAAGGAATAGAAATCGATCTGGATGGTGTTACCGTAACACATCCAGTAAGAGGCGATAAGAATCACCTGCTTGAGTTATCGACAATGAATGGCAAGCAATACAAGTTTGACCGCCTTAAACAAGCCGAAAAACTCAATCCAGAACAGCGGGCAACACGTCTGATGAAAGAACTGCAAACAGCATTAAAACTACCTCATCTGCCCTTCCAGATTGAATGTTTCGACAACTCCAATATTTCTGGTACGGATGCCGTTGCCGGATGCGTGGTATTCAAAGGGATGAAGCCCTCCAAAAAAGACTATAGAAAATACAATATCAAGACCGTAAAAGGACCTGACGACTATGCATCCATGCAGGAAGTAGTTCGCCGCCGCTATACCAGAATGATGGAAGAAGGAACACCCCTACCCGATCTGATTATCACTGATGGAGGTGTTGGTCAAATGCATGTCGTCAGAGAGGTAGTTGTGGACGAACTTCACCTTGATATTCCTATTGCCGGACTAGCCAAGGACGACCGTCATCGTACGAACGAATTACTCTTCGGATGGCCTGCCCAAACCATCGGCATCGACATAAAAAGTGAGCTCTTCAAAGTACTCACTCAGATACAAGACGAGGTACACCGCTACGCCATCACTTTCCACCGCGACAAACGTTCGAAACATGCCTTACATTCAGAACTCGATGACATTAAAGGTATCGGCCCTAAAACCAAAGATTTACTGATTAAGAAACTTAAAAGCGTAAAACAAATAAAACTCGCTGATTTACAAGAACTTACAAATATTTTAGGGGCTAGAAAGGCCTCCATTATCTATAAAAATTTCCATCCAGGTGAAACGGTAACTGAAAAATAAATTACAGCTTCATTTGCTTTTTTCATTTCTTTTATTTAATTTTGTGGCATGAGAGCAGTTATCCAGCGTGTCAGTCGAGCCAGGGTTACAATCAATGGTCAAGTGAAATCTGCCATAGGCCAGGGTTTCTTAATTCTCTTGGGCGTTTGCGAAGAAGACACACCTGTAGATGTAGAATGGCTCGTGAAGAAGATATCAATGCTGCGTGTCTTCGATGACGAGAATGGCGTGATGAATTGCGACATCCATTCCATAAACGGAGAAGCCTTGGTAGTTTCACAGTTTACGCTGTTTGCGAGCTACAAGAAAGGGAATCGCCCCTCATGGTTCAGGGCAGCCCGCCATGAGATTTCTGTGCCGTTATACGAAGAATTCTGCACCTGTCTCAGCGAGGCGCTTGGAAAACCCGTGGGCACAGGCGAATTTGGTGCTGAAATGAAAGTGGAACTGATTAACGACGGACCAGTAACCATTTGTATGGATACTAAAAACAAAGAATAGTATGGAACAAAAACAATTAACCAATCTTACCTTAACCGCAGGTGTCATCGCAGTTATTGGCATGCTGCTTGGAAATTTCATCTGGGTACCTTACCTCAGAATAATCTTTTGCGCTGTAGTGGTCATCCTCACCTTGTATAACATGACACAATGGAAGAACCTGAGGAAAATTGACCTTCTCTTGAACTTCCTATGGTTCCTGTGGGCAGGATGGAGTGTTATCTATCTGGTAATGAACCGGTTATGACCCTCAAGGAAGCACAAGAAGCAGTCGACGCCTGGATTGAAGAATATGGTGTTCGTTACTTTTCGGAACTGACTAATATGGCCGTACTGACCGAAGAGGTAGGAGAACTGGCTAGAATCATCAGTCGCCGATATGGGGATCAGTCATGGAAACCTACAGATTCACGGGCCAAAGACAATGGAAAGGAAGCCCTTGGCGAAGAGATGGCCGATGTACTATGGGTGTTGATTTGTTTGGCCAATCAGACAGGTGTTGACCTTACAAAAGAACTCAAGAAGAGCATCGAGAAGAAAACATTCCGCGATCGCACGCGCCATTTGGACAATCCCAAACTGAAAACCTAGATAAACTAGAATTCTAGAAATCCAGAAAACTAGAATAAAAAATAACCTCAAAATAAAAACAATATGGCAGAATTAAGTAAATATGAACAGGCTCTCGCCAAGTACAACTGTGACTTAGACGACCAGCAGGTGGCCGATGCAGTAAAGAAAATCATTGCAGAAAAGGTTCACGAAAACGATACATTGGATGTAAAGAAATTCCTCTTCGGCAGTATTGAGTTGACAACCCTCAAGACCACAGACTCCGACGAGAGCGTCATGGCCTTTACAGAACGTGTAAACCAGTTTGACGAGCAATATGGCAACCTTCCTCATGTTGCCACAATTTGCGTGTACCCCTGCTTTGCAAAGACCGTTCATGACACTTTGGAGGTTGACGGCGTAGAAATTGCTTGCGTTTCAGGCTCATTTCCTTCGTCTCAGGCGCTTATCGAGGTGAAGGTTGCCGAGACTGCATTGGCTGTAAAAGACGGCGCCACAGAGATTGATATTGTGATGCCCGTAGGCAAATTCCTTTCAGGAGATTACGAGACGATGTGTGAGGACATTCAGGAACTCAAGAATACCTGTGGAGAAAACGTTGCCATGAAAGTTATCTTGGAGACCGGTTGTCTGAAAACCGCCTCAAACATCAAGAAGGCATCTATTCTATCCATGTATTCGGGTGCTGACTATATCAAGACTTCTACGGGTAAGGAAAAGATCTCAGCTACACCAGAAGCAGCTTACGTCATGTGCCAGGCCATCAAGGAATACTATGATGAAACAGGCATTCAGATTGGCTTCAAGCCTGCCGGCGGCATCAATTCCGTTATGGACGCAATGATTTACTACACCATTGTTAAGGAAGTCTTGGGTGAAAAGTGGCTCACCAATAAATGGTTCCGATTAGGCACCAGCCGACTCGCCAATCTACTTCTCAGCGAGATAGAGGGAAAAGAGACGAAATTCTTCTAAAAATCTAGGAAACTAGCAGCCTAGAAAATCTAGAAAAATTAGAATACTAGTTATTCCTTTGAATCACGAAATCAAGATAAGCCTGGAGCGCCTTTGCGATTTCCGGGCTTTTTACTTCCTTTTCAATGAATGCCTGCGCCTCTTGATGGAAATCCATCATTCTGCGTTCTGCATATTCAATACCACCGTTTAGCTTTGTAAATTCAACCAAACGGGCGATTTCATCGGGAGTTATCGAGCGCGCCTTAACCTTACGTGCAAGTACTATCATCTCTTCATTCTGCGTAGAGTTAATAGCATAGATGGCAGGTAACGTTAATTTGCCTTCAGCCATGTCATTGCCAGTAGGCTTTCCGATTTCTTTCGAATCATAATAATCGAAGATATCATCCCGAATCTGAAAGATTATACCTACATTTTGTCCGAATTTAACAGCTGCATCCACATCATCAGGATTGTGACCTGCAGAAATAGCGCCAATAGCGGCACATGCCTCAAAAAGAGCAGCCGTTTTTCGCTCAATGACCTGATAATAAACATCTTCCGAAAGACCGTCCTGCGAGGTATTTGTCAATTGAAGGATTTCACCGTTAGAAAGCGTCTGACCAAGGCGAGCCAAACGTTGTACGATAATTTCATTGTGTGTCAGACTCACGTAGAGCAATGCAGTAGAAAGGATGTAATCACCCACCAAAACCGCTACCTTATTATTATAAGAAGCATTCACCGACTCCTGACCACGACGTTCAGCACTCTCATCAACCACGTCATCGTGTACCAACGAAGCGGTATGCAGGAGTTCCAAACCAACAGCAGCATGCTGGGTAGCCTCAGTGATACCACCATAATTCTTGGCCATAAGCAACATCAGTATAGGGCGCATACGCTTCCCGCCCCTATTTCGAATGTGCGAAAGGGCAGTTTCCAACAAACCGTCGGAATGCGAAAGACTTTGATTGAACAAACCGATGAAATCGTTCAATTCAGCCTCTATGGGTTGCTTGATCTGCGAGAGATAATCCATCAATTCTTGAAATTTGTTACAAAATTAATGTTTTTCTCCGATTAATAAAAAAAAATACGTAACTTTGAGCGGAAAAAATATAAAATAAATGGATAAACTGTTTCTTTTGGACGCTTATGCGTTGATTTATAGGTCATATTATGCCTTCATCAAAAACCCGCGTATCAACTCAAAAGGGTTGAACACTTCGGCCATCATGGGCTTCTGCAACACACTCAACGAGGTGCTTGAGAAGGAAAAGCCGACACATATAGGTGTGGCCTTCGACCCGCATGGCCCCACTTTCCGCAATGAGGCTTATCCTGCCTATAAAGCGCAACGCGAAGAAACTCCCGAAGACATTCGCGCAAGCGTACCCATCATAAAAGATATCCTCCGCGCCTATCGCATCCCCATCCTCCAAGTGGATGGCTATGAGGCCGATGACGTGATAGGGACTCTGGCCCTGAGACTCTCGGGTAATTCCGATGATTCCGGCAATTCCGACATCTCCGTCTATATGCTTACGCCAGATAAAGACTATGGCCAGCTGGTACGAAATAACGTCTTTATCTTCCGTCCCCGTCACGGAGGTGGATATGAAACGATGTCACCCGAGACAGTTTGTGAAAAATATGCCATTTCATCGACCAATCAGGTCATTGATCTTTTGGCATTGATGGGTGATTCGGCCGACAATTTCCCGGGCTGTCCTGGCGTGGGAGAAAAGACTGCCGCCAAACTCATCGAGCAATTCGGCACGATAGAAAACATGCTCAACCATACCGATCAGATCAAAGGCAAACTTCGCGAGAAAGTGGAAGCGGCCGTCGATGATATCAAGATGTCGAAATTCCTTGCAACCATCAAAACCGACGTTCCCGTACAGGTGACACTCGATGATTTGAAGTTGGAAGAGCCCAACGAGGAAGAACTTCGGAAACTGTTCACCGAATTGGAGTTTAAGTCCTTTGCCGATAGAGTTCTTAACAAATCCAAACAAACGCCAAAAAAGGTTGACGCACAGCCCGATTTATTTGGATTTTTCACGTCCGAGGGGTCGGATGAGCCCAAATTTTCAAGTTTTGAGACTTTAAAAACCACCGCTCACGAATACAAACTCGTTGAAAACGTGGAAGATGCGCAAAAACTCTGTGATTTTTTATTGACAAAACAATTTTTGAGTCTAGACACGGAAACCACTTCTACCAATGCAATTGATGCAGAATTGGTAGGATTGAGCTTTTCGGTGAAGGAAAAAGAAGCCTGGTATGTTGCCGTTCCAGCCAATCGTGAAGAAGCGTTGCGAATTGTTAACATCTTTAAACCGCTCTATGAGAATCCCGTAATATTGAAAATCGGGCAGAACATCAAATACGATTTGGAGGTGCTGGCAAACTATGGCATCGAACTAAAAGGTGAACTCTGGGACACGATGATTGCCCACTACCTCATCCAGCCCGAACTTCATCATAATATGGATTACATGGCCGAGGTCTATCTCAATTACCAAACGATTCATATCGATGAACTCATTGGTCCTCGGGGAAAGAACCAAAAATCCATGCGCGACCTCTCCCCTACCCAAGTCTATGAATACGCCGCTGAGGATGCCGACATCACCCTGCGGTTAAAGAATGTTCTCGAGCCCAAACTGAAAGAGGCTGGCATAGAACATTTATTCTATGAGATAGAAATGCCCTTAGTGAGAGTACTGGCAGAAATGGAAATGAACGGCGTACTGATTGACACCGATTCTCTCAAAGAAACGTCAGAACTTTTCACAAGCCGCCTTAAGGAATTGGAGCGGCGTATCTACGAACTTGCAGGCGAAGAATTCAATATTGCTTCCCCAAAACAGGTTGGTGATATCCTCTTCGGCAAGTTACAGATTATCGAGAAACCCAAGAAGACCAAGACAGGTCAATACGTCACGAATGAGGAGACCTTACAAACCCTCCGAACGAAACATGAAATCGTGGAGAAAATATTAGAACACAGAGGGTTGAAGAAACTCATGGGCACGTATGTGGATGCACTTCCCAAACTGATTAATCCAAGAACGGGTCATATCCATACATCGTTTAACCAGACCATCACGGCCACGGGACGCCTGTCTTCTTCCGATCCCAATCTGCAGAATATCCCCATTCGCGGTGAAGATGGCAAGGAAATCCGAAAGGCGTTTATCCCGGAGCCTGGTTGTCAGTTCTTTTCAGCCGACTACTCACAAATTGAACTCCGTGTAATGGCCCATCTCTCTGAAGATGAAAACATGATAGAAGTGTTCCGCGAGGGAAAAGATTTGCACGCCGCCACCGCCGCCACCATCTATAAAAAGGATATCAGCGAGGTCAGCCGCGATGAGCGCACGAAGTCGAAGCGTGCCAATTTCGGCATTATTTACGGCATCACCGTCTTCGGATTGGCCGAGCGTTTGGAGATTGACCGCGGTGAGGCCCGCCAGTTGATTGACGGTTTCTTCCAGACTTTCCCGCAGGTGCACGATTACATGGAGCGCTCCAAAGAAATTGTCCGCCAGAAAGGCTATGCGGAAACCGTGTTCCATCGCCGTCGCTATCTGCCTGATATTCATTCACATAACGCCACCGTGCGCGGTTTTGCTGAACGAAATGCCATCAACGCCCCCATCCAAGGCTCTGCCGCCGACATCATCAAAGTGGCTATGGTACGAATCTATAGAAGGATGAAGGCCGAAGGACTGAAAAGCAAAATGATCCTGCAGGTGCACGACGAACTCAACTTCTCCGTCGTTCCTGAAGAGAAAGAGCGCATGGAAC
>ONFE01000151.1 GCA_900316985.1 uncultured Prevotellaceae bacterium
CGATGCCCGATTGCTGGGCTTTGAGGCTGGTGTCGATTTCCATCCCGTCCATAGTGTCCATTTCTCCAATACCTTCTCGTATGTAGATGCTCAGTTGTTAGATGCAACACCCGACACAAAGTATCTCCCTTTTACGCCTGCTCCCAAATGGACATCTGAACTGAAGTGGGAACTGTTCCATCATACGCATAGTACGGTCAGTCCACACGCCATGCACGAGTACCGCCATACCCATCCCAAGAGCGGAGTCGCACTCAACAATCTCTACATCGCCGCCGGTCTTGACTGCTATCTGAAGCAGACAAACATCTACAGCGCAGACGATACTGAGACACCGACGCCCGGCTATGCCCTGCTTAGTCTTTCTGCTGGCACAGATATTCAGGTAAACGGCAAGAAAATAGCAGAATTCTACATCACCGCCGATAACCTCCTGAATAAGGCTTACCAGAACCACTTGAGCCGTCTGAAGTATGCTGACGAGAACGTGATTACCGGACGTCGCGGTGTCTATAACATGGGACGGAATATCACCTTCAAGGTGGTGGTGCCTATAACGATATGATCAAGGTTTCACCTTCACATATACGCCATCGAAGGCGACACCCATACCGAAACAGCCGAGTGTCTCATTAGGCGTGGTAGTCTTCTTCTTGAAAAAATGAGCACTGAAGCCGTAGCCGCAGTCATTGACGTTCTCATAATTGAAATAGTCATGGGTGGCTTCGCCAAGTACCGCAGGACGGTCAGGAGCGCTTTTCCCCTCAGCAATATTGCCTGGGGCATTGCTAACTTTAATATGTTTTATGTTTCATTCATCACATTTCCATGCTGTTTATCCCAGAAATTTGGAGTGTATGCCGACAATTATCGGAATTATTTTCATTGTAGCCAGTCTGTTGAAACTGGCGACCATCTGGGACTTTATCCATTGGAGTTGGTTTGAACAGGTAACCGAACAGCCCTGGACAACTTATTTCTGCATCTTCGTAGTGCTCTACGTGGGTGTGAATCTGATCATTGACAGCTACCGTCGCGACCCCGACCAGTGGCTCCAGCGCCCACTGCCCATCGGCGAGGACGGCAAGCGCATCTGTTGCTCTGTGCACTACGGTGGCGACGAGTACGTGTATCGCGGCGAGACCTTCCACGGTGCCCGTCTTGATGCCTTCTGCGGCGGCATCCGCATGGACCTGCGTGAGGCCGTCATCACCGAGGACGAGGAGATTGATATCCACACCTTCTGCGGTGGCATTGAACTCTTCGTGCCCCCCCATGTCAACGTCGTAGTAAAAAGCCGCAGCTTCATTGGTGGTGTTGGCAATTGTGCCACCCATACCGCCGACCCGAAAGCTCCCACCATCCACATCGTCGCCAGCAATTTTCTCGGTGGTGTGGATATCAAGAATTAACCACTCGTCACAGAAACATGCGGTTTATCCCAGGCGACTACAATAACTTCAGCATCACCGCCCAGCGCTTCAACCTCACGCTCGGCGTGCAGCACGACTTCAACCTCAATTGGAAGTTCAACGAGGCCCGCTCGAAGTATCGAGGAAGTGGTGTTGGCGAGAAACAGAAAGCAAGAATGTAAACGGTAAATTTGGAATACTCCGCAACTATTTGTATCTTTGCAGCGTCAAACATAAAAATGAGTAGACAATGAAGAAAGTATTGAAGATTGCGCTGTTGAGCGTGCTGGGACTGATCATCTTCGCAGGTGTGTTAGTGTGGATGGAGTTCGGGGCACTGATTAAAGGCGCGAATTCTTGCGTAAAGCTCGACGACGGACTCTACTACATGGAGTATCGTGGCGACGACGGGTTCGACGATTTGATGGCGAGAGGCGGATTTGAGAAGGCCGACGATATGGTGGGCTTTATTATTGAATTCCTGTCGAAAGGTCACTACAAGATAGATGTGAATACTTCGAAAGAGGCCTATGGATGCTCAGCACTAACGGTGAGCACACCCGATGGCGGCGTGATGATGGGTCGCAACTTCGACTTCCAGTCGGGCATTGGCCTCATCATACATTGCATTCCTGATAAGGGGTACGAAACGGTGACGACCTTTAACGTGGAGTTCTTCAATTTGGGCAAGGGTTTTAAACCAGAGGGATTCAAGAACCAATATCTGTGCCTGACAGGACTGTTTCTCGCCCTCGATGGTATCAATGAGAAAGGATTGGCCATTGCCGACCTGATGGCTGGCGATACGATACAGACTCACCAGCGCACCAGCAAACCCGATCTGACAACGACGGCTGCCATCGCCTATCTGCTGAAGAATGCGGCCAACGTCAGTGAGGCACTCAAACTGCTTGAAGGTATCGATATGCACTCAGATATCGGTTCGGCCCATCATTATGCGATGGCTGACCCCACTGGCAGAAGTGTGGTTGTGGAGTATGTTGACAATAAAATGGTGGTAACGGAATCGCCTGCCGTAGCCAACCACTATCTGTGCGAGCAGAAGTTGAATGTAGGACTAAGAGAAGGTGATGACCGTTATGACCGGCTTAGCCAGCGTTTCGACCAAACGGGCGGTGTGATGAGTGAAAAACAGCTGACCGAAGCCATCGCAGCCGTGTCGCAACCTCAGCGCGAGGGATTCCTCGGAACGGCCTGGACGATGGTGATGAATCTCTCCCACCCTTCCGTCACCTACTATTCGCTCCGTCATTTCGACAAGCCATTCCATTTTGAATTAGGACGATAAAACATGACGGGAGAAAAATGAATACAAGCAACAGGCTTTTATATCTGGACAATCTGAAGGTGTGCCTGACGGTGCTGGTGA
>ONFE01000022.1 GCA_900316985.1 uncultured Prevotellaceae bacterium
GAAGTCTTTCTTGATGACGTTCTGGATGGTCAGTTTATAGACGCCGTGGTCAATGAGGTAGTTGCCGTACATCTCGAATGCACCTTTATTATAATAGGAGGCCCTGAGGCTGCCTGAGCCGTTGAGCGCGATGTAGTCGCCACTTTGCTTGTCCATCAGCAGGCGAAGCGTGAAGTCTTCCGGCCTGGTGTTGAACAGGAAGTTCATGTGTATGTCGGTAGGGATCTGGGCATGTTTCGGCTGATGGTGATTGAGCGCAGAGTCAAGCCGTTGGGTAAAATCATTTTGTATTCCATCAGTCACATCGCGCCATTCAATGAATCCTTGGTCTGAAATGGCATCAGGACTGGCTGCATTGTATTCTATGAACGACCCGCGATTAGGCGTGGCATTCACGTCGAAGTCAATGCGTCCCTGGCGGCCTTTGATCTGACAGTTACCTGTGCCGTAGATGGTTCCGAAGAATGTAGCATCTCCATAGTCGTGAAAGTCATAAGCCAACAGGTTCTGGGCATTCACATCGAAGTCGAAGGTCAGGTTGGTCAGTTCGTCGTGGTGGATGGCTCCGTTCACGATTCCGATATGTCCGTCGCGGTCGGTGATGGTGTCTTGCTCAAAATAGATTTCATTGGGCACCATGCGCACCTTACAGTCGTGAAGCGTGTATCGGGTATTGAGCGGAGTTATGTCCATCTTTCCGTTCGCGATAAGGCTACCTGATAGATTGATACTGTTTTCACCACTCAGGAATCCGGCCAGCCTGACGTTACCATCGCCACGAAGGTCGGTGTTGCGCATAAACGAGCTACAGAAATCCTCCACGAATTCAAGGCGTGTTTTTTCGGCCTTGATGTCGAGGTCAAGATAGTTGCGGGCTATTGACACGTAACCGTTGATGAGTGTCTTGCCGATATCATCTTCGGCATAGGCCGAAATATCTATCTGGTTGTCTTGCTTGCCGTAGTTCGCATTGACATTGAGTGTGCCCATCCTTCCGTTCTGGAAGCGGAAGTCATCGACACTCAGGCTTGCATGCGCCGTCAGTTTGTCGAATACCGAACTGAGATAGGCTTTGCCGGAAGCCTTTCCCGAGAAGTCAACCACATGGAAGTTAAGCAGGTCGAGGATGTATTTCACGTCGATGTCCTGCAAGTCCACGGTCAGGCTATCTTCTTTGTTGGGAGTAGCCAGTCCATAGACCGTGAGGTGCTGGTTGTTGTGGTCGATTGAAAAATAGTCCACCGTGAGGTGCTTGTCGGTATATACGATATCGCTCGGTCGGATGTGCCACAACGTATCGTTGACAAGGATGTCTGATTCGTGTACGACCGTGTGGATGGCCTGTTTGCCATTCGGGGTTTTGAAGAGTTCGGTGGTGCAGTTGAGTGTGCCCTTGAAAGGCTTCGCCTTACGGTCGTCCCAAGTGATAAGGGTCATGATCTTTCCGTCTTCCTGCCTTGCATCGACCGTATAGTCCATCAGGATTCCGTTCAGGCTGAAATTGGGCAGTTTGGCCTTCAGGGCCATTTTGTTTGACTTCTTGTCTGTGCTGGCGGAGAGTTTCACGGGCTTGTTGATGTCAACGGGTACTCCGAAGAATACGTTGAGCCAGTCGCTTTTCAGCAGGGTGGCATCGACGGAGGCCTGGCTGAAGTAATCGTCCCCCGTGATGTCGGCTTCGGCGAAGTCGCTTTGCAGATGAATGGTATGGCCTTCGACTGTCTGCTCTGCGTTAAGAAAAAGGTGATCGAGATGATAGTCGTGTTGTTGTGAATGCATCTCGAAGTCTGTGATGTTGACAGTCCCAATGGCCGTGGAGAGTGATTTGCCTGCTATGTCGGCATCGACATTCATTGCAAAACGCGCGTCACCGAAACGGTCGGTCAGTTTCAATGCGCCTGGGACCAGATTTCTCACTTTAGCCACAAACTTGGCCTTGGGGCTTTGAGCAGAAATGTCGAAGTCGCCGTCAAGATTAATCTGTGCATGAGGATCGTCGATTGACAGGTGGCCGTTGAAAAGTGAACCTTGCAGGTCGCCGTCAATATCGAGATTGCGGTAACTATATCCGTTATAGTCGAAACGCGAGACGTTACCCACAGCCTTGATGTTTTTCAGGCTTGTGTCACCGTCAATGTCGATTCGTGAAGCCAGCTGGCCGAACTTCTTGTCGTCAAGAATACGCTGCAGATTGATTCCTTCGGTCTCAATACGTGCTGTGAACCGGTTCTGATGAAGCCCCAGTCCGAGGTTGGCATTGCCGGCATCGGTGTCGAGGATGCCTTTCATGGATAAATCTTTGTCGGCACCTCCAGCCTCACCACGGAAGGCGATGCTGCCCAAACGCACCAGTTCTTTGGGCATTTGGATATTCTTTACCTGCAGGTTACGCTCCAGAAATTCTATGGTATGGGCACTGAGCTGCAGTTGGTTGATATTGGCAAACCAGCGTTTGTTGGCGGATAGGCTGCCACTGGCATCGAGCTTCAGTTCTCCTTCATCCGATTCAATGTTGACTTGATGCAGCTGTAGCATGTTGCTTGTGCCTGAGAAACTGCTCTTGAGTTGCAGGGGATGCCCGAATGTACTTAATTGTCGGTCCAGAAATGCGAGGTCGGCTGGTGTGATCTTTGATTCGCTGATGCGTCCGGCATACTGGAGCGTGGCCATTTCTATCTTGCCGTTATTTATTTCATAGGATGCACCTATAGAGTCGATGATCAGTCTGGTCTGTGGCAGCATGGCCCGAAGCTGCGTAAGGGTCGTGCGTTTCTTGTCAGCCTTGAGCTTGAACGAGAGGTCCTTCAGCGTTAGCCCGGATGCTTCTTCCAACGACAGGCGTTTCAGGGTGGCTTCCAGGCCATTGTCGGTGAGTCGTGGCAACAGCAGATGGGTGCTGATGTTCTTCACGTTGAGATGGTTGGTGTTAAACTTCCCGCTTGTCCTTGGCATGTCCAGCTGGTCGTAGGTGAATCCGCTGTGACGCACGACGACGGTTCCTATACGCAGATCGAGTGGTGTGTGGCGTGTAGTGTCTTTGGAAGCAAGGGAATCCAGCGCAAACTGGAAGTTAGGCTGGGAGTGCGCATCTTGTTTGTAAAAAGTGCCTTGAAGTCCAAACAATTGAGCCGATGAAATGGATATTTTTCCGTTGAAAAGCGGTATGAGGTCGATTTTGGTTGATGCACGTGAGGCGCGGATCATTTCCTTTCCGCTTTGATCCTTCATATAGACATCGTCCACAATGATACGGTTGGGAATTACGAAGTTGATGCGGCCAACGGTGACCTCCGTGCCGAATTTGTCAGAAAGCATCTCACTGGCCTTTTTCCCCATATACCCCTGAAATGCAGGAATATGAAGCAGTATAATAAGTAAAATGTACAGACCTATAAGGGCCCATACAATTCCGCTGATGAGGTGTTTTGCTTTCTTCACTTTGCAAAGTTACGCTAATTCATCAACAAAAAAGAAGTTTTTGGTTTTTTTTTGCCCGAAATGTGAAAATTTTGTCTATCTTTGTGCCACTATTCATGAATATTATCTCTTTTTATACAATGTTATGGCAAATGTTATTAAGTTACGTAAGGGCTTAGACATTAACCTCAAAGGCAAGGCCGTTGGAGAAAAGACGGTGCTGAAGGCTAGTGAAGTGTATGCACTCACGCCGGATGCGTTTGTCGGAATGATTCCCAAAGTGGTCGTCAAGGAGGGAGACGTTGTCAAAGCCGGGGATACCTTGTTTGTGAACAAGCAATGTCCCGATGTGAAGTTTGCCTCACCCGTCAGCGGACAAGTCACCGAAGTGCTTCGGGGTGAGCGCAGGAAGGTGCTTTGCGTAAAGATTAAAGCCGACGCAGAGCAGAAATTTACCGATTATGGCAAGAAGGATGTGGCCGCTCTCAGTGGAGAGGAAGTCTGCAAGGCGTTGCTCGAAGCAGGCTTGTTTGGCTACATTGACCAGTTGCCGTATGCCGTTAGCACAACACCTGAATCCAAGCCAAAGGCTATTTTTGTAAGTGCTTTGAGAGACAAGCCTTTAGCTGCGGATTTTGAAGTGGAACTTCAGGGTAACGAAAAGGATTTCCAGACGGGTCTTACCGCGCTGTCGAAGATGGCCAAGACTTATCTTGGAATCGGAGCGAAACAGACTGCCGATGCGCTTGTGAATGCCAAGGATGTGGAAGTCGCGGTTTTCGACGGTAAGTGTCCTGCCGGTAACGTCGGTGTTCAGGTGAACCATCTTGATCCCGTCAACAAGGGTGAAGTGGTATGGACCGTTGACCCGTCGGCTGTGATTTTCTTTGGCCGGCTGTTCAATACCGGCAATGTGAACCTCATGCGTACGATTGCCGTATGCGGCGATCAGGTGAAGAATCCCTGCTATCTTGATGTCTTGGTAGGTACACCTTTGGCCGACATCCTCAGCGGAAACGTGGAGGAAGCCAACGTGCGTATCATCAACGGCAACGTGCTCACGGGCACAAAAGCCTCGACCGACGACTTCCTCGGAGCCCACTCATCAGAGGTTACCGTGATTTCTGAAGGCGACGAGGCTGACGAGCTGCTCGGCTGGATCATGCCCCGCACGAAGCAATTCTCCGTGAACCGCAGCTATTTCTCATGGCTTTTCGGCAAGAAGGAGTATTCACTCGACAGCCGCATCAAGGGCGGTGAGCGCCGGATGATCATGAGTGGCGAATACGACAAGGTGCTTCCGATGGACATCTACGGAGAGTATCTCATCAAGGCCATCATCGCTGAAGACATCGACAAGATGGAGCAGCTGGGCATCTATGAGGTGGCTCCCGAAGACTTCGCACTTGCTGAATTCGTGGATTCCTCGAAACTGGAGCTTCAGAAGATAGTGCGCAACGGATTGAATATGCTGCGCAAGGAGAATGCATAACATCATGTATCTATCAAGTAATCAACTACAATGAGTTTACGAAATTACATCAACAAGATAAAGCCCAACTTCCAGGAGGGAGGACGGCTTCACGCTTTCCGAAGCGTCTTTGATGGATTTGAGACGTTCCTCTATGTGCCCAACGACACGGCGAAGAGCGGAACACATATCCACGACGCCATCGACTCGAAGCGTATCATGAGTATGGTGGTCATCGCGCTCGTGCCGGCTATGCTGTTCGGTATGTACAACGTGGGCTATCAGAACTATGCTGCCGCCGGCACACTGGCTTCGGCATCATTCCTCGAAATCTTCTGCTACGGCTTCCTGGCCGTGCTGCCGAAGATTCTCGTCAGTTACATCGTAGGCCTTGGCATTGAGTTCATCGTGGCCCAGTGGAAAGGGGAGGAGATTCAGGAGGGCTACCTCGTCAGCGGTATCATCATTCCGCTTATCATTCCCGTCAACTGTCCGTTGTGGATGCTGGCCCTGGCCGTAGCCTTTGCCGTTATCTTTGCTAAGGAAATATTTGGCGGAACGGGTATGAACATCTTCAATGTAGCTATTGCCGCTCGTATGTTCCTCTTCTTCTCTTATCCTTCCGTGATGACTGGCGATACCGCTTGGGTGGCTACCGACAGCATTTTCGGATTGGGTAACGCCTTGCCCGATGGCTTCACAGCTGCCACACCACTTGGCGAAGTAGCTCAGGGAATTGTTCCGCAAACTTCGCTTTGCGATATGATCTACGGCTTTATCCCTGGTTCTATCGGTGAGACCAGCGTAATTGCCATCGCCTTGGGTGCCATCCTTCTGCTTTGGACTGGCATTGCTTCATGGAAGACGATGCTTAGCGTATTCGTAGGCGGAGGCCTAATGGCTGTTTTGTTCCAGTCGTTGGGTATGACTGAGATCCGGTGGTATGAGCACCTTCTGCTTGGCGGTTTCTGTTTTGGTGCCGTGTTTATGGCTACCGACCCTGTTACTTCCGCCCGTACGGAGAGTGGCAAGTGGGTATATGGTTTCCTGATCGGTGCTATTGCCGTGATTGTCCGCGTGATGAATCCTGGTTATCCCGAAGGTATGATGCTCGCCATCTTCTTTGGTAATATGTGTGCACCACTCATCGACTACTGTGTCGTGCAGCGCAATATCACACGTCGTGCTAACCGTATTAAATAAGGAGGAACTGAAAGATGAAGACTAACAGTAATACATATACGATTATTTACAGCGCCATCATTGTTGTCATCGTAGCCTTCCTGCTGGCATTCGTATCGCAGGCCCTGAAGGCTAAGCAGGATGCCAACGTGGCGCTCGACGTGAAGAAGCAGATTCTCAATTCGCTCAATATCCGCGGACTTGGCGATGCCGATGCTGAAGCCAAGTATAGCGAGGTGGTGAAGAGCGAAGAAACCGTTGGCGAACAGAAACTCTACACTTGTGAGATTGACGGTAAGCCCGTTTATGTCTGCACAGTGAAGGGTATGGGACTTTGGGGTCCTGTATACGGTTACATCTCTATTGCTGATGACAAGAATACCGTCTATGGTGCTTATTTCAACCACGACTCTGAGACCGCCGGCCTTGGTGCCGAAATCAAGGACTCTCAGGCTTGGCAGGAGAAGTTCCAGGGTAAGAAAATCAACAGCGATGACGATCCTAATATCGATCTCGGCGTAGCCAAGAAGATAGAGAATCAGGAAAGTGAGGTTGATGCTGTCACAGGAGCAACACTCACGTCCAATGGTGTAAGCCTGATGCTTCAGGAGGGACTGAAACCTTTTATGGATATTTTAAAGAACAAGTAACGATATGAGTAGTTTATTTTCAAAGGAAAACCAGGAAGTTTTCAAGAATCCATTGAACTTGGACAACCCGATACTTGTTCAGGTGCTTGGAATCTGTTCGGCGCTGGCTGTTACAGCTCAATTGAAGCCGGCAATTGTGATGGGACTGGCCGTGACTATCATCACCGCCTTCTCGAATGTGATTATCTCTATTATCCGAAACACCATTCCTACGCGTATCCGTATCATCGTCCAACTGGTGGTTGTGGCTGCGCTGGTGACGATTGTCTCTCAGGTGCTGAAGGCATTCGCCTATGATGTGAGCGTACAACTCTCCGTCTACGTGGGTCTGATTATCACCAACTGTATTCTGATGGGACGCCTCGAGGCATTTGCCATGCAGAACAAGCCTTGGCCTTCATTCCTCGACGGTATTGCCAACGGTATCGGCTATGCGATGATTCTGGTCATCGTTGGTGCCGTTCGTGAATTCTTTGGTTTCGGCACGTTGCTTGGCTTCAAGGTTTTGCCTCAGGCCGTTTACGATGCCGGTTATATGAACAACGGTATGATGACGATGCCAGCCATGGCACTGATTCTCGTTGGATGTGTCATCTGGGTACACCGTGCCTGTTTTTATAAGGAGAAGTAATTATGGAACATATTATTAATTTGTTTTTCCGGTCCATTTTTGTGGACAACATGATATTCGCCTTCTTCCTCGGCATGTGTTCTTACCTTGCCGTTTCGAAGAACGTGAAGACATCATTCGGACTGGGTATGGCCGTTACCTTCGTACTTTTGGTAACTGTGCCCGTTGACTATCTGCTTCAGACGAAGGTGCTGGGTCCTGACTGTCTCATCGAAGGCGTTGACCTCAGTTATCTGTCGTTCATCCTGTTCATTGCCGTTATCGCGGGTATGGTACAGTTGGTTGAGATGATTGTGGAGAAATATTCTCCTTCACTCTATGCAGCCCTGGGTATCTTCCTGCCGCTGATTGCCGTGAACTGTGCCATCATGGGCGCCTCGCTCTTCATGCAGCAACGAATCAACCTTGATCCGCTCAACACACAGTATATCGGCTCTGTGTGGGATGCTATTGCCTATGCCATTGGATCGGGTCTTGGCTGGACGCTGGCTATCGTGCTCCTGGGCGCTATCCGCGAGAAAATGCAATACACCGACGTACCCAAACCATTACAGGGACTCGGCATTACGTTTATCACCGTAGGACTCATGGCTATGGCTATGATGTGCTTCTCGGGTCTTAAAATATAATAAGGTATGGGACAGTTTATTTTAGCAAGTATAGGCGTATTCCTGGTTATCATTCTGCTGGTGGTGACCATGCTGCTCATCGCCAAGAAATATCTCTCGCCGAGCGGCAACGTGAATATCGAAATCAATGGCGACAGAACGATTAATGTGCCTCAGGGTTCCAGCCTGATGACCACGCTCAACGAGAACGGCATCTTCTTGCCTTCAGCTTGTGGCGGTAAAGCTTCTTGCGGACAATGTAAGGTGCAGGTACTTGAGGGTGGGGGAGAGATTCTCGACTCTGAAAAGTCTCACTTCACGCGCAAGGAGATTAAGAACCATTGGCGTCTGGGATGCCAATGCAAGGTAAAGGGCGATCTAAAGATTCATGTGCCAGAGTCTATCCTTGGTGTGAAGGAGTATGAATGTACCGTTATTTCCAACAAGAACGTGGCAACCTTCATCAAGGAGTTCAAGGTGCAATTGCCTCCAGGAGAGCACATGGACTTCATTCCTGGCTCCTATGCACAGATTAAGATTCCAGCATTCACGATGGACTATGACAAAGATATCGACAAGTCATTGATTGGCGACGAATATCTGCCTTCATGGGAGAAGTTCGGATTGTTCCCGCTGAAGTGCGTGAATCCTGAGCCTACCATCCGTGCATACTCCATGGCCAACTATCCGGCTGAGGGTGATGTGTTCATGCTCACTGTTCGTATTGCCACTCCGCCATTCAAACCCGACAAGAGCGGCTTCATGGATGTGAATCCCGGTATTGCTTCGTCTTATATCTTCTCGCTGAAGCCCGGCGATAAGGTGACGATGAGCGGACCGTTCGGTGATTTCCACCCGCACTTCGACTCCAAACGTGAGATGATCTGGGTAGGTGGTGGTGCCGGTATGGCCCCGCTCCGTGCGCAGATCATGCACATGACGAAGACGCTCCACACCACCGACCGTGAGATGCACTACTTCTATGGCGCTCGTGCGCTTAACGAGGTGTTCTATCTTGACGACTTCCTCGGATTGGAGAAAGAGTATCCCAACTTCCACTTCCACTTGGCACTCGACCGTCCAGATCCCGCAGCAGATGCCGCAGGCGTGAAATATACGCCGGGCTTCGTCCATCAGGTGATGTACAACACATACCTGAAGGATCACGAGGCTCCAGAGGATGTAGAGTACTACATGTGTGGTCCCGGCCCTATGTCGAATGCCGTCGTGCAGATGCTTGATGGTCTTGGCGTGGAGCCCGAAAGTATTATGTATGATAACTTCGGCGGATAACAATCTGTATTTCCATAAGAACGAGGGTGTATCAAAATGATGCACCCTTTTTCTTTAGACTACAAAGTAAATTAGTTTGTTCGGCATGCAGACTTTAGAAAAGAAACAATTAACCATTGGAAAGAGAACAAAGTAAATTAGTTTGTTGTCAGCCTAATGTTTAGATTGTATGTGTAAAACCAATTGTTGATAGAAATATAATTATAAAATAAAGAGGATGTGCCTGTTATTGACACATCCTCATTATTTATCTTATGTTTTGTTTCGGGACTAAATGATGTATTGGTCGCTGATGCTCTTATTCTCCAGCACGCGGCGAATGGTTTCTGCAAACATATCGGCCACGCAGAGCTGCTTCACCTTGGAGCACTTGTTATTGTAGGGAATGGAGTTGGTGAAGACAATTTCCTCCAAGGCGCTTTTCTCCACGCGATCGCTGGCAGGTCCACTCATCACGCAATGGGTGGCACAAGCACGTACACTCTTGGCACCTGCAGCCTTCATTACATCAGCAGCCATCGTAATGGTGCCAGCTGTATCAACCATATCGTCAACCACAACCACGTTCTTGTCCTTCACATCACCTATAATTTGCATGCTGGAAACCACGTTGGCGCGTGCACGAGTCTTGTTGCACAACACGAGCGGACATCCCAGGTATTTTGCATAGGTATTTGCACGCTTGGAGCCGCCCACATCGGGAGAGGCAATGACAAGGTTATCAAGATGCAGACTCTGCAAATAGGGAAGGATAACGCCGGAGGCATAGAGATGATCCACTGGCACATCGAAGAATCCCTGTATCTGGTCAGCATGAAGATCCATCGTGATAACGCGGTCAACACCTGCCACGCTGAGCAGGTCGGCAACGAGTTTGGCACCGATACTAACGCGAGGTTTGTCCTTACGGTCCTGTCTTGCCCATCCGAAATAGGGGATGACGGCATTGATGGTCTTGGCTGATGCTCGCTTGGCGGCATCGATCATGAGCAGGAGTTCCATCAGATTATCTGAACTGGGGAACGTGCTCTGCACAAGGAAAAGGTCGCGTCCGCGAACGCTTTCCTCATAGGAAACTGCAAATTCTCCATCGGAGAACTTGGTCATGACCATCTTTCCGAGGGGACAGCCGAGACTCTGGCATATTTTCTCTGCCAGGTACTTTGTGCAAGTACCAGAGAACACCATAAATGAGTTTTGATCAATCATTGTGATATGAATGTACTATTTTGAAGTATTTATATTGACTTATCCGATTGCTTTGCGAATCTTGATGAAATGAGCTATCAACTCACGGAAGTCTTGTTCCTGATGGATGTCAAACCGGTTCCACAGGTCACCACACAGAACAACGCCCCCGAATCCGAGATCTTTCATCATACGCACATTATCGAGATTAATACCCCCAAGGGCATATACGTGGCGGTCGATGAGTCCTTGACGCGAAGCCGTTGCCAGTTGCTCCACCGTGAAGTTGGCTTTTTTGTCGGGCTCACTCTGGCTGTCGAAGATGTATTTCAGGAATACATACTCTGATTTCTTCTTAGCGGTCTTCAGCTTGTCGAGTTCCATGCAGGTACGTGAGAAATGCCCGCGGTATCCGTCGGGAAGGGGAGCATCAGGAGATTCGATATGAATTCCGTCAAGACCGAATTCGTTTTTGAGGTAATAATGGTCGTGGACGGTGATTTTCCGGTAGTATTCGTCAGGCAGTAAAGACAACAATCTCTCGGCATACATCGGGGATGAGCCTGGTTTGTACAAGTGCAGGTTATCCATCCCTTCGTCGAAGAGCGTTGCCAGAATTTTGTCTTCCTCCACAAAGAATGTGGGCTTGGTCATTACAACGAGTTTCATCTGCCTTTTCGTTTTCTGATGCAAAAGTATGAAAAATCCGTCGGATATGCAATAGAGAAAGGATAAAAATTCTAAATAATGCCTATTAACTTGTTCTATCATAAGAAATATCCGTATCTTTGTACTTATGAAAATCAATCTTGATACTTTTGAGGGCATTAGCCGTCCGATGTACGTGCTGGAAGAAGAACGGCTACGAGCCAATCTGCAACTCATTTCGCGAGTAGCCCGTGAAGCCGATGTGGAAATCATTCTTGCATTCAAAGCTTACGCTCTGTGGAAGACATTCCCTATTTTCCGTGAATATATCCGCTCTACAACGGCGAGTTCGCTATTTGAGGCCCGTCTTGCTTTTGAAGAGTTCGGTGCAAAGGCCCATACCTATTCACCGGCTTACACTGACGATGAGATTGACCGCATAGCCAACTGCTCCAGTCATCTTACCTTTAACTCTCTCTCTCAATATGCGCGATATTATAATAAGGTAAAAGGACGTGTCTCCGTAGGGCTTCGGGTGAATCCTGAATATTCCGAGGTAGGTACAGATATTTATAATCCATGCGCACCAGGTACAAGGTTTGGTGTGACGGCAGATAAACTCCCAGATGAACTGCCAGAAGGTATTGAGGGATTCCATTGCCATTGCCATTGCGAGAGTGGATCAGACGTATTTGAGCGTACCCTGGAACATATTGAAAACAAATTTGCACGTTGGTTCCCTCAACTGAAGTGGATTAACTTTGGTGGTGGCCACTTGATGACCCGCAAGGACTATGATGTGAACCTGCTTATCCGATTATTGAAGGGCGTCCATGAGCGCTATCCCTGGTTGAAAATTATTCTTGAACCTGGTAGTGCCTTTGGCTGGCAGACTGGCCCGCTGGTAAGTCACGTGGTTGACATTGTTGAAGACCGAGACATCAGGACGGCCATCCTCGATGTAAGTTTCACCTGCCATATGCCCGATTGTCTGGAAATGCCATATTATCCAAAGGTTCGCGGTGCTGAGACTATAGATTCATCCAACGTTCATCCCCCAATACATAATATCCATATTTACCGTCTGGGTGGCAACAGTTGCCTGAGTGGCGATTTCATGGGCTATTGGAAATTTGACCATGAATTGCGTGTCGGTGAGAATATTATTCTGGAGGATATGCTTCATTATACAACGGTTAAAACCACCATGTTTAACGGTATCTCTCATCCTGCCATTGCGTTAGCACGAAAAGACGGACATTTGGTGATCTTGAAGGAGTTCACATACGAAGATTACAAAAATAGAATGGATTGAAAAAAACTTTCAAAAACATTTGGCAGTTTCAAAAAATGTACGTACCTTTGCACTCGCATTTAGAGAAATGCACTTCTGAAAGGGAGTAATTTGCGGAAATAGCTCAGTTGGTAGAGCACAACCTTGCCAAGGTTGGGGTCGCGGGTCCGAGTCCCGTTTTCCGCTCACATTCTGTAACAAGCGAAGATGGAGCGAGGGCTCTTTTCTGATTATGCCCAGGTGGCGGAATTGGTAGACGCGCACGTTTCAGGTGCGTGTGCAGCGATGCGTGCAGGTTCGAGTCCTGTTCTGGGCACCAAGCACTTGCTTACATATTCGCAAAGTTACAGAAAGTGTTTTTGCTGGAGAGGTGGCGGAATTGGTAGACGCGCTACTTTGAGGGGGTAGTGTCAATTGCGACGTGGGAGTTCGAGTCTCCTCCTCTTCACTTAAACAAGATTTGATATCGTCATTACGATATAACACAATGCGGAAATAGCTCAGTTGGTAGAGCACAACCTTGCCAAGGTTGGGGTCGCGGGTCCGAGTCCCGTTTTCCGCTCTTTTTTAGGATAAGAAAAATACAACCCAAACAAATGAATTTATACTTAAGATATTTTGACAAGGAGACACTTGTGCCTACTGTCGAAGATGCTATAGATTTTTTGGCTTCTATTCCCGAGATCAATATGAATCCCGATCTTGAGGCTGATATTCGTGACTATTGTGAAAGCGATGTGTTTTATCCTAAGCGTTACAAAGTTCGCCCCCGCATTTACTTTATCATTATCAAGACCGAAGCAGCTACGATGCTCGACTTCAAGGAGAAGAAAGCCTTGCGCCCAGCTGACAGTGCACGCAAGGAGGCTGTAGCTCCGACCGTAGCCAGATTGAACGAAGAGCGTGAAGGCTGGTATGAAGCAATGCTGGATTTCAAGCGCGTTGTGATGGTGCCTGCAACAGGTAAGCACGAATATCGTGACACGCATTTTGTGGCCAATGTGAAGGCTATTTCTGGATTGGATGCATATAACCGCATTGTTGACCATCTGCGTAGTCGCGTTGACGGGCGCAGTCAGTTCCCTTCAGCCAAAGGCAAGAACTTTAAATTCCGTTATCTCGGAATGTGGAAATAAAAGTAAAAGGAGGTTATTATATGAATAAAGTGATGCTGATTGGCAACGTTGGACAAGATCCCGACGTGAGATATTTTGAACAGGATCAGGCTGTGGCTCAGGTTCGTTTCGCAACGACAGAGCGCGGCTATACACTCCAGAACGGTACACAGGTACCCGATCGTACAGACTGGCATAATCTTGTTTTCTACCGTCAGTTGGCCAAGGTTGTGGAGCGCTACGTCCACAAAGGAGACAAACTCTATATAGAAGGACGTATCCGTTATAGAATGTACGACACACAGAAAGGTGAGCGCCGCTATGTGACAGAGATTCATGTTGATAATATGGAGATGCTTTCGCCTAAGCCTCAATCTGCAGAATCTGACGTCGTTTCCGAACAAGCTCCTCAGCCACAGGCAAATGATAACCAGATGCCATTCTGATGGATATATCCTTTTTACAACAAACATTGAGTGAGGTGCACCTAATGGCACCCACGACAGGTGTCATCATAGCAGCCGTTTTGGCTGCTATACTTCTTCTGTTCTCGGGCTTCGCCAGCGGTTCGGAAATTGCTTTTTTCAGCCTTTCTCCGCAAGACCTCAGCGAGCTGAATCCTGATCATAATCCAAAGGATGCTCAAGTGAAGGAATTGCGTGATGATAGTGAGCGCACGCTGGCCACCATCCTCATTACTAACAATTTTGTGAATGTGACCATTATCATGCTCTGCAACTATGTTTTTGCCAATATAGTGGATTTCGGTAGGGCAATGTGGCTACAGTTCCTTTGCATTACGGTATTACTAACCTTCCTGTTGCTCCTTTTTGGAGAGATTATGCCGAAAATATATGCACGACAGAATCCGTTGGCTTTCTGTCGGCGGATGGTTGGACCTCTGATAGTTCTGCGCCGGTTATTCTGGCCGCTTGAGAGCATCCTGTTGCGTAGTGGCATATTGGCGGAAAAAGTTGTACCACAGGAAAACCACGTCTTGAGTGTTGATGATCTGGAACAGGCGCTGGAACTGACAGACAAGAATGATATAAAGGAGGAGCAGAGCATGCTTCAGGGCATTATCCGTTTTGGCGACGAAACAGTAAAGGAAGTGATGACGAGTCGTCAGGACGTGATAGATATTGATATCAAAAGTTCGTATGCTGATGTGCTGAAGTGTATTGTGGAGAATAACTATAGCCGTATTCCCGTCTATCAGGATAATTCCGACAACATACGTGGCGTGCTTTATATCAAAGACCTGCTTCCACACCTTTCCAAGCCTTCCAATTTCCGATGGCAGAGTTTGATACGTCCGCCTTACTTTGTTCCTGAGACCAAGAAGATAGACGACTTGCTCCGCGAGTTTCAGGACAATAAGGTACACATTGCCATCGTGGTAGATGAATTCGGCGGAACCAGTGGAATTGTCACGCTAGAAGATATTCTGGAGGAAATTGTAGGTGAAATCAATGATGAGTATGATGAGGAAGAGAAAACCTACACACGGTTAAACCGCAACACCTATATCTTTGAGGGAAAGACGTTGTTAAGCGATTTCTGCAGGATTCTAAATGTTGATGACGATGAATTTAGTGAGGTTGAAGGTGATGCTGATACCGTGGCCGGGCTTCTTCTTGAAATCAAGGGAGATTTCCCTGAGGTTCATGAGAAATTGTCTTTTAAGAACTATTTGTTTGAGATTTTGGAAATCGAAGAACGACGAATAGCAAAAGTGAAGATAATAGTTCGCGAATCGGACACAATTAAAAAATGATATATTAAAATAATGAAAAAATTTCATTTGAAAGTTGTATAATACGCAAAACCGTTGTATCTTTGCATCAACAAATAAGACATTTAATAAGGATTAGTTTTTTTTAGTGGTTAATTTAGTTTTAGTAAGTATGTAAATAAGCCTGTCGTGAGACAGGCTTATTTCATGTTTTCTATTCCGGAATTATTTCTACTGGATTTGTTTCCTTTTTTGTGGCGTCTTGCTCGTTTATCAGCCTTTCCGCTATTAGGATTATGTCCTTTTCTGCCTCTATTACCATG
This sequence comes from uncultured Prevotellaceae bacterium, assembly GCA_900316985.1. Taxonomy (GTDB): domain Bacteria; phylum Bacteroidota; class Bacteroidia; order Bacteroidales; family Bacteroidaceae; genus Prevotella. Next base: position 15,556 of record ONFE01000022.1, read on the forward strand.
GCCTTTGCCTCCGCGTCCACGTTGCCGATTCCCGTTCCGGCGCATAGGCTTGTATTCCGGGCCTTCACCAAGTTCTTTAGGTAATGGCAGTTTCTCCACGTCCTTTTCCAAGAATTTCTCTATTTCCATAAAGTCACCAATCTCATACCCACGAACGAGAGTGATGGCTTCACCATCACGGTCTGCTCTTGCGGTACGGCCAATACGATGGACATAGTCTTCGGCATCATGTGGGACATCGTAATTAATAACCATAGCTATGTCGTCAATATCGATACCGCGAGCTACGATGTCTGTAGCCACAAGTACGTCAATCTGCCCACTTTTAAACTTATACATCACCTCGTCACGCTCTGCCTGTGTCAGATCGGAGTGCATTTCACCACAGCTCACCTTCATACGGAGCAGATCGTGATAAAGGTCTTTCACCTTCAGCTTACTACTGGAAAATACGATGACGCGTTTCATTTCGCGTTCTTTAAACAGATGGCGCATAATGCCCATTTTCTGGTTTTCGTGACAGACATAGGCCATCTGATGAATCTTTTCAGCAGGTTTACTGACTGCAAGTTTAATGGTTACGGGATTCTTCAATAGAGTATTGGCCAGCTGTTCTATCTTTTGAGGCATCGTGGCAGAGAACATAATGGTCTGACATGTGTCAGGAAGAAGTTTGGCTATGGAGAGAATATCTTCCGAGAAGCCCATATCAAGCATACGGTCAGCCTCGTCGAGTACAAAGAAACTGACGTGACTCAAATCCACGTTTCCCATCGTGATATGACTGATGAAACGTCCCGGTGTGGCAATAATCACGTCGGCACCCATCTTCATGGCCTGATACTCTTGATCGTAACGATTGCCATCGTTTCCACCATAAACAGCTACGGAACTCACTTCTGGCATATAATAAGCAAAGCCCTGCATTGCCTGGTCAATCTGCTGAGCAAGTTCACGGGTCGGACTCATGATGATGCAATTAATCTTGTCCTTGGGGTAGCCACCATCATCAAGTAAAGAGAGAATCGGCAGCAGGTAGGCGGCAGTTTTGCCCGTTCCAGTCTGCGCTACTCCAAGGACATCACGTCCGTTTAATATTTCCGGAATACATTTTTCCTGTACAGGAGTACAGGTCGTGAAATTCATATCGTCGAGCGCATCAAGCGCATTGTCATTGAGATCTAAATAAAAAAAGTCCAAAATTATCCTTATTTACTACGTTGTTTTAATTCATCAATTCGGAGCTTGCCTGTAGCAGAAATAGGCTATAACGGCAAACACGATATTCGGAATCCATGCGGCCAGTATTGCCGGGGTTCCGGCATTAATGGCAAAGGTGGCAGAAACTGTTTGCAGCAAGATATAGCCGAAACTCAGAGCCAGACCAATACCAAGATACAGCCCCATTCCTCCTTTACGTTTACGCGATGAAAGTGAAACGCCTATGGTTGTCAGGATAAACGAGGCAAACGAAGTGGCAATACGCTTGTGATATTCCACCTCATATTGCACGACATTGCTCGAGCCTCTGTCTATCTGGCGGTTAATGTACTCTCTCAGTTCCGGGCTCGTGAAAGTTTCTTGCTGACCTTTAGAGAAGACCAAATCGGTCGGTTCCATGAGGATTAGTGTATCTTTCATGCCACCGCTCGATATCTTCTCGCGAAGTCCTTTCATTTCACGGATGCGCCAATTATTTACCTTCCAATGGAACTTGGAATCGGAGATGGTATCATATTGAATTTCGCTGGCGGTCATGTGGCTCACCAGTTTTTTATTCTCAAACTTGTCGAGTGAAAAACCGTAACCACGCTTCACGTTGTTGTCATAGTGCTGAATATAGGCAATGATACCTTTTCCCACTTGCAGCTGAACATTCTCGGCAGAATTGTTGCGCTTTTTATTTTTATAAAGTGATTCAAAGTTCTGTCTTACCACATTGCCCTTAGGAATCACGTATGAACCCAGGTAGAAAGTAAGCAGGGAAATGAGTGCTGCCGAAATCATGTAGGGACGCATCAAGCGTTTGAAACTGATGCCAGCAGCCAAAATGGAGATAATCTCTGAATTCCCCGCCATCTTGGAAGTAAAGAAAATAACAGCGATAAAGACGAAGAGCGGTGAAAACAGATTGGAATAATAGGGTACAAAGTTTACATAGTAATCGAAAACAATGGCTTTCAAGGGTGCATTGTATTCCGTAAACTTTGAAAGGTTCTCGTTTACGTCGAAAACGATGGAAATGGAGATAATCAGCGCGATAGCAAAGAAGTATGTAGTGAGAAACTTCTTGATGATGTACCAGTCGATAGTTTTAATGAAGCGTCGTGGATTAAGCCAGCGCAGTTTATGGCCGATCCATGCAAAGACAGGAAGCATCCAATTCAACTTGTTTCCTATCCATTTCAGGATACGTTTCAGCCAACTGAAGTGATTCTCCAGCCAGCGTCCTGCTTTGAGCAGTTTGTGCCACCGCTTTATTTTTCTATATTCCATTTAGATTCGTCTTCCTAAATTGTCTATTACCGTTGCCTTCCATTGAGTGAAGTCACCTTGTTCAATATGCTGACGTGCATCAGATACCAGTCGCAGATAAAATGCCAGGTTATGAATGGATGCTATCTGCATGGCCAGGAGTTCCTGTGCCTTGAACAGATGGTGAAGGTAGGCTTTAGAATGCAGACGGTCAATATCACATCCGTCAGGATCTATCGGAGAGAAGTCATCCTCCCATTTTTTATTGCGCATATTCATTGTGCCCTCATAAGTGAAGAGCATGGCATTGCGTCCATTGCGGGTAGGCATTACACAGTCGAACATATCCACACCGCGCTCAATTGCTTCGAGGATGTTCTGTGGTGTGCCCACGCCCATCAGGTAACGTGGCTTGTCTTTGGGAAGTATGGCGTTTACCACTTCAATCATGTCATACATGACTTCCGTAGGCTCACCCACAGCAAGACCGCCAATGGCATTACCGTCGGCTCCTTTGTCTGCAATATACTTAGCTGCTTCCTGCCGCAGGTCTTTGTAGGTGCAGCCTTGTACGATGGGAAAGAGCGACTGTTCATAACCGTATAGTGGTTCCGTCTCATTGAAACGCTTGATGCAACGGTCAAGCCAGCGTTGAGTCAGTTGAAGACTTTTCTTGGCATACTGATAGTCGCTTTGTCCAGGTGGACATTCGTCGAAAGCCATCATAATATCTGCACCGATGATACGTTGTGTATCCATCACGTTCTCTGGTGTGAAGATATGCTTTGAGCCGTCAATGTGGGAACGGAATTCACATCCCTCTTCACGCAACTTACGTATGCCTGTCAGTGAAAACACCTGAAAACCGCCTGAGTCAGTCAAAATGGGGCGGTCCCAAGTATTGAACTGATGCAAGCCTCCTGCCTTTCTGATAATGTCAAGACCCGGACGCAAATACAGGTGGTAGGTGTTGCCAAGAATGATCTGTGCCTTCACCTGTTCACGAAGTTCGGAAAAGTGCACACCTTTCACGGAACCCACCGTGCCAACTGGCATAAAGATGGGTGTCTTGATCTGGCCGTGAGCAGTAGTAATCAATCCTGCACGGGCATCACTGGCTGTATCGGTATGTTGCAGTTCGAATGTCATATTCCTTTTATTTACCCCTTACACTTTGTTCATCTGAAATCTCAAATGGTATGGGATTCTTCACGATTTCATCAGTCAATGCGAAGTTCCAAACATCCTGCACGTTTTCAACATAATGGAATTCAACACCCTTCAGATACACTTCTGGAATCTCGTCGATATCCTTCTTGTTATCGCGGCACATGATGATGTCTGTAATACCAGCACGCTTGGCAGCCAATATCTTCTCCTTGATGCCACCTACAGGTAGGACTTTTCCACGTAATGTGATCTCACCAGTCATAGCCGTATTCTTACGCACTTTCCGTTGGGTAAGTGCCGAGGCAATGGAGGTGGCAATGGTTATACCCGCTGAGGGGCCGTCTTTTGGAGTAGCTCCTTCCGGTACATGGATGTGAATGTTATAGTTGTCGAAGATGCGGTAGTCGATGTTCAGAAGCTCGGCGTGTGCTTTCACATACTCCAGGGCCAGCACAGCGCTCTCTTTCATCACATCACCGAGGTTTCCGGTCAATGTCAACTTAGAGCCCTTGCCCTTTGAGAGTGAGGTTTCAATAAAAAGAATCTCGCCACCGACAGAAGTCCAGGCCAGACCAGTCACTACGCCAGCATATTCATTGCCCTGATAAATGTCGCGATAGAAAGGCGGCTTACCAAGCAATCCTTCAAGTATTTCAGGCGTAATCTTGTCAAATGACAATGTGCCGTCCGTAGCCTTCTTCAAGGCCAGCTTACGCATGGCTTTGTCTATCTGTTTCTCCAATTGGCGCACACCACTCTCGCGAGTGTATTGCTCAATGATTTTCTCAATGGCAGCCTTGTTGAAAGAAAGTTTCTTATCAGAGTCAAGGCCCGTGTTTTCCTTTACTTTCGGGATGAGATGGCGTTTGGCAATCTCTATCTTTTCCTCTGTGATATAGCCGCTAACCTCAATAATCTCCATACGGTCAAGAAGAGGACGCGGAATGGTGTTCAGGTCATTGGCCGTAGCGATGAAGAGTACCTTCGAAAGGTCGTAGTCCACGTCAAGATAGTTGTCATGGAATGCAGAGTTCTGTTCGGGATCGAGCACTTCAAGCAATGCACTTGAAGGATCTCCGTTGATGGTGTTCTGTGTTACCTTGTCAATCTCATCCAGGATGAAAACAGGATTTGAGGAACCTGCCTTCTGAATACTCTTGATGATGCGTCCGGGCATTGCGCCCACGTATGTACGGCGGTGTCCGCGAATCTCACTCTCATCATGCAAGCCACCCAATGAAATGCGGACGTACTTGCGTTTCATTGAGGCGGCAATGCTCTTGCCCAGCGATGTCTTACCAACACCCGGAGGACCATAAAGGCAGATGATGGGACTCTTCAGGTCGCCTCGCAATTGCAATACGGCCATGTATTCCAGAATTCGCTCCTTCACCTTCTCCATACCGTAGTGATCCTTGTCGAGAACTTTCTGCGCGCGTTTCAGGTCAATGTCATCTTCCGTATATTCGTTCCACGGCAGGCTGACCATCGTCTGCAGATAGTTCAGTTGTACACTGTATTCAGGTCCCTGCGGATTGAGCATGTCCAATTTGTCGAGTTCCTTGTAGAATGTCTTTTCCACATCCTCTCCCCATTTCCGGGTCATTGCCTTCTCCATCAGTTCCTTCCGTTCCGGTGAGCCTTCTCCGTTGCCCAATTCCTCCTTGATGTTTTTAATCTGCTGTTGCAGGAAGTATTCTCGCTGTTGCTCATCAAGGTCTTCACGGGTGCGTGAACGGATATTCTGCTTCAGTTCCATAAACTGAATGTCACGATGGAGCAGGCGAAGAGCGGCAAATAGCCGTTCCTTCCCATCGTTGAAACGAAGGAGTTGTATCTTCTCCTGAACGGAAAATGGCATGGAAGAACATACGAAATTCACACGGATGATGCCATTCGAGATGTTCTGGATGGCAAATTCCGCCTCGTTGGGCATATCCTCGTTCTTCTTTACATAGTCGATGGCCGTTTGGCGGAAATCTTCCAAAGCCGTCGCATATTCTATGTCGTTAAGACTTGGCAGAGTCTCAGGAGTATTCGTCACCAAACCTTTGATGTAGGGTCGGGTAGAGGTGAGCTGTTCCAGATGGCAGCGTCCGAGCCCCTGTACGATTACCGTCACGTTTCCATCGCCTCCGGGGAGATCCAAAACACGTACGATGCGTGCAAACACACCGGTGTCATAAAGATCCTTAAACGAGGGATTATCCACTTCCTGCTTTTTCTGGCAGAACACGCAGAAGAGTGTATCTGGTTTCTTCTCGAGTCTCTTGATGAGATTGAGACTCTGCTGTCTTCCTATGAGAATTGGGGTGACCACAGCTGGGAAAAGAATCAGGTTCCGCGTGGCCAATATAGGATATTCACCGTCATTCCCTCCTTCGAAGAGTTTCACGATGTCACCTTCATAGTCGGCAATCATTGAGAATGACGTTGTATTGTCGTTTTTGCTCATAATATATTATCCTTATTCCTTATTATATTAAATAGGCTGCAAAGTTACGCCTTTTTTTTCACATACCGAAACGAAAGGCATTTTATTTGCATTCTTTGACATGAAAGATTGCCGTTGTAGATAAAACAAGGAGGATGTGCCACTTCCGGCACACCCTCCTCTATATTAGCCTAAATATAATGAAAAGTACACTATGTCATATCTTGGGGTGATTACATGATGCAAAGACCGCAAATTAAAAGGGTGGCTGCCAACAACCAGTTGATGATCTCGTTCATTTTCATTTAATTTTTTGATTTAACATACGTTCTTTGAAAACAGTTGATTACTGATTCCGATGCAAAAGTAATCCCTTTTGACTTAACGTTCTTCATTTTTCCATAATTTCAGCCTGACTTGTTGCGACACTACCCCTATATTGCGACAAATCGGATGAGCACCTTTTAATTTTGTCGCAGCGCCCTTTCTGATGTTGCGAAATGAATAAGGATAATGTCCGGATTTGTATTTAAAAAGTGCATTTACGGAAGTTTTGGCTTTTTTTCTTTGAAAAGTTTGTGTTTATCAAAATTATTTTTTAATTTTGCGTTCACTAATAGCAATTACACAACTTAAATATTTTAAGCTTATGACACAAATTACGGGGCACATCTCCCAGATTATCGGACCGGTTATCGACGTGTTCTTCGATACCAAAGGCCTGGAGGCGGAGAAAGTGTTGCCCAAAATCCATGAGGCTTTAAAGGTGAATCGTCCCAACGGAAGCGAAATGATCATCGAGGTGCAGCAGCATATCGGTGAAGACACGGTTCGTTGTGTGGCAATGGACAACACCGACGGCCTTCAGCGTGGAATCGAGGCGGTACCTTTAGGCTCGCCAATCCTGATGCCTGCGGGCGATCAGATTAAAGGTCGAATGCTGAACGTGATTGGACAGCCTATCGACGGTATGAAACAACTTGACATGGAGGGCGGTTATCCCATCCATCGCGAGGCACCGAAGTTTGAGGAACTCTCCACCACCAAGGAGGTTCTTACCACGGGTATCAAGGTGATTGACCTGCTGGAGCCTTACATGAAGGGTGGTAAGATCGGACTCTTTGGTGGAGCCGGTGTGGGTAAGACCGTGCTCATCATGGAGCTTATCAACAACATCGCCAAGGGGCACAACGGATTCTCTGTCTTTGCCGGAGTGGGGGAGCGTACCCGTGAGGGTAATGACCTGATTCGTGAGATGATTGAGAGTGGCGTGGTGCGCTATGGTGAAAAATTCAAACAAGCCATGGCTGAAGGCAAATGGGACCTTTCACTTGTCGACCCCGAAGAACTGAAGAAGAGCCAGGCTACGCTTGTCTATGGTCAGATGAACGAGCCTCCTGGAGCACGTGCCTCAGTAGCCCTTTCTGGTCTTACCGTTGCTGAAGCCTTCCGTGATGGTGGCGGTAAGGACGGTGGTTCTGCCGATATCCTGTTCTTTATCGACAACATCTTCCGCTTCACCCAGGCTGGTTCTGAAGTATCCGCACTTCTTGGCCGTATGCCGTCAGCCGTAGGTTATCAGCCTACGTTGGCTTCTGAAATGGGTACGATGCAGGAGCGTATTACTTCTACAAAGAAAGGTTCTATTACCTCTGTACAGGCTGTCTATGTGCCTGCCGACGACTTGACTGACCCTGCTCCTGCAACGACGTTCACACATCTGGATGCCACGACGGTGCTTTCCCGTAAGATTACGGAGTTAGGTATCTATCCGGCCGTTGACCCATTGGGAAGTACCTCTCGTATTCTCGATCCGCTGATTGTGGGTAAGGCTCACTACGATTGTGCTCAACGCGTGAAGCAGATCCTGCAGAAATACAACGAGTTGCAGGACATCATTGCCATTCTCGGTATGGACGAACTTTCCGATGAAGACAAACTGATTGTGAACCGTGCACGTCGCGTACAGCGTTATCTCTCTCAGCCGTTTACCGTGGCAGAGCAGTTTACAGGCGTGAAGGGTGTAATGGTCAGCATCGAAGATACGATCCGCGGCTTCAATATGATTCTTGACGGTGAGGTTGACTACCTGCCTGAGCAGGCCTTCCTGAACGTGGGAACCATCGAGGACGCTATTGAGAAGGGTAAGAAACTGATGGATGCAGCCAAGGGTTAATCAATTGCTAAAATAGTAAATGAAGCCATGCTTAGATTGAAAATCGTTTCACCCGAAAAGGTCGTCTTCAACGGAGAAGTGGAGAGCGTGACGGTGCCTGGCACTTCAGGCGAATTTGAAATACTGGTTGACCATGCGCCCATCATCTCTTCATTGGAAATAGGTACGGTGACTTATGTCACGAAGGAAGGCCGTTTGTCGCTTCCGGTGAGAGGCGGTTTCGTATCTGTTCAGAAGAATGAGGTTAATGTCTGTGTGGAAGTATGATGGACGTAGACAGGATTGCTAAACGCTATGCGGGAATTGGACTGCTGCTCATCATCGGTCTGTGGCTAGCGGGCATTCTCATGGCTACTATCCGTCCTGAATGGAAACTGATGTCTCCAATATGGATCAGCACTGCGTTCTGCATGTTCTTCCTGGTTGCTTTTGCTTTCCTTTGGAGATGGATTATGAAGTTTCATCAGGATTCCATAACAACCCTCTACAGTGTAGTATCGGGTTTCCGCATGCTGATGGCATTGTTCACACTGTTCATTGTCTATCTGGTTGTCGGCCGTTCCGCCATGCTGCCTTATGTAGTGGTGTTCATGGTCTTCTATCTGGTGATGGTGGCTTTCCATTCGGTCTATTTCTCACGGATTACTAACCGATAGTAACTCTTTGTCAAACAAATAATTAGAATCATTACATTAAAGAATAATAAATGAATCGCATCAAGTCAATATTGCTCATTCTCGCTGTGATGTTCATGCCGCTCAATCTATTGGCCGCCGAAGGCAATGGAGAAGAGAAGGGTATAGATATCCCCGAGATTGTGCTTCACCACTTGTCGGATGCCTATGAGTGGCACATTGCGGGAGATGTGAGCATTCCTCTGCCCATCATTGTCAGAAGCAGTGCTACGGGTGAATGGACGTTCTGTACGGAGAAGTCGTTGCCTGGCAACTTCTTCTTTGATGAGTCGCACCATGGCAAAATCTACGAAAGGATGCCAGATGGTACGACCAAGCGTCCGCTTGACCTGAGCCTTACGAAGTCGGTGTGTCAGATTTGGATTGTAGCTATCATCTTGATTGCCGTGTTCCTCTCGGTGTCGCGCTGGTACAAGAAACACGACAGCACAAGTGAGGCTCCCAAGGGATTCGTCGGTGCGATGGAGATGCTCGTGATGTATATTCACGATGACGTGATCAAGGCCTGTGTGGGCGAGAAGCATTACAAGAAATATGCACCTTACCTGCTTACGGTGTTCTTCTTCATCCTCGTGACCAACCTGCTCGGTCTGCTGCCCATCTTCCCGGGTGGAGCCAACGTGACCGGCAATATCAACATCACGTTCTTCCTGGCACTGTGTACGATGCTTTTGGTGAACATCTTCGGCAACAAGGAATACTGGAAGGAAATCTTCTGGCCTGAGGTGCCTTTGTTCTTGAAAGCATATCCCGCTCCGCTCATTCCTGTCATCGAACTGGTCGGTGTCTTCACGAAGCCCTTCGCCCTGATGGTCCGTCTCTTTGCCAACATGATGGCCGGACACGCCATCATCCTGAGTTTCACCTGTGTGATATTCCTCGGTTGGACGATGGGTGTAGGTATGGGACTCGGTCTCAACATCTTCAGTGCAATCATGCTCCTCTTCATGAACTGTGTGGAGTTGCTGGTTGCCTTTGTTCAGGCTTACGTATTCACGTTGCTCTCAGCCGTCTTCATCGGTCTGGCTCATCCTGAGCATCACGAAGCGTAACCATCTAATATAGTAACAATTACAATAAGAATATAAACAATCAATTTAATAACAATTTAAAAACTTAAAGATTATGATTTCATTATTATTAGCAGCAGAAGGTCTGGGCGCATTAGGATGCGGTCTCGGCGCAGGTATTGCAACAGTAGGTGCAGGTTTGGGTATCGGTAAGATTGGTGGAAGCGCCATGGACGCTATCGCCCGTCAGCCAGAAGCAACCGGCAAGATTCAGACGAACATGATTCTGACCTCCGCATTCGTTGAGGGTGTGGCTCTGTTTGCCGTGGTTGCTTGCGCATTCCTTATTTAATAATAGCGACCTAAAAGGATTATTTGTCTCATCAACAACAATCGCAAATGGATTTACAGAATTTGCCAGCAATACTCACTCCTGACCTGGGACTCCTGTTCTGGATGCTTCTGGCATTTCTCGTTATCTTCTTTGTGCTCGCCAAATTCGGCTTTCCTGTTATCACCAATATGGTGGAAGAGCGTAAAGCCTACATCGACGACAGTCTGAAGAAAGCCCACGAGGCTAACGAGAAACTTGCCAACATTCAGCAAGAAGGGGAGAACCTGCTCAAGGAAGCTCGCGAGCGGCAGCAGCAGATACTCTCTGAGGCTGCACAGACGCGCGACGCTATCGTGGAGCAGGCCCAGTCGAAGGCCCGTGAGGAGAGCTCACGCATCATCACGGAAGCCAAGGCGCAGATTGAGGCCGAGAAGCAGAATGCCATTGCCGACATTCGCAAGCAGGTGGCCGAACTCAGCGTACAGGTGGCCGAGAAGGTGCTCCGCAAGGAACTCTCCACGGATGCCGCTCAGATGAAGTATGTTGATAAGTTGCTGGATGAGGTTTCTTCTAACGTTCAATAAAATAGTAGAGTATGGATATAGGCGTCATTTCCGTTCGCTATGCGCGGGCCCTCCTGAAGAGTGCTGTGCAGACGAAGTGCGATGACCAGGTGTACACCGACATGGCCACGTTGGCTAAGTCGTTTGTGGACGTGCCACAGCTGCGCACCACCATCAATAACCCCACCATCTCACAGGAATCCAAGCGGCAATTGCTCGTCACGGCCTGTGGACCCTCAGCCACACCGCTCACCGAGCGCTTTGTGGACCTGGTGCTCAAGGAGGGTAGGGAGTCGTTCATGGTTTTCATTGCATCATCCTACATCACCCTCTACCGGAAACAGAAGAACATTATCCATGGCCGGCTTATCACCGCTACAACCGTCAGCCCCGAGACCGAGCAGAAGATGCGCAGCATCGTCGAGTCGAAGACTCAGGGCACGGTGGAATTCCTTACCGAGGTGAACCCCGACATCATCGGCGGATTCATCCTCGAGTACGACACTTACAGACTGGATGCCAGCGTGCAGTCGCAGCTGCGGAGCATCCTGAAGAACTTGAAATAAAATAAGTAAATAATCAGAATGGACAAGATAAAACCAAGCGAAGTATCAGAGGTGCTGCTTCAGCAGCTCAACAGTCTGGGCAATGAGCAGAACTTCGACGAAGTGGGTACCGTGCTCACCGTGAGCGACGGCGTGGCTCGTATCTATGGCCTGCGCAATGCAGAGGCCAACGAGCTGCTCGAGTTTGAGAACGGCACCATGGCCATCGTGATGAACCTCGAGGAGGACAACGTGGGCTGCGTGCTCCTGGGTCCCACCAGCGGCATCAAGGAAGGCCAGGTGGTGAAGCGTACCAAGCGTATTGCTTCCATCCGCGTGAACGACAACATGCTCGGACGCGTCATCAATCCGCTCGGAGAGGCCATCGACGGTAAGGGAGATATCGACCTGACCGGCGCTTTCGAAATGCCACTCGACCGCAAGGCTCCGGGTGTTATCTACCGACAGCCCGTGAAGGAACCCCTGCAGACCGGACTCAAGGCCGTTGACTCGATGATCCCCATCGGTCGCGGCCAGCGCGAGCTGATCATCGGCGACCGCCAGACGGGTAAGACCGCCATTGCCGTCGATACCATCATCAACCAGAAGAGTTTCTATGAGGCAGGCAAGCCTGTGTATTGTATTTATGTGGCCATCGGCCAGAAGGCTTCCACCGTGGCAGCCCTTGTGGCTAACCTCAAGGAGCACGGCGCTCTGCCTTACACCATCATCGTCAGCGCCACGGCTGCTGATCCTGCTGCCATGCAGTACTACGCACCCTTTGCCGGTGCTGCCATCGGTGAGTATTTCCGCGACCGTGGAGAATCCGCCCTTGTGGTGTATGACGACCTCTCCAAGCAGGCCGTGGCCTATCGTGAGGTGTCGCTCATCCTCCGCCGTCCTTCAGGACGTGAGGCCTATCCCGGCGACGTGTTCTACCTCCACAGCCGTCTGCTCGAGCGTGCTGCCCGTATCAACGACCAGCAGGAAGTGGCCGAGCAGATGAACGACCTGCCCGAGTGCATGAAAGGTCATGTCAAGGGAGGCGGCTCACTCACGGCCCTGCCGATCATCGAGACCCAGGCAGGCGACGTGTCGGCCTATATTCCTACGAACGTGATCTCCATCACCGACGGTCAGATCTATCTTGAGACCGACCTCTTCAACCAGGGCTTCCGCCCGGCCATCAACGTGGGTATCTCCGTGAGCCGTGTGGGTGGTTCGGCACAGATCAAGTCGATGAAGAAAGTGGCCGGTACGCTCAAGATCGACCAGGCTCAGTATCGCGAGTTGGAGGCCTTCTCCAAGTTCTCAAGCGATATGGACGCCGTGACCGCCATGACGCTCGACCGCGGACGTAAGAACAACCAGTTGCTCATTCAGCCACAGTACAGCCCAATGCCCGTAGGCGAGCAGATTGCCATCCTTTATTGCGGAACCCACGGACTGATGGCCGATGTGCCCGTTGATAAGGTCCGTGAATGTCAGGACACTTTCCTCGACAAGATGCGCTCTGCCCATCCCGAGGCCATTGCCACGCTGGCAAGCGGAAAGATCGACGATGAGGTGATGAAGACCATCGAGACGACGATGGCCGACATTGCCGGAACGTATAAAAAGTAATAGCCTATGCCGAGTCTGAAAGAGATTAAAGGCCGTATTGCCTCAGTCAACAGCACGCGCAAGATCACCTCTGCCATGAAGATGGTGGCTTCATCCAAGCTCCACCATGCACAGGTGGCCATCGAGAACATGCTCCCCTACGAGGAAATGCTCGAGCACATCCTCAAGACCTTCCTGGCCTCGGATGCCGAGCTCCGCAGCACCTTCCTCCAGGAGCGGCCCGTCAAGCGTGTGGCCTTGATTGTCTATTCCAGCAACTCCTCGCTCTGCGGCGGATTCAATGCCAACGTCATCAAGGAGATGCAGAAGACACTCGACCAGTACGAGCATCTCGGCAAGGATAATATCATCGTTTATCCCATCGGCCGCAAGGTAGCCGAGAAGGTCACAAAACTCGGATTCAAGTCCGCAGGCAACTTCGTGGCCCTGGCCGACAAGCCCAATGTGGACGGCTGCATCAGCATCGCCCAGGAGCTCGGAGCCATGTATGCCAAGGGCGAGGTCGATCGCGTGGAGATGATCTACCACCACTTCAAGAGTGCCGGTTCGCAGATCCTCACCCACAAGACCTTCTTGCCCATCGACATCGAGAGCGAGCTCAATGCCGACAAGGAGCGCGACCTCACCTCCAACGTAGCCACGCGCGAGGCCGTGGAGTATCTCCGCAATCGCGACCGCCAGCAGGCTGCCAAGGAGCGCCAGGCCGCCAAGCCTCTCAACGACAACTACATCGTGGAGCCCGATCTCCATTCGGTGCTCAACAAGCTCGTTCCGAAGCTGGCACACCTGATGCTCTACACCGCATTGCTCGACTCCGTTGCATCCGAGCACGCCGCCCGTATGGTTGCCATGCAGACGGCTACCGATAATGCCGATGAATTGTTGCGCGACCTCAACCTGCAGTACAACAAGAGTCGTCAGCAGGCTATTACCAATGAACTTCTCGACATCGTGGGAGGCTCCCAAAACTAACACCTTCCACCTGTCATCAACTATTAAGCGGCTGTCTTCCACAAAAGGAAAGCAGCCGCTTTTTCAGGTAGTTGAATAAAGGAATAGGTGTTACTTAACCACTAACTTCTTTATTGTTCCGTCACTCTTGCGGATGATGTTCATACCCTTCTTGGGCGATTGTATACGCTTGCCATCAGGAGTATAAACCTTCTTGTCAGATTCTTCCGCATAAATGCCGTTAATACCTGTGGAAATATAGCTGCCGTAGATGGTAACATCGTATGCGGGCATGGTTGTTGGATGTGAATTCCATGTAATCTCATAGCCTTCCTTCGGGGATGCTGGTGGCGTTATTGTTGAGCCATAAGTAACCTCTTCGGTTGTCAGCAAAGCATTATCCACCATATAGGTTATCGTGTACGTATTAATGGTGAACCTACCTGTAATGGTCACATCACTTGAAGGCATCGTTTCAGGAATATCACTCCAACCTGAGAAGGTATAACCTTCTTTCGTGGGATTTTCCTCAGCGGCAATAGTGGAACCAAATTCTATTTCGCTTGATTTATACTCCACACCATCTACTATGTACATTAGTTTGTACTTATTGGGGACAAACGTTCCTGTGATAGTCACATCGCTTGCAGGCATCGTTTCAGGGATTTCACTCCAGCCTGAGAATGTATAACCTTCCTTCGTTGGGGCTTCATCAGGAGTAATTGCATCTCCTTCCTCTAAAGTATAAGTCGAGTATGTTTCGCCATCAACTAAATATGTCAAAGTATACTCATAAGGGTTTCCTTCTATAATATGCAAGAACCTGTTCCAGTAATCAGTTGACTTATATTTATCTATAGTTCCTTTGGGTACATATAGGGGAGTATTATTGAATACATCATCAGAAAAACACCATCCATTAATCGAACAAGGATTCTCCATTTTGGAAACTACAGAGGTCAAGCCACTGCAGTCATAGAAAGTATAGTCTCCGATGGAAGTGACGGAATTGGGGATGGTCACAGAGGTCAGGCCGCTGCAATACTGGAAAGCCCTTTCTCCGATGCTTGTCACGGAATTGGGGATGGTCACAGAGGTCAGGCCGCTGCACTCAAGGAAAGCTTTATTTCCGATACTTGTGACGGAATTGGGGATGGTCACGGAGGTCAGGCCTCTACATCTTTCGAAAGCAAGCACTCCGATGTCGGTCACGGAATTGCCGATGGTCACGGAGGTCAGGCCTGTGCAATAAGAGAAAGCACCCGCTCCGATGCTTGTCACGGAATTGGGGATGGTCACGGAGGTAAGGCCCATGCATCTACCGAAAGCACCATCTCCGATAGAGGTCATAGAATTGCCGATGGTCACGGAGGTCAGACCGCTACAACCATAGAAAGCCTCGTATCCAATGCTGGTCACGGAATTGGGGATGGTCACGGAGGACAGGCCGCTGCAACCCCAGAAAGCACGATATCCGATAGAGGTCACGGAATTGGGGATGGTTACAGAAGTAAGGCTTGTACAGCCGCTGAAAGCTTCGTATTCAATGCTGGTCACAGAATTGGGGATGGTTACTGAGGTCAGGCCGCTGCAATTAGAGAAAGCACCACCTCCAATGCTGGTCACCGAATTGGGGATAACCAATTCCGTGATTTCCTCTTCGTTTAGATATAAATGATGGGCATACCAAAGAGGGTTATCATGAAATGTAATACTACACCATACTGCTAAATCTGTGATATGAACCGAGGTCAGGCCGCGGCAGCCATAGAAAGCCTGGTTTCCGATGCTGGTCACGGAATTAGGGATAGTTATAGAGGTCAGGCCGCTGCAACCACGGAAAGCATAGTCTCCAATACTGGTTACGGAATTGGGGATGGTCACGGAGGTTAGGCCGCGGCAAACATTGAAAGCAGCTTGTCCGATGCTGGTCACTTTCCTTGTGCTAGACATATAGGTTACTTCCTTAGGGACATTGACTTCTCCAGAATAAGAAGAGTTGTAATTTTCGTTTTTATACGTTACTTCCAACTCAGTACCATTGTTAATGTAATTGTAATAGATGGTGACACCATCGACATTCTCTACGGCAATGTCATAGGCACTGGCCAGCAATGGAAGGGATAGCAATAAAGTGGATAAGAAAAGTTTCTTCATGATACCTTTATTTTTAGATAGTTTTTATTTCGATTCAGATAGATACAAAAAAAGAACGTGGACTAATTACTTCGTCTACGTCTCTGAGGTATCGGCAAACACCTATGCACCATATCCGAGTAAAAGCCCACGCCGATCGACGTGAGCATTAACTTATACTCTTGGTGCCTCATCTAATTTGCCGATTTTCAGAGACAAGAATAAAGCTAACGCTTCATCTATATGTTCTTTATGTAGTCACTATGTCATACGCATTGCGATTTTATGGGTTCATCATATTTTTATCGTTGGCAAAGATAGTACAAAGGAATGGAAAATGCAAATAAATCTGCAACTTTTACCGAGTGCGGGATATTAAATCAAACAATATAGATAGTTAGTTGATTATTAGTGTATTTTTATTTTTGGTGAGCTATGCCCTCGCTGTTTGCAACGAGATTCGTCAAGCGATCAAGGGCTTGGTAGAGAGATAATCAAGACCTGGCGTGACAGTTGTGACAGTTGTGACAGTTATAATAACGAGGTATACTTCCCCTCTATATTCTTTATAATTAATTGATATATAGATAGTTATATATAAATATAAGAAAACGTACACCCTCGAAAAACAACTGTCACAATTGTCACACTGTCACAAACTACTATTAATAACAATCTAAAAGGCTGATAATCAATGAAATACGATATAAGAAAACCAACGGCACCTGTGATTCCGAACCTCGGCAGGGGCACGGAATGTGTGAATTTGCTCCTATCACAGGCCTAAAAAGACATGCATGAACCCTTAGTTTCGATGTTTTTCCCATATATGGCGCGATACATATAAATGTAATAGATGAAGTTTCGGTGTGTAGGGTGTAGGGTGTGTACCCTTTTTCTATAAACTTTATTATTTTCATACGCGCGAAAACCTTAGATTATCATGTTTTAATAAAAGTTGCGGAAAAAGGGTACACACCCTACACCCTACACCCTAAACCCTTCATCTATATAAACGAACTTTGACTTTCGGGCGGATGATACTTTGCCTTCGGGCGGATGATGTTTTGGAATCGGGCGGATGATACTTTGGAAAGCAACGGATGATGTTTTGGCTGTGGTCGGATGATATTTACATACGCGAAAAAAAGATTTTTACCTCATATACCTACTACTTTTGATGTAACGCATTGGGTTTTAATAAGTTATTGGTAGTAGGTGAGCCTTTTTTACCTACTACAATCCTACTACCGAACCCTATACTTTTCGGCATTTTCGCGATTTTTCTTTCAAAAAAAGGCTTTAACCGGAAACAAAACTTCCACCCATTGGAAGGGTTGTTTCCACCCATTGGAAACAGTGCTTCTATCCATTGGAAAGGATGCTTCCAGACTATGGAAACAAATCGCGCAGATAATGATGAAAAACTCCCTTTTTGTTATGCAAAAAGTTTGAGCCAGATGCGGCGATAAAAAGCGAGCAGATAACGACGAATAGGGAAGAGGCGAGTCCAGAACCAGGAGTAGATGCGCCATTTCAAGCCGTCGGTACGGTCGAGAGTTTCGCGGCCCTTACGGTAGAATCCGATGACGGCTCCCTGAACATCTTTCAGCTTGCATTGTTCCGTGCCTAAGTTGCCGTCACCTCGAAGAACTACGTCGTCACCTTGGATGGAGATGATACGATGAAGTACGAAATGCTTGGGGCCAACTTCGGCAAGTACGGGATCGCCGACCTTGGGATTAACGGGCTTGGTGAGAAGTGCCTTGTCGCGTCCGTCTTCCAAAAAGGGGCGCATGCTGAAACCTTTCAATCGAAGGGTCACGGTATGGCCTTCGTTGAGCATCTTCACAATTTCCGGCAGCAGGATGGCATTGGGAAACTGAACTTCATTGATCTTGATATCGTCAGTCGGCAATGGCAGCATGACAGACACGGGCTGCCTCTTCGTTTGGCAGGCAATGGAGCGTGTAGATGCCCACGCGCTCGATAACGCGGGTCACATTGTTGCAGATGGCATTAAAGATGTCCTTGTCCCACTTCATGGAGGAGCAGGAGGGTAGGAAAGAGGCAAAGGCTTCTATCGGAGGCAATTTCTCGATACTGTTTTCCTGTGCACGATCAATGCGGGTGACGGCTCCCAGACGTGCTTTCACATTGCGGTAGCAAGGAGTCTTTCCGCTCCAGGGACTTCCGTAGATGAAACATTCATCATCAATGATGCGTACAATGGGGTTGTCATCGTTCATCAGATCACAACCGGGAATGTAGCGCAGCCACATGCTTACCTGGGTGCTCTTGCCCGTTCCACTCTTGGCGATGAAGGCATAGCCGTAGCCGTTCTGCCTGACCAGTGAGGCATGGATGAGAAGCGTCTGCTGGAGGCTGCCGGCAAATGCAAAGATGAGCATCATCGCGTTATTGAGACCGAAGCATCGCATGTTGTAGTTGCCATTGAGTGCCACACGGCAATCGGAGAAATCCTTATTTGATTGGAGCAGGCAGCAGTCGGCGCCATTAATGTCCTTGATGATATACTGATAGCCGCCATCCGGCAAGCGGTCCACGATGGTATCACCATTTCCCGTATCAAACTTCCCGATACGTTCGCGACCTTCGCCCTTGATGGCAGGCAACGCGTCATCAACAGTTAGTTGAAAGAAGCATTTGTCGTCAGGAAATTCATTTACGCGGAAAGGCTCAAACGATGGAAGGAGCCTCATGCTGTTATAGCGAGACTCCTTGAATATGATGCTAACATTGAAATCAGCAATGCGGAACTTGTTGATGTTGTCCATCGGCAATGCTTTAGTTCTTGGGTTGACGCGCTCCGCCTTTGGCTTCCTTCCGTTGCTTTTTGGCCGCCTTCTTGGCCTCTTTCTTCGTCATCTTCTCTTCATCACCATTCTGATTTGCATTGGGTTCAATACACTTGAACCTGAACTGGTCCTGCGTGAGATGCTTCACGTTGAAATTGCCTTTCTTAGTGTATTTGGCCGAAAGCTTGGCGTATTTCTTATAGACTTTCTTCTCCTTTGGAGAGAAACAGATGATACAAGTGCGGTTAGGCATTCCATGATCTGCGAGGTAGTCGCGCAGCTGATAGGAATAGTTGTCACGGCTTACAAGGAAGTCGTTCTTTTCGTTGAGCCATGCGCTGTCAAGCACCTGTATATCAGTGAAATAAACAGTAGAGTCGTTGAAACTGGCAGCAAAGCCGAAAGCATAAGTCTTGACCATTTTGTTCTTAGCCTGTGACTGCAGACCGATGCAGAACAAAAGGGTCAGAATGAATCCTGAAATAATAATTCTTTTCACGCTATAATATCAAATAGTTATATTTATATGTAGCCGACCTATTGTCCGAGATAGGTCTTGAGCATTTTGCTCTTGGTGTTGTGGCGGAGGCGGCGGATGGCTTTCTCCTTAATCTGACGTACACGCTCACGGGTGAGTCCGAAACGCTCGCCGATTTCCTCAAGCGTCATCTCCGGTTGACCGATGCCGAAGAAGCATTCGATGATGTTGCGCTCGCGCTCATTGAGCAATGTCAGCGCGCGTGAGATTTCATCACGCAGGGATTCCATCACCAGCGTGCGGTCGGCCATGGGAGCATCATCATTAATCATGATGTCGAGCAGGCTGTTGTCCTCGCCTTCCACGAATGGAGCGTCCACACTGATATGGCGGCCGTTCACCTTCATGGCATCGATGATCTTGTCCTCAGGGAGGTCAATCTTCTCTGCAATCTCATCTACGCTGGGACGGCGCTCATGCTCCTGCTCAAACTTATTGAGTACGCGATTGATCTTGCTTACCGAACCCACCTGATTGAGAGGCAGGCGCACAATGCGGCTCTGTTCTGCAATGGCCTGAAGGATACTCTGACGAATCCACCACACCGCATAGGAGATGAACTTAAAGCCGCGGGTCTCATCGAATTTCTCTGCAGCCTTGATAAGACCAAGATTTCCCTCGTTGATGAGGTCGGGTAGGGAAAGTCCCTGATTCTGGTACTGCTTTGCTACTGAGACAACAAATCGCAGATTGGCCTTTGTGAGTTTCTCCAGCGCCTTGCGGTCACCTTTGCGGATTCGCTGTGCCAACTCCACCTCCTCATCCACGGTGAGCAGGTCTTCATGGCCTATTTCCTGTAAATACTTATCGAGAGAAGCACTCTCGCGGTTGGTAATGGATTTGCTGATTTTTAATTGTCTCATGAAGCAATAGATTTTAAAGCAAGCGCAAAAATACAACTTTTTGTTTGAAAACCAAAAGTTTTTGGGATTTATTTACAAAAAAACGGGCAATCTGTATAGATTACCCGCTTTTCTTAGTATTTAAATCCGTTTTTTACTTACCTTCTTCCAAAGGAACAGCATAGTATGCCTTCTTACCCGTAGAGAAGACTCCCTGGATAAAGAGCACCGGCTCCTTGCTGGTAGAGGCAGCCTTTACGGCTTCCTGAAGTTGTTCGATGGTCTTCATAGGCTCGTCGTTTACTTTCTGGATGATGAATCCCTTGGGAACGCCTGCATTCTTCAATGCGCCACTGTTCACCTTGATAACTTCCAGACCGTAGCTGATGTTCAGTTGCTCCTTCTGCTCCTTGGTTACTTCGCGGAAGTTGCCGCCCAGTACGTCGAGATCAGCGGTCTTCACCACATTGGTGTT
>ONFE01000013.1 GCA_900316985.1 uncultured Prevotellaceae bacterium
CGTCATGATGGTAAGGTCGTACTTCTTCTGTGCTTTAGACTTCGACTGTGCCAGCGTTGGCACGGCTGCGCTGCTGGCAATGAGCAGCATGATGATAAGACGTTTCATATTAATCGGTTTTTATTGTTGTGCCATTTGTTCCAAGTTGTATTTTGCAATCTCCAACTCCAGTTGTACCCACTTCACGTAGGCATCGTCGGCCTGCTTCTTCAGTAGTGCGATTTCTTCTGGCGTATAACGATAGTTCTCTGGGCGGGTGATGGGTATGTCGCGCTCGGTCAGTACGGCGGGTTTAAGTGAAGAGTGAAGAGTGAAGAGTGAAGAATCATTTCTGGGTGAAGAGTTATGAGTGATGAGTGAAGAATCTTTTTGTTCTATGGATGCTGTCTGCATGGGAGCCGCTTTTTTCTTGGGCTTTCGTACCGTCTTGCTCTCGGCAACGGCCATAGCTTTTGGCTCAGTCGAATTTGTAATTCGGCTGTCTTGAGTATTAGGATTTGCAATCCGATGATTCTTTATTGCTTCCGGGGATTTCAAATCCCCGACTCCATCCTGTCGAATACTGGGGCTTTTTTTTGATGGCATTAATGCTACACCTATGCCAATGATGATGAGCAGGCAAGCGGCGGCCCCCACCAACCTCCCCCAATAGGGGAGGCTTTTGATTCTCCCCTCCCTTCGGGAGGGGGTGGGGGTGGGCCCTAATCGTTTCATCAGCCGGTCGTTCAGGTCAGCAGGCATCGTTGGCTGCTTTTGCTCGCGGCGGCGGATGGCTTCGCGAAGGTTGTCATCCCTTTGCATTATTGTGTAAAGATCGTTTTCGTTCATGCGTACTTTGATTTAATGATTCGGTAGAGTTTCTTGCGGATACGGCTCAGTTGTGAGCCTATTGTCGAGGGGATGGAGCCCGTGATGTATGCTATGTCGGCGAGGCTCATATTGTCGTAGTAGAACATCGTGATGACGGCCTGCTCGTGTGGAGGGAGCATTTCCAGGGCTTCTTCGAGTGCCTGGACTGTTTGGCTGTCGTAAGCGCTTTCTTCGGGCGCATCATCGAGGCCGTTTAGTCCCAGGTCATGCTCGTCCATATAGACGATGTCCGGTCTTCTGGTTCTTACGAAGTTGAGCGATTCATGATAAGCAATCCGACAGAGCCAGGTCGAGAGCGATGCCTTTCGGTTGTCGTAGCCGCCGATGCCTCGCAATGCCTTCACAAACACATCCTGCCAGACCTCTTCGGCATCCTCTTGCCGCTCTACGATGCGGCGTACCATCTGGAACACAGAGGGTCCTAAGTCGCCCACTAGCCGTTGGCAGGCAGCGCGGTCTCCCTTTCGCAGTTGCTCTATGAACAGTTCTGTCTCTAGTTCCATGTTAAAGCTCTTCTACTCATATATACACGAAAAACGAAAAAACATTGCACTATTTCATAACTTTTTTCGTTGGCAAGCAAAAACAAGACATGAGCCGCATCGCTGCGACCCATGCCATAACCAAAATGAACCTAATAATAATTATAGTACTTAGTAATCCCCACTACCCTGGGGCTACGTTGTTATTTCAAAGAGACGTTGCGGATGACAAAGGCACGCTCTCCGTCACCTTCTTTGAAGTTGAAAGTCTCTGGCGTGGTATCGAACGGCTCGAAGGTAAGCGTGAAGTCTGAATAGCTCAAGTTACTCACGAAGTCTTCGGTGGCATCCGTTGCTTTCACGGTGGTAAAGTTGTTCTCGTCAAGCTTGATTCCGTCGGCTGCTGTCAGCTTATACTTCTTGCCGTTGGCCTCGAGGTAGGAATCCTTGACGATGCGGAACCAATACTCCTTATGGCTATAATAACGGAAACCGACGGTGGTGCCTTTGGCATTGGCTTCAACCTTCCGAATGGACAATTGGTAGTTGGCGCTGTTGTCTTGCTTGACGATAAGCCCGTTGACGGCATCGGCCAACCCCAAGAACATTCCTGGATAATAGCCCACAGCCTTCGTCACGATGCGCTTGTCGGGTGAAATCAATATGTAATAAGGTATGGCACCTTCGTCGCAATATCTGCTGCTGATGCTGCTTCCCTTCTTGCCGTCATTCCAGTTCTTCCATACGATGCTTTTACTGAAGTCGTTGGTTTTCCAAGTGGAGAGATCATCCTGACAGATGCCGACGATTTCCAGCTTATCCTTCATTCGCCCATAGGCTTCACGCATCTCTGGTTCAGACATCCGGCATGGACCGCAGCCGATGCCCCAGAGATCGAGTAGCAGGTAACGGCCATCCGACAGGCCTTCAAGGAGATGATGCCTGTTGCCCTGCATGTCGAAGAGTTCAGCATCAACGGCCTCTTCGCCTATCTGGAGAACATGCGGTGGATAAATATAGGTGTGAATCTCTGCCAACTGGTCTTCAAACCCTTTTGGTGCACGGGCAGCGAAAGACTTCTCCAGACTCTTCAACTCTTCCATGTATGGGAAGTCTTTCATGTTCTTCAGCGGCCTAGATATGCTCCACAGGTCATTTAAAGATGCTGCATCCACAGGTAGTGAGGGCAGGATGTCCATATGCTGTTTCACTAACACCGTGTTGATAGAATCTAACTTATTCCAATCTTTCTTCTGTTCGATTTGGATAAACTCCTTTATCGCGTCACGACAATGCTCGGTGATACGGTTCATTGTCTGTTGCTCAGGAATCGGGCTTTCCACCTTCCATAGCGGGTAAAGGCAGTCTGTACCCGTCAGTTTTATTGTCACATCAGGCTTCATCATAAGGGAGAAAGAGTAATTGGGACAGCCTTCGCCCACTAATAAGAGATAGCCCGCTGTGAGTTCCTCAATGGGTAGCGTGAAGGCGAAACGCCCGCTTTGAACGGTATCTACAACAGATAACGACAAACCTGTTCCAGCAACCACCAGCGTGCTGTCTTTCAATGCGGGTGAACTGCCTGTTATGGTTACAGTCTTCGTTGTCTGTGCCTGCCCTATCATGCAGATGAGGGCGAGCATCATCGTAATAATCGTTTTCTTGTTCATAATCGTTTTGCTTTAATTTGTTTGTACGATTCATCAGAAATAGCTCGCAAGTCTTTCCATAATGCTCTCTTTGAGGTTTGCGAGCAATGTCAGCGTATTGGTGTATTTGCGCCGCAGGGCTTCGCGGAGGTCGGTATCCTTGAAAGTATTCATTTTACTTGCTTGCTTTTTCCAATTCTATGCGGATAACATCATTGCCTGGGAAACCAATACTCTTGTAAGTCTGACGGCCCTTGGTGTCGTAGATGGCGTAAGTGGGGATGCCTTCAGACTCGAAGTGATTGAGGATATAGTGGTTTTGTTCTTCCGTCAGGTAGTAGTGGTCACCGTCGATATCCTTAATCATTTCCAGCCAAGTGGTAGGAGGCGACGAGGGCGGGGTGATGTAGGATGAGCACAGCTTTCCCCTTATAGTTGTCGAGGATGGTCTGGAGGATGTCCTCTGGGGCCACGTCGTCGTATTTCTTGAAGAACACGCTCTCATTGCCGGCTAATTCCTCGGCTATCTGCTGCTCGTTCTTCGCATAGACATAGGAATGAATCTCTGCTAATTCCTCTTCGAATCCTTTTGGTGCACGGGCGGCGATGGTCTTCTCCACTTCTTTCAACTGTTCCATATACGGAAAGTCTTTCCTTATCATTGCCGTTTCAGATATGCCCAATAGTGCCCGGATTGTGGCTGCATCCACAGGCAGTGATGGCAGGATATCCTAAGTCCATCTGCATTCTTTCTGTCAGCACATCGCGGCAATGCTCTGTCAGACGGTTCTGGGTCTGCTGTTCAGGTATCGGGCTCTCCACCTTCCATAAGGGGTTAAGGCAGTCATTGCCCGTCACTTTCACAGTCACATCGGGACGCAGGAAGATTAGAGTGTAAGATCTGGGGCAGCCTTCGCCAAAGAAAGAGAGGGAGCTCTCAGTAAATTCCTCAACGGGCAGGGTGTAAGCGAATCGTCCGGCCTGCACGGTATCAACAACCGTTCCCGACCCTCCCACACCAGCAAGCACCAGCGTGCCGTCTTTCAGAGCGGGTGAATAACCTGTGACAGTTGCCGTCTTCGTCTGCGCCCAGCCCGTTATTGCAACGATAGCAAGCATCATCGTAATCACATTTTTAGATAAAATGTTCACACTCGGCCATCTGCAAACGAGTTTGCATGGCACTCTCTTAATCACATTTTTAGATAAAATGTTCACGCTCGGCCATCTGCAAACGAGTTTGCATGGCACTCTCTTAATCACATTTTTCATTATCGTTTGTCTTAATTGATTTATTTCAAATAAATTGTTTGCCATATCAAATTAATATTGTATCTTTGCAAAAGAAACATATTTAGTTGATAATTATGGCAACAACATCATTGGAACGAATAACGTTGGAGATACCTTCTATCGAGGTGGCATTTCTTCGTACATTATCCAAGAAAATGGGATGGACGATGAAGCGTCATCGCAAGAGCGGTATTCAGCAGGCTCTCGAAGACGTGGAGGCTGGCCGTGTATACGAGGCTAAGAGTGTCGAAGACTTGATGTCACAATTGGATGCATGAAATATACAATCCTTTATTCTGGCCGATTCAAGAAATCTTATAAACTCTGCAAACGTCGCGGGTTGAATATCTCTAATTTTGAGGAAGTGGTCCGTCTGCTTGCTGAGACGGGAACACTTCCCGATAAGTATCATCCACATATTCTTTCAGGCAAGTATGCCGGTATCTGGGAATGCCATATAGAACCAGACTGGCTGCTCCTTTGGAAGCAGAACGATACAACGTTGACGCTGCTTCTGCTCGACACGGGTACTCATTCTGATATTTTCTAAGAACAGAATATCCGTTATTCCACCATTTTCCTTGGGAAATACTTGAACAGCTTCTGGTTGTCGCGGAGTTCCTTAATGCTGAGGTCGGACTTTACTTCGCCGCTCCAGTTGGCGAAATTGGCCTTGAAGGGCTCGCCTTCAGGAACGATATAGGTGATGGTTTCAAGGTTAAGCGGCAGGGGCTCAAAGATGAGCACGATGGCAAAGTAGTCGCCCGAATAGCCCTGCACCCAGAACAGCGTGTCGTTGGGATAGTCCACCACGCCCTTGCACTTATACTGATGGCCCGACTTGTCGATGAGGATGGTGTTGCCTCCACGGCCGAAATATTCCCTGCGCCAGTTCATCTCGGTGGAAATGGCGACGTAGGTGGCCTCAGGAGTCAGCCACATGGCCATCGTACCCTCAGGAATGGGCTTGATGAGGTGGGCATCCTTGTATTCCGACCATGTGAAGAAGTTGTCTTTGTCAAAGTTCTTGGCCTCGGTAACGAGCGTAGGATGATGGAATTCTGGAACCTTGTCGTAGTAGTTTGCCACGCCGTGAAACACGAGACCTGACGGCTGACGGTTCAGTTTCACGTTCATGCCTCTCAGCTGCCAGTTGGGTACGCCATAGATGGAAATATCCGTAGTGGTCTCGGGCAGTTTGGGGAAGAAAATCTTGAAGTCGAGCACCGTTCCCTGCTTGCCCTTGATTCCAAAGCGTTTGTAATAGCAATCGGGTGCTGTGCGCCGGGCCCTGTAACTGATGCCGGTCTCATTATCGAGAATACATCCCTCTTCGTCGGTGAGCCAGAAGTTATCCACGATGTCGGCAGGCATCGGCAAATAGCAATGCAACACGGTCTCGCCATTCTCTTCGGTCAACTTCCAAGGCATGGGCGTGTAGGGGGCATCTTTTGAAGCATTGACAAAATCGGCAAACAGCTCGTCGTTTAGATCGACGGTAGGGACGTTCTCTACCACCAAGCCTGATGGCTCAAACCAGTCGTCCTTTTCAGTCCTGTTCCAACGGGCAACCGATTTCTTCTTTTTGTCTATGGCAACCGAAGGCTTCGGCACCCAGTAACCGCTGCTTTTAGCCAGAGTTACCACATCATTATTTGTTTGTGCCTGCATCGTGAGGCAGGCAATAGCCGCGAGGCTAAGGGTTATGATACGCTTAATCATATCTTTCTTGTTTTTAAATTAATACTATTTGAATAAAATGTTCACACTCGGCCATCTGCAAACAAGTTTGCATGGCACTCGCTCAATCACATTTTTGTATACATGAGCTCATTGCGATATTCTTGATAACAGGCGGAAGTTGTTTGGGCCCCGATGGGAGCATTGGTGCCGTAGAGCAGTATCCTGCCGTTGATGCGCTCGGCAATCCAGCGATACTGCAACTGCCGTCGCTGGTCCTTCAGTTCAAAGAAGAACTGCTGGTGCGAGAAGTTCAGGTGGTAGCCGGGCGTCTCGTCGCTATAACAGCAGGCCACTTGCAACAACCGTCCGAACACGTCGACTTCCTTCTTGTCGGGGAAGACATAAACTCTCGATACGACGTTGCTGTCGTTTGCCGCACCACACTTCAGCTGGCCCTCTTTTACATTATGGTAGGCAGCCATCTTTTCTATGAATTCATCCACGCGGGCCGGGTCCTGATAGGGCTCCGTTTCTTCCGCAGGATCATGTGCTGCGTAGTGCAGGTTGGGGGAGTACCCCCCTTCCGTCTCCCCCGAGGGGGAGAATATCGTGGTGGTATCTTCCCTTTGAGAGATCTTGTGGCGGATTTTCTCTCCCCCTCGGGGGAGTTGGAGGGGGGTCGCTCCTGACTTTGGAACTGAGGGTTCCTGACTTTGGAACTGGGAGTTTTCAGCCTGGGAACTAGGAGTTTCCGACTTTGGAACTGGCTTGGGCGTAGTCTGCTTCACAATCACCTGCGCCGTTTTTGCCGGTTCATCCTTGGGCATCAGCGTAAAGCCTACACCCACGATGATGAGCAGACAGGCAGCAGCGGCCATCCAGCGAAGGACTCTGGTTCTTCCCTCCCTACGGGGAAGGGTATCCTTCATAAAGTCTGCAGGCAATTTGGGCGTATCGGCATATTTGCGCCTTAATGCCTCGCGCAGGTCGGTATCCTTATATTTCTCGTTCATCTTCTTTCAGTTTCTTATAGAGTTTCCTTCGTATTCTGTACAGTCGTTTGGCCAGCGGTCCGGCTTCGGTGCCCATGATGTAGGCAATCTCCGCCAGCGGGAGGTCTTCGAAGTAGTAGAGCGTCAAGAGCATCCGTTCGTCGTCGGGCAGTTCGTCCATTATTTGCTCCAGTCGGCAGATGCGCTCTTCGCGTCCTGTTGAGAGTTCCGCTTCCAGTTGCTCGTCGCTGATATCCGTCTGCCAGACCTCGCTATCCTCCATGGATATAATCTGCGGGCGCCGGCGTTTCTGGAAGTCGAGCGTCAGTCGGTAGGCGATGCGGCAGAGCCAGGTGGAGAGCGAGGCCCTGCGGGCATCGTAGCTGCCGATATGGCTGAAAGCGCGGAGGAAGGTGTCCTGCGTCAGTTCCTGGGCGTCCATCACGTCGTTCACCTGACGGACAATCATGGCGAAGACACGATCCGCATAGCGGCATACCATTTCGGTCTGTCCCTCATGATGTCCTTTGCAGACGGCTTCCACGATCTGCTTCTCTGTTAAAGCGCTTTTTTCTTTTCTCACTCTACTTGTTATACGAACAGTTCAGGGAAATATCCCGCATTTCCCTGAACTTTTTTTTGAAATCAAGTAATTTTAACTATTGTGGGGTAATTCCCGTCTGTTGTCTCATCCCTTCTAAGAACTGTTGCTGCAGTTGCTGGGCAAGCTGGTTGTCTGGATTCAATTTCAGAGCTTTTTCGTAGTTCTCCATTACGTCGAGATAGTAGCGCTGGCCGTTTTGTGCGGGATTCTGCACGATGCGCACCATGTAGAGGAAACCGCGTAGGGTGCATACGTCAGAGGGGTCGGCGTTCTTCATCAGGTCTATTTTTATAATTGTCTGTTCTGCTTCTGCCAGCAGATTGTCGGTTTGCGGGGCATGGGGATTCGTCACCGAGAAGTAGAGACTTTGCAGGGCCATCTGATACTTAGGCTGGATGCTGTCGGGGAACATGGCGTCGATGCGCTTCATTTCGGCAACGCAGTTGAGAAAGGCTTCAGGTGTTGGCTGCTGGAGCTTGCTCAATGATTGTCCGATGAGTGTCTGCATGCTTGGCTGCTGGGCATAGACGCTAACTGTTGTCATCATTACGAGACAGATTACTAACACACGGTTTTTAAAAGTTGCACTTTGTGCGACTTTTCTCACGCTCGGCAGAGCAAACAGGTTTGCTTTGCGCTCGCTAAATCTAAAAGTTTGAGATGTCATAAGCTTTACTATTTTTAAGTGAAACAAAAATTCCGATGTAAAGGAAGCGGTCGCGAGAAGCCGTTACAGGAGTGCCGTTGGCATCGAAGCGGAAAATGTTGGTGCGGCCGAAAATGTTGTTCAGCGAGGTATAGACGATGACCTTCGGACTGAGCAGCCAGGTCAGGTTCATGTCCACGCTGTTGTAATGGGGTGTGGTTCCGTTGGGGAAATGCCGTCCGCTGGCGTATGATTCAGAAAGGCCAACGATGACCTTGCCGATGCCGTATTTGGCCGTCAGTCGCAGATTGTGGCGCGAGCAGTAGTCGGGCATCTGCTCTTCAGTATAGTCCAGATAGAGCCGACGGGAGTCGTTGAAGGAGTAGGAGAGGGTGGTGGACAGGTTCTTGAGCAGCGAATGGTCTTCAAGGAAGATGTCGAGGCCGCGGCTTGTTCCGTAGCCAACCCCCTCCCATCCTCCTCGAGGGGAGGTGTAGAGCGGCAGATGGTGGTATTTCTTCAGATAGGGCTCTATGCGCAGGAGCGTGGTCTGCGATTTCCATTGCATAGAAAATGTGGCGTGGTCGGCCGTGCTTTGGCAGAGCGTTTTGTGGCTCATGGCCAGATAATCGTCGGCTGCGGTCTGACTGTAGCGGCCTGCCACCAGCGAGAATTGCAATTGCTTGCTGGGGATATAGCTCAGCGTTGCCCTTGGCATGAGGAGAAAGCGAGCCCCCTCCAACCTCCCCCGAAGGGTGAGGCTTTCTGCTCGCGCCGACATATTTAGGAATAGGCGCGGGATGATTCGCCACTGGGCATCAATATGGGCTGCCAGGATGTTGTAGTTGAGCTGATAGTGATAGTCGTCGTAACGAAGGGTACTGTGGCGGAGATAGTCTTCAGCGCCAGCCGAGAGTTTCAGCACATCGGAACAGACCTTGCGCAGTTCGGTCTTCAGGTGGATTTCGTTGCGGAAGTTGTGATAATGGTCGCCAGCCGTCTGGGCATCGTCGATATTGCTTACAACGGATGAGTTGGCAATTCCCGCAAAGAGCGTGTAGCCGCGGCCTATCGATGTCTTATAGGTGGCGTTTGCATAGATGTTGTGCTCCTTTAGCGAGAGGTTGCGCCCGTCTATACGCTGCCCGACGGATGTCAGGTCGTAGCCCACGTATGACTTCAGCACACCCGAACCCTTGAATTCCTTCTTGAACTGGGCCTCGCCCGAGAGTTTGCGATAGGGACGGCTGAAATCGAACCTCATTCCCGACGTTCCGTCGCCTACCCGTAGCCTTTCAGAGAACAGGCGGTTGAAGATGCCCATGCTGGTCAGGGCAGCGTTGAACGACAGACTACTATTACGGAAAGCCTTGGTGCCGCCGATGTTCCAGTCGACCAGCGATGCACTCACGCCGAATTTGTCGCTTGTGGCCGCATCGGTGGTCTCCATGGGGAGTACAGACGAGAGTGCCTGACCGTATTCGCCGCCATAGCCGCCCAGCGAGAAGTTGATGCCCTTGAAAAGGAAAGGTGAGAAGCGTCCGCGAACGGCCGAATTCTCGGTGTTGGTGCTGTAGGGCACAAGTACGTGCATGCCGTTGACAAATGTCTGGCACTCGTCGCTCTCGCCTCCACGGACGTATAGCTTACCGTTTTCGCCAACCATCTGCGTGCCGGGAAGCGTCTGCAGGGCAGCTACGATGTCGCCACACGAATTGCCAGCCATCACTACGTCGAGCGCATCCATGGTCTTGAAGTTGTCGCTCTTGCCGAAACTGAACGTGCTGGCCGTCACCACCACTTCGTCGATGCTCGTGGCGCGCTCTTTCATCTGGATATGGAGATTGGTCAGATGGGCGGCATCCGCGGTCAGTTTAAAGTCTTCGAAGCCGATGAATGAGGCGCTCAGCGTCACCTCACCCGTCGTGGAGGTGGTGAACGAGAAGCGTCCGAGTGAGTCGGTTAGGCATCCGTCAATCGTACCTATTATAAAAACATTGGCTCCTGCAAGCGTTTCCTTCCCGTCGGTAACTGTGCCCGAAACGGTGGTCTGTGCTGCCAGGTTGCAGGCAGTCATCAGCAGTAAAACGATATGTGCTATGCGATGTTTCATGCTGCAAATTTATAGCATGAAAACATAGCCTCCAAATAATGCTGACAGACAGCTAAAAACGCTGACGGAAAGCTATGCCAGCGGGCGAATGACTAAGATTCAGGACAAATGACTAAGCTATAAACGACTTCAGACGAGGCACATACGAGCGCGATACGGGGATGATCGCAGGGCATGTATTCCCGCTATCGCGCCTAACCGTAGCCTTTCCGAGCGTCAGCTGGTAGCCGTTGGAGTTGCCGCGGGCCGATGTGATGTTGTTCACATTCACGATGAACGAACGGTGGCATTGGAAGATGTTCTCGTAGTCTTTCAGTTCTTCGGCAACGGCAGTCAGCGTGGTGTGAATCTCGGTGGTCTGCAGCTTCCCGTCTTTCACGAAACACACCGAAACGTTGTTCTTCTGCGCTTCGATATAGAGCAGGTCGTTGATGGGAATCGTAAGGTCGTTGCCACGCACGTTGTGGTCGCTGATGGTGATGGAGATATCCTTCTGCTCCTCGGTCGTGTTGCTCAGCAGCTCCTCCATGCGGTCGCGCAGGTTCCGGTTGTAGTCGATGACGATGGCCAGCGTGGTAATGATAGTCCCGATAATCATCGTCCAATACAGGAAAGCGAGGAAGAACCGGAGCGTGATGGGGTACTTGAATATAAAAGAGAACAGGATGAAATTGCAGACGGCAATAAACGAAATCAGCCCGAGCACGGTGAACGCCTGATGCCAGATGCGCCAGGGCTTGACGCGGGCGTGAAGTGTGCGGACTACCGACAAGCCGTAAACGGCATAGCACCCCGACGTGACCAGCCCGAATAAAGCCGCCACCAGGAATTTGCTCCCCCGATACATGCTGAATCCGAAGGGCTGCAACACAAAAAGTATCGCCCAGATGACGACTCCATACACGATGCTGTCGCGCAGCCAGTGGGGGCTCTGCTTGAACGGATATGTTCTTGTAAGGAATGATTTCATAACTAAAAGAGGGAACGAAGGAGAAACCAGATAACAGGAATGAGCAGCGACGGAAGGAGGTTCAGTGTACGGCAGTCTTTCAGTTGCAGCAGCGAGAGACCGCTGCCCGTGATGAGCAATCCTCCCACGATAAGCAGTTCGGCCATGAGTGCATCGCTGATGGCTGATGCCGATATATGAGCAACAAGCCAGAACATACCCTGCCAGCAGAACAAAACGGGGGCTGCCAGTATCATGCCGATGCCGTAGGTGGAGGCAAACACCGCAGATGATACGAAGTCGAGTGTGGCATTGGTGAAAAGGAAGGTATGGTCGCCCTTCAAGGCAGAAAAGACAGGACCCAGCATCGACAACGGTCCAATGCAATAGAGCAGGATGGCCGTTGCCAGACCATCGGCAAGTCGGTTCTGCTTACCTTCGCTTTGTTTGGAGATTCTATCCACCAACCTTTTGAAGTGGCCGTCAATATCCAAAGCCGTACCAATGAGGCCACCGATGGCCAGAGATACGATAAACAGCACGGGATACTGGGACTCGTTGAAATGGGAAATCGTGGCATTGAGACCGATGGCCAGCGAGGCCAGTCCCAATCCCGTATAGAGCACTTCCTTGTATTTCTCCTTGATGCCGCGGTGGAGTACTGCTCCCACGATGCCGCCCGCAATGATGGTGGCTGTATTGACGATGGTTCCAATCATAATCGGATGCAAAGATAGCGTTTTTCTCTCGATTGCCGATAAAAAAGACAGCTAAAAAATGGTATTTTCCTCTTGTCATGGGTGGAACTAAGGATTTTTTTGTATCTTTGCATTGTTTATTAAACTAATATGATTACTACTATGGATATGAAAAGTTTATTTCGTTCAGTTTTGGCCGTAACGGCTTTGATGGCATGGAGTACTGCCTGTATGGGTATCACCACGGAAGACAAACCCTCTTCGCGTGTGGTTGAAGATGGTGGCACAGGTCCTTACAAAGCCATTATGAAGGAAGAGCCTACACTCTATGCACATACGATTTTCGTGCCGCAGGATTTGTCGGTCTTTAAAAAGAAGCATGCGCTTCCGGTGCTTGTATGGGGCAATGGTGCCTGCAGCAACTCTCCCTTTGAGCATTACAAATTCCTCAACGAGATAGCATCTCATGGCTATATCGTAGTGGCCACGGGTTTCATGCCGCAGGAGGGGGAGCGTTATCACGGACCGATGTCCACCACCGAACAGCAGATTGAGGCCATGGATTGGGTGGTAGCACAGAATGCCGATAAGAACTCACCTTATTACAATAAGATTGATGTGAAGAACATCTGTGTGGCTGGTATGTCGTGTGGTGGTCTTCAGACGCTTTTCAACTGTGCCGACGAGCGTATCAAAACACTAATGATCTGTAATAGCGGACTCTTTAACCAGGAGAATGCCGGCAGTGCCGTAGGTGGAATGCCTATGCCTCCAAAGGCGAAACTGAAGGAGATTCACACATCCATCATCTACATTTTAGGTGGCGAAAAGGATATTGCCTACGGCAATGGCATGGATGATTTCCATCGCATAGACCATGTGCCTGCCTGTGCCACCAACTTCCCCGTAGGGCATGGTGGCACCTATGCTCAGCCTCATGGCGGCGAGTTTACCGTGGTGGCACTCGCATGGCTTAACTGGCAACTCAAAGGCGACAAGAAAGCTGCTAAGATGTTCAAGGGTGCCAACTGCGGTTTGTCGCAGCGTGAAGGTTGGACCATTGAGAAAAACGCACTTCTTGACAAACTGAAATAATACGCCTGCTTTTTAACTATGGCAGCATCAGTGAGCGTGATGACATAGATCCGTCGGAAGCATAGCACACCACAACGCATAGACCAGCAGGAAGATGGCTGAGGTCAAGGTTGGCGGCTGAAGAGCCGGAGAAACGGCCTGTGGCAAGAAGGGCACCGAGCGCGTTTGTCACATCGATGCGCAACAGTCCTTCGGACGATTCCACTGTTAGCGAGCGACCTCTCAGTGAAAAACTGGCTTCGGTACGTTGGGGCCGACTGATGGATGCTGTGCCTACGACTTCGCCAGGCAGGTTTTTGTCAAGGAAGGCCAGACGTTTGGCAAACCATTGTTTCACGGTGGCGATTTCCTCGGCATAACTGCTCACACGATAGGCGGCAAACATTGACGTTGGGCTGTAATCCCACGGGTTGCTGCTCTTGAGCACTTCCTTGTACTTTTTCAGTTGGCGTTCCTGAGCTTGATCAAGTAGGGTTGCATAACTGTCGAGGAAGGCGTTGATGCTTTCGTTACTGATAATGTTTTGGCGTAGCTCGGTGTAGCGTGTCTTGACTGCATCGCGGAAAGCCTTGTCCTCAAGCAGCCGTTTCCACATCTTGGGCGTGGGGTTGGTCTCGCAACCTTCATAGACCCAGGCGTTCACGTTGTTGGCATTGCAGAAATTGCAGTTGCCATAGGCCAGGTTATAGTCCCATACGGGTCCAGCGAAGAGTTTGCCGAGTGTACCGTCTTTTTTGTCTTTCTCCTTATAATAATAGGCACTGCGCTTGAAACCGTCGGCGTTGAGGCTGAGTTCGGTGTGGATGAAATAATCTACGAAAGAAGGAACGTCGATGAATTGTGCATATCCCTTTTCAGGATCGGCAAAATCGGACGATTGGATAGTGAGTTCCACGGTGTCGATGTAATCCTGTATATATTCTTTCTGAGGTTCAACAATATCTTCCTTCTTGGGGTAATAGATAGTCCACGTTATGGGGGCTTCCTGTTGCTGATTACCGCCCCAGCCCCAGGCAGACTTCTGTATGCCCATGACTTTCGACTGGAAGGTGAGGTCCTCCTCGTCGAAGGCATCGATACGGACGATGTAGCCGCCGGTGACATCGCGACCGCTGACATCATCAGTCTTTAGTTTCGAGATATCAACGCGGTTCTTGTCTCGTTTGATGCGCTCGCAGAAAGCATAGACGCCGCGGTAATCACCGTTGACAATGACCTCGCACATACGAGTGCGTGGTCCCCAATGGCCCATCTCGTTCCAAAGGGCAAAGGCATAGACGTCGCGCACCATTGAGACATCGTTGTAAGGAGCCAGCAGTACCCAGTCGGTCTCTTCTGGCATGCCGAAGATGCTTACCGTGGAGTCGTTGCCCAATGCATCCCAGGTCTCTATGGTGTATTTCTTCTGATTGAAGTTGAGCGAACTTTCGCCACGCAGTTTGATGCCGATGTGCCCGTCGAAGGCGTTGGGTGCATCGCTGACGGCATTGGTCTGTCCCGGTCCGTTGTCGATGATTTGCATGGTTCCGGGTACTTTGGCGTCAGCATTGATGGCGTCCTGAGTTTGAATGATCACGATGGGCAGGTCTGAAGTGGTCAGTTTGACATCTTCGGCCTGCGCCTGAAGTGAGAAAAAGAGTGCGGCGCCAACCAGGACGCCTAAGAGAATAGTTTTATTGTTCATTACCATAATAAAATAAATAATAGTTGAAATTAAGTTAGTTGATTTTTCAGTTGCAAAGTTATGGAGAATTATCCATACCGGGCTTAAAGAATGTCGCAGAAGCATTCAAAAATCTACATGGGGATGTTCTATTTGTTTCACTTTCCTTTTCATTTTTCTCCAAATTGCCATGAGCGTGGTACGCTAGACAATCACAAATGTATTTGCAATGATGCGAAACGAGGGAATCCTCGGTTTTCGCTACTTTTGCGCAGAAAAACTGTTCTATTATCAACTTTCAATACCAACTTAATTTAAGAACTTATGAAAAAATTATTCGCAACGTTACTGCTCTCGGCAGTAATCGGAACAGGGGCCTGGGCACAGGATGACATCCCCTTAGTGTACAAGGTGGAAAACACGGGGTCGGCAGCCAGTCCTGTGCTTCCCGCAAAAGATCAAGCCAAGAAGGTGGATCCACTGCCCGATCCCTTCGAATGGTCGGATGGCAGTGGAAGGGTGAATTCGTTCTCCGACTGGAGCCAGAGAAGAGGCGAGATTGCCAAGGAAATCCAACACTACGAGATAGGTACCAAACCTACGGTGAATCCTGAAGATGTGAAAGCCGAGATGGACGGCAATACACTCAAAGTGGCCGTAACCGTCAATGGACAGACACTGAACCTGAGCGCCACCATCACCTATCCATCTGTAGGAGAGGCTCCCTATGCGCTGATGATCGGTACGAGCGGCATCTCGCTGCCCTCTCAGCTCTTTAAGAACCGCCCCATCGCCACGATGACGTTCTCTGAGAGCCAGGTGAACAACTATTCACAGTTCGGAAGTCCGGCAGGCCGTGGTAACTATGCCTTCGACAAACTGTATCCCGACCTGAAGGATAATGGTGCCTACAGCGAATGGGCATGGGGGTTGAGTCGTCTTATCGACGGGTTACAGCAATTGGGTCCTGAAGTTACGAAGATTGACACGGAACGCATCGGCGTGACCGGCTGCTCCTATGCAGGAAAGATGGCCCTCTTCTGCGGCGCGTTCGACGAGCGTGTAGCGCTGACTATTGCTCAGGAGCCTGGTGGCGGTGGTGCTGCCGCATGGCGCTATTCGCGTTGGAATAATGCACAGCCCGATGCAGAAACCGTGGAGGGACTCGACAATACCGACTACAACTGGTTCATGGAAAGCCTGAAGGCTAACTATAGCGGTAAGGATGTTTCATACCTGCCTCACGACCATCATGAATTGGCGGCCATGGTGTGCCCCCGCGCATTGCTCATGCTGGGTAATCCTGATTTTGTATGGCTGGCCGATCCTTCGGGCTACGTTTCGATGAATGGTGCCGTGAAGGTATGGGAGCAGTTCGGTATCGAAGACCGTGTGGGCTATTCCATCGTTCCCGGTCATGGTCACTGTCAATTGCCTGAGAGTCAGTATCCAGAGGTGGAGGCTTATCTTGACAAATTCCTGCTAGGCAAACAGGATGCGGATACAAAGGTACGCATCGTGCCCGATAGTTATAAGAATATCGACCTCGACTGGTGGATAGGATGGTGGGGAAACAGCGAGCCGCAGGAGTTCAGTGCCGATCCCGTAGTTTATCAGGGACCTGCTGCCGGCACGGAGAGTTCACTCCCACTGGTGGGCAACTGGAGCAGCCGGGTGAGCGGCGAGGCCGCTGACGACGGCAAAATCTATAGTGGTACGGTCAATTTCTCCGGACAATGGGGCGAAGTAGGCGGAAAGATCTGGGGCTCTGATGTCACTGATGGAACGCGCCACGTGATTACGGTCACCACATCGAATCCTATCCCTGAAGGCTTGCAGTGGAAAATCGGATACAAGGATATCTACGGCGAGCCTGCTGCAGAGCAATATTACCCCATCGAGGCTGGAGGAACGGAAATCCAGTTCGAACTCACACAGAGCCATTGGTATGCTGCCGTGCAGCGCAAGAGCAACACCTCCATCTCACCGCTCGAAATCGTATCCGTAAAACGCGACGTCTATCTGACCGACTTCACACCTACCGAGGAAGACCTGGCCATAAAGGTAGGCAGCGGGGCTGAAATCGAAGGACATGTCGTTTCTGCCAACGGATTGCCTGCTACCGTCGCCCTGCCAGGTAATTGGGGTGATGTCA
The DNA here is from genome assembly GCA_900316985.1 of uncultured Prevotellaceae bacterium. Classification (GTDB taxonomy): domain Bacteria; phylum Bacteroidota; class Bacteroidia; order Bacteroidales; family Bacteroidaceae; genus Prevotella. The sequence goes on from ONFE01000013.1 coordinate 16,893, forward strand.
AACTATGGAAAGAACCGTTCAGCATCACCGATTATCCGCGCTACCGTGTGGAACTGGGCGTGGAGCCGGAGGACCGTCAGGTACAGATATTCATCCGTAATGCCGCTCAGGCTGCTGAGTATGGAGGCCACTACTATGAGTTTGCTGCCGGTCAGACCGTGATGGAAGGCGAATTCAAGGAGAGCGACCTTGGAAATGACCTCGTGGTTACGCAGTTTGCCTTGCAGAATATGACCAGCAATACCGTGGAGACCATTGTAAAGGACGTGACGCTATATACGCCCGATGGCACTCCTGTGCCCACAAAGGGACTGAAGGCCGACGGATGGAATCCCGCCAGAGTGACAGAAGCCGGCAGCGAGCCTGTTTATGAAGGTACGGTGAACTTCACCAAGCAGTATGCCTATGTAGGGCCTTATAGTGGAACCCCTGAAGAGGGCACCTTCCACCGCTATACTTTCTTCACTGACGCACCCATCCCCGCCGACTTCCAGACGGTAATCGTCTTGAAAGACAATTCGGAGACCATCATAACGCCAGTGGCTTCAGGGAATAACGGTGAGGCACAGGCAAAACCGGTCAGTGCATCTACTTATGAATACCATGTGGATATCCTGAAGCCCTATACTTTCTTCGCTTTGCAGTATAAGAATGAAGAGCAGGCTTCCATCAGTGTGAACAAAATCAAACGCGAGGTACTGGCCATCGATCCCACAGGTATCGTTGCTCCCGAGACCGATAACGGAATGGCCAATGTGGAAAGACGTCAGAGATTCACAACCTCCGGGCAGGCCGTGCAACAGATGCGACAGGGCATTTATCTGTTGCGCGAGACACGTGCAGACGGAAAGGTGACCACACGTAAGGTAATGAGAAAATGAGTTTGTTTCCCAGACAGCGACTTACTGTCTGAATACAGTGTCCCCGCCCATTTAGGGCGGGGATTTTTCTTTCTGTCTCTTCATTTGCCTATAGCGTATAGGCTTTAATGATTTATAACATTATTTTTTCTTACATTTGGCGTAAAAGACCTAATTTCGCACCAAGGTTTCCACTCAATGGAAAAATCTAACATAATCGTATCTATGGTAAACTTCAGAAAACTGATCCTGCTCTTTGTAGCAACCTTCGCGCTTAGTGCCACAGCGCAGACAATCACGGGCAAATATGAAGTGCCCAAAGTACCAGAATGGGCAAAGAATGCCGTGTTTTACCAAATCTATCCGCAGACGTTCTGCGATTCCGACGGCGATGGTATCGGTGATATTCAGGGCATCATCAGCAAACTGGACTATGTGAAGAGTCTTGGTGTGGATGCCATTTGGTTTAACCCCTTCTTCGATTCGCCTTTCAATGATGCGGGCTATGACATCCGTGATTATTACAAGATAGCCCCGCGTTATGGTACGAATGAGGATGCTCGCCGGTTGTTCCAGGAAGTCCACAAACGCGGTATGCATGTCATTTTTGATTATGTCATCAGTTATACGGCCATAGATCATCCTTGGTTTGTCGCTTCACAGAAGCAGGAACCCAACAAGTACTCCAACTATTACATCTGGACGGAGACCAACTGGGTGGATCCCCCTCGAGAGTTTGCCGGACAGTTCATCAAGGGTTATGGTGAGCGCAACGGACAGTTCATGCGCAATTTCTATTGGTGTCAGCCGGCATTGAACTTCGGTTTTGCTAATCCTGACCCTGAGCAGAAATGGCAGCTGCCGACGAATCATCCCGATGTGATGGCTATGCGTGAAGACTTAAAGAAGGTGCTTCGGTTCTGGATGGATATGGGGTGTGACGGCTTCCGTGCAGATATGGCGGGTGCCTTGGTGAAAACACGTCGAGTAAGAGGCAATGAGCAGTTCTTCAATACCAATGAGAATGAGACGAAGCTTTTCTGGCGTGAAATCCGTCAACTTTTGGAGAAAGAGTATCCTCAAGGCTTTATGGTGGCCGAATGGTCGTATCCCGCTGATGCTCTTGATAATTGTTTCCACGTAGATTTCTTCCATTGGTTCAATGGTTATAATGATCTTTTCCAGAAGGAGAGCTGGCGAATCCTGAATGGGGTGAGTGAAGGTCACAGTTATTTCGATGCAGAGGGAAAGGGCAATATCACGGAGTTCCTGAAGAGTTACATGGAGCAGTATGAGAAGACGGTGGGTAAGGGCTATATCAGCCTGCCGCTGGGCAACCACGACAATGCCCGACTTGGTAACCGCCGTACGGATAAGGAACTGGAGATTGTCTATGCTTTTGGTTTTACCATGCCCGGCGTACCCTTCCTCTATTATGGTAACGAGATTGGCATGAAACAATTGCCAAACAATTGGCCGCAAGTGGAAGGTGCTTATCAGCCCCGAAATGGTGCACGCACGCCGATGCAATGGACAAGTGGTAAGAACCTGGGTTTCTCCTCTGCTGATGCCGACAAACTCTATCTGCCTGTAGATCCCGCAAAGGATGCACCCAATGTGGAGGCCCAAAAGAAGAATCCCAATTCACTGCTTAACAAGACGCGGCAGTTGATTAAACTGCGTCACACGGAGCCGGCATTAGCCAACTACGCGGAGTTTGTTCCTGTCTATGCGGAACAGAATACCTATCCTTTCGTCTATGCGCGTGCAGCCGGTAAGGATGTGGTGTTGGTTATGCTCAATCCCAGGTCAGCAGCCTCTGATGCTACCTTCCCTGTCAATGTTCCTTTCAGGAAAACTAAGCTGCTGGCGGGCGATAAGTTCAAAATGGAACACAATAAAAGAGCCGGCACACTGACCATTAACATGCCTCCTACTTCCTATGCCATCGTGAAGTTGCAGTGATGCTGTAAGTAAAAAAGAATGGCTGTATCGGAACTTTGATACAGCCATTCTTGTTATAGCATCGTTTCTACTTCACAACATATTTCTTTTTGTTCTGGATATAGATGCCGTGGCGGGGACGGGAAATTTGTTGCCCGGAAATGCTAAAGAGCTTACCGTTCACGGTTGGTGCTGAAACTGAGGTTCCTTTAATGCCTGCGGGATTGGTTAGGACAACCTGATTCAGGCGGACACCATGACCTTGTATGACAAGCCCTTTTTGCACGGCCATGTTATAGACATCCTCGCTGAGCGTGATGCAAGACACGCAAAGATCGCCACTCATCTTTCCGTAAATGTCGCTGGGAATAAATTCTTTGTTGATTTCTGATCCGTTCACAAAGAATGAAGGATTCGAACTCCAGTCGCCATAGAAGAACTGAATCATATTGTAGTCGGTGAAGTCGAGTGTATAGACTAGGTAAATCATGATGTCTTTCCCATAGCTCGTGATGTCGCTGCCGGGGATAGTGAGTTGCAGGCCGTTGCCCCAGTCCATTACGGCATCGCCGTCCCAAAACAAGTCTCCTGCCACGACGGTTTCTCCGCCCTCGTGCTGCTCGGGCTCAATATACTCGGTGCCGGCGCCCTCGCAGATTCCTTTCAGAGCGTACTCATTACCAACGGCCATGTTGCTGTTACGCTTGAAAATGCCAAATTTCTCGGTGCCATTTCCAAAAACGTTATTATCCCATGCAAAGGCAGCGAATCCGTGCTCACGGGCTGCGTTGACCATACATTTGTAATAGTACTGGAGGTTCTCCATCTGTGTCTGTTTATCGTCGTTGGTATAATGGCAGGTGGCTCCATATTCGCCTAATACGACGCCGAGTCCTTTCTTCCACCATGTGTTGACAATGCGGTTAAAGTAGTTCTTCATGGCTGTCTCATCGTCATTGGGAGTTCTCTTGCCCATGTCTTTATACTTCTTTCCCCAATAATAATAGGTGCCGCCACCAGCATAGTCGTAAGGATCGTAATCATGGAATTCGACACTCATCCGGTTTTCCACCACGTCAGTGGGAATGATGAAGCCACTGAGGCCAGACCAGCCACTGCAGGCATAGGTCTGCACCACGAGGTGACGGTAGTAGTTCTTACCACCTGTAGCGCGAACTGCATCAATGAATGTCTGGTTGTAACTGTTCTGCACAGCCTGCCATTCGGCTGTTGGTGTTCCCCAGTTCTCTTGTCCGTTCACCATGGCAATAGTCTCGTTGGTCCCGGCAAATGCCAACCGCTCTCCGTAGTCGCGGAAATAGGTGGCGATGCATTTCCACAGCGCGGCCAGTTTGCGGTTGTTTTCCGTTTGAGTGGAGTAGAATGGACTGCGGTCGAGCCATGCTTCGTGGTGGGTGTTAATGATGACATACATGTCTTCGGCTAGGCACCAGTCTACAATTTCTTTGACACGATTGAGCCACGTTTCCTTCACAATCATGTTCGTCTGGTCAGAGAGTTGCTCCGTCCATCTCACCGGAATGCGGATGGCGTTGAAACCAGCTTTTTTGACGGCCTTAATCATATCTTGGGTTGTTTTGGGATTGCCCCATCCTGTCTCGCCACCACCGCTTTCTAACGAGTTTCCAAGATTCCATCCCATGACGACGTTTTTACACCATTCCTGGGCAGAAAGATTCATACCGGTTTTGTCTGGAGCTACGTCGGTAGTCTGTGCCTGACTGATGCCAAAGAAGAACAGCATGGCACAAAGTATCATTTTTCTTTTATTCATAAAGAGTGTGAGGTTAAATTGTTTTCTATAATAGTTGACGGATTGCTACAATACTTCAGGCAGTTGGAAGAGTTTGGTGGAGTTGCTGCCCTTGATGAGGATGTAGTAATTCTCGGGCCGTTGGACTTTCAGCGCCTCTTTTACCTCTTCCACATCATTGAATTTCCGGAAGTCGCAGGGAATGTCCTTGAATCCCTCTCCAACCAACCAGACATTATCGAAATGGGCATTTTTCAAATGCTCTACCACCTTCTCATGTTCTTCGTGGCTGATGTCTCCCAGTTCTCCCATCATACCCAGAATGGCCATCTTGGGACTCACTTCCATCCGCTCGAAATTGTCAAGGGCCGCAGCCATGGAAGTAGGGTTGGCATTGTAGGCATCCACTATCAGTTTGTTATGTTCGGTGATGGTCAGTTGTGAGCGGTTGTTGCTTGGTACATAGTTTTCCAAAGCGTGGCCAATCGCTTGTTCGCTGACGTCAAACTGCAGTCCCACCGTGATGGCTGCCAGCATGTTGTCGATATTGTAGGAGCCGATAAGTGAAGAGTGAAGAGTGAAGAGTGAAGAATCTTCTTTCTTCCATTCGAAATTCAGAAATGGATCACATCTCGTCACCCTTCCTCTGACGGCTACATTCTCTGCCTCCTGTCCGTATTTCACGAGATGTTTCAGCCCTCGTTCAAGAGCCATCTCCATTAGGTGCTCATTATCAGCATTGATAAACACAGTGCCATCAGAACATTCTTCACTCTTCACTCTTAACTCTTCACTTTTAAGGTAGTCATACAGTTCCCCCTTGGTCTTCTTGACACCCTCGAAAGAGCCGAATCCCTGCAAGTGTGCACGGCCGACGTTGGTGATGAGTCCGCAGGTAGGTTCCACGGTTTCCACCAATGTCTTGATATCGCCAGGATGGGAGGCTCCCATTTCGATAACGGCTATTTCATGCTCGGGCTTCAAGCGGAGCAATGTTTTCGGAACGCCCACGTCATTATTGAAATTACCCTGGGTGTAAAGCACGTTGTATTTCTCAGAAAGCACTGCGGAAATGAGTTCCTTGGTTGTGGTCTTACCATTGGTACCCGTGATGCCAATGACAGGAATCTGGAACTGGCGTCTGTGTTCACGTGCCAAGTCCTTGAAGGTCTGCAGGCAGTCGTCAACGAGGATGAAACGGTCGTTTTGCTTGTATTCGGGTTCGTCGATAACGGCGTAGGAGCAACCTTTCTCCAGCGCCATAGCCGCAAACTGATTGCCGTTGAAGGCAGCACCTTTGAGGGCAATGAAAATACTTCCGGCAGGACAATCACGGCTGTCGGTGGTAATAACCGGATGTTGCTGATACAGCTTATAAAGTACTTTGATATCCATTTTCGTGAGTCTTATTATGGTGCAAAAATACAACTTATTTTTATAAAAAAGGTAAAACGGACTTTTTTTTCGATTATTCTTTATACTTTTGCAGAATATGAGCGATTACACACTGAATTGCAGGGGACGGTTAGTCAGCCTCAGTGAACCGTGCGTGATGGGGATACTCAATGTTACCCCAGATTCCTTCTTTGCCGGAAGTCGCAAGCAGACTGAGTCGGAAATCGCAGAGCGGGCCAACCAGATTGTGGCCGAAGGAGGCTCTATGATTGACGTTGGAGCTTTTTCAACACGTCCCGGAGCTTCCCAGGTTTCTTCTGAAGAGGAAATGTCGCGTATGCGGATGGCCTTGCCCATCGTGAGACGTGAACAGCCTGATGCCATTATTTCCGTCGATACGTTCCGCCCTGAGGTGGCCCGTATGGTCGTGGAGGAATTCGGTGCCGATATCATCAACGATGTCAGTGAAGGCGATGTGCGGGGTGCGTATGGTGCAACGACTTGCCAGGACAGTCATCAGGGACTTGTGGCAGAAGAGGGAAAAGTGCCTGCCATCTTTCAAGAAGTGGCTCGTTTGGGCGTACCATATATATTAATGTCTACGCATGGTACACTGAGGGAATCGCTGATGGCCTTCTCAAAGGAGGTGCAGCAGTTGCAGGATCTCGGGCAAAAGGACATCATCCTGGATCCTGGATTCTGTTTCGGAAAGACCGTAGCGCAAAATTATCAGTTGATGAACGAACTGGAGAAACTGAACGTGATGGAGCTTCCGCTATTGGTCGGTGTTTCCCGTAAAACCATGATATGGAGGCTTTTAGGAAGCAGTGCCGACGAGGCTCTGAACGGAACCACAGTGCTTCATACGGTTGCGTTGATGAAAGGAGCCTCCATCCTTCGTGTCCATGACGTGAAAGAAGCCGTGGAAGTGGTGAAAATTGTCTCATGCTTGAAACCTGGAAACCTGAAACCTGGAAACCTGAAACTTGAAACCTGAAACTTGAAACTTGAAACTTATATATGTTTGAATTCGGAATAAAAGATATCATCGACATTGTCCTCGTGGCCTTGATGCTCTACTACATCTATCGGCTGATGAAGGAGTCGCGTTCGCTGAATGTGTTCATTGGCATCATGGTGTTTATCGTGGTGTGGCTGTTGGTGTCGCAGATTCTGGAAATGAAACTTCTGGGAAGCATCATGGACAAACTGGTCAGTGTGGGTGTGATAGCGCTGATAATCCTCTTTCAGGACGAAATCCGGAAATTCCTCTATAATCTGGGAGCCAATCAACGCATGCGGAGCCTGATGAGATTTTTCTCGTTCGGTGGAGAGAAAAAGGATAAGACCGATAAGGAATCTATCATGCCGATAGTGATGGCCTGTATGAGTATGGGCAAACAGAAAGTGGGTGCCCTCATCGTGATGGAACGCTCCGCTCCGTTGGATGATATCGTGGAGACGGGTGATGTGATTGACGCCGCCATCAACCAGCGCCTGATAGAGAATATCTTCTTCAAGAATTCACCCCTTCATGACGGAGCCATGATTATCTCAGACAAGCGTATTCGCGCTGCCGGCTGTATCCTACCGGTAAGCCATAGCGTGCATATTCCCAAGGAACTGGGTCTTCGCCATCGGGCTGCCATGGGTATCTCTCAGGAGAGTGATGCCATTGCCATCATCGTGTCGGAAGAGACTGGCCGAATATCCGTTGCCATCAAGGGAGAATACAAACTCCGACTGTCGGCAGAACAGCTGGAAAGTATTCTTACACATGAGATGAATCTCTGAAAACGTTTTCAAAAGAAACTGAGAAAAATCTCAGAAATCTAAGGGACAATTCAATTATTTTTGTTACTTTTGCGACTGAACATTACAAAATTAGATATTCAAAAAACAACTAACTATGGATTTATTAAGTCAAATCGTTGCGCGTGCTAAGGCTAATAAGCAGCGCATCGTGCTCCCCGAAGCTGAAGAGGAGCGCACACTTCGTGCAGCCGACCGTGTGTTGGCTGAGGACATTGCAGACCTGATTCTCATCGGTAATCCTGACAAAGTGCATGCACTTGCCAAGGAATGTGGCCTGACCAACATCGACAAGGCTACACTCATCGACCCCGAGAATTGCGACCGCAGTGAGGAATATGCCGAGAAACTGGCCGAGCTGCGCAAGAAGAAGGGCATGACCATCGAGCAGGCCCGCGAACTGGTGAAGAACCCGCTCTACCTGGGTTGCATGATTATCAAGACCGAAGGTGCCGACGGACAGATTTCAGGAGCCCTCTCCACAACAGGCGAGACCCTGCGTCCTGCCTTGCAGATTATCAAGTGTGCTCCCGGCATCACCTGCGTGAGCGGTGGTATGCTGTTAATTACTAAGCAGCCCCAGTTTGGCGAGAATGGTGTACTTGTGGTTGGTGACGTGGCCGTAACGCCGATGCCTGATGCCGCACAACTCTCTCAGATTGCCGTTTGTACAGCACAGACTGCCAAGAGTGTGGCTGGATTCGAAGATCCCCGTGTTGCCATGCTGAGCTTCTCCACAAAGGGAAGTGCTTCTCATGAGGTAGTGGACAAGGTTGTCGAGGCTACCAAACTGGCCAAGGAACTTGATCCCGCTTTGAAGATTGACGGCGAGTTGCAGGCTGATGCCGCCCTCGTTCCCTCTGTAGGCAAGAAGAAGGCTCCCGGTTCAGAGATTGCCGGAAACGCCAATGTGCTGGTATTCCCCTGTCTGGAAGTAGGCAATATCGCCTATAAGCTCGTTCAGCGTTTAGGCGACGCCATCGCAATCGGTCCCATCCTCCAGGGTATCGCTCGTCCGGTAAACGACCTCTCCCGCGGCTGCTCCGTAGAAGACATCTACTACATGGTAGCCATTACCGCCTGCCAGGCCATGGATGCAAAGTAAGTGAAGAGTTAAAAGTGAAATAGATGAAAATTTTAGTATTAAATTGTGGTTCAAGTTCCATTAAGTACGCATTGTACAATATGGACGACAAGAGTGTGATGACTAGCGGTGGTGCTGAGCGCGTTGGTTTGGAAGGCTCATTTGTAAAGGTAAAGCTTCCCAATGGCGAGAAAAAGCAGATTATGCACGACATTCCCGAGCATACCGAGGGCGTGAAGTTCATTTTCTCTCTGCTTACCGATCCTGAGATTGGTGTCATCAAGAGTCTCGATGAGATTGATGCCGTGGGTCACCGCATGGTGCACGGCGGCGAGAAGTTCAACAAGTCGGTGATTCTTACCGACGAGGTGCTCAAGGCCTTCGAAGAATGCTCCGACTTGGCTCCGCTGCATAATCCCGCCAACCTGAAGGGTGTGAACGCCGTGAAGGAACTGATGCCCGGACTGCCCCAGGTGGGTGTCTTCGACACAGCTTTCCATCAGACCATGCCTCCCAAGGCTTACATGTATGCCATTCCCTACGAGCTATACGAGAAGTACGGTATCCGCCGCTACGGATTCCATGGCACCAGCCACCGCTACGTGTCGGCCCGTGCCTGCGAGTTCCTCGGCATTCCCGCAGAAGGCACCAAGATGGTGACCTGTCATGTGGGTAACGGTGGTTCTATCGCTGCCGTGAAGGACGGTAAGTGCATCGACACCTCCATGGGTCTCACCCCGCTGGAGGGACTGGTGATGGGAACCCGCGCCGGTGATATCGACGGTGGTGCCGTGACCTTCATCGAGAAGAAACTCGGACTCGATGCCGACGGTATGTCAAACCTGCTCAACAAGAAGAGTGGTGTGGCCGGTCTTACTGGCGGCTCAAGCGATATGCGCGACGTGGAGAATGCTGCAAAGGCTGGCGACCCGAAGGCTAAGCTGGCTCAGGATATGTATTTCTATCGCATCAAGAAGTACATCGGTGCCTATGCCGCTGCCATGGGCGGACTCGATGTCATCGTGTTCACCGCCGGCGTTGGCGAGAACCAGATGAGCATGCGTTCCGAGGTCTGCAAGGACATGGAGTTCCTGGGCGTGAAGTTCGACGAGTCGAAGAACAACGTCCGTGGCGAAGAGGCCATCATCTCTGCCGACGACTCTCGTGTAAAGGTTGTCGTCATCCCCACCGACGAGGAGTTGATGATTGCCACCGACACCATGAACCTGCTGAAATAATCAAGACATTTTATTCATTTTGTCGGGTGCATTTCCTGTTTAAGGGGAATGCACCCTTCTGTTTAGTGCGTCACCATCTATATGAAAGGTATATGCTGGCCTTCATGCCTTCATCTTCATGTAAAGCATTGATGGGGTGGGGGTTACGGCTGAAGGCGCGCCTTCATCTGGTTTCATAAGAAGGGAATGGGTAATCGATAATGTTTTGATATGAAATAGATAATGTATTGAGTGTCGATTTATAACGAAACGGTAAGCAATACATCTTTAATTCACTTCCGATTCATCATCAGAACCGTATGAATAGATAATCTTTTTTACGATAAAACGCTTTTAGGCTCTCTGAAAGTGGTATGAAGGCGGCTGAAGGCGCGCCTTCAGCCGTAAGTGATTGTGGTATAGAGGATTACGCAGGTATGAAACCGCCTACCCCGTTTTCGCTTTTTAGAGTTGTGCTTATATGTAATTGGGTTGTTATAATTGGCTTTCGCCTTCCACATATTCTTCCAGAAACAAATGTTCGCCATCCCAGACAACGTAGGTGAACTGCCAGATCCAGTCACCGATGATCATCATGCGTGTCTTGCGGGAGAGCATCTTTGGTGTACTGAACTAGATACTCCTTGTCTTCGCCCATATAGGGTGGTTCTTTTCCGTCTGCTCTCTTCAGACGGGAACGCTTGGCCCAGGAAAGTCCGAACTTCATAGCCCAGCTCTGCGGAATGAAATGGGTGAAGAGCCATTGGCAGGTTTTGTTGTGGAAAATGCTGCGTACGAACTGGAAACTGCGGTTGGGATCACCAAGGCCATCACCGTGGGCTAGATAGAACACCTTATTATATAATTCTACGGTTTCGGGCTTCTTATGTAGAATGACGCCACATTCCTCTTCCAGGTAGCCATACATCCAGATGTCATGGTTACCGGTAAAGAAATGTACTTCCACTCCCATGTCGGCAAGTTCAGACAGTTTCCCGAGGAAGCGTGTGTAGCCTTTGGGTACGGTGTATTTCCACTCGTACCAGAAATCAAACATGTCTCCTAACAGGTACACGGCCGCTGCTTTGTCCTTGATGTTATCAAGAAACCTTACCAGCCTGCGCTCCTGCATCCTGCCGTGGTCGATAGCCCACGATCCCAGATGTGCATCGCTTAATATATAGATATTCTTCTTCATATTACATTCAGTCGAATCCCAACTCTACACGTGCTTCTTCGCTCATCATGCTCTGGTCCCATGCGGGCTCGAACACGAGATTTACGTTGGCGGTCTTTACACCTTCCACACTTTCCACTTTCGTGCGTACATCTTCTAATATAAAGTCGGCTGCCGGGCAGTTGGGAGCCGTGAAGGTCATATCCATTTCCAGTGTTCCATCCTCTTGCATGTCTATCTTATAGATCATGCCGAGGTCGTAGATGTTCACGGGAATCTCCGGATCATAAACCGTTTTCAGCACATCCACGATGCGTTCCTCGATGCTTGTTTTCTCTTCTTGTGTCATTATTTTATTATTTGGTGGACAAAGATACGAATAAGTGAGCACAAAAACAAATAAAACTTGTTTTTAATTTGTTTTGTCGAGACGTAGTATCTTCGCGTTGTTATGGCGCAGAGTTACGAAAAAACCGTAAAGTGTGCAAAGAATTGTCTTATTTTTGTTCTGGGGTGTTATTTTACACTGTGGTTTTCCTTCGAATTGAGACAGAATTACTTCATTTTTGTTATTCTTTGCGTAAGAAAAACTTTATTGTATGTAACATTTCCGCCGGAAAACATAAAAGTGAGACAAAAGCGAAAGTTTGGGAATCATATTATAATATAATGTAATAGAAGTTTTAATTAATTTTGCGCCGTTAAAAACCTAAAAAACATCTTTTTGAATTATTCATTTTTCAATTTTTATATCAACTATTACTTAAACAACTTAAGTATGAATCAGAACTTTAGAAAGACAGCGTTGCTCGCTGGTGTCTGCGCAATCGCAGGATTGCTTTGGTCACCTCAGGCAATGGCTGACTCTGCTGTGAAATCCGTTCAGTCGGTTCAGCAGACGAAGAAAGTGTCCGGTACAGTTGTTGATGCCACGGGTCCCGTCATTGGCGCCAGCATTATGGAAAAGGGCACAAGTAATGGTACAGTTACCGATCTCGACGGTAACTATTCTCTCAGTGTAGGGCCGAATGCCACGTTGGTTGTTACCTACGTTGGTTTTAAGCCCTATGAAGTAAGGGTTGGCAATGAAAGCCGCATCGATGTGACTTTGGAAGAAGACAACACCAACCTCGATGAAGTTGTCGTCATTGGTTACGGTACTCAGAAGAAAAAACTGATTACCGGTGCTACTGTTCAGGTAAAGGGTGAAGATATTGCCAAACTGAACACCACCAACGCACTCGAAGCTATGCAGTCAAGCACTCCTGGTGTACAGATTACCAGTTCGTCCAACCAGCCAGGTAAGGGTTATAAGGTTTACATCCGTGGTATCGGTACCACAGGTAATTCAGCGCCTCTTTATGTGATTGATGGTGTGGCAGGTGGAAGCCTTGATGACATTAACCCTGCAGATATTGAGAGTATCGACGTGCTGAAGGATGCTGCTTCTGCAGCTATCTATGGTGCCCGTGCTGCTAACGGTGTGATTCTTGTTACAACCAAACAGGGTAAGGCTGGTAAGATTGAAATCAGCTATAATGGTGCTGTTGGTTGGTCTAATGCCTATAAGCGTCCACAACTGCTCAATGCCCAGCAGTTTATGACCATCATTGATGAGTATACTTTCAATACTTCTGGTCAGAAGATGGATTGGGCAGGCTTTATCCCTCAAGACGTTATTACCAAGGTTAATAGCGGTTGGTCAGGCACAGACTGGTGGGGTAAATTCGAAAACAAAAATGCTGTTCAGCAGAATCATTCTGTAACCTTGACCGGTGGAACTGACCGTTCAAAGTTTGCCATGTCTTACACCTACACCGGTAACGAAGGTATCATGGGTGCTGATCAGGCCTCTTATTATAAACGTCACACTATCCGTATCAATAGCGATCATGTTCTCTTGAAAGCCAAAGACTTCGATGTCATCACCATCGGTGAGAACATCTCTATCGGCTATACTAGGAACCATGACCTAGCTGAGGATGGTATGTATTGGAGTTACATTCACAGTTTGCTCCAAACGTCTCCGTTTATGCCACAGTACGCTTACAATGGTGATACCTATTATTATCAGGGATTTGACGGTGTAGTTAGATATGGTCAAGGTTGGAACTCTTCTTTGTTCAGCAACCCATGGGAGAACCTTTCTAAGGGTGGTTTCAACTCTATGGCAGAGAGCCGTAGCGTCAATACCAGCGCAACAGCCTTTACCGTTATTCAGCCTATTAAGGGCCTTAGACTCCGTTCTCAGTTTAACTATAACTGGGGTTCTGGTGGATATCGCGGCTATGGTGAGCCAGCATCTTCTGGTTACGGTAATGCCACATCAATCGTCTATACTAATAACCAGAGCGCATGGTTAAATACCAATTGGTCAGTTGAGAACACCCTTACTTATGATCTTCCAATTATTAGCGGTCACAAGATTAGCGCCATGGTTGGACAGACTTTCCAAAGCACCGCTTGGAGCTTTAACCTCGCTGGATCTAACAAGGTTTCTTATGGAGAGCAACTCGCAACCCTTAAGGGTTGGGATTCTGCATGGCTTTCTAACTTTAAAGTCTTAAATTCTACTGATGTAACTTTGACGGGCAAACCCAATGATGAAGAGTATCTCGCTTCTTGGTTCGGCCGTTTGACTTGGGACTGGAATGAGACCTATATGGCTACCGTAACCATGCGTTATGATGGTTCAAGCATCTTCACTGATGGTAAGCGTTGGGGCTTCTTCCCCTCTGTTTCTGCTGGTTGGGTCGTCAGCAATGAGCCTTTCATGCAGAGCACAAAGAGTTGGATGGACTTCTTCAAACTCCGTGCATCTTGGGGCCAAAACGGTAACAAGGATATTGCCAAGTACCAGTATATGGCTACGATTGCTCTGTCTGGCGAAGCTGGTGACAGTGGTTACAAGTTCGGTTCCGACATGGCAACATCCGTTGCAGGAACACCAAAGACCGGTGCATATGCTAACATCGTACCAAATCCCGATCTCACTTGGGAAACTTCAGAACAGTTAGACTTAGGTTTCGATGCCCGTTTCCTCAACAGCCGTCTGGGTGTTAACTTCGACTGGTATAAAAAGACGACAAAGGACTGGCTGATCGGTGGTAACCTGCTTGCCATCTATGGTACCAATCCTGCAGCCATCAATGGTGGTGACGTACAGAACACTGGTGTAGAACTTGCTCTCACTTGGAACGACCAAATCGGTAAGGACTTCCGTTACAATGTTGGTGTGAACTTTGCTACCAATAAGAATAAGGTAACCCGTATTGCTAACGACAACCACTATATCAATGGTCCTGCAAGCGTCCTTTCACAGGGTACGGAGTATATCTACCGCGCAGAGGAAGGTAAGCCCATCGGTTACTTCTACGGCATGTCCTACAGTGGCATCTGGCAGAATCAGGAGCAGATTGACGCTGCACGCGCAGCTGGAAAAGCTGTTCTTGACAGCGCAATGCCCGGTGACATGATTTGGGATGACTATAATGGTGATGGTGTGATTACCTACGCAGAAGGTGACAATTGTGACCGCCATGAGATTGGTAATCCTAACCCAGATATTATGCTTGGTGTCAACCTCGGTTTCACATGGAGGGGTCTTGACTTTGCCGTGAACGGTGCCGGTGCATTCGGTATGCAGATTATGCGTTCTTACCGTTCATACAGTGATGCTCCTTATCAGAACTATGATACCACTATTTTGGAGCGTTGGACTGGTGAGGGTACCTCAAACACCCAGCCACACATTACAAGTACTGGTAGTGAGAATGTCAACTGGGTATCAACCCGTTATATGGAAGATGCCGACTACTTCAAGATCAAGACTGTCACACTCGGTTATGACTTTAAGAACATCTGGAAGGCCTGTCCGTTCCAGCAACTCCGTCTCTATGTACAGGCTCAGAACCTCTACACCTTTACTAAGTACACCGGCCTCGATCCTGAGGTAGGTAACTCAGCAGGTGGTAATGGTTGGGCTTCTGGTATTGACTTGGGTCTTTACCCACCATCTCGTACCTATCTGATTGGTGCTAGTATCAAATTCTAATTCGACAAATAAGTTATGAAAAAATATATTTTATCAGCTTTAGTTGTTTCGTCAGCAGCCTTGTTTACATCTTGTAACGATATGCTGGACACAGATCCTCGTGTTACAGAGATGACTGCGGCTACATTTCCAGGTAAACCTGCAGATGTTGAGGCATTGAATGCTGCTACCTATAGTATCATGAATACGTTAGGTGGCGGAGATCAAAGTGGTATATTAAATAATCCTTTCTATTGGTGGTCACTGATGTCAGATGACTGCTATGGTAGTGGCGGTTTGCAGGATAATGTAGCTAAGTCACTGCATCATTTTACAACTGCAAGTGCTAATCAGTATGAACAGGATTTTATCCTTCTCTATGGTGGTATTTCCCGCGCTAACAACCAGATTGAGACCATCGATAATGTCGATTGGACTGGCAACACCGCTCAGCGCAATCAGTTGCTCGGTGAGGGCTACTTCATGCGTGGTCTTTATTACATGTGGCTTTCCCAGTTGTATGGTGATGTTCCTCTGATTACCTCTACTACGATTACTGACGAAATGCAGCAGCAAGCAAGTGCTGAGGAGGCTATCTATCCCCAGATTCTGTCAGACTTTGTTTCTGCCAAGAATCTTATGAAGGCAGAAAAGGCCAACGGTTCTGGTCATGCAGACAAGTTCGCTGCCGAGGCTTTCATAGCACGTGCATGGATGTTCTGGGCTGGTTTCTATAAGAAAGTTGGTGAACTTGCTACTGGTGATGCTACTATTCAACTTGTAGAACAAGAGGGCTGCAACGGTGGTACTCTTTCAAAGTCTGATGTCGTCAACGGTCTGAAAGACATCGTTTCCAATGGTGGATACAAACTTTGCGAGGACTATCGTTCTCTCTGGCAGTATTCTAATAGTCTTCTCTGGGATGAGGCACATGACGGTAAAGGTCATGCATACGCTTTCATCGCAGACATGGACCGCAAAAACTGCTTCGACCAACCTGGTATGGGTAACGGTAACACTGAGGAAATCTTCCAGATTCAGTTTATGAATGCCTCTAAGTGGGCTATCGGTGGAACCTACAACAACCCGCGTATGTATTCAAACTACCTCTCTTGTTTCTGGGGCCTTCGTAATGGTGCAACCAATGACAATGGTAAGCGTGATAAGACTTATCCATTCAATCAGGGTTGGGGTCAGGGTACTCCTTCCAGCAATCTTTGGGATGACTGGACATCAGCAGAGGCTGCCGGTGGTTATAAAGACATCCGTAAGCTCGGCAGTTTGATTGACCTCGATCATGAACTCGCATCCTATACCTATGAGAAGGACGACTGCGAGGAGTCTGGCTATGCATGTAAGAAGTATGCAGACGTAAACCTTGACGCTTGCGCTGCCGACAATGATTCCTGGTGGTCACAGTGTCCTGGTTATTCCTCCAGTTCGCTTGACAATAAGCAGCAGGGTGACCACTTCGAGGATTATTACCTGATGCGATATGCTGATGTGCTGTTGATGCTGACAGAACTCACAGGTGATGCACAGTACATGAATCAGGTTCAGAAGCGTGCTGGCGTGCCTCAGACAGCATATTCATTGAAGGCTGTTCAGGATGAGCGTCGCTGGGAGTTTGCTCTTGAGGGACTCCGTTTCAACGATATGCGTCGTTGGTCTGGTATAGATTCTGGCGAGAGTTCATATGCTGCCAAGGCTCTTCAGGCTCAGAATGGTAAGTCTATTACTGTTAAAGGTAAAAGGAATGCCATGAATATGGCTCATATGACCTGTTCTTGGGCTAAACGCTATGCTGCCACCAATGGTTTCTTGCCTAAGCCTCAGGCTCAGATTACTCTGATGAATGGTAAGATGGAGCAGAATCCAGGATGGAATTTAGCTGATCCAGAGACACAATATAAAGTTCTTTATTAATATTAAAAGGAAATCAATATGAAAAAGATATTATTTTTGCTAGTTGCCACAGTATGCGCTTTGGCTGCTTGTGATCCTGTTCATGAGGATATCAGCAATGGCGGTCACATCACTGTTGACGAGCTCAAGGCGAAGACTACTGTCACTGTTGACAAGGCATCTAATGGAAAGAATGGTAATGTTATTACCTGTTCGACCCTTGCACCTGTCAATGCAAAGTGGGATATCGGTGGTAAGGAATTTGTTGGTAACTTTGCAAAGAAGAAGATGAAGGTTAATTGGGATGAGAATGGTGATTGGGTTACTACTCCGTACACAGTTGTTCTCACCGCTATTTGTCCTGACGGTACCAGACTTACAGCAGAATACCCTGTTAAATGTGATGAAATCACCGATCCACTAGTGAAGTACTATATCTATGGTGATCCTAATAGGTCTGAAGAAGAAAAAGCAGAAGATCCTCAGTTGCCATTCAAGCCTGGTGCTTGGGACGCTGCGGCCATGCGTTTCAGTTCTACAGAAGGTGCACATCTACCCACTATTCCTGATGAAGTTTATGATGGTCTGAAGACTCTGATCTTTGACGTATCAGATGTGACTCCCGATTTTGATTTGAAGGTCATGAATGGTTGGTGGAGTAACACCTATTATGATCATGTTAAGTGGGTGAATGGTTTGAATGAACTTCAGATTACCCCGACAATGGCAAGGGAATGTGCAAAGAAATATGTAAACGAAGACCCTGCCGGTGGTAAAGATCTTGACCTCATGCTGTACAGCGGCTCTATGACTCTCAATGCTGTTTACTATGAGGAATAAGAAGTTCTTATATGTATAATATTTAAACATCCGTTATAATGAAAAATTTAATGAATTTTAGTAAGTTCGCAATTGCCGCACTTATTTCATCAAGCCTGTTCGTGGCTTGTAGTGAGGAGATTAGCGAAAATACTGTCGATACCCAATATACAGCAAATACAGGTAGTATCAAAAGTGCAGGTCAGGCTGTAGATTTGGGACTCCCCAGTGGTACTAAGTGGGCTAACATAAATGTTGGAGCGACTTCTGAATCTGACAATGGTATTCTCTTCATCTGGGGTGATGTAACAGGAACTCAGGTCTTGGCAACCTCTTCCACAACCTATACAGATGTAACAGATCCCACATCAATGTCAACTTTGTTTAATATGTACAAAGGTGCTGAAGAGGCAGGAGCGATTTGCGACACAACAAATATTGTTAAAATCGCTGAGCCAGGACTTATAGATTTGTCAGCTGTCGATGATGCTCAGAAAAAGGACGTAATTGTTTCTTTTGTAAAGGATAAGTTGACTAATCTTAGTAAGTCTTATACAGGATTCCTTGAGGCAACACTTATCAATGATGAGTTTGAGTGCATCATAGATTGGGATGGTTCTAAGTTTATTGAGAGATATCCAGTTAAAGAGGATGCATTAGCAGACTTTTTCAATACGTTTGACTACACCAAGACGACCAATCTCGTTATTGACAAGATCGGTACTACGGAAACCAAGTATGCAGTATCTCCTTTAGCCAATAATTATACTGAAATTAAAGATCAGTTTGATGCTGTGATGCGTAAGGACTATGCTGGCGGCGATATTGGAAATGATGTGAAAGACAGGCATGATGACAAAAAGAAGAATAATTTAAACTTTGTTCCTGTCTATAGCATTATTTCTGATGCCAAGCATGATCCTGCCACTGCAAACTGGGGCAATAACTGGAGAATGCCATCTACTGCTGATTTCGTAGAGTTGCTTGAGTATTGCAACTGGGAATTCACCGGTTCTGGATATAAGGTAAGCAGTAAGGTCAATGGAAACAGCATCTTCTTGCCGGCAGCAGGATATCGCTACGGTGAAGAATTGTACGGAAACGGAAATGCCGGTTATTATGCTACTGGAGAGATTACTGGTACTTTCCATTTCCCCTCAATGACAGAGCAGGTTAATGGTTCAAAGGGTGCAGTTAATGCCAGTGAAAACATGCCTAACATGTTGATTTTCCAGCATGGTCTGTATAATTCTCTTGACATGTACCACAACCTGAGTACCAGTTTCGGAGTTTCTGTAAGACCTGTAACAAAGTAAAAACTGATGTAAGTGCTTTATTACTATACTTTATTTAGAATGGCAGTAGGGCACAAGATAATTAATCATAGGCTGACTCATTTATTGAGTCAGCCTTTTAACACAAGAAGATGACAGCAAAAATCAAATACACTAGGACCCTTTTCTACGTAAGCCTGTTGGCTTTTTGTCTGTTTGTCGTATATATATTATACATCAACCAAGAGGTTTTTTATACGGCACACGACCGTTCCGAGTTCCTTTACGGATCCCCTTTCTTCCATACACTTATGTCAAAGCCTTTTGGCCTGATGCAGTATGTAGGTGCATGGCTCACGCAGCTATTCTATCAACCGGCTTTAGGTGCAGGTGTTTTGGTGATCATTTGGGCGCTTATCTTCTTTGTGGGTGTTAAAGCATTTGGATTGAAGGGAAGTGCCTCTGCACTGATGCTTCTGCCAGTAGCCTGTCTGCTTACTTCAGTTGTTGATTTAGGCTATTGGATCTATATCTCCACCATCAGAGGTTATTGGTTCTCGCAGTCGGTAGGCTATCTCATCATGCTGTTGCTTTTGTGGGCAGCACGTAGCACGCCTCGCAAATGGCATCTTGTCTGGTATATGATTGCCTTCTGCCTCTATCCTGTGTTAGGATGGTTCGCTTTACTTTTTGTATTATGTCTTGCACTTTATGAAAAACTCACCTGGCGTGAGCTTGTGGGTATTGTTCTGCTCATCTATACCGCTAGTATCTGGCACGCTCAGTTCTATTCGAATCTGAAAGTCGACGATGTTGTGTTGGCTGGTTTCCCACGCTTCGAAACGCCAATGGACTCCATTCCACGTCTCTCTATACCATTTTGGATGCTTGGTACTATCTCGGTGCTCATTTCTTGTCGTTTGGGAAAATGGTCGTTTAGTCGTTTGGGGGACAGGTCGTATGGTCGTTTGGCTGTTCCGGTGTTGAGTGTTGTTGCAGGCATCTTCTTTACCTTATCGTTGATGTACTACGACAAGAACTACATCGACGAGATGCGCATGGTGCGCCATGCCGAGGACAATAACTGGAAGAAGGTTCTGGTTATGGCAGAAGAAAACAAGAAGCCTACCAGAACGATGGTATTTCTCCAGAATATTGCTCTGATGAACGAAGGTGGCTTACTCGACCGTTCATTCAAATTGGGTAACAATGCTATCGATCTTAATAACCCCGATACACTCCATGTTACTCTATTGGACATCGCATCACCGTTGGTATATTACAACTACGGCATGATGAATGAAGCTATCCGTCTGAATTTCGAGAATGCCATACAGGCAGGCTTCTCGCCCTTCTACCTGAAGATGCTTGCTCGCTGTGCACTGGCTGTTGGAGACAAGAAACTGGTAGAACGCTATACCACTATCTTACACCATAGTCCATTTTATGGCAACTGGCAGCCGGCTCCAGTCACAGAAAAGATTAAGGAACTGCAGAAATGCTATCCCGATGAGCTCACTGGTGTCGAGAACAGCGAGAGTTATCTTGTCAATGGTATTAGCCTCTGGTATGAATCTGATAGTAAAGTCGCTTCAGAACAGGCCTTGTTCTATGCCATGTTACGTTGCGATTCACGACGCTTCTGGCCAGCGCTGCGCAACTATGTGAAGCTGCATCTCGACCAGGAATTTCCATTGCATGCGATGGAGGCTTACATCCTATTTATGGATAAGGCCCCAGAAGTAAAACGTATGATGCTCCCTGTCGAGCAGTCTGTTTACGAGCGCTACAAACAGTTCTGGGCGGCTTTGAAAAAAAAGGTAAAGCCTGGTATGACAATAGAAAAAGTTGGTGAAGAAATGCATCATGAATTTGGAGACACCTTCTGGTGGTACAACATCTTCGGGCGAAAACCTATTAATGTTAGCGGCAATATTGGACACGAAGTTGCATCATAAGAAAAATATGAAAAGATATATCTACCCCCATTTCCTAATTCTGGCTGTTGCCATGAGTTTGTTATTGTCTTCATGTGTGAATCACCCCGATGTGCCCTCTTCCTCTAAAGCGGCAAAGAGTCTGCCTGCTATCTTTCCCGATTACTGTAATGTAACGGTACCTTGCAATATTGCGCCACTCAACTTCATGCTCCCTGCTGGTAAGTACGAAGAATGTGTGACACGTTTCACAACGCCTGATGGTCAGCAGCAGACTTACGGCAAGGGAGTGAAGGTGCAGATTCCTGAATCGGAATGGCATGCTATGCTCGATGCATCGAAGGGAAAGAGCATGAAGGTTGAGGTTTGGGGCAAGAAACAGGGAGAATGGCTTTCGTTTAACCCGTTTGAGATACATGTAGCCAAGGAACCAATTGACGAATATCTGTCGTATCGCCTTATCGAACCATCGTATGTGGCATGGACATACATGGAAATTGCCCAGCGCAATCTCACCACGTTTGAAGAGACTCAGATCTTCAACAACGAGATTACCATGAATAATAATAAGATAGGCCAGTGCATCAACTGCCACAGTTATCAGAACTACAAGACTGACAATATGCTCTTTCATGTGCGTCTCGCTAATGCCGGTACCGTTATTGTAAACGATGGTAAGGTGTCCAAAGTAGATCTGAAGCGCGACTATACCATCTCTGGCGGAGCCTATCCGTCATGGCATCCTACTGCTAAGTTGGTAGCATTTGCGGCCTGTAAGACACGTCAGGCATTCCATACTGCAAATCCTAACAAAATTGAGGTCTTTGACCTTGCCAGTGATATCATCCTTTACGATGTGGCGACCGATTCGGTGAGCATCGTATGCAATGACTCCACCACGTTGGAGGTCTATCCTACTTGGTCGCCCGACGGCAAATATCTCTATTACTGTAAGACGGTTCCACTTCCTGAAGAGTTACGCGACAAGGATATCAGATTTACTTATGAAAAAGTGCAATACAACCTGTGTCGCCGTCCATTCGATGAAACCTCGCACAGCTTTGGTGAGGAGGAACTCGTCTTTGATGCTGTTTCGCAGGATAAGAGTGCTACCTTGCCGCGCATCAGTCCCGATGGCCGCTATCTTCTCTTTGCCTTGGGTAAGTACGGCTGCTTCCATATCAGGCACAACGATGCCGACATAGCCTGTTTGCCGCTCGATGAAGATTCAATGAAGGGCCATACTGAGGATGCTCCATCATTCCTCGACCTTACCAACTTGAACAGCGAAGGTAGTCCAGACAGTTACCCGACTTGGTCGAGTAACGGACATTGGATTATGGTTGCCAGCCGCCGTGAAGACGGCAACTTCTGTCGTGTCTATTTCTCCTATTTCAATAACGGAAAAGTGGAAAAGGCATTCCTGCTGCCGCAGGAAGACCCGGAACAAAACACGTATTTGTTGAAGAGCTTTAACCGCCCGGAATTCATGGTTGAACCTGTCGATATCAGTGTAGAGGAATTCAGTAGGGTGTTCAAATGATGAGCACCCGTTTTATTGTGTGATAATCGGATGAATATGTTATCGAATGATGATTTTGTGACCGTCGATGATGTAAAGGCCAGGTTTCAATTGATTGGTTGAAGTCTTGCCTTCTGCAATTCTGCGGCCGCTGATGTCAAAGCATCCGTTTATCCCAGACGATACGTTTCCTGGGTAATCGTTTATTTCCTTGATTCCTGACTCCACGAACGACTTTACCTTAAGAGTGGCCATACCTAGTACGAAGTCGGCATTTGTCACGGCATCAGTGTAGATGCTGAAGACATATTCGCCCGTCTGAGGGATATCGAACTCGAAAGTTTGTCCCCTGCCGGATGAGAATTTATTGGCAGTGTTGCCACCTATATTAATGGTGGGCATGAAGGTCTTAGAAGCCACTTCCTGCCCGTTGAGGTCTTCGATGGCGTAGATTACTTTCGCGTACTCAGGCTGGTTCCAGTTACATACCCTGCTCAAGAGCGTATATTTTCCTGCGTGCAATGTCATGTGCGAACGGGCGGCATTGTCGCCAAATCTAGCCCATGCGTTTTTTTCCTTACCAGAAGGATTCTGCACGAAGAGTCCATATTCAAAGCCGCGTGACTCATTCGTAAAGCGCAGAAGACGACATCCGGAGGCGTATGGGAGTCCGCCGCCTGCACGTTTCACCTTACCGTTGGAAACATACCAGTTCTGTGGCACGATGCCCTCGGTGGTGAAAGTCTGAATCATGTTGTAGTTGGTTGATGCAACGCAGTTCACCACGCATGAACTTTCTCCTTTCTTACCGTTGGTGTCAGTCACCACGACATGCAGTTCGTGCTGGCCAGCCTTGGGGGCTGTCAGTGTTGCTGTGAATGGTTTGGCTGATAACGTCTCAATCAGTGTGTTGCCATCATAGAATTCCACTTTTTCCACTTCACCGTTAGTGACAGTAGCCGTGGCTTCAATGCTGATGTCTGGGAATACCGCTTCACCGTCAGGTCCCATATACAGATAGGTTGTTTCGCCTTCTGGTTGAGCAATTGTCACTTTGGGCTGATTCAATGTGAAGCGTTTGCAGAAATTCCAGATGAGGTGGCGGTTCAGGTCCATGGGCCAGTGTCCGCCGTTGTTATAGGAATATAGCCACACTTCGCCACCGTTAGGACCGCCCGTCCATTTCTCCAGGTCACCGTCAAACCAACTGCTGCCGATGGGCCTGTAACCTGTCGTCTTAGAGTATTTAGTGTGTTTGTCGTGCGTGGCGTAGTTTTCGATATAGCTGTGAATGCCATATTGTTCATAGCCGAACACATCGTCGCCGTATGCAATACACTCCAGCATATTGACGGGTTTCTTGCAGTTATTCCAAGGCTGCTCAGAGAACTGGATGCCGCTTGTAGGCGCAAAGGCCGCAATCCTGTTCTGCATGTTTGCTATGCAATGGTGGATGAGCATGGAACCCATGGAGAAACCTGACCAATACACACGGTCTTTGTCGATGTCGTAGCGGGTGGCCATTTCGTCGATAGTCTTAATGACAAAGTTCTGGTCTTTCGTACCGCCGATATCCCATGTGTTTCCATCGCTGCGTAAGTAGGCGATAATGAACTTCTCGGTGTCAATCAACAAGTACATCTTGTCACTCTCGTATTGATATTCAGGGCTTTGATTCATGCCATGGGTAATGATGAACAGGGGCGATTTGGCAGGAAACTCATTAGGCGTAAAGACCACCATGTTTCGTTGCTGACCATTTACGTTAATGTTAATCGACTCCTGCTTGTAGGCTGAAACTTGCAAGGCAAAGAGCAGCAGAATCGGTAAGTTAAATGCGAAAAGAGATAAACGTCTCATACGGATTATAGTTAATAATATTTGTTAGAAGTACACTTTTCTATTGACTCCGCAAAGATACGAAGTTTTGCCTGATTCTGCAAAGTCTTAGGAAGAAATTGTGCAGCAAGATGTTACAACCTGCCTTTTTCGCGATAAGAGTAGTAATTGCCATCGGTCACGATGACGTGGTCGAGCAGGTAGAGTCGCATCACTTCGCAGGCTTTCTTTACACGTTCCGTCAGACGGTCATCGTCCTTACTCGGGCGGGTGTTGCCTGACGGATGGTTATGGCAGAGGGCCACAATCGTGGCATTGTTCATAAGGGCAGCTTTCACGATGAGACGCACATCGACGGCAGTCTCTGTGATGCCCCCATGTGACAGACGTTCAGCCTTGATAAGTTTGTAGTTCTGGTTCATCAGAATCACCCAAGCCTCTTCCGTGTCCAGATCCTGCATCTTGGGATGCATGAACTCATAGATAGCCCGGGGTGAGCCCAAATCCTCCCTTTCCTGTATCTTCTCAGCCTGTCGCCGCTTACCCAGTTCACAGGCGGCCAGCACGGTGATGGCCTTGGCGGGTCCCATGCCGTTATACTGTTGCAGTTCGCGGATACTCATCTTTCCCAGGGTATTCAGGTTGTTTTTGCAATCTTTGAGTATATGTTTCATCAGATCCACGGCACTCTCTTTCGTGGAACCGGAGCCAATCAGGATGGCCAGCAGTTCGGCGTTGGTCAGCGATTCGGGGCCCATCCTCATCAGTTTCTCTCGTGGGCGGTCTTCTTCAGCCCATTGATTGATGTTTAGTTTCTCTTCACTCATAGTAAAGTTATGTTTTATTGTTGTCCTGTAGCCTGACGGTATTCGAGGGCCTTCAGTTGCAGGTTGGTATAGGCTTCGGTAAAGCGGTCGCGGGTCTGCTGGCACTGTGTCTGAGCTTGTAGCAGATCGCTCATGGTAAGTGTGCCGGCTTTGTAGCAGTTGGTTTGAATGCGAAGGTTCTCTTCGGCTTGCTCAATGCTCTGGCGGGCAATGTCCAATTGTTTTTGGGCGGCATCGAGTGCGTTCCATTTAGCCTGCATGTTGATGAGCAATAGCTGTCGGTTGTTTTCAAGTTCCTCTTGAGCCTGTTGCACGGCAATCTTTTTCCGCTTCACGGCGTGGGAACCGCCCCACCACTGGCTGATGGGAATGCTGACCTGTGCCAGCAGCAGTCCGCGGTTGACGCCCTTGTCCATCAGGTCGTTGTAGATATAGCCTGCACCGACGGCCACCGTGGGCAGATTCTTTCCGAATTCCATCTTCTGCTGGAGCTGGTTGGCCTGAACGTTCTTTTCCAACAGTTGGTATTCAGGCAAAGAGGGTAGCAGGCTCTCCTTTTCTAACAGTTGGGAGGCAGTCTGCCGTCCTGAGTTTTTATCAATGGCAGGAGCCTGGATGTTGAAGTTCTCCTGATAAGGAATGCCAATATATTGGGCCAGCACCATCTTACTGATGCTGATGCCGTTCTCCAACTCGATGCGCTGACTGGCCAGTTCATTCTGGTGGAGTTGTATTTGCAGCAAGTCGTTGTTCAGCGCAACGCCGGCCTTGATGGCCGTCCTTACGTCTTTCTCGATGCTTTCAAGATTGCGGCGGGCGGCATCGATGGTGTTGAGTTTCTCCTGGAGTTGTACCAATTGCCAGAAATACTGCTCGGTGGTATGTTCCACTTCGCGTGCAGACAACTGTCGTTGCAGTTGGCTGGCTTCTACTCCGACCTTGGCTAACCGGTTGCCATTAACAATTTGTCCGCCGGCAAAAACTGGTTGTAAGGCGGTCACGCTGCCCAGCAAACCGTGTTTCATCATGCTGAAGGGAATAGGGTTGCCGAACATACCTGCTATCTCAGCGGGAATGATTGCAGCAGCCTCGGCAGGAATGAATTCTGCGGGATTGACCGAACCGTCCACAAGTGCCTTATTGGCATGGAAGTAAGCACCTGATGCCGACACGTTGGGGAAATAATTGGTGTAGGCCTCCTTGCGCTGCTCCTCAGCACTGCGGATATTATTGTCGGCTTTGCGGATGGCAATATTGTTTTTCAGTGCCTCCTGCTTGCATTGTTGGAGGGTATAGCGGTGCTGGGCAACTGCCAGGCAGCAGTTCGCAAAACATAGGATAGTTATAATTAAATATCTCATTTTCTTATTTTTTCATTTTCTCAATTCTCTTTTCACTCCTCGTCTTCCAATAGACCACGGGTAGCATCGTGACCACAAGAATCAGGGCTCCGATACCACCAGCAAAGATACTGACTCCCACCGGCATCCAGAAAGATGTGCCGGCGATAATCATCGGGATGACACCCACGGCGGTAGTGGAGGTGGTCAGGAAGATAGGCACCATGCGTCGTTTGCCGGCATCGTAGGCTGCATCGCGTACACTCCAGCCCTTCTTCACAAGGGCATCGGCATGCTCGAAGATGAGGATTTCATTACGCATGATGATACCCATCAGCGTGACCACACCGAATACAGCAGTTAGTCCCAGCATACGGTTCATGGCCCACAAACCGAGCAGCATGCCTGGGAAGGCAAGGCTGATGGCGGCAATGCAGACGAAAGTAATGCCGAAACGCTTGAAGTTAAACAAGATAAAGAAGAATATAATCAGCGAGGCCACTAACATGCCAATCATAATCTGCGGAATCAGTTCGCCATTGGCTTCCACGATACCGCCGATTTCGGAGCGGACTCCACGAGGAATCTGGAGGTCATTGTCGATGAATTTCTCAATACGGCTTTCCACCTTTGAGGGTAGTACACCGCGGCGGGGCTCCGCCTTTACCGAGATACAGCGTTCACCGCAGCGGCGCACAATCTTCTCTTCGCTCCAGACTGGGTGGATATCAGCAACCTGACGGAGCAGAGTGGCCTGGGGGGATATTCCGGAAATTCCAGAATTGCCGGTTATGCCGGATAATTTGCTGGCTATCGGCAAGTCGCCTACGCCACTCAAAGGCAGGTTTTCGCGTTGACGGTCTTTGATGACGATGGGCATTTCATAGTCTTTTTCCCAAATCGTGCCCACGTTGAGATTGCCCGTCAGCATAGCAATGCTCATAGCCGTAGTGGCGCGGTCAACTCCCTGCTGGGCGGCAGCCGTGGGATTCAGCGTGACCTCCGTGAGCAATCGGGGCTGTTCATAGTCGGAATGCACCCAGAAGAGCTCGGGCTGTTGGCGCAGGAAAGCCATCAATCGGTTGGCTACTGTGTGGAGCGAGTCAATGTCATCGCCATAGAACCTGAACTCGAAAGTCTCAACGTTCTGGAAGTCGAGTTCCTTAAACTTCACGAGTGCATTCGGATAACGGTCGGTATAGAGCGGTTCATACTTATCGAGTACGGCTTTCATGTCTTTCACGGAAGGTGTCGCCACGATGAACTGCGCGAAATTCTTTCCACCCACCTGTGGGGCATAGGATGTCTGGAAGCGAGGCGACGAACAACCGATGAACGAAGTGATGTACTGCACGCGCTCATCTTGTTTCAAGGCGTTGTAGATACTGTCGGCTATTGTCTTTGTTTCGGCCAGTCCGCTACCTTCAGGCAGGAATATTTCCACGGCAAACTGTTCGCGGTCGGCGTATGGCATGGAGCGGAATTTCAGTTGGGTGAGGATGAGGAAGGATGCCGTCACGATGGCCATCCCACTGCAGATGGTGAGCCATGGGTGGCGGAACGTCCAGTCGAGGGCGTGGTTGTAAGTGCTCTGCACCCAGCGGGTGATGCTTCCGGAATGGCTGGATTCTCCAGATTTTCCGGTTTTTTCGGGCTTTATCAGCGCAAATTCCATGATCGGTATGACGACGACAGCCAGCAGGAGCGAGACCATCAGATTGATGGTGATGGTGAGTGGCAGTCCGTTGATAAACTCCCTGTACTGTCCTTTGAAGATAAACAGGAAGGGATAGAAGATGGCACAGATACAGAGTGTGGCCAACAGCATTGGGAAGAAATAGTGCTGCGCACTCTCAGCTGCGGCATGCCATCGGCTGTAGCCTTTCCCGAGATATTCCAGATAGCCGTCGAGCACCACGATCGAGTTGTCAACAATCATGCCGAGCACGATGATAAGGCCTGCCAGTGTCACCGTGTTCAGCGGGATTCCCAGCATGTACATGATGCCTACGCTGATGAATGTGGAGAGCGGGATGGTGACAGCGGCCACGACAGCCGTTCGGAAGGGGAAGAGAACCATCATGACAAGGATGATGACGAGCATCGATTCGATAAGGTTCAGCAGGAAATCCTTCACCGAATCGCCTACCACTTTGGGCTGGTCGGCTATGCGGGTGATGCTGACATCCTTTGGCAGCACGTTCTCGCGGAAATCATCGAGCAGGCGGTTGACGGTGTCACCGTATTTCATGATGTTGTTGCCTTCACGCATCTCCAGGGAAACGATGATGCTGGGATGGCCGTTCTGCTCGATGTAGCTCTCCGTGCGGTCGTATTCACGGCGGATGGTGGCTACGTCGCGCACTCTTACCACATGGTTCTGGGCATCGGTATATATAATAAGGTTGCCTACTTCCTCCTCGGAGTTGACCGTGCCGCTTACGTGGATGGGCACGTTCTGCTGCTGATTCGACAGCGATCCGGTGGGAAGAATCAGGCCGTTGGCATTTAGTTTCTGATAGAGTTGCATCGTGCTGATGCCGTAGGCTGAGAGCCGCTGGTGGTCTATATAGAGCGTCAGTTGCTCCTTGATGTCGCCATAGATGCGCACGTTGCTTACGGAATTGATCTTCCGCAGTTCATCCGATAGGCGATCCACGTATCCGTGGAGTTCGCGATAGGAACGGCTTTCGCTCTCCAAGGCAATGAGCAGGGCCGATGTGTCGCCAAATTCGTCATTTGCAATCAAGGCCAGCACGCCTTGGGGCAGTTGTTGTTTGAAGAGATTGAGGCCATGCTTGATTTTCGACCATACCTCATCCTTGTTGTTTACCTCTTCGTTTAGTTCCAGCATCACCATGCACATGCCGTTCGACGAGGTGCTGGTAGTCTTCTCGCGCCTCACTTCCTTGAACTGGAAAAGATAGCGTTCCAAAGGTTTGGCTACTTGCTGCTCCACTTCCTCGGCAGAGGCGCCGGGATAGATGGCTACCACCACTCCCTGACGAATGGTGAAACTGGGGAAGGAATCCTTCGGCATTTGGTCAAGGCCGTAGAGTCCGAATATGAAAAGCAAAACGATGAGCAGCGACGTCAGACGGTAGTTGCGCATCAGTCCGGCTATCCAGTTGCCGTGTTTCTGTTTGTTTGCCATAGATGAAAACAATCAACTCTTAACCAAAAACTATCAACCCTCAACGGGCGAGCCTTCGCCCACCTTCTGATAACCTTCCGTTATCACCTTGTCGCCCTCTTTCAGGCCCTCCGTGATGACCAGACGGTTGCCTCGGGATTCTCCTACTTTCACTTTCTGCTGATGAGCCTTTCCGCCAGCAACGACCCAGACGAACTGCTCGCCGCTCGGATTCTGCCCTACGCAACGGGCGGGAACGGTGATCTGCGGACTGGTGTTTGACGAAGAGAAAGTGACATCGGCTACCATGCCTGGCAGCAGTTTGTGGCCGGGATTATTAACCTGCGCATAGACCGTATAAGTGTGGGTCATTAGGTCGCCCTCCACACCTTTCGTCAAGGAATGGCTGTGAAAGGTCTCACCGCCCAAAGCTGCCACGCTGATCAGCGCATGGGCACCGCTGCGAAGCTGGATCATTTCCTGTTCGGGCAGAGAGAAACGTACTTTCACGCGGTCGATGTTCAGTATCCGGGCAACGGGCTCAGCGGGAAGGGCTGATTCGCCGGCCGACTTCACACCGCTGCCGATAACACCACTCACGGGAGCCAGCAACCGGCAGTCTTTCACCTGCTTCTCCATCAGGCGGTATTGGGCTTCGGCCTGTGCCACCTGCGACTGCACTTCAACCCATTTGATATCGGTGAGCGAGCCTTGGTCGTGCAATAGCTTCATGCGTTCCAGGGCATCATGAGCCTGAGAGAGTTGCGCCTTGGCACCGGCCAGCGCATTCTGAGCCGAGGTGGGGTCGATGGTAGCCAGCAACTGGCCGCGCTTCACCCATTGGCCTTCATTCACGAAGACCCTGTTGAGTGTGCCCATGCTGGTGAAACTCACGGCGGTGGCCGATTGTTCTTCCACCTGTCCTACATAAGTGGTTCCTGCATCATTCAGCGAACGCTTGACGGTCTCCGTCTGAACAGGCATGCTCATTGGCTTTTGTTCCTTTTTGCCGCTGGTGCAACTTGCCATCGAAAATAGGGAAATAATGGCGCAAAATAGCCCTATTTGTGTTCTGATTTCTCTCATTTCTTCTTATTTTATTCTTATTTTTACTTTCTAAATGCAAAAATGGCTATTTTATTTGAAATAGTAGTGTTCTGTTTGTCCATTATCGAGGTCAGTTTTTCTCAAAATCGGGCAGCGGAACATTTATTAAGTAAAAAAGGACGCATTTATCGTCAAGAATGGCTTATCTTTGCAACAATAGAATGCTCTTAGCATTGAGAAAACAGCAACAAATCAAGATACGAAAATGAATACAGACGGGCAGCGTGTAGTGGATATCTCCGACATTGACAGCCAGCATATTTCTGTGGACTATCAAGACGGCGATCTGGCCATCTTGACGGATATTCGGCAGATTCCCGAGTTCAGTTCCATGAAGATGGGAATGAATGTCATCCTTTTTTGCCTGAAAGGGAAACTGCAGTTTGAAGTGAATGGCCGGCAGATCACGGTACGGGAGCGCGAACTTTCAATCGTGCAGAGCCATGTGTCAGTGGGCAACCTGATGGTCTCGCCTGACTTTCAATGCCGCATAGCCTGTATGAGCGACCGGCTGGTGAAGCAGCAGCTCAGGGGCTATATCACGATATGGAACCGCGCGCTCTATGTAAATAACACAAATATCTTCAGGATTCCCGAAGATCAGCCGCTGGAACAAACGGGGCATTTCTACGAACTGGTCAATTTCTATTTCACCCGTCCGCGCAAACGGTTCCGTCAGGAAGTCATCGGGAGCCTGCTGCGTTGCTTCCTGCTTGACATCTGCGAACTGATGGAAGAGCAGACAGCCGTGGAAACCTCATCGGTTCATTCGCAAGGCGACCAACTCTTCAACCGTTTCCTGCAGATTCTTTCGGAGAGTCAGGTCAAGCGCCAGACGGTAGAGTCATACGCCGACCAGCTCTGTGTCTCGCCGAAATACCTTTCCGCCGTATGCAAGAAAACCAGCGGCAAGACCGCAATGCAATGGATCAATGAGTACGTGATGGAGGACATCCGCTATTACCTGAAGGAAACATCCTTGACAATCAAGGAAATATCCACCACGCTGGGCTTTCCCAATCTTTCTTTCTTCGGGAAATACACCAAGCGGAGTATCGGTATGTCGCCCAAAGAATTCCGTAATCAGCGTTCATGAATTAACAATATAGAATATGGAAATGACAAACTACATGAAAACCTTGGCAGTTGCCCTGATGATGGTGGCAACGCCTGTGATGGCACAGCAAGTGAATGATTCAAACACGCCGCTCCACCTGATGCGCCCAGCCTATAGGATCGGCTATGGCGTATCGTCAGTGGAACAAGTGAAGCAGACAATGGACCGCGTCTTGAAGTATATTGACAGCGAGACACCTGCCAAGTTGATCAACGGGAAGACGGGTGAGGAAGTGACGAAATGGAAACAGATAGATGCTGACACAAAACTGAAGCCCGGCGGTTTCCGACTGACCAGTTATGAATGGGGTGTTACCTATTCAGGCGTTTTGGCTGCTTATGAAGCTACTGGCGATGATGCATATCGCGATTATGTCTATGGCCGAATGAAATTCCTGGCTCAGATTGCCCCTTATTATAAAAAGGTATATGAGAAAAACAAGGCAATCGACGGAAACGTACGCCGCGTGCTTGAGCCCCATGCCCTAGATGACTGCGGGGCCATCTGTTTGGCCATGATTAAGGCATCGCTGAAGGATAAGACTTTGGGACTCAACGACCTGATTGCCAATTATTCCGACTACGTCCTCAATAAGGAGTACCGTTTGTCCGACGGCACGTTTGCCCGCATCCGTCCGCAGTACAATACGCTTTGGCTCGACGATATGTTTATGGGCATCCCAACGGTGGCCTATATGGGTAAATACACCGGCGATGCGAAATACTATGACGAGGCCGTGAAGCAGGTGCTGCAGTTTGCCCAACGCATGTTCGTCAAGGAGAAAGGACTGTTCCGCCACGGATGGGTGGAATCGATGACCGATCATCCTGCTTTCCATTGGGGAAGAGCCAACGGATGGGCCATTCTGACCATGTGTGAGGTGCTCGACGTGCTGCCGGAGAATCATCCGAAGCGGGGAGAGGTGGTGGAACTACTACGGGCCCATGTGCGTGGTCTGGCAGCCTTGCAGCATCATGACGGATTCTGGCATCAGTTGCTCGACCGCAATGACACCTATCTTGAGGCTTCCGCCACGGCCATTTATGCCTATTGCTTTGCCCATGCCATCAACAAGGGCTGGATAGATGCAAAGGCATACGGACCTGTAGCTCAGTTGGCATGGCATGCTGTGGAGTCGTCGGTTAATGAGAAAGGACAGGTAGAGAATGTGTGTGTGGGTACAGGCATGGGCTTCGATCCTTCGTTCTATGCTTATCGCCCCGTTCACGTGATGGCAGCCCACGGCTATGGTCCCGTCATCTGGGCAGGAGCCGAGATGATCAATCTGCTCAAGCGCCAACATCCCAAGTCGAACGATAGTGCCGTTCAGTTCTACGATCAGGAAATCTCCACAGACGCCCCCATCTTCAATGTGGACGGGAGCATGAAGTTCTGAAATAAAAATGTTTTTTCCGAAAAATTACTGCCACTCTGCCACCTCCCCTTTATTTAAAGGGCTTCTGGGGGTGGCAGTAGGTGGCAGTAGTGGCAGTAAATGCCGTTTTTTACGAAATAATTGCACCGAAACGTGGTATAAAACGATTTATTTCTGAAGAAAATCCGCTTATCGGTTAATGGCGGATTGAGGAGTGCAACCGCATGTGCACAATTTGTGCAGATGGCTTGCACACTTTGTGCCGATGATGCGCACACTTTGTGCACTCCATCCGCACATTTTCTACACATTATTTATAGAAGTTCTTTTCGAAAGCCTGGAACTCGTCTTTCTTCATCACGCAGCGCTTCCACCATGATTCGATGAATCCGAAACCATAGCCCATCAGTTGGACAAAGGCAGCAGGAACGGAGAGCAGTCCAACCTTCATACTCTTGTTCTTGATGCTGGAGTCGATAAAAATGATGAGACTGTAGAAAAGGATGGGGGAGAGGGCCAAGAGACAAATCCAGTACCAGGTATGCCAGTTCGCTGCATCGTAGTGGATCATGGCGCGTGCAACAGCCGCAATGAGAATCAGCGCAATGACGCCTACGGTGAAAACCATTGGCAGGAGGTGTACCAGCTTGAGCGTGCCGGGATGACGCTTTTCGAGGTTGATGCGGGCAATGCCGCTGTTATAGACCTGACGGAAAAACTTGCGGAAATCGGTGCGGCGCTTATGCCATACCCAAGCATCTGGGATGAGTTGGGGATTGTAACCAGCTTCCACGATACGGTAGGAGAAATCGATGTCCTCGCCGAAGCGCATCTTCGAAAAACCGCCCAACTGCTGATAGACATCGCGGCGGATGCCCATGTTGAAGGAACGGGGATAGAATTTGTCGAGCTTCTTCTTTCCACCGCGAATGCCGCCAGTGGTAAAAAAGGAAGTCATGGAGTAGGAGATAGCTTTCTGGACGGGTGTGAATGAAGGATGCGAGGCATCGGGGCCGCCGAAGGCAGCGAACTCTCCTCTTTCCTCTCTCCTCTCTCCTCTTAAGCCGTCTTCAACAGCTTTCAAGTAGCCTTTGGGTAGCACGACATCGGAATCTAGAATGATGAGCCATTCGCCATGGGCGCGCTCGGCTCCGTAGTTGCGGGCCTGTCCCGGTCCTCCGTTCTCCTTGACGTAATAATGCAAATCAAGGATGTCTGCGAACTTGTCGCAAACATCCTTGCAAGGTTTCTGTGAACCATCTTCCACGATGACAACCTCAAAGTCTTTCAGTTCTTGTTCCGTAAGGCTTTGCAGGAGTTCGTCCACTTCGTCGGGACGATTGTAAACGGGAACGATGATACTGTATTTCATTATTCCTTCACGCGCTGCAGGTAAGAGCCGTCGCGGGTGTCAACCTGTACGAGATCACCCTCGTCGATGAACAGGGGCACGCGGATTTCAACACCAGTCTCCAGTGTTGCGGGCTTGGTAGAGTTGGTAGCGGTGTCACCCTTGATACCGGGCTCTGAGTGAGTTACGCGGAGGTTGGTCTTCACGGGCATTTCAGCGAAAAGGATGGTTGCGGTATCAGCATCGCTGACCACTTCCACGATGTCGCTCTCCTTCATGAAGTCAACACCCGTCACGAGATCCTTGGCGATGGGAGCCTGATCGAAGGTTTCCTGGTTCATGAAGATGTAGTCGTCACCGTCCTTGTAGAGGAACTGGTAGGGACGACGCTCCAGACGAACGTCATCGAGTTTGAAGCCTACCTGGAAAGTGCGATCCAGTACGCGACCGTCGGTCACGTTCTTCAGTTTGGTGTTCATAACGGTGTTACCCTTGCCCGGCTTGCGGTGCTGGAACTCAATGCATACCCAGATGCCGCCGTCCATGCGGATGGCCGTTCCCTTCTTGATGTCTTGTGAATTAATCATATTACCTTATTATATTATGTATTATTCTGTTTGTGGGCGCAAAGGTAGTGCAAAAGAGCGAAAAAACCAAATCATTATTTGGTTTTTTCCGAATGCAGCCTACCTTCGTGCGGTTTTACCGCGCAAAGGTACTACAATTTTCGAAAAAATCATAAAACTTTCGATTAAATTTAGCATATTTCTTTGGTATTTCGAAAAATATGAGTAATTTTGCAGCCCGAAATCATTGAATCATAATAAAATTAAAATAGAAAAGCAATGAAAAGAACATTTCAGCCCCACAACCGCCGTCGCGTGAACAAGCATGGTTTCCGTGAGAGAATGGCAACCAAGAATGGCCGTCGCGTTCTGGCATCCCGCCGCGCCAAGGGCCGCAAGAAGTTAACTGTTTCTGACGAGAACCACGGCAAGTAAACACCGGCGTTCGTAAGAAGACGAAGAAGAAAGCAGGAAGGAGCAAAGCATTGACTTTGCTCCTTCCTGCTTTTTGTGTTGGTGTCCCTCATTCCATGCTCTGAGAATCTTAATAAAAGCCAAAAGTGTTGAATTTACAACAAAGCGAAAATGGGGTTAAAATGATAAATAATGAGTAATAAATTGTTTTCAAAGCAACATTTTAACAAGAAATGCCCAAAATTGAGCAAAATAGTATTATATGTTTCATTATATTATGTCTAACTTTGCACGGTGAAAAAGTGTCAAAACTTACCTCGTAAGCCGAATTCGTAATGAATAACTAAAATATAATGCAATAATATAATAATGTATAACTTAATAACTGAAAGTATGGGGATAGAGAACTCAGCATGATTTGTATAACCATGCCGTCAGTTATCTCTTTTCTCTGAGCGGCAATCAGCAAAACCGCTGTGTAAGGCGGTCGTCTAACGATAATTATCTTTTAATAACCTAAATACTTTTTGCATGAATCAAAACTTTAGAAAGACAGCGTTGCTGACGGGTGTCTGCGCAATCGCAGGATTGCTCTGGGCACCTCAGGCAATGGCTGAATCTGCTGTAAACTCCGTTCAGTCGGTGCAGCAGACGAAGAAAGTGTCAGGTACGGTTGTTGACGCCATGGGACCCGTTATCGGCGCCAGCATTCTGGAAAAGGGCACAAGTAACGGTACAGTTACCGACATCGACGGTAACTATTCTCTCAATGTAGGGCCGAACGCCACGCTGGTGGTGAGCTACATCGGCTACAAAACCCAGGAAATCAAGGTGGGCAGCAACACTCTGCTCGATGTCACCTTGGAAGAAGACAACACCAACCTCGACGAAGTTGTGGTGGTGGGTTATGGTGTGCAGAAGAAAAAGCTGGTCACCGGTGCTACGGTTCAGGTGAAGGGTGAGGACATCGCCAAGCTGAACACCACCAACGCCCTGACCGCTATGCAGGCAGCATCGCCGGGTGTTAACATTGCCCAGAGTTCTTCTCAGCCTGGTAAGGGCTTCAAGGTGAACATCCGTGGTGTGGGTACTATCGGTGAGAGTTCTCCTCTGCTGATTATCGACGGTATCAATGCCGGTACGGCCAACGACGGTCTGAACGGCCTGAACCCGAACGACATTGAGAGCATCGACGTGCTGAAGGACGCAGCCTCGGCTGCCATCTACGGCGCACGTGCTGCCAACGGTGTGATTCTCGTCACCACCAAGCAGGGTAAGGCTGGTAAGATATCTGTTCAGTATGACGGATACGTTGGTTGGTCGAATGCCTATAAAGTGCCCGGACTGGTGAACGCCAAGCAGTATATGCAGCTTATCAACGAAACCAACTTCAACACCTACGGCACAGCCACTAACTGGGCTTCGCTCGTTCCTGCCGACATTCTGGAAGCCGTGAATAACGGGTGGGAAGGAACCGACTGGTTCAAGGAATATGAGAACAAGAATGCGCTCCAGTTCAGCCACGCCGTGACGCTGAACGGTGGTTCAGAGCGTTCAAAGTTCTCCATCAGTCTGAACTACAGCTCCAACGACGGTGTGATGGGTGCCAGCAACGCTTCTAACTACAAGCGCTACGGCGGTCGCATCAACTCGGAGCATGTGCTGCTGAAGGGTAAGGACTTGCTGGGAGCCGACCACGACATCATCACCATCGGTGAGAATGTGAGCTACTGGTATCACCGCAGCCACGACCTGGCCGAGGGTAACGGTTACTGGAACATCATGCAGGCAGCCTACACGGCCAGCCCATTGGTGAAGCCTTACAATTCCGACGGTTCGCTGGCCAGTTACCGCGACAACGGCGCAGGCTACAGCACGATGATTTATTCAAACCCGCTGAACCACTTCATGAACGGCGGATACAACTCTATCAACAAGAACCGCGACTTCGGTGTGGGTGCTACTATCTACTGGATTGTGGAACCCATCAAGAACCTGAAATACCGCGGACAGTTCAATACCGGTTACAGTGCATCGAATAACCGCAGCATCTCGCTGCCCTACTCATCGAGTTTCACAGGAGCCAGCGCAAACTATTCTCTTAACATGGGCGAAAACCAGAGCAGCAGCTTCTCTCTGGAGAACACTTTGTCCTACGGTTTGTCTCTTGGTAAGCACAACATCGACATCTTGGCAGGACAGTCTATTGAACGTTCCAACTGGAGCAGCGGTATGTCCATGTCTTTCACTGTTGGTGAGGAGAATCTTAACTCGCTGGTGCTGAACGGATGGGACTACAACATCCCTTCGAACTACGAAGGCCAGTATATTACCGGACATTCAGGTTACGACAATCCTGTAGCAGGCAGCATCGCCTCTTTCTTTGGCCGTCTGAACTACAACTTCGACGAGAAATATATGCTGACCGCCATTATCCGTGCCGACGGCAGCTCAAACTTCGCCCGTGGCCATCGCTGGGGCTACTTCCCCTCGGTTTCGGCTGGTTGGGTGGTCACCAACGAGAAGTTCATGGAATCTACTGCTTCCTGGATGGACTTCCTGAAGCTGCGTGCCAGCTGGGGTCAGAACGGTAACTGCCAGATTGGAAATTTCTATTATCTGTCGAACATCGGCTTCTCGCCCACAAGCTATCCTGACTATGGCTACAAGTTCTCAAGCGATATGATCTACACTGTAGGCCAGGGCAACTACGCCACCGGAGCTTACGCTAAGAACGTTCCTAACCCCGACGTGACATGGGAGACCTCTGAGCAGATTGACCTTGGTATCGACGCACGCTTCTTGAAGAGCCGTCTTGGTCTTGCTTTCGACTGGTATCAGAAGAAGACCAAGGACTGGTTGGTACAGGCTCCTATGAATGAGGTGCTCGGCTATGAGGAACCGGCTATGATCAATGGCGGCGACATCAAGAACACTGGTATTGAGATCGCTCTCTCATGGAATGACGTTATCGGTAAGGACTTCCGCTATCATGCCAATGTGAACCTCGCCACCAACAAGAATGAGGTGACACGTCTGGCCACATCTTCTCCCATTGGTATCGACACCAACAAATATGGCAGCTCGCTGTTCCAGAACTCCTCTTACGTTTCTGTTGTGGAGGAAGGACACCCCGTGGGCTACTTCTCGGGTATGTCTTACAGTGGCATCTGGCAGAACCAGGCTCAGATTGACGCTGCACGTGCTGCCGGACAGGCTGTTCTCGACGGTGCACTGCCCGGCGACCCCATCTGGGATGACTTCGACGGCGATGGCATCATCAACTACGACAAAGACCGCCATGAAATTGGCCAGCCCCATCCGAAGACGACCCTTGGCGTGAGCCTGGGCTTCGATTGGAAGGGTCTCGACTTCAGCGTGACCGGATTCGGTGCCTTCGGACAGCAGGTGATGCAGTGCTACCGCACAGCCCTTCTGGCCAATGCCTACAACAACTACACCGTTGATGCATTCGACCGCTGGCACGGTGAGGGCACGAGCAACGAGATGCCGCGTCTTACCGTGGGTCACACTAACGACCAGTGGGTGAGCACCCGCTATATGCAGGATGCCGACTACTTCAAGATTCAGAACATCACATTGGGCTACGATTTCTGTAAGTTGTGGAAGAGCAGCCCGTTCTCTCAGCTGCGTCTGTATGTGCAGGCTCAGAACCTCTACACCTTCACTGGATACACTGGTGTAGATCCTGAGTGCAGTTCCGACGGTGGTAAGACTCAAGACAACATGAACTTCATCCGTGGCATTGATGTAGGCCTTTATCCGAGTGCCCGCACCTTCATCATCGGTGCAAGCATCAAGTTCTAATCATAAATTCAAAATAGATACAAGAAAATATGAAAAAGATATATTTAATGGCAATCGCGGTGGCCTTCACCTTCGGTCTCACGTCGTGTGAGGACTTCCTCGATTCTTCGAACTACACCGAGGCCAATACCAGCAACTATCCTGCATCGGCAAATGACCTCAACAAGGAACTGGCTGCCCTGTATGGCGTGATGAACCAGTATTGCAAAGACCCACTGCAGACCCCTTGGTTTGTGAACTATATAATGTCTGACGATGCCAACGGCGCAGGCGGAACAGGTGACGTAGAATCCCATGCCATTGGCCATCTGATGGTAAACAAAGAAGGAATATACGACGTGGCCTGGCATAGCACCTACGTGGGCATCGCCCGAGCTAATGCCATTATCTATGCCGTGGATGCCTTCGACTGGACCGGCAAGGAGAAAGTGCGCAACC
Organism: uncultured Prevotellaceae bacterium; assembly: GCA_900316985.1. Taxonomy (GTDB): domain Bacteria; phylum Bacteroidota; class Bacteroidia; order Bacteroidales; family Bacteroidaceae; genus Prevotella. Next base: position 56,981 of record ONFE01000013.1, read on the forward strand.
AACTTCTTGGTGAAGCGTATTTCATGCGCGGACTGTTCTATCTTTGGGGCACACAGTTCTGGGGTAACATACCTGCCTACTGGGCTGCCGCTGCTCCCGACCCCTGCCCTCAGCAGGATGCCGAGACCGTCATCTATCCACACATTCTGGCTGACTTTTACAGCGCATACAACCTGATGCAGAACGGAGCCACCACCCAGGGTGACGGACATGCCACTCGCGGTGCTGCTGCCGGATTCCTTGCACGCGCTTATATGTTCTATCAGGGCTTCTACAAGAAGGCCGGTGAACTGGCCACGGCCAACCTGGCCGATGTCGAACTTCCCGAGCAGGAAGGTGTCAGCGGTCCTCTGACCAAAGCCCAGGTGGTTGCTGCTCTTGAGGATGCCATCAACAATGGCGGTTATAAACTCGTTGAAGACTTCCGCCTGCTCTGGCAGTACACCAACGAGCTGACTGCACCTGACTACCCCTTCGTGAAGGATCTTGCTGACGCCAAGAAGTTCTGGGCCGGCAACGGCAACTCTGAGGAGATGTTCCAGGTTCAGTTTGGTAACTTCGCCCAGTGGAGTGGCAACACCGCCATGGGCTTCACCAACATGACTTCGCTCTACTGCGGTCTGCGCTGCGACGACAACGGTGCCGGCGTTGCCAACGGCGACCAGGCTTCGCTGCCCTTCGGACAGGGCTGGGGCCAGGGCACCATCAACGAAAACCTCTGGAACGACTGGAGCGATAACGACCCGCGCAAGAAGGCAACCATCCTCGACGCTCCCACCGAACTGGGACTTGGAACGGGCTTCGTGTTCACAACCAGCTGCTCGGAAGACGCCGGCTATTACAACAAGAAGTGGATGCCTATAACGGCAGCCGGTGCCAACTGGGCTGACCACAACGATGCCTACACATGGTGGGGTGTCTATCGCAAGGAAAACACAGAGGCTGCCAACAACAACGGCAACTCCTTCCAGGGCGACCACTTTGCCGACATCATGCTGCTGCGCTTGGCCGACGTGATGCTGATGCACTCCGAACTGACCGGAACAGCCGACCAGATGAACAAGGTGCGCAAACGCGCCGGACTGCCCGACACTTCCTATTCGTGGGCAAACATCAAGAACGAGCGCCGCTTCGAGCTGGCCGGCGAAGGCTTGCGATTCAACGACCTGCGCCGCTGGTCGGGCAAGGACGGTGGAGAGACCTGCGAGGCTGCCGTGGCACTTGAGCGCCAGAACGGTTCTCGCGTGAACTACACCGGCAAGTGGACCACCATGCACCATGCCTCTTCTTCTTGGGCAAAACGCTATGCTGCCACCGACGGCTTCCTCCAGATTCCTCCCGCACAGATTAAGATTGCTGCCGACGAGAACGTGCTGAAGCAGAATCCGGGCTGGGGTTCTAATGTTGCCGATGCCAACATGTCGGGTACGCCTGTATATTAATAAACGTATTGAGAATTTAGAATAGTAAAGAAATGAAAAAATCAATCATATTGTTCGCAGTAGCATTGGGCATGCTGACATCCTGCGACCCCATAAAGGAAGACAAGGACTTCGACGTGACCAACATCACGGCTGAGGGATTGCTGAATGGCGCACAGTTCTCACAGTATGCCGACGAAGCATGCACCACACCGAAGGACAACGGTAACTTCATCAAGTTCAACTGTCCCAACACCTCCGGCGTGACCATCTATTACATCAAGCCCGACGGTAACGAGGCAGTGCTCTCGGCTGGTAAGCCCGCCGGTGTGTTCAATTTCGTGCCTATGCGTGGTTCAGACCCCAATCAGACCTTGTATTTCCGCTATATCAACCAGAATGGCGAAGAGGTGGTGGCTCAAAAGCAGTTCACCGTGGAAGTGGCTGCCGACCTGGCTCCCGAAGTCAAACTTCTTGTCAGCGACGACGGTAAGAAGACCTGGAAGTGGAACACCAATGCCCCCGACGGACAGGTCTGGGGTAACATGGGCGACGGCGGCGGCAACTACAACAACCGCGACTTCGCGCTCAAAGGCAGTGGCAAATGGTGGGGCGTCACCAGCACTGAGGAATTCGAAGGTCAGGCCCAGCATTGTGCCGACGGCTATATCGGCGACCACGACATGAATGCCACCATGGTGTTCAATGAAGACGGAACAATCACTTGCTACGACAAGGATGGCAACCAGATCCGTAAGGGTAATTTCAAGGTTACCGACTGGAATCCAGCTGCCGAGAATGGAAAGATCGGCGTACTTCACACCGATGCCGGCTCTATTCTCTGGCCTTATCAGATCAACTGGAAGGATCACAATGAAGATCCCAAGCCCACATGGTTCGAGATTGCCTATCTTTCGCCTTCGCGCTTAGTGCTCATCTATCCCGACTATGGAAAATGGGGTGCTGATTGGCAAGAGGCTACCTTCTGGCAGTTCTATAGCGACACCGACATCAAGGGCGTGCTGACAGACAACGATCAGGCCACTTGGACCTGGGACGACGATGATGCCAAGCCCTGTTGGGGTAACGGCGGCTACGGTGGCCTTGTCTATGGCGGCAAGTCTTCGCTCACTGGTAATTCATGGTGGGGTGTTGACACCGGCAGCATTGACGAGCAGATTTCCAACTATGGCTATGGACTGGCCGACGGCAAGGGTGCCACAATGACGTTCACCAAGGACGGTCTGATCAAGAAGAGCAGCGGCGGCAACGGTTCGTTCACATACGACATGAGCAACAAGTCTGACCTTGGCGGCTACAACGAAGGTAAGACATGGGGCCGCCTGAAGACGGAAGGCGACGGCATTCTCTTCCCCGTGCGCATCAACACGAGTGCAGAGAACAAATGGCCTGCGGCCAGTGAGTTCGACATTGTCTATTTCGACGACGACCATGTAGTGCTGACTTATCCTAACTATCCTAAGGGTGGCGATAATGCCAGCTGGATGGAAGGAACGTTCTGGCGCTTCAAGAAACAGAAATAATCATCCACTATGATTTAATTTCCGCCCCGCAGCATTATCCGCTGCGGGGCGGTTTTTCTGGCTAAAGTTTGGCGCTTTCGGATAATTGTTGTATTTTTGCATCGTTTTGAAAAACGTAATAGCGAAATATTATAAATGGGGGCTGTCGGTGCTGTTTGGCATCGGCGTGTTCATGTTTTGGTATCTGATATATCCCCATGCGCTGTCGTATCAAGAGCAGTATCAGCTGTTCCTGTGGACGGCCGACTATTTCTGCGAACGCATCTGCGTGCCGGGTGGTTTTTCAGAATGGCTGGGCGAGCTGGTCATTCAGTTCTATTATGTGGAGTGGATGGGAGCATTGATGCTGGCTCTGCTCTTCGTGGCCCTGCAGCGCGTCGTTTGGCGAGCAATGGGCGACGGGCATTATCTGCTGAGTTTTGTTCCTTCGGTGCTGTTGCTTTGGCTGTTGGGCGACCCCAGTGTGCTGTTAGGCTATGTGTGGGCGTTGTTGATAGCCGTGGGAGCCTACGCGCTTAACAAAGGTCGCGGCCGGAAATCGCTGATGGCCGATGTGCTGATAGTGCCCCTGGTCTATTGGCTTGCCGGACCGCTGGCGTGGGTGTATGTCTTGCAGAGGCTGCTTGGTGGCGCCTGGCGGCTGTCGTGGATGATACCGTTCTATCTCTTTAGCTTGCAGATGGTGGCTTGTTATTGGCTGCTGCCACAATGGACGGCCGAGATGGTGTTCCAGCCGATGCAGTTCTATCGCATTCCCTTGCAGCTGTCCAAGCTGATGTGGGTGATTCCGTTTGTCACCATCCTGGTGGTACTCTTTTCCCGTCAGAAGTCACCTGCGTGGCTGGTTCCGGTGGAAGGTGCCATGTTGGCCGTTCTCTGTTGGCTTGGCATCGGCAAGGGTTACGACAAGGACATGTATGAACTGATACGGCAGGACTATCTGGTGCGCAACGAGCGGTGGGACGAAATCGTGAAGCGCGCCCAGGCTTACGTGGTGCGCACACCGTTCTGGTCGAATTGCGTGAACCTGGCCCTCGCGCAGCAGCGGCTGCTGGCCGACCGTATGTTCGACTTTTACCAGAGTGGTGAAGATGCGCTGATACTTCCCCGTACACGCGACCTTACCTCCATGTTGCCTTCGGCTGAGGTGTTCTGGCGTCTGGGCATGGTCAATTCTGCCCAGCGATATATGTTCGACACGCAGGAGTCCATCCTGAATGCCCGCAAGAGCGGACGCTGCACCAAGCGCATTGCCGAGTGCATGATGGTGAACGGTCATTACCAGACAGCCCGTAAACAGACTGCCCTGCTGAAGAAGAGCCTCTTCTATCGCGACTGGGCCAACGAGGCCGAGGCGATGATGCGTGACGAGGCTCAGATGAATGCCCACCCGGTATATGGGAAACAGAGAAAACTGAGATACAAGGAGGATTTCCTCTACAGTTATGAAGAGATTGACAAGATGTTCGGACTGCTGTTCATGAATAACAAGGAGAACCGCATGGCACTCGACTACTTCCTGGCCCAGATGCTGCTGAAGGGTGATATGCAGGGCGTCATGCAATATATGCCGATGGTGCAGCAGTATGGCGGCTACCGCTATATGCCCGTGGGCTATCAGGATGTCGTGAAGTGCATTCAGCAGAAGGGAAATGTTCCCGGCTCACCCTTTGCGGCATACGCTAAACGGATGATGCAGAAAGGAGGTGGAGAATGAATAGAAGACCCACCCCCGCCCTCCCTATGAGGGAGGGAGCAAAATCCTTATTTAGGTTATTGTTATCGTCTTCGTTATCGTTGTTATTCTCCTGTTCTTCTGTTCCAGAGAACGTGAAGACGGTGGGCAAGTTGCCTTCCATCTATCCCGACTATACGGGCGTGACGATTCCTGAGGGAATTGCACCGCTGAATTTCAATGCGCTCGACGAGGGCGTCGACTGCATGGATGTGGTGGTGAAGGGCTCAAAGGGCGGCGAGCTGCATGCTAACGGTGACTGGGCTGACTTTGATGTGGACGACTGGCACCAGCTGACCGCAAAGAACCGTGGCGGAACGCTCACCTTCACGGTCTGCATGGAGAAGGACGGGCAGTGGACGCAATACAAGGACTTCACGGTGACGGTGAGCAGCGATGCCCTCAGCGACTACGGACTGACCTATCGCCGCATCAAGCCCGGCTACGAGGTGGGCGGCGACATCGGTATCTATCAACGCGACATCCATAGCTTCGAAGAGACGGCCATACTGACGGAGCATATCCTGCCGGGCCGCTGTTTCAACTGCCACACGCCCAACCGCAACAATCCCGATCTCTTCACGCTGCAAATCCGCGGCGAAGGAGGCGGCACGCTGATACAGCGCGACGGGAAGCAGACGTGGTATAACACAAAGACCGACAGTACGAAGGCAGCCGGCTCCTATGCCAGCTGGCATCCCGAAGGTCGCTACTGTGCCTATGCTGCCAATGCCGTTCATCAGGCATTCTTTGTGGGCAACGGGCAGCGCATCGAGGTGTACCACAATTTCAGTTCGGTGGAGGTGCTCGACACGAAGACCAACCAGCTGATACTCTCGCCGCTCATCCAGAATGGCGACCTAGCCATCCATCCCGCGTTCTCTGCCGACGGCCGTATGCTTTACTATAGCACGTCGAAACCCTGCCGGGTGCCTGCCGAATACGAAAAGGTGAAGTGCAGCCTGTGTGCCATTCCCTTCGATGCGGCTACGGGAACATTCGGAGAACGGGTCGACACACTGCTCAACGGTCCCGCCACCGACAAGAGCTATACGCTGGCACGTCCCTCCTACGATGGCCGCTGGCTGATGTACACGGTGAGCAGCCGCAGCAATTTCCCCATTGCCCAAAACGATGCCGACCTGTGGCTGATGGACCTGAGAACCGGCGAGCAGCGCCAGCTGAGCGAGGTGAACAGCCCCCAGTCGGAGAGCTATCACAACTGGAGCAGCAACAGCCGCTGGTTTGTGTTCAGCAGCAAGCGCGAGGATGGCATGTACACCAAACTGTATCTCGCACACGTCTCGCCCGAGGGCAAGGTGTCGAAGCCTTTCCTGCTGCCACAGCGCAATCCGCGCAAGTATTACGGCGAGCTGATGGATGCCTACAACGTGCCGGAGTTCACGCAGAAGAAAGTCCGGTTCGACGCCCGCGAGGCCTTCCGGCAGGTTTTCAATCAAGAAAGAGTAAAAGTAACAATTAAATAACAATGAAGAAACTACTATTAAGTTTTATCGCCTTGGCGGCTGTTGCATGTTTCTACAGCTGCCGGGAGTCCGCAGGAGCAGGATGCCACATCGAAGGCGTCGTCAATGGTGCCAAGTACGAGGGCAAGCGCATTTTCCTGGTGCCCCTGAATGGCCCGGCCACTGCCGAGACCGTAGACTCCATGGAAATCACCAACGGGAAGTTCCATTTCGACCCCGACACGCTGCAGATGTATAAAATCCTGCTCGACTACCACTATCGCTTCGGGCTTCAGCCGCTCATCCTCGTGGCCGAGCCTGGCACGGTGAAGATTGTCGTCGACACCATCAGCCACGCCACGGGCACTCCGCAAAACGACTCGCTGGAGAAGTGGAAAGTACAAACAGAAATCCATAACATCAGGTACGGCAGGATGCGCAAGACGGCCAATGAGCTTTCGGCGAAGGGTGAAACCGTGAAGGCCGATGCACTCCTGAAGAGTGCCGACAGTCTGCACATCGCCCACAAGAACTTCACCCGCCAGATGGCCAAGAACATGGAGGGCACTCAGCTCGGCGACTTCCTGAAAGACCTCTACCCGCTGACTTTCATGCGCAAGATGCCCGACGGCACCACCGTGGAAATCAATGCCGACACCCATGAGCCGGTGAAAGGACCCACCCCCTAACCCCTCCCTATATGGAGGGGAGTAAATAGCTCTCCTCCATCGTAACGAACTCCCTCCCATCGTAGGGGAGGGGCAGGGGCAGTATTTAAATGTGAATTATAAGAAATCAGTGATAAGTGATGAGTGATAAGTGGAAGGTTCATTTGGGACGGTCGTGGCAATGGGGATTGTCGCTGCTGTTTGCGGTGGCAGTATTCCTGTTCTGGGCCGTGCCTTACTATAGTGTGATGTCCTACCAGGAACAGTTGCAGATGTTTCTTTGGGACGGTGACTATTTCTGGGAGCGGGTAAGTCTGCCGGGCGGACTGTTCTATTTCGCGCCCTTGGTGGGAGTTGCCATTCTGACCGTGCTCTTCCTAATCTTGCAGCGGCTGACGTATCGCGCTATGGTATGCAGTGCCAGCGGAAAGCTGGGTGGTAGGACATTTGCCTATGTGCTGAGTTTTGTACCTGCGCTGCTGATGTGGGCATATATGGGCGACGAGAATGTCATGCTCGGTTTTGTAATTGCCTGTATCTTTGCGCTGGCGGCCATGTGGGGCTACACCGTGTTGCGCGCCGAGTGGCTGCGCCGTTGGGTCTATCCGCTGCTCATGGCCGTTGTACTTTATTGGACGATGGGTGCTGTGGTGCTGGCCTTTGCCCTGTTTGTGGCGCTTTGGCAGTTCATCGACCGTCGCGCAGGCCGCTGGCTGACGGCCGCCGTCACCATCGTTTTCACGCTGTTCATCATCCTCGGCTCCTCCACCTTCCTGCCCTTCCCGCTGTTCCGACTGATGGGAGGACTATACTACTACCGTTACCCGGCCATCATCCCGCTGTTTCAGGCCGTCATCATCCTGAGTCTGGCATTGATTCCCGTGGCTGGAGCCCTGATTGTCAGATGGCAGTGCCCGCTCTCGTTCTGGCGCTGGGGCTCGGTGGCGCTGGGCGTATTGCTTGTCATTGCCAGTTTCTTCGGCATCCGTAGTCAGTACAACGTTAAGCGCTACGAGGTCATAGACTACGATTTCCTGGTGCGCACTGAGAAGTGGCAACAGATAATATCCAAGGCTGAAAAGAAGAATCCTTCCACTCCTACTAGTGTTGCCTGCCTGAATCTGGCACTTCAGCAGACGGGACAGATGGGCGACCGTATGTTTGAGTTCTACCAGAACGGAGTGCAGGGATTGTTCCCTTTGTTCCAGCGCAACTTCACCACCCCCGTGCCCGTAGGCGAAATCTACCTGCGCCTGGGCATGGTAAACGAGGCCATGCGCTATTTCTACGAGGCACAGGAGGCTATCACGAACTACCGCAAGAGTGCGCGTCTGACCAAGCGTCTGGCCGAATGCAACCTGATTAATGGTGAATACGAGGTGGCCCGCAAATACCTGCGCAAGTTGCAGAAGACGCTTTTCTATCGCAAATGGGCCGAGCGCACCCTCGATTTGATGAAGAGTGAGCGCGCCATCAACGAGCATCATTTCTTTGGAACCGTGCGCAAGAATCTCTATAAAGAAGATTTCCTTTCGAGCGACCGTGAAATGGATCAGATGATAGGCATGCTTCTGGTAGGTAACAAGCAGAACATAACGGCTTACGAATACCTGATGGCTTACGAACAACTGAATGGCGACGTCGGCCGTTTCGAACAGTATTATCCGTTAGGGCAGCATATGAATTATGATCATATCCCCAATTCCTATCTGGAAACCCGTCTGGTATATTGGTCACAGCACAGCAACCAAATGAACCAGCCTCCAGCAGGTGTCAGCCAATTGATGGGCCAACGCTTCATGGAGTTCGGTAAGCAGCTTTCGCAGGGTGGCAGTTTAGAGTCCTTCCGTGGTACTTATTGGTATTATTTTGCAAAGATGATGAAGAAATGAAGAATAGAAGACCCACCCCTTCCCTCCCTATGAGGGAGGGAGTTATATCCTTTTATAGGTTATCGTTGTCGTTAACGTTATCGTTATTATTGATGGCTTGTAGCAGCACCCCGACCGATGTGACGGTGACGAATCAGCTGCCTGCGATTTATCCTGATTATATCGGCGTGACGATTCCTGACGGCATTGCCCCGATGAATTTCAATATCCGCAGCAACGACGAGGTGGAAGTCGTCGATGTAGTGGTGAAGGGTTCGAAAGGTGGCGAGCTGCATACCAATGATGCCTGGGCACGTTTCGATGTAGATGAATGGCATGCGCTGACGGCAGCTAATAAGGGCGGCGACCTCACCTTTTCCGTCTGTGTGAAACAAAATAGCAAGTGGACGCAGTATAAAGACTTCAAGATGTACGTCAGCAAGTACGACCTGGAAGAGTGGGGACTCACCTATCGCCGCATCGCTCCGGGCTACGAGGTGTTCAGTCACATGGGCATCTATCAGCGCGACCTTGCCAACTTCGAGGAGTCGGCCATCATCGACAATACCCAACTACTTGGACAGTGCATCAATTGCCATATGACCAATCGCACCAACCCCGACCGTATGGTGTTCCACATCCGTGGTGACCACGGTGCCACGCTGATGCAGATGGATGGTAAGCGCGACGTACTGGCTGCCAAGAACGACCTGCTGGGCGGTTCCATGGTCTATCCCTACTGGCATCCATCGGGCGACTATTGCGCCTTTTCTACCAACCAGACGCGTCAGGGCTTCCACGAAATCCGCGACGAGCGCATCGAAGTGTTCGATTTGAGTAGTGACATTTTCGTCTATAATCCCAAGACGCGTGAGATACTGGAAGACTCGCTGATTTCCACCAAGGAGTGGAGCGAGAACTCACCCGTGTTCTCGCCCGATGGAAAGACTATCTATTACATGACTTGCAAGCAGGTGGAGGACCCCAACGACTATAAGAATGAGAAGTACAATCTCTGTCGGATAGCCTTTGATCCCGCCATGGGCAAATATGGCAACAAGGTCGACACGTTGTTCAATGCCGTGAAGATGGGCAAGAGTCTCACCTGGCCGCGCCCCAGTTACGACGGTAAGTGGATGCTCTTCACGCTTATTGACTATGGCTATTTCTCCATCTGGCACCGCGAGAGCGACCAGTGGCTGATGAACCTGCAGACCGGGGAGTCACGTCCGTTCACCGAAATCAATAGCGACGACACCGACAGCTATCACAACTGGAACGTGAACAGCCATTGGATTGTATTCACCAGCCGCCGCGGCGACGGACTGCATACCCGTCTCTATCTGGCCTCCATTGATGAGAACGGTAAGGGAACAAAGCCGTTCCTGCTTCCGCAAGAGAACCCGTGGGAATATTATGACGAGAGTCTTTACTCGTTTAATACACCCGATTTCAGTAGCAAGAAGGTGGAGTTTGATAGTCATGCCGCAGCCCGCGAGATTATGTCGGATAAGCGGAATAAGACAAAAGTGAGACAATAACGATAAAGGAGCAAATATCAGTTTGCTCCTTTTATCGTTATTTGAAAGGTTCCAAGGGTGTTTTCATCACACGTTCCACATCATCTACGTTGAAGTTAACGCGTTTCTGTCCAAGGTCGGGTACATTGAAACTCTTCAGGAAGTTGTCATAGAAAGTAGGCGATTCCTGTGGCAGACAGAAAGGCTTTCGGGCTTTGCCGTTTTTGTCCACATAGCAGAAATAGGGCTTGCCGTATAGACCGTCGTCACGTTTGGAGGCAAAGGCAAACCAGCGGCTGTTGCTGCTCCAGGAATGATAGGTGTCGCTCATCTCGCTGTTCACGATGCCCAGCGTATCAATCTCCATGGTCCGGAGGTCAAGCATGCGAAGGTCTGCTTCTCGGTGCCAGATGGGGAATGTGCCGTAATCGGCCACTGTATAAAGCAAACGGCGTCCGTCAGGAGAAATCTTGGGATGGCACACGGAGACCTTTCCGTCTAGTTGTCGATAGGCCGATACCATGGTGTCGGCTTTCTCTCCGATCGTTCCTGTCGTTTCGTCGAACGGAATGCGGCAGAGAGAATACTGCAGGCTCGTAATCTCCTTTGCTTCGGTGATGGCTTTCGCCGTGCAATAGTAGATGTATTTCCCGTTGGGAGAGAAGGTGGGGAAGGTTTCAAACCAGGTGCTGTCGGCGAGCAACGGTGATGAGATGATACGGTTTTCCTTCAGGTCGGCCACGTAAACATCCGATTTGGAGTCGAATACCTCCAACCGCTTTTCGGGTTTTGCGTGAAAGGCAGGAATAATTTCATTGGTAGAGAACACGGCATAGCGACCTGTATTGCTGAAGTCAAAATAAACGCTTGGACCTGTGGGCGACTGAATGTCGAGTTTGCGCAGATGACCGTTCTCGTTGAGTACGGCTCCGCCTTCCTTTCCGCGCACGTACATCATGGAGAGATCCGGATGCTGCTTGCTGTGGATATGGCAGTTCATGCAGCGGTTGCCCACTTGCCGGAAACTGCTGATGGCTCGTTCTTCGAAATTCTCCACGCAGCGCTCATGGATTTCCAGATGATGGAACACTTCGTAATCCGGTTCGATAAGCCGGTAGGTAAGCCAGGGATCTATTCTATCGGTTACAACTTCCCAGGTGAACGGTTTGAATCTTGTCCACAGCCCGTCCTTGAGAGCCGTGACAGTAACCTCGATCTTCTTCCCGGCTGACTTTTCCATAAGTGTTTTCCATTCGTCCATATCGAAAACGGCCTCATTGCCCTTGCTGGCAATGACCATGTCACCCGCCTTGACTTCTATGGCCTCGTAGTCGCCGCGCAGCAGGAAGTTGAGCGGTGCAATGTTTACGGGAATGGTTACATTGGTATAGTCGGGATAGATGGGAGGCAGTTCCTGACTATCCCGTACATTCTCAGGATGAGGTGTACAGGAAAGAAGGCCGAAAAGAACGGTCATCAACCAGATATATATCTTTTTTTCTGTCATTGTTTCTTGTTTTGGAAATTCTTGTCGAAATAATACCAATAGGTATCGTGGTACTTACTGGTCATGGCCGTACCGCGCACCTTGTTGTATTCATTGAAATCGGAAAGTTGTTTTGTGTCTGTGACATAGCGGAACAATTCCTCGCTGGGAGCCTGAGTACCTGCCATATAAATGAGCAGCGCCTGTTGATAGAGCGGTTTGATGCGCGGGGCATTCCTTTCTATGCAATAGCGGTCGTAATCGGATTTGAAACTGCCGATATCTCCTGTCGTGAGGTCGGTGCAGAGCAGGTAGTCGAGTGCTGCTATGTTCTGGGGATTGCTGTCAAGCAGTTCCAGAAGAATCGTCCGGGCAAAATCTCCGAGACGTATGGTATCTTTCTTGTTGATAAACTGTGCCTTCTCTTTATAGACGGACAGGGTGGGCGCCAGTTCAGCCCAGTTGCGATAGGCAAAGGTGTTTTTGAGGATGCGCAGGTATTTGTCGGCTGCAGGACGGTCACCGCTAATTAGGTTGCATTCGGCCAGACGTTTGATCATCCTGACATTACGGTTGTCGGGCGCGAAGACATTGCCCATCATGGCTGCCCTTTCGGCATAGGTCACATCGCCCAGCACGTAATACAGTTCGTTGATCATCTTGGTTTCCAGGAGAGGGGCGTCAGGACCGATCTTCCACAGGGTTCCCATCTCTATCGGTCTGATTTGCAATAGGTTGTCTGGCAGCTGGCCTTTTTGTGCCTGGGCCAGATTATAGAGGAAAACAGCGTACGGACTGCGGTTTGTATCATTCTCCACAAGCTGTTTCACTTTCGTGTAATGTCCCCAGTAGTATTCATTGTCCACGGCGAGCAGTTTCTCCAGTTCCCATTCGGGGCCGATGAATTTGCCTGCTTGCGGCTTACCGAAAAGCAGCCAGCAAGGGAGCATTGCCATGAGCATGAGAATAAAAGAAAGCTTCTTCCGTTTCTTGAAGACCAAAGAGCAGAGCCAAAGTGCCAAGGCGTAGCCGATGAGGCTGATGGTGCTCGACAGGCTGTAGCCGTAATGGAAATGGCGCCAGGCTTCGAGGGTCATGGCTAAAATACCAATCAAAAAGGCCCATTTACCGAAACCAAAGTTATGGAATGTACGGCGGATGATGTCGCCAAGGAGTAGCAGTACGATTGTCAAGATGACGGAACCGGCGAAAAGGTAAAAGTAGAATTGCGTCAGGAAGTCACCGGCCATCCTTGCTAGCCATCCGGGACCGGAGTAGGTTCCCAGGTAGTCGGCCGTCCATAGGAAGAGCTGGTTCTGTTCCTTATAGAAGAAATGGTAGGGATAGCAGAACTGGAAGAACGTCCAGCAGGCGACGGCCCATATGCATATCAACCCGTAAGGCCAGTATTGTTTGGTAAGAGAGGTTATTATTTTGTTATTCATGCTGCAAAGGTAATAAAAAATCCAAAAAATAGAATGAAAGTATTATCTGTTTTGGTGAATTTCATTTATTATTCGTAACTTTGCCATAGATTTCGGATTCTGGCATATTGTTTGCCGTGGATGAAATCGAATACATTTTTAAAATTGTAAGATTATGCAGGAGAAAGAATTGTACAAAATGATCAACGAGAAAGAGGCTACGATTGCCTCGGCTTCGTTTCCCGCGCTGATGCGCAAGGTATATACATGGATGGCACTGGCTCTGGTGATCACTGGAGTTACTGCCTACGGTGTGGCTCATAGTCCGGCCATGATGCAACTCATCTATGGCAATTCGTTTGTGATGTGGGGCCTGATTATCGTGGAACTGGCTTTGGTATTCATCGTGTCGGGTATGATCAACCGGCTGTCGCTGACTACGGCTACGCTGCTGTTTATACTCTATTCGGTGGTGAATGGTGCCACATTGTCAGTCATCTTCTTAGGCTATAGTCAGTCGGTCATTGCCAAGACCTTCTTTATCACGGCAGGTATGTTTGGCGCTATGTCGTTCTACGGCTATGTGACGAAACAGGACCTGAGCAGTATCGGCAAGATTCTGTTTATGGCATTGATAGGTCTGATTATCGCCACCATCGTGAATCTGTTTGTCAGAAGCAGCATGTTCGATATGATTCTCTCCTATATCGGAGTGGTCATCTTTGTCGGACTCACGGCTTGGGATACGCAGAAAATCAAACAGATGTTGCTGATGGCCGACGGTATGGATGAAGGTGTGCAGAAAATTGCCCTGATGGGTGCGCTCAGTCTGTACCTCGACTTTATCAACCTGTTCCTCTATCTGCTCCGTATTTTCGGCGGCAACAGGAATTAAGTCGTATACATATAAAAAAGGATGGGATGGATAAAAATTCACCCCATCTTTTCTTTTTATGCAAAAATTAACCATTGAAAGTTTGGTAATATGCAACTAAATGTATAATTTTGCAGCCGAATTTAGCATAATTATACTTAGATGAAAGTTAAGAACAGCAGAATGGAAGCCCTGAAGATGCTCATTTCGAGTATGGAACTGGGCTCACAAGAGGAGGTGCTCCGCGCACTGGAGAAGGAAGGTTTCAAGTTGACGCAGGCTACGCTGAGTCGTGATCTCAAGCAACTGAAGGTAGCCAAGGCTGCCTCCATGAACGGCAAATACGTTTATGTGTTGCCCAACGAGACCATGTATAAACGTGTAAGTACCCCCCGTTCTGCCATGGAGATGCTACAGTCGAGTGGATTTGTAAGCATCAACTTTTCCGGCAACATGGGCGTTATCAAGACACGCCCGGGTTATGCCAGTTCCATCGCCTATAACATCGACAATAGCGACATCCCCCAGATACTGGGTACGATTGCCGGCGACGATACCATTTTTATCGTCATTAAGCAAGGTGTCAGCGAGTTGGATGTCATCGATGGACTAAGTATGGTTATTCCCAATATCAGGTAAAAAGAAATGGAAGAAATTAAAGTCATGGTGGCTGATGCATCGCACGAGAAGTACGTTGACACCATACTTGACACTATTACTGCTGCCGCTAAGGTTCGCGGCACAGGTATTGCCAAAAGAACCCACGAATACGTGGCCACCAAAATGAAGGAAGCCAAGGCAGTTATTGCCCTTGAAGGCGAGAATTTTGCTGGATTCAGTTATATTGAAACATGGGGTAACAAACAATATGTGACTACCTCCGGTCTGATTGTTCATCCTGACTATCGCGGTTTGGGCGTTGCCAAACGCATCAAGGATATGACCTTCACGCTGGCCCGCATCCGCTGGCCCAAAGCCAAGATATTCTCTCTGACAAGCGGTGCTGCCGTAATGCAGATGAACACGCAGTTGGGCTACAAGCCAGTCACCTTTGCCGAACTTACCGATGATGAAGCCTTTTGGCGCGGCTGCGAAGGGTGCGTGAATGTGGATGTGCTGAAACGCACAGGCCGTAAGTACTGTATCTGTACGGGTATGCTCTTCGATCCCGAAGAACACTTGCCCGCGAAAATCCCGCAGGAAGTCTTGGAAAGAATCAAGGTTCTTGACGGTAAAGAATAAAAAAGAGAGACCCACCCCATCCCTCCCTGCTTAGAGAGGGGGCATAGAAGAATAAGAAAAAAAACATAAATATTATGGCAGATAAGAAAAAAGTAGTGGTAGCCTTTTCCGGCGGATTGGATACCAGTTACACCGTGATGAAACTGAAGAACGACGGTTATGAAGTGTATGCAGCCTGCGCCAATACTGGCGGTTTCAGTGCTGAACAACTGAAAAAGAACGAGGAAAACGCCTATAAACTGGGCGCCAAAGAATATGTGACGCTTGACGTGACACAGGAATACTACGAGAAATCATTGAAATACATGATTTTCGGTAATGTGCTGCGCAACAACTGTTACCCCATTTCCGTCAGTTCGGAGCGTATCTTCCAGGCCATCGCCATCGCCCGCTATGCCAAGCAAATCGGTGCTGATGCCATTGCTCATGGAAGTACGGGGGCCGGCAACGACCAGATTCGTTTCGATATGACCTTCTTGGTGATGGCTCCCGGTGTGGAGATTATCACTTTGACCCGTGACCACGCGCTGAGCCGTAAGGAAGAGGTGGACTATTTGAACGAACATGGCTTCTTTGCCGACTTCACCAAACTGAAGTATTCCTATAATGTGGGTATCTGGGGAACCAGTATCTGCGGTGGTGAGATTCTCGATCCCACACAGGGATTGCCCGAAGAGGCCTATCTTAAGCATGTTACCAACGAAAAGCCTTCTCAGTTGAAGATTACCTTCGAGAAAGGTGAGATCGTGGCCGTCAACGGCGAGAAGTTTGATAATAAGATTGCAGCCATCCAGAAGATTGAGGAGATTGGTGCTTCCTATGCTATCGGGCGTGATTGCAACGTGGGCGATACCATCATCGGTATTAAGGGACGTGTGGCTTTTGAGGCCGCCGCTCCTAAACTGATTATCGAGGCTCATCGCCTGCTGGAGAAGTCAACACTCTCAAAATGGCAGCAGTATTGGAAGGATCAGGTGGCCAATTGGTACGGAATGTTCCTCCACGAGAGCCAGTACTTGGAGCCTGTGATGCCCGATATGGAGGCTATGCTCACTTCTTCCCAGCGCAATGTGACGGGTACCGCCATCCTTGAGCTCCGTCCTTACGGTTTCCAGACCGTTGGTGTGGATTCTGAGAACGACCTCACCAAGAGCAAACTCGGCGAGTATGGCGAGATGCAGCATGGTTGGACCAGTGATGAGGCCAAGGGCTTCATCAAGGTATCCAGCACTCCGCTCCGTGTATATTACGGCATACATCCGGATGAAAGGTAGCCCCCCTCAATCCCCCCGAAGGGGGGAGGAGCACGACGATGGATTAGGAGCACAGTTTGCTGACCCTATGCTTTATGGTCTCCTTAAACAATTTGTCAAAGAAAACAGGATTTACCAAACCCAAGCCGAATCTGTTCTCTGGCAATTCTTACGAGGCAACCAATTGGGAAAGCATTTCCGTCGACAGCATATTATTGGGCCGTTTATTGCAGATTTTGCATGTTTACCGAAACGAGTAATAATAGAAATAGATGGCGGATATCATCAACTGCCTAACCAGCAATTGAGTGATGCAGAAAGAACCAAATGGTTAGAAAAGATGGGGTTTAAAATCATCAGATTCACCAATGAAGAAGTGCTCTGTAACTTAGAAGAGACAATTAGAATAATAAAAGAAAACATAAAATGAAAACAAATAGTCAGAACCCTTCATCCCCCCTTTGGGGGGATCGAGGGGGGCTCCGAGTTGGGCTTCGTATTGGGGTCTTAGGCGCCGCCGGCTACACGGGTGGCGAACTGATCCGCCTGCTGCTCAACCACCCAGAGGCAGAGATTGTGTTTGCAAACTCCGAGTCGAATGCGGGCAATCCCGTTGCTGATGTGCATGAAGGACTCATTGGCGACACCGACTTGAAGTTCACCTCGGCGCTGCCTTTCGATAAGGTGGATGTCGTGTTTTTCTGCTTCGGACATGGCAAGAGCGAGCAGTTCCTCAAAGAACATGAGGTTCCTGCCCATGTGAAGATTATCGATCTGGCACAGGATTTCCGAATCAAAGGCAATCATGACTTTGTTTACGGTTTGCCCGAGATACATAAAAGTGAGACCGCTAAGGCTATGCATCTGGCCAATCCCGGATGTTTTGCTACCTGCATACAGTTGGGACTGTTGCCGGCAGCCAAGATGGGACTCATCAACGACGATGTGGCTGTGAACGGTATCACGGGAAGTACGGGAGCCGGACAGAAGCCCGGTGCCACCACTCATTTCTCATGGCGCAACAACAATATGAGCACCTATAAGCTGTTCACCCATCAGCACTTGCACGAAATCTGCCAAAGCCTCAATGAAGTGAAGCCCGCAGATGCACCGCATATTACTTCCCCAGTAGAACCCTCCCCCTCGGGGGAGCCGGTGGGGGGTTGTTCCATCGACTTCATCCCTTATCGTGGTGATTTTGCCCGTGGTATCTTCGTGACCGAGGTAGTCAAGACCGACAAACCGCTTGAGGATATCGTGGCTTACTATAAGGATTTCTACAAGGATGCCGCCTTCACCCACTACAGCGACAAGGCCGTCGACCTGAAGCAGGTGGTGAACACCAACAAATGCCTAGTACATTGCGACAAGTTCGGTAACAAACTCGTCATCACCTCCATCATCGACAACCTGCTGAAGGGAGCCGTGGGCCAAGCTGTCCAGAATATGAACATCATGTTCGGACTCCCCGAAGACGCCGGTCTCCGTCTGAAGGCATCCGCCTTCTAAGATCGACATAACAATGCCTTCACGCCTTCATATATGCGTGAAGTCATTGGTTTTCAATAGAATACGAATGAAGGTGCGCTTTCATGCCGCCTTCATTCTGTTTTTTTGCTTTGCTCCGTCCTTTCCCATAAAATACATTATCTTTCGATGCGGAATCTATAATCTTTCGGAGTCGGATTCATTATCTTTCGGCATGCAATCTATGATGAATTGCTCTCCGATTCATTATCATTTCCAGACCGAAAGATAATCTTTTTCCGCGAAAGCCTCGGAATACCCGATGAAGGCCTATGAAGGCGCGCCTTCATCCGTAAAATCTTCAAAGCCAATGAGTTCAGTAATTAATGAAGGCGTGAAGGCAGTTTCAGCCATCTTTCTTGGGCGACTTTCAGACGTTGGGCTTCCCTACTATCAATAACCTCATTAAGACAATGTGAGTTCGACACATTGAACTCACGTTTATAATAAATAAGACTTTCGAAAGATGAATAATTATAATAATAAAAAACTGTTCAAATATTTGGAGGTTTTGTATATTTTACCTAATTTTGTAAATGTAAACAAACATCGTGTAATGACAAGAAACCGCTATTGCTTAGTTTTATTGTTCCTTTTCATTAATGTGTGCGCATTGACAGCCCATGCTGAGAAAAAGGTAAAAGGTGTAGACGAAGGACAATATTTTGCACCTGTACAAATCACAGGTATGGTTACAGATGCTCAAGGTAACACTCTTATAGGAGTTACTATTCATCTGAAAGGAAGTGAGGTACGCACAGTGAGTGATATTGACGGAAAGTTCTCGCTTAACGCAAACACGAATTTTCCCGTTACCCTTGTTTTCTCATATCTTGGTATGAAAACGAAGGAAGTAAAGGTAACAAAAAGTCAGCCGCTTACCGTACAGATGGATGAAGACGTCACGGTGATTAAGGACGTTGAGATTATCGGTGCCTACGGCACGGTGCAGAAGCGCAGCGACTTGGTGGGGTCAGCCTATCAGGTGGGAGCCAAACAGTTGGAGAATATGCCCAAGGGGCGGTTAGATACCATGCTCGACGGTCTTATCCCCGGTGTGAAGATTGACATCAACAGTGATTCTCCTGACAATTCACGTCCCCGTTTCAATGTTAGAGTAAGAGGTGATGGTTCCTTGTCAGCCAGCAGCGAGCCGCTATGGGTTATCGACGGGGTTCCGATGTTTACCGGAGGGCATACAAACCAAATGCCCGGTCAGAATTATACCATCAGCCCGTTGTCATTCTTGAATCCCGATGATATAGAAAGCATCACCGTACTGAAAGATGCCACGGCAACATCCATCTATGGCGCAGACGGCGGTAACGGAGTGGTATTGGTTACCACGAAGAAAGGCCGTGAGGGAAAGGTCAATGTCAACGTGAATGTGGAGTATGGTATTGCCAACATTGACAGATCCACGGCACCAAAAGTGCTTAATGCTGCACAATTTATGGAACTTGCCAAGGAAGCTTATCAGAATGCCGGTTTGGACATGAATGTTTTCCCATATCAGGACAATGAACTCAACCTGTATTCTACGACAGATACCGACTGGAGCAAGGTTTTCTATGATACCGGCCATACCTTCCAGGGAAGTGTAGCCGTGAACGGTGGTTCTGGCAAGGCTGAGTATTATCTTTCCGGTTCATATTATCAAAACCAGTCAACTATCATCGGTAACGAGCAGCAGCGTTTTTCTTTAAGGTCGAATCTTGGTTTCCAAATGAATAAGAGAATCAAATTGAACACCATCCTCTCTGCATCCTATAATCTTAACGACCTTTTCAATATGGGACGTGACTACTATGAGAACCTGCCAATCTATTCACCCTATTATCCCGACGGGACATTGCGGCTATATAACCGTTATGTAAGCGGTGTGGACAGTGAAGGAAACCCGGTGTTCAAGGATCAGAAATTTTTCAATTCCGTAGCAGAACGCGAACAAAATGAGAATAAGCAGAAGGCATTGTATGTAAATGCAAACTTCTCGTTGAAATATGACATCATGAAAGGATTGTCGTATACCGGGCAATTCGGCATCGATTTCCAAAGCAACCTGGAACAAATGTATTCTTCCCAGAAGAACTGGAGCGGAACTTCTGTTATTGGGCAGGAAGGCTATTCATCCCGCCAGACGGCAAATATCACCAACTGGAACACTATTCACCGGTTGAACTTCAATCGCACCTTCGGGCTTCATTCCATAGGGGCATTGGTAGGTTTTGAAGCCAGTTCGCGGGATTATACCATTGTGGGAGCCACAGGCTCCGGCTTCATCAACGACTATATTCAAGATGTCAGTTACGCTGACAGCCGTTACGGAAGCAATAGCAGCAGTCTTTCACGCAAAGAATCGTTCTTGGGACAATTAACTTACTCATTTGACCACCGTTATTATCTTACCGCGAATGCCCGTCGTGATGGAAACTCACAATTCGGCAGTGATGTGCGTTGGGCAGATTTTGCCTCAGTGGGCTTGTCATGGAATGTTCATAATGAGAAATTCTTCAAGATTCCATGGATCACGGTGTTCAAACTCAAAGGCAGTTATGGAGCAAACGGAAACTCACGTCTTGGTTCTCAGGAAGCATTAGGACTCTATGCCTACGGAAGCAGTTATGCATATAATGGTGAGAACGGTGGTGTTCAGAGCGGTACGCCTAACCATACCTTGAGTTGGGAAACCACCTATAAGACGAATCTTGGTATCCGTTTAGAGCTGTTTGGACGTCTTGACATTGATTTTGACTGGTATAACCATCATACAAAGAACCTGCTGAGCAACTTGGATGTTTCAAGGACCACTGGTGACACAAAAGTCTATCGTAATGTAGGAGAGTTACGCAACCGCGGTTTTGACCTTACCATCACTTCAAAAAACATTATCAGTGACAAGCCGGATGGTTTCCGATGGGAAACAGAACTGAATCTTTCACATAATACCAATATTCTGTTGAAACTCTATAACGGAATACAGAAAAACTTCGGCACCTATTCTTATATTGAGGGCTACGATGTCAGTACGTATTTCCTTGTTCGCTGGGCGGGCGTGGATCCTTATGATGGCAAGCCGATGTGGTATGACAAGAATGGTAATGTGACAAAGACGTATAGCGCTGATGAAAGAGTTGCAGGAAAAAACAGCCATCCCGATGTGACAGGTGGCGTTACCAATACCCTTTCATACAAGGGGTTCACATTACGTTTCCTCTTGAATTATCAGTTTGGAGGTTATGGGTTTAGCAGTTTCGGGCGCGCCATGTTTTCCGACGGTCTTTATTCTTCCTCCCAAAACCAAGCCGTCGATCAGATGGACCGTTGGCAGCAACAAGGTGATATAGCATCGAATCCGAAACCGATATGGGGTGTCAGCACCCAATCCATCATGAACAGTACCCGATTCCTGTATAGCAAGACATTGATTCGCTTGCAGAATGTGGTGCTCTCCTACAAGATGCCCAATAGATGGATTCACCCGATCGGTGTGAACAGTTGTGTGGTGTCACTCATTGGCAACAACCTGCTGGCCTATTCACCCCATTCCGGACCTGACCATAATTCCTATAAGACGAGCATGAGCGGTTACCCCGCTGAGCGTACTATCTCACTTTCCGTAAATGTAGGTTTCTAATGATGTATTTATCATAGTTGATCATGAAGATGAAAATAGTTAAGAATATACATTTCCTTTTGTCGTGTTCTGTCGCTCTGGTGCTTACAGGATGTAGTGACTTCTTGGAAGTTGACGTGAAGGGTAAGGCTACGATACCCTCCTTTCTCTCCGACCCTCAAGGCTTACATGCCGCCATGGTCGGGACGTATAACAAGATGTACCTCTACGTTGACAATGAGTTCACTAAATATGGTGACGTGGCAGGTAATATGGTAACGTTCCCATCTGCTGCTTCCAGCGGAGATATGATAGCCCAGTATAATTTCACATCTGATGAAAGCCAGATAACGGGAGCCGTTGGCTACATCTGGCGCAAAATCTATGTGGCTCAGGCAAATGCCAATAATATCATAGGATATGCCCCGGCTGTCATCAAAGACTACCCCACTTACGAGAAGGAATGTAACAATATCATGGGACAGGCATTACTGATTCGTGCCATGTGTCATTTTGACCAGTGCCGGGCATACGCCCAGCCATACAACTATACGCCCGATGCTTCTCATTTAGGAGTACCGATATTGTTACGTGCGCCTGGCGCTAACGACACTCCGTCACGCTCTTCTGTGAGTGAGGTGTATAAGCAGGTGCTCGCAGATTTGGAACAAGCATCCACCTTACTGACAGACCATGTAGCGGATGATTACCACTATGCATCTTTGCAGGCTGTCAACTGTATGTTCTCACGTGTTTACCTGTACATGGAAGACTGGGAGAATG
Organism: uncultured Prevotellaceae bacterium; assembly: GCA_900316985.1. Classification (GTDB taxonomy): domain Bacteria; phylum Bacteroidota; class Bacteroidia; order Bacteroidales; family Bacteroidaceae; genus Prevotella. The sequence continues at coordinate 79,411 of ONFE01000013.1, forward strand.
CTTTGAAATATGCCAAGCAGGCTATCGGCAGCCAGCAGTTGGCTCAGGGTGATGCCTATCTTAAAATGTTTGATGATCTGTCCATTCAGGGCGAGGCTATCTTTCGGCTTTCAGGCGTTGAGATGTCTGGCTATCTGAAGTCTTTTTATGAAAACACTTGTGAGCCTGCCGACACGCTATTGTCACTCTACGACAAAGACGACATTCGGTTGAAACTGTTACGAAACAGCGCAGGTTCCAAGCGTTGTATGAAATATTCTGCATCAAAGGTTCCTGGAGAAGAACCCAAGCGCGATGACCCTTTCATCTTCCGCTTGTCTGAAGAATATCTGAATGCCGCTGAAGCCGCATGGAATCTAAAGAACTATAACGAAGCCCGCAACTATATTAAGGCGATCATAGAACGTGCTGTTGGAACAACAAAGGCAAATAACGTATTGGATGCCTATTCCGACACTTCGCTCATAGATTTGATAAGGCTTGAACGTGTGAAGGAACTCTGTTTTGAGGGGCATAACTTTTTTGACATTACCCGTTGGAAGCAAAACCTGGTACGTGAAAGATCAACTACGTCCACTACTAAGTCCATCGCCTATCCAAGTGACTATTTTGTACTGCCTATTCCACAGGATGAATTGTATGCCAATACAAGCATGCAACCAAATCCAACGGTAAACAGCGGTAATTATAACGCGAACGAAATAAATGAATAAAAGATGAAAAGATTATTATACATCATATTCTTGATTGGTGCGTTGTACAGTTGCGACCAGGAAGAGAGTGTTTACTTTGATGAACCTTTCATACGTATATGCACAAGTACAGGAGAGGCACGTACAGTCGTTTTGTCAAACGTGAGGAATACAAATGCTTATTCTGTTTATGTCAGTTCCCGACCTATCACCGACAGCCTGGAGGTGTCCTACGAGATTATTGTGGGTGACGGATTGCAGGAGGATGTAGATTACAAGATTGTGACGACAGCCAATCCGCTGGTTTTCTTGCCGGGCATCAACGATATGCCTATACGTATCCGATGGCTGCAACATACTGTAAATCCTGAAAAAGATAATACGATAACCATCCGACTGACAAGCAACAGTAAGGGTTACAATCTGGGATTTCCCGGCCCTGACCATGTGCAGAGTCAAGTCGTTATTGAAAAAAGGAACAATTGAGTTTAACAAGTTATATTTATTAATCTTCTAAAATAGTGTATTATGAGGAAATTATTACTTAAAAAGTTTGTAATGGTATTCGTGGCCTTGTTCGCGTTTACCGCTTCGGCAGTTGCCGAGGATGCCAGACTATTGTCGTTTGGTTTCTATATGGAAGACAATGCCGGTCTTACTAGTGACTATGTGGCAGAGATTCCCGCTTTCGTAGCCGGTACGACCAGCTACGAGATTAGCATCGCCATTCCTGCCAATGTGGACAAGTCGCAACTCGTGGCCCGTTTCACGGTAAATAATGGCAATACAGTATCTGTGGACGGAACAGCACAGACCAGTCAGGTGACGAAGAACGATTTTGAGGATCCTGTGGATTACACGGTTAGCAACAGTAACAAATCGCAGAACATCCGTTACACCATCAATGTGGTGGAATTGTCTACAAAAGGGTGGACTGAAGTTGCAACATTGGATGCAACAGCACTGTCAGGCGATGAGGCATTTACAGGAGTGTATTCTGGTGCAGTGCTTGTGGTGAATCCCAAGGACAATGTTCCATACGTGGCTTACGGTGCCCGTGGCGTTGATAACAAACTGAGTGTTGCCAAGTTTGAGGACGGTGCTTGGAAGCAGGTAGGATCAGCACTCTTCTCTCCGGTAATCAATGGCTCACATTATGATTTCGACATTGCAAATGATGGTACGCCTTACGTGGCTTTTGGAGATAAAGAGGCAGCGTCGACTAAAGAGGATGGTAAGACAGATACAGATTACTCGCTTTCTGTGATGAAGTTCGACGGTAGTGTCTGGAGCAACGTGGGTAATCAGGGATTCTTCAAGTCACAAGCCACCTATGTGGGCTTGGCCGCCATAGAGAGCGGACTGGCTGCATGTATGGTCAATAATCATGCATCAAGTGCTATCCCCCGCCGTACGATGGGTGTTGCCACATGGGACGGCTCTGCATGGACAACGGGTGAATCCTCTTTATTACCAGCTGGACAGCAAATGTATACTTGCAAGATGGGTGATAATGGAAAGATTGCTACCTTGATTTCCATTAACCGTGGAAAGGTTAGTGATATCAATTATGGTCATAACATTCTTAAGTATGAGAACGGCAACTGGGAATCGTTATTAAATAATTTCGTAGAACCTAATGCCGCTCAGACAAGTATTGCCGTTGGTACCTTTGGAACTAAGGTCGCTTCCGATGGTACTATCTATGCTTGGACGGGTGACAATGCATCTGGAATATATCAAGTTCGCTTGAAGAAATACAATACAGAATCTAAAGTATGGGAAACCGTAGGCGGAAACACGCTGCCACTTGGTATAGAGGGTGATTTTGACAGTCATACCATTGTGGATGTGGCTATTGATCCCGAAGGCATATTGTTTGTTGCTTTTAATAATTATAAAGACCAGCAGAAACTCTATGTGATGTATCTCGATCCGAACACCAATCAGTGGACGACACCACAACAACTGGCAGAAGACGCCGATGATATTAACATCGATTTTGCTGCTGATGGCACAGGCTATATCACATTCACAGCAAGCAATAAGGTTCACATGTTCAAGTATGATTATGTTGACGCAACCGGTATCAAAAACGTTGTTAACCATGGTGTCGCTGGTGAGACCTACTACAATCTTTCCGGTGTACGGGTAGCCACACCAACTACGGGTGTATATATCAAACGCACCGTTGACACCAACGGAAAGGTTAGCACACAGAAGATTTTGAAGAAATAAAATCCTTTAACCCCCATAGTCTTCAGCGAAGGTTCAGCCGTGGCTACTTCCTGAAGACTATGTCTTTTTTGCACCGTAAGAAATAAATGGAGAAATCACTGATAAGAAGAACAGTATGGATAGCGGTAATAGCTTGGACTACATTGTCTTTGTCAGCCCAACCCTTACCCTATGACCCTCTACTCCGAAAGGGAACCTTAGCCAATGGTCTTACTTATTATATTTATCCCAATCAGAATCCCAAAGGCGAGGCCGTCTACCGACTTTTCGTTAAATCAGGTTCTGTTCAGGAGCGTGATGACCAACAGGGATTGGCTCATTTCTTGGAACACTTGGCTTTCAACGGTACCCGTCATTTCCCTGGCGACGGTATCGTTAAATTCTTAGAATCTCGCGGTGCAAAGTTCGGTAAGGACCTGAATGCCCACACCTCATTTACCGAAACAGTATATAAACTTCAACTACCCAGTAGTGATCCCCTATTGGTGGATTCTACCATGACTATCCTTGCAGATTGGGCAGACGGACTGCTGATAGAACCTGAAGAGGTGGAGAAAGAACGTGGTGTTATTCTCTCTGAATGGTTATCGCGTGGCGGTACGAAGACAAGCAACAGCATGAAACTTGTCATGGAATTGCTCAATGGCTCACGCTACGCCAGTCGCATTACCATCGGTGATACCGCCATCATCCGTCATGCATCTCCCCAAACTATCCGTGATTACTACGAATATTGGTATCACCCGTCATTGATGGCTGTGGCCGTGGTAGGTGACATAGATGCCGATCGTATCGAGAAACTCATCCGCAAGAAGTTCTCTCATTTAAATGCTTCTAAAAAAGGACCCGAACTGAAAACTTGGACTATACCTGAATATCAGGATGAAAAGGTTACTATTTCGACAGAGAAAGGAGTAACAAACACCAAGTTAGACATTCTCATGTTGCTCCCTCAGCCACCAGCCGTGCAGACTGCAGAAGACTATCAGCAATACCTTGTGCGCAGTCTGATCAACAAACTTTTCAAACAACGATTCAATGCACTTTCCTTCGATAATCCGGCATACAGCGAGGCTTCTGTGCAATATTCACGATTCTTGGGCGCAACGGGGGCTACCGATGCTTCGGTAGAACTACAGGAAGGCAAAATCAAGGAAGGCATTATCGATTTTATCCGTCACCAACAACAGATCTATCAGTATGGATTTACGAAAGTTGAGATAGCCAGAGTAAAGAAATCGATATTATCTGCTATGCGCAACAGTGTGAAATCCAGACAAAACCGTAGTTCTGTCAGTTTGATGGACGAGATTTACGCTGACTATTATGAAGGCAATCGTCTCATTTCACGCGAAGAGGAACTGAACCTGATGGAGTTTTACTTGCCACAGGCTGACTCTGTAGGGTTGCTACGCCAGATTCAACAGGTTTTTGAGACCCGCCCGATGCATTATTTGCTGAGAGGTGGAGAGGAAGTCAATCGGGAGATAACGACGGATCAACTGCGCACCTTGTTGAACGAAGTTCGGTCACGGCCTGTATCCCGCTATTATAAAAATGTGGACATCCCTGATGAGTTATGTTCAATACCCTATGCTGACCATATCGTCAGTGAAAAAGATATTCCGGATATTGATGCCGTTAACATCCAGCTTGACAATGGAGTGAGGGTAATCTTCCGCCATCAGGAAAATGAAAAAGAACGAATTGTTCTTTCTGGTTTCCGCAAAGGCGGACAGTATGGAGTAGATAGTTTACAATACTATACTTCTCTGGTAGGCCCCAGCGTTATCTCGTTGTCAGGAGCCGGTAACTATAATCGTGATGAACTGAATTATTATCTTACGGGGAATACAGCTTCCGTCCGCATGTTGGTTGATAAGCTCCGCACAGGTGTTGCAGCATCCGCGCGCATGCAGGATGTGGAGACGATGTTCCAAATGCTCTGGCTCAAATGGACACAACCACGCCTTGATACCTCCGTATGCCGCCTGACCATTGAAAAACTTGTGGAGAACTACCGGCAGAAGAAAGAAACACCGAATGAACGTTTTAGCCGTCGTCTGGGCTGGCTTATGAATGGACGCAACTACACCAATGAAGTACTGACAGATTCTTTGGTTCTCCATACGGTGAATCCTGACGACATGATACCTCTTTATCATCGCTTCTTTGGAAATGCTGCGGGTTATACCTTTATTATCATTAGTGATTGTCAACTTGAAGACATTCGTCCTCTCATCAGTACTTATCTTGGAGGATTGCCTAACGGTCAGGCAGATACAACTTGGGTAGTGAGCACGCGACATATTCCACAGCATCCCGTGGAATTGATATGCCATGAAGCGCAAGACCAGAAAGCCAATGTCATGCTCGTTTACCAACAAGACCGATTAGAAAATGAAGATCCTGGTATGCTTGAGATCAAGGCAGAGATGCTGAAAGCAGTTTTGCGTTCTATCTTGCTCAAGCGTCTGCGAGAAGAAATGGGAAAAGTTTATAGCGTCAGTGTTTCTTCGGCATCAGGACCTTATCCGTCATTTCTCTCACGCACCAGTATCGCATTTGTATGTCAGCCGTCTGATGTGGACATGCTCATCGATACTGTTCAATCAGAGCTGCAACGGTTTTATGCGCATCCTGAGCAGTTCGCTGACTATTTGGAAGACGTAAAGAAAAACCTCATCAAGGAGAATGCCTTGCAGAAACAGAAATCCAGTTATTGGACTTCTTGGATTCGCAATGCTGTCTATCATAACCGGGAAAACTGGAATTTCTTGAATCACTACGACGAGAGCGTGAATTCTCAAACTGTCAACGATATTGTCCGCTTTGCGCGGTGGGCCATTTCCGATGCAAATGAAATAAAAGCCGTTCTACTGCCATGAAGAAAAATTGCTTTATCCTATCATTGTTATTAGCAGTGGTTTTTCAAACCTATGCAGCAAATGTAACAGGTATTGTCTTCCTTGACGGCAATAGGAATGGGAAACTCGACCATGGCGAGAAAGGATTGCGGGGAATGCTCGTTTCCAACGGTGACACCATCGTTGTTACGGATAAGCATGGACGTTATCAGTTGCCGGTCATTACTGGAAGTTCGGTAATGCCGATTCTTCCCTCTGATTATGCACTTTCTGGAAGCAAAGTGGTAAATTCCAATTTCTATTATATGGGAGAAGGGCAGGCTGAAGACAAAGCCATAGATTTTCCCATGCAACGGAAAAAAACAAGCAATAGATTCATGCTAAATGCCGTTGGCGACGTACAGGTAGGAAACTATCAAGAGCTCGATTATGCTACCCGCACATTATGGCCAGAACTGCTTAATTCTTCGGACATTTCAATCAATCTCTTTTTGGGGGATTTGGTGAACAACAACCTTTCCATTTACCAAGACTTACACACATTGATGGAGCATCTTCCGGCTCCATCATGGACGGTTCTTGGCAATCATGACCGTGATGTAGACAGTGTGAGGTGGCGCCAGTATCGTACTTACGGTGAAGTGTTCGGTTCTGATATGTACGCCTTCAACGAAGGAAAGGTGCATTTTATTATTTTAAATAATGTATATGGAAAGGGACCACGGGCATACGAAGGCTTCCTCTCGGAGCGCCAATTGAATTTTGTGCGTCAAGACTTGAAGTATGTCCCACAAGACCATCTGATCGTTCTTAGCATGCATATTCCATTTGCTTTCACCAAGAACAGGCAGGATTTGCTTAATCTGCTGAAAGGCAGAGGACATGTGCTGGCTATTACGGGGCATCTTCATCAAGTAGGACGTTTCTTCCAACAGGGGGACGGCGTCACTGTCCATGAATTAGGAGCCGGTGCTTCTTGTGGCTTTTGGTGGGTTGGTGAAAAAGATGGCGACGGTATTCCTGCAGCTCTTCAACAGGAAGGAACACCAAGAAATTATTTTGTTGTCGAGTTTAATAACACCTCTTATCAGTTCCGATGCAAGGCCATTGGTAAAGATGCGGATAGGCAAATGACCATTCATGTCACAGGCATTGATACCCTTGACACACATCTTCGCGATATGAGAGACATCCCGTCAGCCACACTTATGCTGACAATTTATGGAGCCTGTGACAGCACTCAGGTTCGATGCAGAATAGACAAAGGAGAATGGATGCTTTGTGAGAAGAACAATCTGGTGGATCCCAATGTGGCGAGAGCACGTGAACAAAACTTACAAAAAATATTTCCAACACCCTTCAACAGAATAAACCCTTTACGGAAAAGAGAGTCTCATCAGCTATGGACGTTGAATATTCCTGAGTGTTATCAGCGCGGAGCGCACGTTGTTGAAGTTGAGGCCTATGACCCTTATGGCTTTAGTGCTAAAGGAACTCGAAGTTTCTGCTTCCTACCAAAAGACAAGTAGTACATTGTTCATAGTACATAGTTAATACTAAGCACGCAAAAAAGAGCTTCACGTGGAAGCTCTTTTTTGTGTAATTGTTTATTGTGAATGTCGTAATATATTCTCTTATTCCTATTTCTTAAAGAAGGAAGCAATCCAGAGGATGACGACTGCACCGATGATGGCTGTAGCGAGCTGTCCGAGGATGCCGCCCCATGAAATTCCTAACAGTGAGAAAAGCCAGCCGCCAAGGGCACCGCCCAAGAGACCAAGCACGATATTCATGATGAGGCCGAAACCGCCACCCTTCATCAACTTGCCAGCGCAGAAGCCAGCCAAACAACCCAGAAGTAATGAAAAGATAATACCCATAGTTTTAATAATTTATTTGTTAGACGGTGCAAATATATAAATAATGCGCTTAACCACAAAATTTTTTACTTGAAAAATGATGACAGGAGTTACTTATGACGAAACGTATGGATTGTCCATTCGCTAGTCGATTTCCACATAACCATCTTCGTCCTCATCTTCTTCTGTTTCTTCCTTGATGGGAATAATCAGTCCTGGGTCAGCATTATCGTTGTCGATGGCATAGCCTGACTTCTTGCTACCTTCGAGAAGATAGAAAGGCTCCGTCGTAATCAGTTCCATCTCAGGGCGTTGATATTTTTTCTTCATCTTAGTCATGTTCTTGTTGTGTTAGCGTTATTTCACCATGTATTTCTTGCCCTTCACGATATAGATGCCTTTTGGCAATGTGTCGCCCAGTTTACCCACTTTACGGCCATAGAGATCGTAGACCGACTCATCTGAGGTGAATAGGTGTATGCGAGGCACGCTGGTGGTTCCTCCCTGCTCGGGTTCTTCGTCGAACATTCCGAAAATCTCCATCGTGAAATCTTTCGATTGCGACTCGATAGCATTATCAAGTTTAATCCATCCGCGGAAACCCTTAATTCGAGTATCCTTAGTCAAATGCAAAATGGTATTATTGCTTACCACATAAGAGCCTTTCGGTGCATAGATTCCATGATCTGGAGTGCCTGTGTAAATGCCATCACTTACACTGAATCCTGAATAGTTAGGAGTCTGCACGTAGTTCACTCCTGCAAAGCCGTCATGCAAGTTTTGAAGTGATTCTATTTCTTGCTTATCAGTCTTAATCACTTCATTTACAGACATCTTGTCGTGAGTATATTCAGCAGGTTCGTTTTCATTCACAGAGAAGAACATACGTCCCAGTTCGTAGTAGGTGGTCTCACGTTCCTGTGGGTCGATGCCTGCCGTCGGTTCCTTGGTTGGCTTCAATAGATAGAAATGACCCGGTTCAACCACCACATCGGTAGTGAACAAAGATACCGTTTTGAAGTCGATGACGTTAGGGTTCTTCGACATTTTTCCAACGCTATGTATTCTTGCCAGTTTTGCATCCTCGCCAAAAGCAAAGCGCACCTGCTCGCCTGTGAGTGGCAACGGGAACGAGAACGAGTTCCATTGGTCTTTCTTGAAGGAACGTTCCAAGCAAACCGCTCCGCTATAATGCCCATTCGGCACAGCACTCTGATGCTGTTTCTTGATATGTTCTTCATCAAAGAGCAAGTAGTCCAGATTTTCCTCTTCCTCATAGAAGAAACAGGGCCCCAGTCCTAAATATGAAGCACGGAAGTCATCTACACATACCCAGTCGGTGTCGTAGTAGCATTTTGTGTTGCCATTATTCTTATAATTAGTGCTCTTGGTCGCAGAGTCCTTACCTACACCTACCTGCAGCATAGGCTTTGGTCCATTAGCAGGGAACTGCTCTTCAGTTACCAGAATCCACACAGTGTTCTTATACGACTCCTTACCCATGTCGGGTCTTGTAAGGACTTTACCTACTTCAAGACAGTTTGCTTTTGCATTTTTGCTCTTAAATGTGCCAGAGGGCACTCTTACCAAATTATTTTTCGATTCGCCGCCTTCAATGCCATCAATTGTGCTATCCTTCACTTTGGCAAAAATATAGGCATCATTGTTATCGCTTTGTATGAAACCATAACATTGTACCATGTACCACCCAGGTCGAGGCACTTCAAACTCAGTGTAAGTTCTACCTACTCCCTCAAAGGTCAAAAAGCCGTATTTTGCATTCTCCCAGCCATAAGCAAGATCTCCATCAAAGACGTTTTTCAGTCGTATTGGTTTGTTCCAGGCGTCAGTGGGATAGGTCGCGCCATTCTGTTCAGCATTATTAAGATATCTACCGGAAGTATAACCCCATCTTCCTTTCTGAGTATAATCAGCGTCTGCTTTTTCCTCCATCACCCAGTTTGTGTCGAAGTCATTGGCATTACGTGTAAAGTCACGGTCGAGTATTAATGCAGAGACACTAGGATTCAGTCCTGTCACCTCTTCACTAAGCACTTCATAGAACTGCTCTTTCGATACAACACGCCATTGGTATAGTTCATTCAAGGCGATTTCTTCGCCATTTACATTCTTTTTACTTGTGTCATTTTGCGGGTTGTAGGTTGTCCAAGTAGCGCGATCATCATCCATATACACAAGTTGATCATCGCCCTTCCAAGCAGGAGCATGACATTCACCCCATGCAGCACCGAGATAATATTGAACATCTTTATTATTAACTCTCTTTTCTTCATACATGTAGTAAGTGTAGGTGTCGCCTGTTTCACCTGGCACCCGTTGGAACTGCCATCCTTTAGAGCGTCTGGATAAATCAGCGTCCATCATAATAGTAAAACTGTATTGATTCCAATTAGTCCAGTTTGATTGTGAATGAAATACTCCCGGGACATTACAACCAAATATAAACTTAGTACTCTTATCATCAACTTTCTCTTTAATACCACTTAATATGTATCCATCAGAGAACAAATACAAAGGGCGCCCAAAGTCTTCATGGAAGAGCCTGCCTTCCATTCCAAAGTTACCACCTTCAATAAGAAATTTTCCTGTACCTACATTATACAGAAAAATGGTCTTTCCTTTATTAAAGGGGTACTTATCTATATAAGGAGTATAATTTTTATAGGAACCGGGATTAGGAGCATAATCATCATTGCCAATCACTGTATTATTCACATCGATACCTTTCCACTTATGGCTTTCCGAGTGGGCATGTGTATCTTCTGTTTGCCCTCCTTCCTGAGCAAACATAACTCCCTGACCAAACATGATGGCCATGAGAACTATTAGTATTCTGATGCATTTCATATTGTCACTTGTTAATAGTTTCCGAATTTTCTTTACAGCTTATAAAAAGCATCCCATTTGGGGTATATACATTATATGCAAAAATATAAATTCTACAATTATCTTGGTTATTTGCATCTTGATTTTTTAGACTTTTTAACAGAACCCATTACATATCCCTTATAAATGAAATGAACTCTGATAGTTAGATAAATAACTATGGGGTCGTAAGGGCGACCTCATTATTAACAAAAATCAAGAGTTTAATTTACGATTTTCGTCTAAATCGTAGCAGAATGTCAGAAATTATAAGTAATTTTGCAGCCGTATTGAAGAAATTGACAGAAAGATGATACTATTTGACGTATATCCCCTGTTCGATGTGAACATCGTGAAGGGCCAAGGATGTAAGGTCTGGGATGACAAAGGTCAGGAATATCTGGACCTCTATGGCGGCCATGCCGTCATCAGCGTGGGCCATGCCCATCCCCATTATGTGGAGAAGGTAAGCGAGCAACTGAACAAGCTCGGTTTCTATTCCAACTCGGTGAAGAACGACTTGCAGGTGCAACTGGCAGAGCGTCTGGGCCGTATCAGCGGCTATGATGACTATCAGTTGTTTCTGATCAATAGCGGAGCTGAGGCAAACGAGAATGCGCTGAAACTTGCTTCGTTTACGAACGGGCGTACCCGCGTGCTCTCTGCTGAAAAGGCTTTCCACGGAAGAACAAGTCTTGCCGTGGAGGTGACCAACAATCCCAAGATTATTGCGCCCATCAATGCCAACAACCACGTTACTTATCTGCCGATGAATGACCTTCCCGCCTGGGAGGCTGAACTGGCGAAAGGTGATGTGTGTGCCGTCATCCTGGAATGCATCCAGGGCGTGGGCGGCATCAAGATGGCTACTGAGGAATTTGCCCAAGGACTGGCTGCTGCCTGCAAGAAATACGGCACTATCCTGATTTGCGATGAAATCCAGTGCGGCTATGGCCGTAGCGGAAAGTTCTTCGCTCATCAGTGGCTCGGTATCCGTCCTGATATCATCACCGTTGCAAAAGGCATTGCCAACGGTTTCCCGATGGGCGCCGTGCTGATTTCTCCTGAATTCAAACCTGTCTATGGACAGTTGGGTACCACCTTCGGCGGTAATCATCTGGCATGTGCTGCTGCTTTGGCCGTACTTGATATCTTTGAAAAGGAAGGACTGGTGGAGAACGCCCATCTGGTGGGTGAATATCTTATGGAGCAGCTGAAAGGGCTGCAAAAGGATTATCCCGTCATTCAGGAAGTGCGCGGTCGTGGTTTGATGATTGGTGTTGATCTGGCTGTTCCCCACAAGGAGGTACGTGGACGTCTGGTTTACGAGCAGCATTGCTTTACGGGTTGTGCAGGTACGAACATCCTGCGCCTGTTGCCACCGCTCTGCCTGACCAAGGATGATGTGGATGATTTCATTGAAAGACTGAAGAAAGCGCTTTGAAAATGAGAAATTGAGGAAATGAGAGAATGAGAAATCTCATCAACTCACAAACTAAAAACATAGTTATGAAGATAGCAGTGATTGGTGCGGGAGCCATGGGCGGAAGCACCGTGAAAGGACTGATAGCCACCGGACAAGAGAAGGCTCAGGATATTACCGTGAGTGATCCTTCAGAGAAAGTGCTCCAAGAGTTTGCCCAGATGGGCACGAGCGTCACTTCCGATAATGCGGCAGCCGTGGTGGGTGCTGATGTGGTGATGGTGTTTGTGAAACCCTGGCTGGTAGAGCCCGTCTTGAAAGGTATCAAGGATGCGATGGACTACGAGAAGCAGTTACTCGTCGTGGTGGCTGCCGGTGTGCCGTCGGCCAAGATCAAAGAATGGATGGGGGCTCCTATTCCTTTCTTCCTGGTCATACCGAATATTGCCATCGCCCAGTTGTCGTCAATGACCTTTATCGTGCCAGTAGATGCCACGACTGAAGAGACCGCCAAGATCATCGACCTTTTCGACGAGATGGGCGAGACATTGATAACAGATGAACAGCATCTGGGTGCAGGTACAACCCTGGCCTCTTGCGGAATTGCCTATGCCATGCGCTATATCCGTGCTGCCGCTGAGGGTGGTGTAGAACTGGGCTTTAAGGCCGACGATGCCAAACGGATTGTGATGCAGACCGTGGAAGGAGCCGTGAAACTGCTTGAGGCCACAGGTCTTCATCCTGAGGCTGCCATTGATATGGTGACGACGCCCTGGGGTGTTACCATCAAAGGTCTTAACGAAATGGAGCATGCCGGATTCACCTCTGCTGTTATCCGCGGACTGAAGGCTGGGACGAGGTAGTTGAGAAAATGAAAGAATGGGATATTGAGAAAATGAGAAATATCATACGTATGGAAATGTGGAACAAGTGGGTTGTGAAGGTGCTTCTTGTACTTGTCACTTGTCATTTGTCACCTGCCAATTCGTTTGCCCAAGAAAACTCCAATTCCCGCCAGGCCAAACAGATATTCCAAAAAGCGTACAATCACTTTTTTGGCAAGGACGGCGTGGCTTTCACCTATAAAATCAGTATCCTCGGTGTCTATCATGAAGAAGGTTCAGGCTGGTATAAAGGCGACATGGCCAAGTCTATCCACGGGAACACGATTCAGTGGAACGACGGTAAACTGCTCTACAAACTGAAGACGAACAAGAATATCGTGGAGATTCACGACCCGAAGGTGAACAAAGACGACCAACTGCTACAGAAGTTCAAGTTCTATCCTGATGAGTTCAACTATCATATCTCAAAGGAAGGCAATGACTACCTTGTAGAACTCAAGGCCAAGCCGGATGCCAAGAACACGAAGATGAAGCAAGTGCGCGTCCTGATAGCACCTGGTACCTACTATCCCAAAGAGCTGAAAATCAAGATCCTCAGTCTCTTTTGGGCCAAGATTACCTTCGCCAACTTCAAGGCTGGCAATATCAGCGATGAGATTTTCCAGTTCCCGAAAGCCAAATATGCCAACTGCAAGATGGTGGATCGCCGGTGATACCTTTTGGGGGTGATGGGTGATAGGTGATGGGTGTTGGTGGATACCTGAAACTTAAATTTGAAACCTGTAATTAAAAAATATATGGAAGAAGCAATCAAACAAATTGGCGAGCGCCTGAAAGGCTTACGCGACGTGCTCGACATTCCCGCAGAGGAAGTAGCAGAGACATGTGGCATTCCGTTGGAGAAGTATATGAAGATTGAGAGCGGAGAAGTGGATATCACTATCTCCAATCTGATGAAGATTGCCAAGAAGTACGGTGTTTCGGCTGATGCGCTGATGTTTGCCGAAGAGCCGCATATGCGCAGTTACTTTGTAACCCGCAAGGGGCAGGGGCTTTCCGTGGAGCGTACCAAAGCCTACAAGTACCAGAGTCTGGCCAGTGGCTTTGCCAACCGCAAGGCCGAGGTGTTCATCGTCACCGTTGAACCCAAACCTAATGTACATACCGTTTACAAGAACACACACCCAGGACAGGAGTTCAATATGGTGCTTGAAGGCACGATGGAACTCTATATCAACGGCAAGACCATCATTCTTGAGGAAGGCGATAGCATCTATTTTGACTCTTCGAAGCCCCACGGTATGCTGGCCAAGGGTGACAAGCCTGTGAGATTCCTGGCATTCACGGTAGAATAAAAAACGAAAAAGATACCATGGTAGAAAGATTTTTAAAGCAGACATCCTTTTCCTCGGTGGAGGATTACAATAAGAACCTGGAGTTTATCATTCCGGAGCATTTCAATTTTGCCTACGACGTGATGGACGAGTGGGCTAAGGAAGCACCGGAGAAACTGGCCCTGCTCTGGACTAATGACGAGGGGGCAGAGATACGCACCACCTTCGCACAACTGAAAGAGCAGACCGACCAGGCTGCCAGTTACCTGCAGTCGCTGGGTATCCAAAAGGGAGACCCCGTGATGCTTATCCTGAAACGCCGCTATGAATGGTGGCTGTGTATGCTTGCCCTGTGTAAACTGGGAGCCGTGGTGATTCCTGCCACGCACATGCTGACCAAGCACGACATCGTATATCGCTGCACTCGTGCCGATATTACGGCCATCATCTGTGTGGATGATGAATATGTCTGCAAGCAGGTGCAGGCCGCTATGCCTGAATGCCCGACCGTGAAAACCCTGGTGGCTGTGAATGAAGCAGCTCAGGGCAAGAGCCATCCCGTACCCGAAGGCTTCCACGACTGGGAGAATGAATGGAAAAAGACACCGAAGTTCCAGCGTCCCGAACATATCAATGACAACGACGATACCATGCTGATGTATTTCACCAGCGGTACCAGCGGAGAACCGAAAATGGTGGCCCACGACTATCTCTATGCCATGGGGCACCTGACCACAGGTGTGTTCTGGCATAATCTCCATGAAGGTTCGCTCCATCTCACCGTGGCTGATACGGGTTGGGGCAAGGCCGTATGGGGTAAGTTCTACGGTCAGTGGTTTGCCGGTGCTACCGTATTTGTATTCGACCACGAGAAATTCAATGCCGATACGATGTTGCGCCAGATGTCCAAATATCATGTGACCTCGTTCTGTGCGCCTCCCACCATCTACCGTTTCATGATTCGTGAGGACTTCTCGAAATATGATTTGTCGTCATTGGAATACTGCTGCACGGCCGGTGAGGCTCTGAATCCAGCCGTCTTCGACCATTTCAAGCAACTGACCGGCCTGACCATTTACGAAGGCTTCGGACAGACGGAGACCACGATGACACTCGGTACGATGCCATGGATGAAAGCAAAACCCGGTTCGATGGGTATGCCCAACGCCCAGTACAAAATAGGACTGGTGAAGACCGACGGCACACTCTGTGAGGACGGTGAGAAAGGTGAGATTGTGGTTTATGCCACACCTGATAAGAAGCCCGTGGGATTGTTCAAAGGTTACTACCGTGACGAAGAGCTGACAGAGAAAGCTTGGAACAATGGAGTCTATCATACCGGCGACGTAGCCTGGCGCGATGAGGATGGCTATTATTGGTTTGAAGGCCGTATTGATGATGTGATCAAGTCTTCAGGCTACCGTATCGGTCCGTTCGAGGTGGAGAGTGCGCTGATGACCCATCCGGCCGTGGTGGAGTGCGCCATCACAGGTGTACCCGATGATATCCGCGGTATGGTGGTGAAAGCCACCGTGGTGCTTGGCAAGGAATGGAAAGACAAGGCTGGCGATGAACTGGTGAAGGAACTCCAGAACCACGTGAAGCGCGAGACTGCCCCTTATAAGTATCCCCGCATCGTGGAGTTTGTGGATGAATTACCTAAGACCATCAGCGGAAAGATTCGCCGAGTGGAAATCCGCAATAAAGACAATAACAAATAGAAAGATGAAAAGAATAGTAGTAAAGGTAGGATCCAACGTGCTGACCCGTAAAGACGGGAAACTCGACATGACGCGTGTTTCGGCTTTGGTTGACCAGATAGCCGAATTGCGGAAAAACGGGATTGAGGTGATATTGGTTTCTTCCGGTGCCATGGCCAGTGGACGTGGTGAACTGAAGGTGGACCATGACCTTGACTCCGTGGAACAGCGCCAGTTGTTTTCGGCCTTAGGACAAGCCAAACTTATCGGTCTTTACTACGACCTCTTCCGTGAATACGGTATGCATGTGGGACAGGTACTCACCATGAAGGAGAACTTTGAGCCCGGTGAGCAGTACGAGAATCAGAAAGCCTGCATGACCGTGATGCTCGAGAACGATGTGATTCCCATCGTGAATGAGAACGATACCGTGAGTGTGACCGAGCTGATGTTCACGGATAATGATGAACTTTCAGGACTCATCGCCCGCATGATGCAGGCCGACACGCTCATCCTCCTGAGCAATATCGACGGCATTTATACAGGAAATCCAGATGAACCGGATTCGGTACTGATCAGCCGTGTAGAACCGGGTACCGACCTCTCTCAGTATATACAACCCGAGAAGAGCGCTTTCGGCCGTGGTGGAATGCATTCAAAATACACCACAGCCAGCAGGATTCAGCAAGCCGGTATACGTGTCATCATCGCCAATGGTGAGCGGGATGACATCCTGATACAACTGGTGGAGCATCCTGAGGATACGCCGCATACAGAGTTTCAAGTATAAGAAAAACCCTTCCATTCGGAAGGGCTTTCTTTTTCTTAATAGTAGAGCACGCCGTTGCAATAACTTGTACCTGATGATGGGGAACCCGTTGATATGGAGGGACTGTCTGAACCGCAAACCGTAATACCCGAACCTCCACTTGATGGTGTTTTGAAGTAATAGGTCTCGGAACCTAAAGTGGCTTTATACCAAGTGTTCTTGTTCCAAGATGATAGCGTGGACTTTTTCGTGCTGACACTGGCTCCGTTTTCCAATCCGCCTATCGCGATGACCGTACCGCCAGTAATGTAGAGTTTTTTCTGCTCCTCTGTATTTGCATCTATTGCCTTTTCTGCGCCAGAAGCACCGATGGCATAGACCACACCTCCCTTAATATACATATTTCCATTGGCATCCATGCCGTCGTTGTTCTTGGCCCATCCATAGATCGTACCGCCGCTAACTGTGAAATCCTGTGCTGAATTGAGTGCATCGTCGTAGGCTTCGACGGCAATCTCGCCTCCAGAGATATCCATGGTATTCTTGCTCTCAATACCCTCGCCGCCATTTCCGGATGTCTTCACGGTAATCGTTCCGCCTGTAATGACGATACCACCGGAATAAGTATAGTTGGAACTGTCGCCACCAGGTCCACCAGGACCACCGGGACCCCCAGGCCATCCAGCACCTGCAGCGTCAGCCTTGGCAGATGATGTTTTTTCCGTTTTGGTTCCCGCCTTGATTCCCTTGGGTGATGACTTGTATTCACTGTCAATTCTTTCAAGATCTCCTGTGTAGCCATTGGTCAGGGTGCCATTGCTATAGACACAGGCCTGGCCTTCAGTGGTTACGTTAATCGTGCCGCCGTTGATGGTCAGGGTTTCATCTACATTGATGCCTTTGCCACCACTTCCTGTACTGGTGAGTGTCAGTGTACCACCATCTACTGTCATGTTGCCGTCGGCACTGATGCAACTCGATGCTTTCGTCTTCTGTTCATCGGTGTCCCATTCTCCGTCGCCGCTTGTTGTGGCAATAATGGTGCCGTCTGTGATGACGACGGCGTTATCAGCCTTGATAGCCTTGGCAGCAGTAGCTGTAACACTAACATTGATGGTTCCGCCTGTCAATGTAAACGTGCCTGTGTTCTCCTCATCGGAAGAAATGATGGTTTCATCGTCATCGTCGTATTCATAACTGACCTGAATGCCATCGTCGCCTGTGCCTGAAATGTTGAGCGTGCCACTCTCCATCGTGAAATACTGATTGCAGTTGAGACCGTCTTTAGTAGCCGCGAGAATGTTCACAGTGCAGTTTTTCATCTCAAAATATTCACCTGTTTTAATGCCGTGGGCTTTCGAGCCATAGGCATAGATCGTGAGTGTCCCTTTCCCTTTCATTTCCAGATGTCCCTTACAGTAGAGACAGCCTTTGTCTTTGCTGGAGGAAGCATCCGTGAGGGTGTTTTCTGTTCCTTTCTTCACACTGAAGTCGATGCGCTTACCGTCATTAATGTAAATAGGGGCACCGCTGGTGTTGGTCAGGTTGAGGCCGTTCAATTCCACGGTGGCTTTGTAGAAACCAGTCATATAGAATTGACCGTCCGTGGAACTGCCGGAAAGTGAATAGGTAATCTCTTGGGCCACGTCCTCATTCTGCTTGATGTTCACCTTCGCATTTTCGATGGAAACCGTCAGGCTGTCTATCAAATCACCGGATGCAATGACACTTGCCGATAGTCCGTCATATGTTACTTCTACTGAATGATCGTCCAAGGGCGTTCCTTCAGTGTCGATAGTGATGTTTTTTCCGTCCACGGTGAATGTCTTTTCATTGACGGTCAGCGTGGTGCCATTATCACCATAAGTCATATCGCCGAAGTCAGCAGCATTGAAACGATAGGTGACGCCCGACATTTTTAAGTCAAGTGTCTGTGCTGTTGCACCTATGGAGAAAAGTGCCACAGCTAGGATTGCTGATATTTTTTTCATTTTACGGTCATTTTAATGGTTTTCTGATCGCCTTTCATCACATAGACGCCCTTAGGTAATTTGCCGATGGCTTCAGCAACAGAATTGAAGGTACCACGAGGACGCCCGCTTATGTCAAACACGTGTACGGACTCACCGTCAACTTCAGCATTGATGGCGGCGATTCCTGTCGTCGTACTGCTGAAATACATCTTCGAAAGCAGTTTCGTATCGAAGGTAGAAGAACTTCCAGAGGCCGTTGTTACGGTAAGTGTTGTCCCTGAATAACTCAATGTCAGTCCATTGCTGGCAAATGAGGTGGCATTGGAATTGTTGTCCAGAATGACCAGATAATCGTAATTGCCAGCGCTAACCGTTATAGTGGTCAGTGCTAACAACAAAAAAATCAATACTTTCTTCATAAGCTATTATTGTCAGTTACTAATATATTTCTTGTCTTGAATATTTCTCGACAAAGATAAAGGGTTTTTCTAAAATATACTAATAAAATCAACGAATCGCCTTTTTCATTCAACAAAAAGTAAAGAAAAACGGAACGTTTTTGGATAATTCGTAAGAAAAGAGTATCTTTGCACAAATATTTATCCACAATATAATTATGGTATTAGAAGATGTTTTTAAGAAGGTGAAGGCTGCCAGTAAGGAGTTGGCGCTTATCAGCGATGACAGGAAGAATGAAATTCTGCAGGCTGTAGCCGACGCTATAATCAAACAGAAGGGCGAATTGCTGGAAGAGAACAAAAAAGACCTGAGCCGAATGGACAAGGGTAATCCGCTTTATGACCGTCTCCAATTGACTGACAAGCGATTGGAGGGTATAGCTTCGGATATGCGCCATGTGGCAACATTGGACAATCCTTTAGGCAAGGTGCAGAAGCACAAAGTGCTGGAAAACGGGCTGGTCCTGACACGCGTTTCAGTTCCTTTCGGTGTGATTGGCGTGATTTATGAGGCACGTCCAAATGTCTCATTCGATGTGTTCTCCCTCTGTTTTAAAAGCGGCAATGCCTGCGTGTTGAAGGGCGGTAAGGATGCCGATGATTCCAACAGGGCTATCATCAAGCTTATTCATCAGGTGCTGGAGCAAGAAGGCGTGAACCCCGCAGTTGTAGAATTGCTGCCTGCTACCCACGAAGCCACCGGCGAGATGCTCAATGCCGTAGGTTATATTGATGTGTGTATTCCCCGTGGAGGAAAGAAACTGATTCAGTTTGTGCGCGACACCGCCAAAGTGCCGGTTATTGAGACTGGTGCCGGTGTGGTGAACACTTATTTTGATGAATTCGGCTCTTTGGAGATAGGCGTTCCTGTTATTCATAATGCAAAGACACGCCGTGTCTCGGTATGCAATGCACTTGACTGCCTGATCATTCATGAGAAGCGGTTGAAGGATTTGCCGGAACTCTGTAAACTGTTGGCTGAAAAGGATGTCGTTTTATATGCCGATGAGAAAGCCTATGAGTCACTGCGTGGTTCCTATCCAGAGAACTTGTTGCAGAAGGCCACGGTGGAGAGTTTCGGCACGGAATTCATGGATTATAAGATGGCCGTGAAGACCGTTTCTACCATGGATGAGGCGCTGCGCCATATTGACCAGTTCGGCAGTGGACATAGTGAGAGCATTATCACCGATAATGCGGAGAATGCCCGCCGTTTCCAAACGGAGGTTGATGCAGCCTGCGTCTATGTAAATGTTCCTACGAGTTTCACCGACGGTGCTCAGTTTGGATTGGGTGCCGAGATTGGCATTTCCACGCAAAAGTTGGGTCCCCGAGGTCCCATGGCTCTTGAAGAAATGTGTACTTATAAATGGCTGATTGAAGGTAACGGACAGATTCGCCCCGTTTAAGCATTGGACTATTTGATAAATTGTAAAATATGAGAACATTTATAAACGTTGAGGATATCGGCCCCCTGGACAAAGCGCTGGCCGAAGCACAAGAGATTAAGCAAGAACGATTCAAATATCAGCATCTGGGAAAGAACAAGACGCTGATGATGATCTTTTTCAATAACAGCCTGCGCACACGACTCAGTACCCAAAAGGCTGCCATGAATCTGGGCATGAACGTCATCGTACTTGACGTGAATGCCGGAGCTTGGAAGCTGGAGACCGAGCGTGGTGTCATCATGGATGGTGACAAGAGTGAGCATCTGCTGGAAGCCATTCCGGTGATGGGCTGCTATTGTGACCTCATAGGTGTACGTTCCTTTGCCGGACTTACTGACCGCGAATATGATTATGCGGAAACCATCGTGAATCAGTTCATTAAATACAGTGGACGTCCCGTATTCGCCATGGAGACGGCTACGGTGCATCCGCTTCAGGCTTTTGCGGACCTGATTACCATTGAAGAGCATAAGACCGTAGAACGTCCGAAAGTTGTTCTCACCTGGGCTCCCCATTGTCGTGCGTTGCCGCAGGCCGTTCCCAATTCCTTTGCCCAGTGGATGAATGCTGCGGAGGATGTTGACCTCTGGATTACACAGCCTGAAGGGTATGAGTTGGATCCGAAATTTATAGGCAATGCGAAGGTGACCTACAACCAGCGTGAGGCTTTTGAAGGTGCTGATTTTATCTATGCCAAAAACTGGAGTTGTCCCGGTGTGACTAATCCTGCCGACTATGGTAAGATTATATCGAAGGATATGTCTTGGACGGTAGATGCAGAACACATGAGTTGGACCAACAACGGCAAATTCATGCATTGTCTGCCTGTACGCCGTGGTCTTATCGTGACCGACGATGTGATTGAAAGCCAGAATTCACTGGTCATTCCAGAGGCAGCCAACCGTGAGATTTCCGCTTCGGTGGTTATCAAGCGGATGCTGGAAAGTCTTTAAATAGACCTTTAATATTCAAACTGACGGGTAATCATTCCGTCATAGGTATTGATGGCGACATGAACGATGTCGCCATCATTTAGTTTACAAGGGAGCCGGGAAACTTTGATGCTTACATACCCCTCCATACTGTAATATTCGGGAACGCCACCCTGATCATGATAGAGGCGGAGATAAACCTGCTGTTGCCCGCTATCCGTCGTCACAATGGAGTCGCAGAGCAAACCTATTTTTTGTGTGATGTCCTTATCCGCTGAACCTGTAAGTAAGATGAGTCCCAGATTCAGGTAACGCCGGTTACGGCTTTTCCAACTGGAGACAAACTTCACTGGATCCGTTTTCGCTTCTTCCTTTAATTCTGAAGTGATGTGGATGGCTGGAGTAGGAATGCTGGAAATCGCTATGGGTTCTGCCTTATCACCCACCTTATTATAATATAAAAGGGCACGGTAAGTGGAATCGGCTGTCGTCGCCCACTTATACTCCATGGGTTTGGTCAGGATGAGGGAATCACCGTCGTCGGTCATCACATTCACCAGCTTGGATTCCCCGTTTGTATGCGCATCCACAAACTCAGCCTTCATGAGAGAGTACTCTCCGTCACCGGATTCATAGGATTCTTGGTTACAAGAAGATAGAGCCATTGACAAGAAGCCAAAGGCTGAAAGGATGACGGCTTTTAGTCTACTTCTGTTATTTATGGTATGGGTGACATTCATTTTTTTGTATTCAGATAGTTGCGCAGGGGATTGGCATACATCGTCAACATCCGCTCACGGAGGAATGCTTCATCTTTGTTTGGCAAATTAATCTTGGCCAGTTGTCCTTCCAGATAATCATTGAAGCGCTTGATATCAGCATCCGAATATTCAGAAGTGTATCTTTTTGTTCCCTCAAGTTCATCCAAGGCTATATAATTGCAAGGAAAAAGACGGTAATTGGCGTGAATCTCATGATCGATTCGCTCGCTGAGCTGGTTGAAGAAGTCCTTCTTTGGCAAATCCTTGAGTTCGTCTATCCAGGTGTTGATAGGGGGAGCACAGTGGTAGTGTACACGTCCTTTATAGCCGAAGATGCCCGTCTTCATGTTGTCAAGGTCATCCTGACGGCTCTTTTTGAATTTGGCATCATCGCGTTTCTGCTGAAACTCCTGCGCTTTGAGATAGTCACAAGGATCGAATTCATAGCTGATAGTCAGCGGGACAATGTTCAACTCCTGCAAATCTCCTCCCATGGCAAGCATTTTCAAGACAGAATCCTGTGTGCGGTCGTCGCTGTCTTTAGCCCGTCCTTCGCGTTGTGCTATCCAGATGTTTTCCTTTTTCTCGTTGACTGCAAAATGGATGTATCGGCTCATCAATTGACTGGAGCGAAGCATTTCTTTGGGGGTTAATCCCCTTCGAACAGTGAAAGCCTTGTTCATTCGTACCAGGCGCTTTATCCATGGGTAGATGAGCAGGTTGTCACCGATGCCTATCTCCACTGTGGTGGGATAGCCTGCATCGACAAGAAAAAGATCCAGGAACGCTGAATCGAGTACGATATCACGGTGGTTGCTCACGAAGGTATAACGCAATGATTTGTCACGCGGCAATTCTTTTTCGTCAAAAGTTGCTCCGTTAGTCTTGCGCTTAATGATGTAGCTTACGATGCGTTTCATAAACCGCTTCTGGAAATCCAGAGGGGTCTTTACACCTTTGAAAGCCAATCGAAGCAAGCCATTGCGCAATCCTTTTGGTAACCAAGGGACAAAGCCCTTGAGTACCAAAGCAAACTGTCGGTCGTTGAGCAGGTCTTCGAAAGCCTGCTGCATCTCTTCCGGTTCGTACGGCCTGATTTCGTCAAATTGTTTTAGTTCCTCCTTATACATTTTTATACAAATTGATTCTCAACGATTTCAGTCAGTACATCCTTGATGTCAAGACCAGCAGCGCGTACTTGCTGGGGAATAAAACTTGTGGCGGTCATTCCCGGCGTCGTATTGATTTCAAGCATGGATATCTTCTGATCTTTTGAAATGATGTAGTCGATGCGGATAATACCGTTACAATGAAGAATGTCATAAATGAAAGATGTAAGCTGGCGTGCACGCTCGGCCGTCTCCTCAGGGATGCGGGCTGGCGTGATTTCCTCTACCTGACCATTATACTTGGCATCGTAATCAAAGAATTCATTCTTGGTGACTACCTCCGTGATGGGGAACACCACAGTCTTTTCTTTTGTCTTATAGCAGCCGACAGTGATTTCTGTTCCTTCGAGGAAACTCTCCACCATCACGTCGTCACTCTCCATCATTGCCTTACGGATGGCAGGAGCCAGCTGATCCTTGTTCTTTACTTTTGTAACTCCAAAACTGCTTCCATCTGCTGCGGGCTTCACGAAGCAGGGCATACCAATCTTTTCCTCTATTTCATCATCGCTGACAAGTTCTTCGTAACCTTTGCGAATCAACAAACTCTCTGCTACAGAAACGCCGAAGCCTCTCAGGTAGTTGTTCAGCACAAACTTATCGAAGGTCATGGCTTCCACCAACACGCCACTGGTGCTGTAAGGGAGATGAATCAACTCGAAATAGCCTTGCATAATACCATTCTCACCCGGTGTGCCATGGATGGTAATATAGGCATAGTCAAACATGACCAGTTTGCCGTCCTCCTGAAAAGAGAAATCATTACGGTCAATAGGAGCCGTGGTTCCGTCGTGAAGATTGACGTGCCAGTCCATACCTTTCACATCAACGAGATAAACATTGTAACGCTCCTTGTCGAAAAAGGAGTAAAGTCCTTGTGCGGAGCGCAACGAAACGTCGTGCTCCGATGAGTCACCACCACAGACAATGGCAATGTTTCTTTTCAAATTCTTCATATCTTTATTTGTTCTTTATATTTCAAATGTATCGCGGGTCGTACCCTTGATAAAGGCACGCCATTTCTCTATAACTGACATTAGGTCGGAAGGCCATTCGCTGTTGAAATCCATTTGTTGCTTAGTCACAGGGTGGATAAAGCCGAGTGTTTTGGCATGTAAGGCCTGACGGGGACAAAGACTGAAACAGTTTTGTATGAAGGCCTTGTATGAGGCCGACCGTTCACCACGCAGAATCTGGTCGCCTCCATAGCGGTCGTCATTGAACAGCGGATGTCCGATGTGCTTCATGTGAGCACGGATTTGATGAGTACGCCCGGTTTCCAGAACACATTCCACCAACGTGGTGTATCCGAAACGCTCCAATACGCGCCAATGGGTGATAGCGGGCTTGCCGATTTCGGAATCTGGCGGAAACACAGACATACGCAAGCGGTCGCGGGGATCTCGGGCAATATTGCCTTCAATACTACCTTCATCCTCAGCAAAGTTAGCCCATACCAAAGCGTTATATGAACGGTGGGTCTCATGTTTGAAGAACTGAGCTGCCAAATCGGTCTTGGCCATCGGTGTCTTGGCAGCCACCAAAAGACCGCTGGTGTCTTTGTCGATTCTGTGTACGAGTCCTACTTCCGGGTCATTGGGATCGTAGGCTGGGTTGTTTCGTAGGTGCCAGGCTATCGCATTGACAAGTGTTCCGTGGTAATTGCCGCAGCCTGGATGGACAACCATACCTGCTGGCTTGTTGATTACCAACAACTGATCATCTTCATATACAACTTCAAGCGGAATTTCTTCGGGCTCAATCTTGTCGTCGTAAGGGGCATGGTCAATCATCATGGAAATGATGTCGCCAGGGCGAACCTTATAATTGCTTTTCACCGGACGGTCATTCACAAAAAGCATTCCTGCATCGGCTACCGTTTGGATACGGTTGCGGCTCTGATGGGGCATATGTTCAACAAGATACTTGTCAACACGCAAAGGTACCTGACCAGCATCCACCTCTATACGCAAGCGCTCATAGAGTTCCTGCTCTTCTATCTCATTGATTTCGCCGTCCATCAGTCATTGAGATTAATGTGATTTTCACTATGGTCAGTTCATGGACCAGTCACCACCTCAAATTCATCTTTCTCTGGTGTGGCTGGGGTAGCAGGAGTGGCAGGCTTTGCGGGAGTAGTTGGTTGTGCAGGATCAGCAGTGGATTTGCTTTCTGCTTCTTCCGCAGCAGGTTCCTCAACAATCTCTTCAAAGACATCCTCTTCCTCTTCATATACGGGGTCGGCGAAAGCCACCGAGTCAGCAGCATCAATCATACCATCACCCACCTGGAGGGTTAAAATGTCTTCAACAGACACACGCTGGCCGTTAATCACGTTCTTTCCGCGTACTTTGATGCCGTATACCCAGTCTTTTTCTCCTGGTACCATTTGTGGTTCGCTCACCTTGAACCCCATGGCTATCAATTTGGCCCTGGCTTCACGATAGGAACTATTGTCAATCACATCAGGAATGGCAATCGTCGGTGTACTCGATGCGTTGATTACCAGATAGATGATTCGTCCCGACTTCACGATGCTTCCCGCTTTTACAGATTGTTCCAAAATGCAATCGGGGGGGAGGGTCTTAACATATCCTGTATCGCTGATTTCCACCTCAAGTCCAAGGCTTTCCAGAATATGTTCTGCATCAGCATATGACTTGTGAACAACGTTGGGAACTGTGATTTTTTCGCCATGATGCGTATAGACGTCAATACCATACTTGACTGCAAAACAAACGGCAGCCAAGAGAAGCATCATCGCCAACAAGTTACCCCAGAGGTATTTGCTGAGGAACTTTCCGAAGAATTGTGATACCTTCATGCTGCAAAGTTAATGCAATTTTTTGATTTAGCGAAGAACATTATCATAAAAATGTTCATTAGGTCGTGAAAAACAAGCTTTAGGGTCTTTCGTCATGTGTTTTTTTCATTCTCTTTGTTTAAGAAATGGGAGCCTTTTTAATCTAATGATATAATATAATAATAAGGTGTGGAGTTGCTAAAGATGATTTACTGTAAACGATTTCGATAATTTTTTAAGAAAAAACTTCGAAAAAGTTTTGGCGGTTCGGAAAATTGTTGTACCTTTGCACTCGCTTTTAAGGATAACACCAAATAAGAGCATTTGAGATGAAGTAATACCACTGACCCAAGTAATTGGGTTTGTTGTTGTGACTCTCTCATAACAGAAAGCGATCTTTGATAAGAAATTACATAAAGAGACAGAGAAGTAGTAGTACAAGAAGCAGGCGCATTTATATTAATAGATGTGCTTGGGTAAACGAACCGTTTGATTCAACTTTACTATACGGATGGTCCTGTGACAGACAACGAGAACTGGCCATGTCCGCCCCTTGGGGGACGGTCTATGGTTCCATTAATAGGAATTTTACAATGGAGAGTTTGATCCTGGCTCAGGATGAACGCTAGCTACAGGCTTAACACATGCAAGTCGAGGGGCAGCATGGGAGTTGCTTGC